>JROS01000005.1 GCA_000769715.1 Desulfobulbus sp. Tol-SR
AGGGTAAAGGCGGCTCCGGTCAACGCCCCTGATGGAGCACAGGCAGCCGAAGCCGCCCCACCATCCCCTGACCGGCCTCAGCAACCGCCGCAATTTCACCCATGTCTTTGCCGACGAACTGGCCCGCGCCAGCAGGAGGAATTCCGCCCTGTCGCTGATCTTCGCCGATCTCGATCACTTCAAGGTCATCAACGATACCCGCGGCCACCAGGTCGGCGATCAGGTGCTGAAGGCCACCGCCACCCACCTGCGGGCCTGCTGCCGCCCCTATGATACCCCGGCCCGGTGGGGCGGGGAGGAATTCGTCATCCTGTTGCCCGATACCGACGAACAGGCCGCCACGCTCTTTGCCGAACGCATCCGCACCAGCCTCCAGGCCGGCCTCAGTCCAGCGATCTCCTTTCCCATCACCATCTCGATCGGAGTCGCCCAGCATCTTGACGGCGAATCCCTGGATGGCCTGATCGAACGGGCTGACCGGGCCCTGTACCACGCCAAGCAGCAGGGCCGGAACCGGGTGCTGCGCTGGCGGTCGATTCCCCCGGCCTCCCGCTGAGGAGCGACGCCCCGGCGGCGGTTACCACCCCGGAGCCGGCTCAGCGGCCGCCGTCCCGGGGCAGTCGCGGTGGCGGACCACCAGGTCGACCGGCAGGTCGAGCAATCCCTGCCCCAGGGCCTCGACCACCGCCACCGACCGGTGCTGACCGCCGGTGCAGCCGATCGCCAGCCACATCTCCGGCCTGCCGGCGGCCAGGTTCTGCTCCACGAGAAAGGCCAGGAAGGGCCGGGCCAGATGAAGAAAGCGGCGGCCGGCGGGATTATCGAGGACATAGGCGGCAACCCGGGGATCAAGGCCGGTCAGATCCCGCATCTCCTCGACCCAATAGGGGTTGGGGAGAAAACGGACGTCCCACAGATGGCTCGCCGTAAGCGGCGGACCGTATTTGAATCCGAACGAGGAAAGGGTAAATTGCAGCCGGTCATCCATCGCCACCTCACCTCCATTGTCGCGGCTTGCCGCTCCCACGCCGTCGCCGACCGATGGCGCTAATACGTGCTACCAAATTGTCCGGTCTTCGGGTAAGAGGACATTCCGAACCTCCACCCAGCCCGACCGCAACTCCTGCCGAGACCATACCGCCCGCATGCTCCAACTGATCAGCCATTGGCGCCGTCGCAGCCGCTACCATGACGTCATCCGGGTCTGCCTGCCGCTGGTGGCGAGCATGTCGGCGACCACGGTAATGGAATTCACCGACCGCGCCTTTCTCGCCAACTACAACCTCGAGGCGATCTCCGCCGCCGCGCCGGCCGGCATCACCGCCTTCCTGTTCATGGCCTTCTTCGGCGGGGTCGGCAGCTACGCCGGGGTGTTCATCGCCCAGTACAGCGGCAGCGGCGCCCATCGCCAGATCGGCCGGGTGCTGTGGCAGGGGATCTATTTCACCCTGTTCTCCGGCCTGATCTTCTGGCTCCTTTCCCTGGTCGCCGGCGGGCCGCTGTTCCGCCTCGCCGGCCACAGCCCGGAGGTCCAGGCCCTGGAGCGGATCTATTTCGATATCCTCTGCCGCGGCGCCGTCCTCCATGTCGCCGTCGCCACGCTGTCGACCTTCTTCGCCGGCCGGGGGATGACCCGGCCGGTGATGCTCAGCACCCTGCTCGGCATGATCGTCAACATCCCGCTCGACTACGCCCTGATCTTCGGCCGCTGGGGTCTGCCGGAGATGGGGATCGCCGGAGCGGCGGTCGCCACGGTCTGCGCCTGGGCGGTCAGTTTCCTGCTGCTGAGCCTTTTGATCTTCACCCGCGATCACGACCGCCGTTTCGCCGTTCTCAGCCACCGCGCCTTCAGCGCCGAGATCTTCCTCCGCCTGATGCGCTACGGCGTCCCCGGTTCGCTGCAGTTCAGCATCGACATATTCGCCTTCACCATGTTCATCCTCCTGGTCGGCCGGATCGGCACCATCGAGCTGGCGGCGACCAACATCGTCCTGTCGATCAACGCCCTGGCCTTCATGCCGTCGATGGGCGTCTCCCAGGGCGTCAGCGTCCTCGTCGGCCAGGCCCTGGGCGCCAGGCAGCCGCAGCAGGCCCGGGCGGCGGTGTGGAGCGGCATCCATCTGCTGCTGGTCTATATCGCCATCGTCGACCTGCTGTTCATCCTCTTTCCCCAGGCCATCCTCGCCCCCTTCCTCGCCGCGGCCCGCAATCCCGCCGCCGCCGGGGCGGTGCTCGCCATGGCGGTGCCCATTCTCCGCATCGTCTCCGCCTATCTCTTCTTCGACGCCCTGTACATGGTGTTCAGCGGGGTACTCAAGGGGGCCGGCGACACCCGCTTCATCATGGTCAGCATCGGCCTCGCCTCGGTGCTCTGCCTGATCCTGCCGGTGGCGGTGGGAATCGCGGCGTTCGGCATGGGCATCATCGGCGCCTGGCTGTGCGTCCTGCTCTTCGTCTTCGTCCTCTTCCTGCTGGCGGCCGGCCGCTATCGCCACGGCCGGTGGCAGCGGATGCTGGTGATCGAGGCATCGGCGCGCAGGGAGCCATCCTGACCCCCGG
>JROS01000041.1 GCA_000769715.1 Desulfobulbus sp. Tol-SR
ACCGGTCGAGCTCGAGCGGCCTGGGGGGGCGGGCGGCGAAAGACCGCGGCACCAGCGGCGCTGCCGCGACATCGCTGCTGGCCGGTATCACCGCTCCGGTCTTCAATGCCGGGCGGCTGCGGCAGCAGGTCGAGATCCAGGACGCGGTGCGCGAGCAGGCCCAGGTAGCCTATGAACAGGCGGTGCTCGGCGCCCTGGAGGACGTCGAAAACGCCCTCGTCGCCCTCAAGCGCAACCGTGAGCGCGGCGATGCCCTGGCCGGTGCCGTTGCGGCGGCGCGCACTGCGGCAGAGCTGGCGCGGCAGCAGTACAGTGCCGGGTTGATCGATTTCCAGGCGGTACTCGATACCGAACGCTCCGTGCTGACCGTCGAGGACAGTCTTGCCGGCACCCGCACCGACGGTCTGCTGGCTCTTATCCGTTTATACAAGGCGCTGGGCGGCGGCTGGACGCCGCAGGGCGAGAGCCGCCAGGCCGGCAAGGATACTCCATGAACGACACTACAACCCCATCGGCAAACCAGGAAAAAACCCTGCAGCAATTGATCGGCGCCACCTCCGCCAGGCGTTCGTCGCGCCGCTGGTTGTGGCTGGGGGGAGCGCTGATCATTGGTATCGGCGCGGCCTGGCTCTTTTTGCGGGCCGGCGACGAGGCGGCGGCGCTGCGGTACACCACAGCCCCGGTCGAGGTCGGCACGCTGATTGTCAAGGTCTCGGCCACCGGCAATCTGCAGCCGACCAATACGGTGGATGTGGGCAGCGAACTCTCCGGCATCATCGCCAAGGTACTGGTCGACGACAACGATGCGGTCAAGGAGGGCCAGGTCCTGGCGCAGCTGGATCTGTCGCAGTTGCAGGACGCGGTGGCGAAATCGCGGGCCTCGCTCGCCGCGGCCGAGGCCCAGGTGCTGCAGGCCCAGGCCACGGTGGCGGAGGCGGGCGCCTTGCTGTCGCGCTACCGCCAGGTATCGCAGTTGTCAGGCGGCAAGGTCCCGTCACAGAGTGAAATGGATACGGCCGAAGCCGTCTTCAAGAGGGCTCAGGCCAACGAGGCCAGTGCCCATGCCAGTGTCACCGAGGCGCGCGCCAACCTGCAGTCGGACGAAACCAATCTGGCCAAGGCCAGCATCCGCTCGCCGATCAACGGTGTGGTGCTGTCGCGGCAGGTGGACCCCGGCCAGACCGTGGCCGCCTCCTTCCAGGCGCCGGTTTTGTTTCAACTGGCCGAGGATCTGACCAAGATGGAACTCCAGGTCGATGTCGACGAGGCCGACGTCGGCCAGGTCAAGGCGGGACAGAAGGCGGTGTTCGGAGTTGACGCCTGGCCCGGCCGCGAGTACGCCGCCGTCATCACCCGGGTCGGCTTTGGCTCGCAGGAAGAGGACGGGGTCATTTCCTACCTCACCGTGCTCGAGGTGGGAAACGACGATCTCAGCCTGCGGCCGGGCATGACCGGCACCGCCGAGATCACCACCCTGACCCGGGATAATGCCCTGCTGGTACCGAACGCGGCGCTGCGCTTCAGTCCGCCGGCGACGACCGCCGGCAAACAGAAAAAATCCGGCGGCAGCGTGATGAGCGCCCTGAGGCCGCGGCCGCCGCGCCAGGCGGCCAAGGTCCAGAGCAAGGCCACCAGCGGCGTGCCGCGCGTCTGGGTGCTGCAGGACGGCCAACCGGCAGCGGTGGAGGTCACGACCGGGGCCACCAATGGCCGCCTGACCGAGATCACCGCCGGAGACCTCAAGGCCGGGATGCTGGTGATCACCGAGGCCTCGGGCGTGCAGCCATGAGCGATGCGGCCCTCATCCGGCTGACCGGCATCACCAAGACCTACGGGATCGGCCAGGCTGCCTTCCAGGCCCTGAAGGGGATCGAGCTTGCCGTTGAGGCCGGTGATTTTGTCGCCGTCATGGGGCCGAGCGGCTCCGGCAAGTCGACGACGATGAACATCCTCGGCTGTCTCGACACCCCGACCAGCGGCAGTTACCAGTTCCAGGGCGTTCATGTTGAACGCTTGTCGCGCAATGAGAGGGCGCTGCTGCGGCGCAATTTCCTCGGTTTCGTCTTCCAGGGCTTCAACCTCCTGGCGCGCACCACCGCGCTCGAAAACATCGAGCTGCCGCTGATCTACCGCGGCGAACCCGCCGCCATTCGCCATGCCGCGGCCCGCCGGGCCCTGGAACAGGTCGGCCTGCAGGGCTGGGAGCACCATACCCCGGCCGAGCTGTCCGGCGGGCAGCAGCAGCGGGTAGCCATCGCCCGGGCCATCGTCACCCGGCCGGCCGTGCTGCTGGCCGATGAACCGACCGGCAACCTCGATAGCGCCACCAGTCGGGAAATCATGGACCTGGTCGGCAATTTCAACCGTGAACAGGGGATCACCGTGCTGATGGTCACCCACGAGCCCGACATGGCGGCCTACGCCAACCGCGTCATCCGCTTCGTCGACGGCCGGGTGGAAACCGACTGCCGCCAGGGGGAGGCCGGCTGATGCTGTGGAATACGCTGCTGCTGGCCCTGCGGGCGATCCGGCGCAACCTGATGCGGTCTTTCCTGACGATCCTCGGCATCGTCATCGGGGTGGCCGCCGTCATCACCATGGTGACCCTGGGCAACGGCGCCACCCGCTCCGTGTCCGACCAGATCTCCAGCATGGGCAGCAACCTGCTGATGGTGATGCCGGGGCAGCGCTTCGGTCCCGGCGCCGAACCCGGGGCGCCCTTCAAGAGCGCCGACGTCGAGGCGGTCCGCAACCAGATACCCGGCGCCAGGCTGGTGGCGCCGCTCGTGACCAAGGCGGCGACTGCGGTGTACCAGGCCAACAACTGGTCGACCTCGGTTACCGGCAGCTCGAACGACTATTTCGAGGCCGGGAACTGGCAGATCGCCACCGGCCGCAGTTTTACCGAGACCGAGGAACGGGCGGGCAAGGCGGTGTGCGTGATCGGCGACACCGTGCGCGACAAGCTGTTCGGCCGGCAGAACCCGGTCGGCAGCGAGATCCGCATCAAGCAGTTCGCCTGCGAGGTGATCGGCCTGCTGAAGGCCAAGGGCCAGTCGTCGATGGGATCCGACCAGGACGACACCGTGGTGATGCCGCTGCGCACCGTGCAGCGGCGGCTCAGCGGCAGTCAGGATATCAACCGGCTGACGATCTCGGTGAGGGATGGTGTCTCGATCGACGCGGTCAAGGAGCAGCTCCTCGACCTGATGCGCGAGCGGCGCAAGATCGGTGAAAACGAGGACGACGACTTCCGGGTGATGGACACCCGGCAGATTGCCGAGACCCTGACCAGCACCACCAAGATCCTCACCATGCTGCTCGCCGCGGTGGCGGCGGTGAGCCTGCTGGTCGGCGGTATCGGTATCATGAACATCATGCTGGTGTCGGTCACCGAGCGCACCCGCGAGATCGGCATCCGCCTGGCCATCGGCGCCCTGGAACGGGAGGTGCTGCTGCAGTTCCTGATCGAGGCGGTGGTCCTGTCGAGCCTCGGCGGGCTGATCGGCATCGCCCTGGCCACCGTGGCCTCGATTCTGCTCGCCGGGCTGATGAACGTGCCCTACCTGTTCGACCCCGGCATCAATCTGCTGTCCTTCCTGTTCTCCGCCGTCATCGGCGTGATCTTCGGCTACTTCCCGGCGCGCCGGGCCGCCGGCCTCAACCCGATCGATGCCCTGCGGCACGAGTGAATGTCCGGAAATGTCCCGCCGTGCCGTTCCCCCGGCGGGGCTGATCACACCGGCATGAGAACCGATGGGCCACGGGTGAATGACGCTGGCGACCCTTGCCGGAGTTTGCGAATTGCCGTTGTCGGAGCAGAGAAAAACCTTCAGGCGAGCAGAAAAAATATACCGTTGATGACCGACCAGATCAGCACGATGACGGTGCCGACGACGCAGGCCATGCTCAACACCTTGTGCCCGAAGTTGTCCCGGGACCGGTCCCGATAGCCGAGCAGGTAGCCTGCCAGCGCGCCGGTCAGCATGCCGCCCGCATGACCGAAGTTATTGATCCCGGGAACCATGAAGCCAAAGATGAAGATCCCCAGGGCCCAGCCGCCGATCTGGCTGTAGACCGCATCGCCGTAGGCGCCGCCCCGGCTTTTGCCGTAATACAGCGCCGCCCCGATCAACCCGCAGACCGCCGCCGAGGCGCCGATGGTGAAGCGCACGCCGAACAGGGCCGAAATCAGATAGCCGCCGATCCCGCTCAGGGTGTAGATGGCGAGCATCCGGTCCCTGCCGTATTCCCGGATGATCAGGGGGCCGAGCTGGTGCAGGGCGATCATGTTGAAGACGATATGCAACAGACTGCCATGCAGGTAACTGGCCGAAATCAGGGTCCACCAGCGATTGAGTTGCAGCAGCGGTATCGTCCCGGTGGAACCGAGCACCAGCAGGCTCTCGCTGCTGGGCGAGAGAAAATTGAACGGGCTGCCGGACAGGGCCGCGGGGCGCAGGTCGATCACCACCGACAGCACGAACATGGCAATATTGGCGATGAGAATCGTCCGCAGAATTCCATTTTCGCCCCCGGCACCCCGGGTAAATATGTTATCCTTCCAGATCGAACCGGGATTTTTCATGCCGCAGGATGGACAGACGGGTGCGGAGCGGCTGACCAACGTTCGGCAATTGGGACAGAGGAGTGAGGTTCTTTTCGATGCATTCATTGTGATATCAATTCGCTCGTTCAATAAACGTTGGCCGGGGCGGTCCTGCACATTACTCCCCCAGAAGATAATGACATCCCCCGATTATACAACCCGGGATCGAACGTCACGATGGCGATGCAGGCACTGCCGATCGTTGCTGTTCAAGCGATCATGCTGTTTCCCCAGCCGGCAGCATCCGGGCCGTTTGAATGCCTGGCGAACGGGATCGGAACCGGAGCACTTTTCACTCCTCCCCAAACACCACTTGAAGCCTTGTCTGAAAGAGAGAACCGATGTCCATTGAACTGTGGCTCGCCTTCGTCGCCGCCTCCGTCATCCTCCTGGTGATTCCCGGCCCCACCATTCTCACCGTGGTCAGCTACTCGGTGGCCCATGGCCGACGAGCGAATATACCTCTCGTGGCAGCGGTGGCGCTTGGCGACTCCACGGCATTGATGCTCTCGATCTTCGGGCTCGGCACCCTGCTGGCGGCATCGGCCTTGTGGTTCACGGTGATCAAATGGGTCGGCGGCCTGTACCTGCTCTGGCTGGGGATCAGACTTCTCCGTGCCGGGGGTTCCCCGGTCGTTGTCAGCTCGCGAACCGTGCCGGTCTCACGCTGGGCGCTTTTCGTCAACACCTATCTGGTCACCGCCTTGAATCCCAAGGGGATCATGTTCTTCGTCGCCTTTCTGCCGCAATTCGTCACTCCCAGGGCCGACGCCGCGCGCCAGCTGCTGATTTTGTCGGTCACCTTCGTCACGCTGGCGATGATCAATGCCGCGTGCTACTCGCTGTTCGCAACCACCGCCCGCAGGATCATGTCTTCCTCACGGGTGCAGCGTCGCTTCAACCTGAGCGGAGGATCCCTGCTTACCGCTGCCGGCCTTTGGGCGTTGCTGGCCAAACGGTAGCGACCTTCGCCGCTGAAGCGGTGCCGCATCGGTCCGGCTGTCGGTCTTGGCAGCCTCCTTCCGGTTGCCGGCGGAGTGTGCAACGCCGAAAATGATCGCTCATTGAAGGAACGAATGTCCGTAATGCTTCCAGATCTCAATGGCGATGCTCAACGGCTTCATCATGGGAACAGTATAGGTGTGGAGTTTTTTGCCGGCCATATAGGTCCTGCACCGGTCGACATATGCTGAAAAACCTCGCGGGGAGATGATGAGCGGTTTCGTCAGCTCCTCTTTCAGTTCCACCAGTCGTTCAGGCAGGTATTCCGACAACAGCGGCACCTGGAGGTAGATGGCTGCCACAATCACGTCCGTATTGGGATCCTGATCGATAATCCTGATCGATTCCAACAGTCGGTCATCGTCGCAGTTGCCGAAGAGGTCAATGGGGTTGTTGCCCACATTTTTCAAGATCGTTTCGCTGAGACTCTGCTGTTCCGGTTTAAGATTTTTCTCGATCAAGGCCTTCATCCGGCTTCTGGTCCCGGGGGCGAATTCCGCAAGCACCATTCCTTCTTCAGTGACCTGATCGGCAAGGAGGATGCCGGCTCCGCCACCGACACTGACCACGGCGACCCGGTTGTTGGACGTCTGCGGCTGGCTTGTCAGGATGGACAGCACATTGACCAGGATCTTGGGGTCTTCGGTGAGCTCATCGACCAGGTAAAAGCCGGCCTGCTCACAGCAGGCCTTGAAGGCCTCGTGACTGCCGGCCAGGGAGGCCGTGTGGGAGAGCGCTGCCTCGGCCCCGCCGCCGGTGCCGCCTTTGATGATCAGGACCGGTTTCTTGTTCGCGACTTCCCGGCCGATCTGCATCAGTTTCAGACCGTCGGCGACCCCTTCCAGATAGATGGCGACGATTTTGATTTTCGGATCAGCTCCCATGTGTGCCAGAATTTCGGGGACTCCGGCGCTGGCGGCGTTGCCGATGGAAACCCACTTCCCCAGGTTCTGCCTGTCGGCGCTGAACATCTCCAGCAGTTCGAGGCCGATGCCTCCGCTCTGGGAAATAACACCGACGCAATTGGACTGCGGCACCGGCACCGATCGTTGTTCAGGGATGTAATTGGTGTTGAGGCCGGTGAAGTTGTCGATGACGCCCATGCAGTTTGGACCGATAAAGGCGACCTTATATCTTTCACTGATCTCGACCAGTTGCTGCTCGAGATCGTTCCGGCCCATTTCGGCAAATCCATCGCTGAAGATGATGGCGCCTTTTCCTCCCAATTGGCAGAACTCCTCGAAGATGCTCACTGTCTTTTCGGAACTTACTGCAAAAACGGCAACTTCAGGAATTTGAGGGAGATCCTTCAGGGAGGGGTAGCAGGGCAGGCCGTGAATCTTCGTCAGTTTCGGGTGAATCGGATAGAGATTCCTGATCTTCATGCAATTTTTCAAGATGACACCGCCCTGGGTGCCCGGACGGGATGCACCGATCACCGCAACCGATTCGGCGTTGAAGATGGCATCGATGCTTTGCTGTTTCCACGGCCTGATATCCTCCGCCATCGGTTTGACGATGTTCCCATCACGGATGAGCCTGGCATCAACAATCGCACAGCCTTCCTCGTACACGATGACGGGGTTCAGATCGAGTTCGCAGATATCCGGATTCTCCGCCATGAGTCTGGAAATGTTGACGGTCAGATCGATGATTCTGTCCCGGTCGTAGCGTTGTCCCCTGAATCCGCCAAGGATCCTGCCGACCCGGGTGGTCGTCAGCATGCGTTCCACGTCCTGCCGGGTGAGGATCCCGATGCCCATGGCGGCATCGGAATAGAGCTCGACAAATATTCCCCCGATGCCGATCATGGTTACCGGGCCGAAGCCGGGGTCCCGTTTAGCGCCGATGAGCAGTTCGAACCCTTGTTCCGCCATCCTCTGAACGAGAAGCCCTTCTTTGGTTTCTCTGGAAAAACCGTCGATTTTTTCTTCAATGGCGAGGCATGCGTTTTTCAGCTGTGATTTGTCGTGAATGTTCAAAAACACCGTCCCTTCATCCGATTTATGGATGATCTTCTCTGAAACGGGCTTCACCGCAACCGGATATCCCATCTCCTCGGCCGCACCTTCCGCTTCGGCTATGGAGTACACCTGACGGCCATCTGCCACAATGCCGTAACGAGTCAACAGCGCCGCACTTTCTTCAAAATTCATCTGTCGTCTGTTCATGGTGATCGCAGAAATATCTGGAAAACATTGAGTGAAAAATTGGCATTCCCGGTCGTGAAAAATCACTTATTCGGGCTATCTGACATTTTTGTGGGTAATAAAGCGGTATTATGGCCATCCCGCCATTCTGCCTACGCTGATCAACAACCGCAACCGCATCCACAGGAAGTCCCGCAACCCCCATGGGCCAAGGCCCTGGCTACGGCCTGCACCACCTCCCGGTTATCTGCGTCGGTCACACCGGTAATTTCGATTTCCAACTCAATCGTGTCATCGCGAAGCCGCCCCCCGAGTATTTGACACAGGGGGTGGAAAAGGTGGCCGAAATACGCATGGGCATCGGCGGCCTTGACGCTGACCGTCAGTTTCTCTCCTTCATGTTTATCATGGAGTGCGATTTCAAACGGACAGAGTCCGTCACTGGCGACCCCATAGATAAACGCCAAAGATACCGGAGAGCCACTCGTATCACATTTCCCGGGCTCAATTGCCGTCGATAGCGAAAGCGTGACTTTTTTCAGGAGTTGAACAGTGGCTTCCATGATGTATCTCCTCTGGTTGTGTCGACGTTTATCGGGTGAGAATTACGAATATTTTCATTGCTTCAAAGCCAGGAGCTCATTTTTCAGCATTTCGAGTTGTTCTTTTAAATATGCCACTGAATTTTCGAGTTCGGTTATGCGATCATGATACGTCTCTGCCGCACTCAGGCCCTGATCCCTGCCGCCGCCGCGTTGTTCGAGGTTTTCAGGTTCACCCGCCAGCAGGTGGGCATAACGCTGTTCTTTCTGGCCTGGTTGTCGCGGCAGTTTGAGCACCAGGCCGATTTCCGAGAGGCTGTCAAGGGCCTGGACAACCTCCTCCAGGTTTTCGAAGGAACACAGCCTTTCGGTGCGCGCTCGCAGTTCTCCAGCGGTTTGAGGGCCGCGGAGCAGCAACAGACACAACAGGGCCGCTTCGCGCCTGATCAGGTTGGAGGTTTTGACAAAGTTGTGCCAGTATTTGGGGACGCGGCTGGCGTCGCTCTGGCAGACAATCTGTTTTTCCTTCAGTGACTGCAAGGCCGCAATTATATCGCTGTCGTTCAAGGAAAGAACCGGAGATCGGTTCGATTTCTGATTGCAGGCGTTCGTGAGGGCATTCAGCGACAGGGGGTAGTATTCAGGAGTGGCCAGTTCCTTTTCCATCAGACTGCCAAGTACCCTGATCTCGATTTCATTCAGGAGGATATCCATGTGTTTGTGTGGTTTCCAAATATTTTTTATGACAGGTTGTATGCAACCATATCCTTTGCAAAAATCCGGTACAGCAGATTAACTTCCTTGCTTGGATCGAGGGGGTGAGAGTTGATTTATAGCAACGATTGCAAGCTTTGATTCCTATCTCTAAATAACTGTAAAATCACTTGGTAAAAACAACCGTTGAATCGATAGATTCCTGCGGTTTCTGGGATGTTGCAGGAGAAGGCCGATACCCAATGCAGGACATTTTTCCTAAGCCGTCGTCAAACAATAACCGTTACACAGAAATACCTTTCCGGCATAATGGGCCGTAACGAAATGGTGAAAAATGTAACGGTTATTTCGTAACGGCCCCTAAAATCAAATCGATTATTCGGTGAAACCTTTTGCGGCCATAGCATCCCTGTTTTTGAAGTGCGCCATGCCTGTTTTCATTTTACGGAAATCAAGCGTTGTATAAAATCCTTCCTTGCCCGGGGAGGCATACAGTATCAAATTGCAGTGCGATAGCCTGGTTTGAATGGTTTTTATGATAGCCGACCCGACCCCTCTGCCCTGATGTTCAGGGCTCACCGCAACATCATAAACAGCAGCCTGATAAACACCATCGGATATGGCTCTGCCGAACCCTATCAATTGGCCGTTGTGCCAGGCGAACACGGTAGTGTGGCTTGCCTCGAAGGCGCGTTTATGGAGCTCGGGCGGGTAATGCGCCATGCCGACATTCTTGAGGGTTGACGCAATTATATCCCAGTTGATTCCGGATGTATCGAAGCTTAATTCAATTTCCATAGAGTATAATAGTCGAGATGCGGATTGGCTTTGACAACGCCGGGGCGAGCCGGCTCATCGGCTCGGACGGGTTGTCGACGAGTTTCGGCCTTCAACTGGAACTGCTCTGGAGAGCCCGGTACAGGCGTTCCACCAGGGCCTGATTGTAACCGTGGGAGGTCATGTTGGCGGAAATGCGTCCTCGTATGGCATAACCGAGGAGGTACAGGTCCCCGATCATGTCCAGTATCTTGTGGCGCACGAATTCGTCTGGAAAACGGAGTTCGGTATTGATGACCTTGCCTTCGTGCATGATGATATGGGAGTGGAGATAGCCGCCACCGACCTTTCCCAGTCTCTGGGCTATTTCGATGTTCTCAAAGGTGTTGAACGATCGGGCCGGGGCGATCTCCTCTGCAAAAGTTTCGGTCGCCGGGTTGAACGTGAGGATCTGCTCCCCTATTGGCGGAGGATAGTCGACTCGCATCGATATCTCGAACCCATCGAAAGGCTCCGCATAGAGATGCTTTTCATGCTTCTTCTCGATGCCCACCCCGAGTTTCCGGCGGATGACGGCGACTTTGGTGGAGGCCGGCTGTACCTCTATCCCGGCCTGTTCGATCAGGTCGCAGAAATCCTTGGCGGAACCGTCGATATTCGGCACCTCGTCATCGACCTTGATGAGCACGTTGGTTATGCCGTACATGGCAAAGACCGCCATCAGGTGTTCAACGGTACGCACCTGTTGCCTGCCGTTGTCGAGGGTGGTGGAGTTGGCGGAGAAGGTCTTGGAGGATACCGTCTGGGAAAAATTTCCGACGGAGGTGATATGTCCGGGGATTATCTGGCCATCGAGAGTTTGAAAGACGATTCCCTCGTCGATGCCCAACGGGCTGAGGATGATGCCGGTTTTCCGGCCGCTCAGGAGCCCCACTCCGTTCAGGACGACATTTTCCCTGAGGGTACGCTGGGGTTCGGAGGAATCGACCAGTTCCACCATCCCTGGGGGCATCAACAGATCGGCGCTGGCGATTTCAAGTCGTGTATCCGAAGGCAGGGTAGCACTGCTTCCGGCAGGTTTATGCTCGAGGGCGGATTTGACCTTGTCGAGCAGGACCTCGAGATGCAGCGGTTTTTCCATGAAATCGTAGGCGCCGGCCTTGATGGCGGCCACTGCGGTATCGATGCCGGCATGTCCGCTCATCATGATGATGGGGAGTGCCGGAAATCGGCTGTGCAGACGTTTAAGAAGCTGCAACCCGTCTATTCCCGGGAGCCAGATATCCAGCATAACGAGCGAGGGCTCGATCGTATCGAGCTTTTGCCAGAAGCTTTCGGCATCTTGAAAGACGATGGCCTCATATCCCTCGTCCTTCAGGATGCCTGCTACCGTGGAACAGATAAAGGGTTGATCGTCGACTATACAAATAGGGTTCATGACATTCCTGTCCAAAATATGTATTAGAAAAAGTGTTTTTCGATGTGGCGGAAGGTATGTGGTTCCGCCATCTGTCTCAGCCATCACACCCTTCCCTGTCCCCTCTCATTCCGGGCAAGGGGGTACTGTCTCGGTCGCCTGCCTGGCACAGCCGGCCATTATTCAGTATCATCCACGACACTACAAAAGAATCGCGGTTGCCGGCAAGATCGATAGCTATTGTACTGGATAAATATTATTTCGCAGCTATTTGGTGGTAGCCGCGGTGCCGACCCTCCGGTGGCGGGCTTCTGCTGCGATAATTTTATCTTTACGTAAGATAGAATGCAATGGTGGGGTGTGGAGGTGTTGCAGTGGATCATGCCCAGTCACGGTGCATTCGTGCGTCAGTCCTCTGGGTGCCGCCGCAGTGGCGAGCAGGCATGGAGAGGGCCAATTTGATCGTAGTGTCCGTATCGGAATCCGCGAGGACGAGGCCGGCCTGGAATCCGCACGACTCCACCTCCCCCGGGCGCGGGAGATGGTCGAACTCATCAGGAAGTAAAAAATGAGGGGTCCGCAACTTGCATGTCAGACATTATGGAATTCTTCAAAGTGAAAAAATATGCCCTTCACAACACGACGTACGCTATAATCGGATGAACCTTGTTTTTGACTCGTTTGCGGCTGGTTGTACCACTGCCGGTCGTGTCGGACCGGGCTGAGCGCCGTTGCCGTAACGAATCGATATGTTTCTAATTCAAGGGGGATCGCAGGATGAACACCAGGCTTGACTTTATCTTCACCCGTCGCAGCGTACGGAAGTACCTGGACAAGGACATTCCGGCGGCGATGCTGCACGACCTGCTCGAGGCCGGCATGGCGGCGCCATCGGCCCGGGCGGCCGACCCCCTGCATTTCATCGTCATCACCGAAAGGGCGGGACTCGACGCGATCGCCACGGTCCTGCCGTACGCCAAGATGCTGCACTCCGCCCCGGCGGCGATCGTGGTCTGCGGCGATCCGGAGCGGGCCCCGGGTGGGCTCGAGCCCAACCTGGTGCAGGACGGCAGCGCCGCTGTCGAAAACATCCTGCTGGCGGCCACCGCGCTCGGTCTCGGTTCCTGCTGGCTGGGCGTCTATCCCCATCAGGACCGTATCGACGGCCTGCGCACCCAGTTGCAACTGCCGCCCCGAATCGTGCCGGTGGCCGGCATCGCCCTGGGCTGGCCGGCCGTCGTCCCCGAGGCACGGACCCGCTACCGGCCCGAACGCGTTCACTGGGAGCGCTGGCAGTGAGCGGCGAGGCGCGATTTTTCATCGTCCGGGAGGATAAGGTGCTGGTTCCCGCGGACCGGCTGGAGATCACCGCCTTTACCGCCGGCGACTGGCTCCAACTGCAGGCCCACGCCGCTACCATCCTGCCGTTGGACAAGGGGCCTGGCAGCAGCGACTTTGCCGTGGAGCTGGACCCGGATTTCGAGGCCGGCGAAGGGTTCGAGTGGATGAGGCTGCGCCGCCTCGTCGGCCGGGTCGCTGACGCCGAGTTCGATGCCTGGGGCAAGGCGGCCCAGCTCCTGCACTGGCACAGGACCCACCGCTACTGCGGCCGGTGCGGCCAGGCGACGATCGCCCACGCCAGCGAACAGGCGATGGTCTGTCCGGCCTGTTCATTATCGTGGTACCCGCGGATTTCGCCCTGTGTCATCGTCCTCGTCACCCGCGGCGAAGATCTGCTGCTGGCGCGGTCGCCGCGCTTCCAGGAGGGGATGTACAGCACCCTGGCCGGTTTTGTCGAGCCGGGCGAGTCGGTGGAAACCGCCGTGCACCGGGAGATCGGCGAGGAGGTGGCCATCCGCGTCGGCGGGCTCCGTTATTTCGGCAGTCAGCCCTGGCCCTTCCCGGGCCAGCTGATGCTCGGCTTCCTCGCCGAATATGCCGGCGGCGAGATCGAGGTCGACGGGGTGGAGATCAGCGATGCCGCCTGGTACCATTACCGGCGCCTGCCGCTGATCCCCGGGCCGGGGACGATCGCCGGCCGGATGATCAGGCACTATCGGCACCTTCTTGACGGTGAAGGACCAGGGGCGGAGGACCGGGATCGGCTCCGCTGCCGGCGATAGACGGGTGAAAAGATGGTCCGAATCGGGTACAAGGAAGGAAAAAGGTCATGGCCACGGACCAGGCCCCGACGCTCGGATGCACTGGCGTCGTTCCGGCCCGGAGGCCGTTATCCTCCGGATTCAACCCTTACGACCTGAAGACCATGGATGCCTATACCGAAGCCCATCTCTTTGTTGCCGCCATCCGAGTCCTCCAGCACCGCAATCAGAGCCCGCCGCGCCTCGAGGATGTCAGCGAGATGCTGCAGATCTCCATCGAACTGGGCCATTCGATCTGCCGCCGATTAGCCGGACTCGGGATCATCGAGACCCTGGAGGATCCTTTCTCCATCATGCTCGCGGTCGCCGACCACCTCCGGATCGAAAAGATCCCGTGCCAGACGAAGGAGGACAACAGCCTGGCCAGGGAGCTCGAGAAGTTCCAGGCCGGGAAGAAGAGCATCGACCAGAAGGTGGCCGAGATCCAGGCCGAGATGGCGAAAAAGAAGAAGGCGCTCTTCGCCGATGTCGAGGCGATGTTCAAGAAGAGCGAGGACAAGGGCGGCAATGCCTAGCCCGGCGATCACCGGCGCCGGCCCGGCAGGGGGTGAGGGTGGCCGCGGCCCCCTGCCTTCCGGCGCGCGGCAGGCCGGACCATGAAGATCCTCCACACCTCCGACTGGCATATCGGCCGCACCCTGTATGGCCGCCGGCGGTATCCTGAATTCGAGGCCTTTCTTCACTGGCTGGCGGAGTTGATCGAGCGGGAGGCGATCGACGTCCTGCTGGTGGCCGGCGACGTCTTCGACACCAGCACCCCGAGCAACCGGGCGCAGGAGCTGTACTACCGCTTCCTTTGCCGGGTCGCTGCCTCCCCCTGCCGCCACGTGGTGGTGGTTGCCGGCAATCATGATTCGCCGTCGTTTCTCAATGCCCCGCGGCAGCTGCTGCGGGCCCTTGATATCCATGTGGTCGGCACAATCGGCGACCACCCGGGCGACGAGGTCGTGGTGCTCAACGGCCGCGATGGGGCGCCGGAATTGATCGTCTGCGCCGTCCCTTACCTGCGGGACCGGGATATCCGGGCGGCGGAGGCCGGCGAGAGCCTCGAAGACAAGGATCGGAAGCTGATCGATGGCATCCGCGGCCACTATGCCGAGGTCGCCGCTGTGGCCGAAGACCGTCGCCGGCAAGCGGGCGGCGACATCCCGATCGTCGCCATGGGCCACCTGTTCACCGCCGGCGGCCGGACTCTCGAGGGCGACGGGGTCCGCGATCTCTATGTCGGCTCACTCGCCCATCTCTCGGCGGCGCTCTTCCCGTCCGCCTTCGATTATCTGGCCCTCGGCCATCTTCATGTGCCGCAGGAGGTCGGCGGCTCTCCCTGCCGGCGCTACAGCGGCTCGCCGCTGCCGATGGGCTTCGGCGAGGCCGGGCAGCAGAAGAGTCTCTGCCTGGTGCGGGCGGCCGGTTGCCATCTCGCGGTCGAGCTGGTGCCGGTGCCGTGCTTCCAGCGGCTTGAACGCCTGCGCGGGGCCTGGGCCGAGATTGCCGCCGGCCTCGACCGTCTGGCGGCCACGGCCGAATCGATCTGGGTGGAGATCGTCTACGACGGCGACGAGATCATCAGCGATCTGCGCCGCCGGTTGGAGGAGGAGGTCGCCGGGACGGCGATCGAGATCCTGCGGGTCAGGAACTCGAGGGTCATCGACCGGGCTCTGAGCCGCAGCGACGATGAGGAATCGCTGGACGATCTGCAGGTGGACGAGGTCTTCGAACGCTGTCTGGCCCAGCATGCGGTGCCGGCCTCGCAGTGGCCTGAGTTGCTGCAGTCCTACCGGGAGATCGTCGCGGCGCTGGCCGCCGCCGATCCCCGGGCGGAGTAGGGAGGGCGGCGATGCGGATCCTCCGGGTACGGCTGCAGAACCTCAACTCGCTGGTCGGCGAGTGGGAGATCGATTTCACCCATGCCGCCTTCACCGCCGACGGCATCTTCGCCATCACCGGCCCGACCGGCGCCGGCAAGACGACGGTTCTCGACGCCATCTGCCTCGCCCTTTACGGCAGCACCCCCCGACTCGGCCGGATCACCGCCGGCGGCAATGAGATCATGTCGCGGCAGACCGGCGAGTGTTTCGCCGAGGTCACCTTCGAGACCCAGAGCGGGAGCTATCGCTGTCACTGGAGCCAACGCCGGGCCCGCGGCCGGGTCGACGGCAACCTCCAGGCGCCGCGGCACGAGATCGCCGATGCCGTCTCCGGCGCGATCCTCGAGACGATGCTGCTGGCAGTGGGGCGGCGGGTCGAGGCGGTCACCGGCATGGATTTCGACCGCTTCACCCGCTCGATGCTCCTCGCCCAGGGGGGCTTCGCCGCCTTTCTCCAGGCGGCGGCCGACGAGCGGGCGCCGATCCTCGAACAGATCACCGGCACCGAGATCTACAGCCGGATCTCGGTCCGGGTGCATGAGCGCCGGACCGAGGAGCGCGGCAAGCTCGACGCCCTGCAGGCGGAGCAGGCCGGTCTGCAGCTGCTGAGTGAGGAGGAGGAACGGCAGCTGGGCGCCGCCCTGGAGCATAAGCTTCACCAGGATCGGTCCCTGGAGGGGCAGATCGGGACGCTGACCGCGGCCCTGGCCTGGCTCGACGGGATCGCTCGGCTGGAGCGGGAGCTGGAGCAGATCCGCCGGCAGCGGCAGGAGCTGGCGGGCCGACAGGAGGCCTTTGCCCCCGATCTGGAACGGTTGCGGCGGGCGAGTCAGGCCTTGGAGCTGGCCGGCGACCATGCCGGCCTGGTCTCGATCCGGGGCGAACAGACAACGGACCGGCGCAGCCTCGACGAGTGCGAACTCGTGCTGCCGGCACGGCGGGAGGCGGCCAGGCAGGCGGCGACGCTGCTGCAGGCGGCCGTTGCCCAGCGGGCGGAGCGGGAGGCCGAGCAGCGACAGGCGCTGCCCGTAATCCGCCGGGTGCGGGAGCTGGATCTGCAGATCCGGGAAAAGGAGGCGCCGATCCAGCTCGCCGCCGCGGCCGTCGCCGCCCTGGAGCAGGCCCTGGCGACCCTCCGCGCCAAACACGGCAAAGATTGCGAGGGTCTCGACGGCAAACGCAGGGACTGTGCCGAACTGGGCCGGTTGTTGGAAGAGTCCAGGGGGGATGAGGGGCTGGTCGAACACCTGGCCGGGATTCGGGAGCGGTGCGAGGGGCTGCGCGCCCTCCAGACCCGGGTGGGGGCGAAGCGCGAGGCGATCGCCCGGGCCGAAGTCGAGGTTGAGGCCGCGGTCCGGCTGTGGCAGGAGCTGGCCAGTCAGCTGGCGGGGTTGCAACAGGGACTTGGCGGCAATCAGGCCGCGGCGGCGCAGACCCGGCTGGAGCTAACCGCCCTGCTCCGGGACCGGGAACTCCCCGACTGGCGGAAGGATCAGGCGTCGCTGCAGGCGGACGACAGCCGTCTCGTCGCAATCGGCGATGCAGCCCGGGCCCGGACCACATCCCGTCGGATCCTCCGGGAGCTCGATGGCCGCGAGGCGGCGCTGGCGGCGGCGACTGCCGAGCTGACGGAGCGGCTCCGGACCAGAAGCGGGGAGCAGGCGGCCCTGACCAGGGAGCAGGGGCTGTTGGAAACCCAGCTGTCCCTGCTCACCCGGATCGCAGATCTCGAGGAGGCCCGGCATCAACTGCGGGATGGCGAGGCCTGCCCGCTGTGCGGCGCCGTCGAGCATCCGTTTGCCGCCGGCAACATCCCGGCGCCGGACGACACCCGCCGGCGGCTCGACGCCGTCAGGGGCGGTCTGGCAGGAGTGGCCGCGGCGATCTCCGCCCTCCTGGTCGACCAGGCCAGGGTGGGCATGGACCTGGAGCAGGTCGCTGCCGGCCGTACCGAACATGGGGAAAAAATACAGGGGTGGGAAACGGTGATCGACGAAGCCGGGGCGGCCTTTGCCCTCCAGGCCGGCGACCCCGACCTGGAAGAAAAGGTGGCGCAGCGACGGACGGCGGTCGCAGCCCGGCTCGACCAGGCCGCCGCGATTGTGGCGGCCGCCGAGGCCCTGGAGCAGCAACTGGCAAGGCTGCGCGAAGCGCTGGACCAGGGCCGGGAGGCGGTGGCCCGGGCCGAGCGCGAGACCCAGGCGGCCGCCCACCGCCGGGAATCGGCCCAGCAGGCCCTGGATCGACTCCGGCAGGAAGCCGAGGGGCTCCAGATGCAGCGGGAACAATCGCTCGACCGGCTGCGGCGGGAGGTCGCCGGGTTCGGGGTCGAGCTCGTCTCGAGCGACAGCCTGCCGCCGGTTGAGGCGGAGTTGACCGCCCGGCGCGACCGCTGGCTGTCGCGGCAGACGATACGAGCGGAGCGCGAACGGGAGATCGCCGCTCTGGAGATCCTGACCCGGCACCAGGCCGAGCAGGTGCGGAAGACCGGCGAGGAACTGGCGGGACAGCGGCAACGGCTCGAAGTCCTGCAGCGGGAGCAGGAAACTCTGCGATGTCGGCGGGGGGAGCTGTTCGGCGACAGGGATCCTGACAGCGAGGAGGCCCGCCTGGCCCAGGCCGTCGAGGTCGCGGCCACGGCTGTCGATGTCTCCCGCCGGCGGCTTGACGAGGCGAACCTCGAACTCGGCCGCTTGCATGAGCGGCAGGCGGGACTGGAAACGGCGATCCGGGCCCGGGCCGGACGACTGGAGGCCGCCGCCGCGGCCTTCAAGGCCCGGCTGACCGGTGCCGGTTTTGCCGATGAGGCGGCCTATCTGGCGGCTTGCCTGGCGGAGGAGGAACGCGGCCGGCTGACGGCGCAGGCCCGGCGGCTGGCGGAGCAGCAAACCGAACTGGCCGCCGCCGAGCGGGAACGGACGACGCACCTGGCGGCTGAGCGGCAGCGACGGCTCACCGACCGTCCCCGCGAGGAGATCGAGCGGGAGCTGAACGAGGGCGTTGCCGGGCGGACCGAACTGCAGCAGGAGATCGGCGGGATCCGCCGCAAACTCCGGGACAACGAGGAACTGAAACAGCGGCAGGCGCAGCGGGCCCTGGTCATCGCCGCCCAGCGTCGGGAGTGGGAACGCTGGGACCGCCTCCACGGGCTGATCGGCTCGGCCGACGGCAGAAAGTACCGCAATTTCGCCCAGGGGTTGACCTTCGAGATCATGGTCGGCCATGCCAACCGCCAGCTGCAGAAGATGACCGACCGCTATCTCCTGGTGCGGGACGAGGGCCAGCCGCTCGACCTCAACGTGATCGACAGCTATCAGGCCGGGGAGATCCGTTCCACTAAGAACCTGTCGGGCGGTGAGAGTTTCATCGTCAGCCTGGCCCTGGCGCTGGGCCTGTCGCAGATGGCGAGCCGCAAGGTCCGGGTCGATTCGCTCTTCCTCGACGAGGGGTTCGGCACGCTCGATGACGACGCCCTCGAGACGGCCCTGCAGACCCTGGCCGGCCTGCGCCAGGACGGCAAGCTGATCGGGGTGATCTCGCATGTGCCGGCCCTGCGGGAGCGGATCGCCACCCGGATCAGGGTGCGGAGCGGCGCCGGCGGCCGGAGCACGATCGTCGGGCCGGGATGCCGGCGGGTGGCGGCATGAACGGGCCGCGGCCCGGCCCGGCCGAGGCGGTCAGGATCTGGCGGTCGCCCGGCCTGCCGGACCTGGAGATGATGCAGGCAACCCAGGTCACCCGGACCACCCGGACCTTTCCCCCGCCACAGCCACGAGGGGTTCGGGGTCGGGGTGATCGAGCGGGGGGCGCTGGGCTTCTATTATCGCGGCGAGAACGTCGTCGCCGCTGAAGGCCGGATCAACCTTGTCATCCCCGACGAGGTCCATACCGGCCAGTCGGCGACCCCGTCCGGCTGGAGCTACCGGATGTTCTATTTCGGGGCCGAGACCCTGCGGCGGGCGGCAGCGGAGATGGCCGGTCGGGCGGCGGCGGTGCCGTTCTTCACCGCGGGGGTGATCGAGGACCAGGCCCTGGCCGGGCTGATCCGCGCCGCTCACCGTCGGCTGGAAGACCGGACGGTTTCGCTCCTGGAGCGGCAGTCGATTTTCCTCCACCTGCTGATCCGGCTGATCGCCCGTCATGCCGCCGCCCCGCCGCCCCTGCATCCGGCCGGGCGCGAGCACCGCGGCGTCGGCCGGGCCATCGACTACATCACCGCCCGGTTCGGCGAGGAGATGACGATCACCGAGCTGGCCGCTGTCGCCGGTCTCAGTCATCAGGCGGACACCCTGGCCAATCTGCTGCATGCCGAGGTCCGCTATCCGCCGGGATCGCTGGTGCTGGAGGCCGGATGCGGCACCGGCAGCCAGACGGTGATTCTGGCCCGCAACAATCCCGGGTCCCGCTTCGTCGCCCTCGATATCTCCCCGGCATCGCTGGCGCAGGCGGAGCAGGCGGTGCAGTCGGCGGGCCTGACCAACGTCCGCTTCGAACAGGGGGATATCTTCTCCCTCGCCCACGCCGACGCGAGCTACGACCACGTCTTCGTCTGCTTCGTCCTCGAGCATCTCGCCGATCCGCTTGCCGCCCTGCGCCGCCTGCAGCGGGTGCTGCGACCGGGGGGAGGGGTATGCGTCATCGAGGGCGACCACGGCTCGTTTTACTGCCACTCCGAGACCGCCACCGCCCGGCGCACCGTCGCCTGCCTGGTCGAGGTCCAGGCCGCCCTCGGCGGCAACGCCCTGATCGGCCGGCAACTCTATCCGCTTCTGGGCCGGGCCGGCTTCGCCACTCCCCGGGTCGTGCCGCGGGTGGTCTATGTCGACGGCAGTCGGCCGGACCTGATCGAGGGCTTCTCCCGCCAGACCTTCATCGCCATGGTCCGCGGGGTCCGGGATCAGGCGATCGCCCGGGGGCTGATCGACCCGGCCGCCTGGGAAAGGGGGATTGGCGATCTCGAGGCCGCCGCCGACCCGGGCGGCACCTTCTGCTACACCTTCTTCCAGGCAACGGCGACAAGATCGTGATCTCGCGGAGATAGGGGGATTGCGGGCGGTTCGACCAAGAAAAGGCTTGCCTTGCGGGCGCAATCTGTGGCGTAATGAACAAAAGGGCTGGGTGGCGGAAGGGGGGCAGTCGGGCAACGGAGGTCGATCGATGGCTGAGCGGCGGGTCAAAAAGCAGCAGGATGAAAGGAACGTCGTCGACTGGCGCAAGAAATACCAGCGTCTCGAGGAGAATATCCCGGGGATGGTCTTCTCGATGACCCTCCATCCGGATCGCCGCTGCAGTTTTTCCTATGTCAGCAAGGATGCCCTCGAACTCATCGGTCTTTCTCCGGAGGCCCTGACGGCCGATGCGGCGCTCTTTCTCCGCCTGATCCATCCGGCCGACCGGGAGCGCTACGAACAGTCCCTGCACCACAACTCCGGAACCTTCAGTCCGTGGCGGATGGACCTGCGTCTCGTCATCAACGGCCTGGTCCGGTGGTACGATTTCATGGCCCGGCCGGAACCGGATTGGGATGGGGCCGTCTGCTGGAACGGCCTGCTGTTCGATATTACCGCCCGCAAGGAGGCGGAGAAACTCCAGATCCGCACCACCAGTCTGCTCGACGGCATCTTCACCCAGAACCCATACCCTATCTGGATCTCGGACCGGTTCGGCAACCTGATCCAGATGAACAGGGCCTGCCGGGATACCCTGAAACGGTTCGAAGACGGGGCGGCCGGCGGTTACAACATCCTGCTCGACAGCCGGATCCGGGAGCAGGGCTTTCTGTCAATGCTCCGTTCCGTTTTCGATGGGGGCGGAACCGTTCACTTCCAGCTCGAACACGAGGAGCGGGTGGGGAGGGGGCAGGACGGGGAGGGAGACATTCCTTCGGTCTTCGAGGTGACGGTGGCCCCGGTCAAGGATGAGCGGGGCATGGTGACCAGCGTCATCGTCATGTACAACGATATCACCGAACGGTTGCGAGCCGAGACCGACCTTCGCCTGACCCAGTATTGCATCGACCATGCCAGTGTCAGCATCTTCAGCATCGAGGATCAGGACGGCCGGGTGGTTTCCGCCAATCACCATGCCTGCGAGAGCCTGGGCTACAGCAGGGAGGAACTCACCTCGTTGACGGTCTTCGATATCGATCCGACCTTCACCAGAGAGCGCTGGCTCGAGCACCGGCGCCGGATGAGGGCGAGCAGGGGCGGGATCATCGAGACGGTGCACCGCCGCAAGGACGGCACCCTGTTCCCGGTCGAGGTCTCGATCAATATCCTCGAGTTCGAAGGGAAGACCTATTCCTTCTCCTTCGCCGTCGACATCTCCGATCGGAAAAAAGTCGAGGAACCGCCGCAGGACTTGGCCGGCGAGGCGACCTGACCGCGGCCGCTGCCGGTTGAGGAGCCGTTACGAAAGAACATGGCCATTTTCTTTGTTTCGTTACGGCTCCTTATGCCGTTCCCGAAGATTGAACTGGCCATCTTATTTTCTGACAACGGCTTATCCGCCGTAGACCAGTTCGCCTCCCGAGAAACCAAGGCCACCGGCACAGGCCAGGCACAGCAGATAGACCAGTGCGAGTTTTCTGGGCGGGGCGCCCCGGTGCTTGAGGACCACCGCCACGATCAGCAACACGGTCAGCAGGGTGGCGAGAATCATCTTGATGATGATCAGCAGACCCCAGGTGCCGGCGAACGAATGCAGCCAGTCGAGCAACCCGGCGGCGATGGCCGGAAAGACCGATACCAGTGCCAGCAGGGAGCAGTAATACGCCGTTTCGCCCAATTGCGGCTTTTTCCAGAGCAGGCCGATCAACGAAAACACCACCATCCCGACGACCATGCCCATCGGAAGGTGGGTCATCATCGGGTGCAGGGGATGACTGAAGCCTATCTTCTCCAGGAGTGCAAAGAGACCTTCAACCATTTTTTTCTCCTTTCCGCGGTCGGTGAACGAGTGCAGACGACATTCTCCGTCTGCCGGATGGAGGCGGATCGGACGGTGCCTCTCATGCCAATAGGATAATCATTCCTTATTCATTGGCATTATTTTTTCTTTCCGTCCCTGGAATCAAAGAGACAAATGAATCCGGCTACTTGAGCGATCTGAGCCAGGCGTAGATGTCGGCGGCGTCCTGTCGGGACAGTCTGGCCTCGGGGAAGGCCGGCATGCTCGGCGAATAGGGCTTTCTGAGGATGCCCTCGAATCTGGAGAAGCCCATGTCGAGGCCGGCGATGGCCAGCGCGCGGCCGTCGTTGGCGTTTTGGCCGTGGCAGGCGGAGCAGTTGTGCATCGCATACCACCGTTTGCCGTTTTCGGCATCGCCGGGCGGGGCGCTGCAGGCCGTCAGTGCCACGGCGCCGGCCAGGGCGAGCAGGATAAGCTTCGTATGGGCGTATCTGACTTTGAACATCGTCCATCCTCCTGGAAGAACGATCAAACGATCAAACGCTTAACCGCTTAAACGTTTGAACGCTTAACCGCTTGAACACTCAAAGTGCGCTACCTGGCTTCGACTGTCCGTTTGGCGTCGATGCCGAAGCGCTTCATCCGGTTCCAGATGGTGACCCGCGAGACCCCGAGGATCTCGGCGGCCTTCGACTGGTTGCCGCCGGTCCGCGCCAGGACTTCGAGCAGTTCCTGCTTCTCGATCTCCTTCAGGCTGAAGGCAGTCTTTTTCACAGCGGTCTCGGCTGCCTTCGGGCGGAGGATGGTCTCGGGGAGATGGAAGGGTTGGATCATCTCGTCATGGCAGGTGACGAAGGCGTATTCGAAGGTCCCCTTGAGTTCCCTGACGTTGCCTGGCCAGCTGTGGTTGACGAGGATCTCCATCGTCTCCCGGCTGATCCCGGCGATCGTCTTGCCGCTCTTCAGGCGCAGCTTATTGAAGAACTTCTCGGCCAAGAGCGGGATGTCGGCGACGCGTTCACGCAGCGGCGGCAGGACGATCGGGATGACGTTGATCCGGAAATAGAAGTCCTGGCGGTAGGCCCCCTGTTCCACCAACTGCATCAGGTCCTTGTTGGTGGCCGAGATGATCCGGACGTCGGTGGCGATCGGGGTGCTGGAGCCGACCCGCTCGACGACCTTTTCCTCCAGCACCCGCAGCAGTTTGGTCTGGGTCGGGATCGGCAGGTCGCCGATCTCGTCGAGGAAGATGTCACCCTTGTTGGCCAGTTCGAAACGGCCGACCCGGTCCTTGTAGGCCCCGGTATAGGCGCCGCGGACATGGCCGAACAGTTCGCTCTCGAGCAGCGATTCGGTCAGGCTGGCGCAGTTCACCTTGACAAACGGCCTGGTCCGGCGCAGGCCGATCTCGTGGATGGCCCGGCTCACCAGTTCCTTGCCGGTGCCGCTCTCGCCGTAGATGATGACCGGGGCGTCGGAGGCGGCGGCGTTCTCGATCATGTCGAAGACCCGCTGCATCGGCGCCGAACTGCCGACGATGCCGTGGAACTCGTCCTCGGAGTGGAGCTGGCGCCGGAAGGCCTCCAACTGGTTGTCCTTCTCGGTGATCTCGGAGAGATCGGCCAGGGTCTCGACCGCGCCGATGACGTTGCCGTCGGCGTCCTTGAGCATGGCGGCGTTCTTGAGCGTCTGGATCTCCCGCCCGTCCTTGCGGCGGATCTGGCATTTCCGTTGTTCGGCCTCCTCCGAGTGGTACAGGCTGCACCAGTGTTGGCCTCTCTCGGCCCTGGCCCGGGTGCACGAGTCGCAGTGGAGGATCTCGCAGCTCTTGCCGATGAGCTCTTCCCGGCTGTAGCCGGTGATCTGCTCGAAGGCCCGGTTGACGGAGACGATGGCACCGCGGGTGTTGACGATCATTATACCGTCGCGCAGCGTGTTCACCACGGTCTTCCAGTATCCGTCCAACTCCCGACCGGTCATGCGTATTCCCCCGTTAAGGCTTAACACCTGTAAAGTTTAACTGTTTGAGCAATTTAGCAGTTGCGTTGACACTCTACTCATCTTCCCGACCTTTTTCAATCTCCCGGAAAATTTCCTTCGATCCGGTAATAGACCGCAATATCGGACAGATCACATCACCTGGCGGAATAATTTGTTATCCCGCCCGCGTCCTGGTCCGATTGTTGCTATTGAGACCGGGTGGACATCATGGAGGAGTGTTGGAAAGTGGCTGGAAACGACGACATTATACTGGATTTCAGGAATACCTTCTCGTCCATCTCGCTGTTGAAGATGACGGAGGTCTTCAGCCGGATGCAGCCGACGCAGATCATGGAGATACGGGGATCGGACCCCGATATCAAGGACGATCTGCTGAAGGTGCTGCCTGAGGACACGTACGAGGTGTTGATGGACGGAAAGAGCTATGCCGGACCCGATTTTTTCAGGGTGCGGATCCGCAAGTGCCGGGCCTGAGGGCAACGGCCGAGGGCGGTGACGGATGCGAGAAAGATCCGGGATACCCCGATGTAGAAACCCGAGAGGAAAAGGACAGATCCATGCCGGAAAGCAGCATTGTAATCAAAGGAAAGAAGAAGAGCGGCTTCATTGACGCAGTCAAGGAAATTCTCCCGGAAGGGGGCAACCTCAATCTCTGCCTGACCTGCGGCGCCTGCGTCTCCGGATGCCCGGCGGCCGGTCTGGCGGATATGGACCCGCGGAAATTCCTGCGCATGTGCGCCATGGGCCTCGATGACGAGGTGACGACGACCCCGTGGGTCTGGATGTGCACGATGTGTGAGCGGTGCAGCTATGTCTGCCCGATGAAGATCAACATCCCCCAGCTCGTCTTCAACGCCCGGGCCACCTGGCCCAGGGACAAGCGGCCCAGCGGCATCCGCAATTCCTGCGACATGGCCCTGCGCAACGATTCCAACAGCGCCATGGGGACGGCGCCCGACGATTTCGTCTTCGTCGTCCAGGACGTGCTCGAGGAGTACCGCGAGTCGCAGCCGGAGTTCGCCGACATGGTCGCCCCGATCGACAAGGAGGGGGCCCATTTCTTCCTCAACCAGAACTCCCGCGAGCCGGTGACCGAGCCGGACGAACTGGTGCCGCTGTGGAAGATCCTCCACCTCGCCGGGGTCGACTGGACCTACGGCAGCAAGGGCTGGGCGGCGGAGAACTACTGCCTGTTCCTGGCCGAGAACGAGAGCTGGGAGCACGTCACCCGGGTCTCGGCCAACCAGGCCGACAAGCTCGGGGTGAAGGTCTTTCTCAACACCGAGTGAGGGCACATCACCTTCTCGGTCCGGGCCGGACTGAAAAAATTCAATATCGATCACAAGTTTGAAGTCGCTTCAATCTATCAGTACTACGCCAGGTGGATCCGCGAGGGGCGCCTGAAGGTCAACTCCGACTGGAACAAGGAGCTGGGGGTCAAGTTCACCATCCAGGATCCGTGCCAGATCGTGCGCAAGAGCTTCGGCGATCCCGTCGCCGATGACCTCCGCTTCGTCGTCGAATCGGTGGTCGGCAAGGAGAACGTCATCGAGATGACGCCGAACAAGTCGAACAACTACTGTTGCGGCGGCGGCGGCGGCTTCCTCCAGTCCGGCTACCCCGAGGAGCGGCGGGCATACGGCAAGCTCAAGTTCGACCAGATCATGGCCACCGGCGCCGACTACTGCATCACCGGCTGCCACAACTGCCATGCCCAGGTCCATGATATCGGCCACCACTTCGGCGGCAAGTTCAACACCGTCCATATCTGGACCCTGATCTGCCTGTCGCTGGGGATCCTCGGTCCCAACGAGCGGACCTACCTGGGAGACGATCTCAAGGACGTCAATGTTTTTCATCCCGAAACAGCCCTGTGATCAAGACCATGATGACCTGCAGGGAGCAACCCGAAGCTGAGATGCTGGTATCCGGAGAGAGGAAACGATGAGTTTTCAGAAAAGATTACAGGCACACGAATTTGTAGTCCTCGCCGAGATGCATACCCCGAAGGGTGTGAATATCTCGAGGCTGATGACCGATGCGCGGCGCATCAAGGGCAGGATCGATGCCGTCGTCATTCCCGATATGGACAACGGCATCATGCGCATGAGCGCCATTGCCGGCGGCGTCCTGATGCAGCAGCAGGGGGTGGAGGCGATCATCCATACCTACTGCCGCGACCGCAACCGCATGGCCCTGCAGGGCGACATCCTCGCCGCCCATGTCCTGGGCATCCAGAACCTGATCGTCGCCCACAGCGAGGAGATGAGCCAGGGCGACCACAGCGACGCCAAGACCGTCGCCGACCTCGACGAGATCGGCCTGCTCGGCGCCATCCGCCAGTTGCAGGCCGGCCGCGACATGGCCGGTTTCGATCTCGACGGCATTCCCGGCTTCACCGTCGGCTGCACCATGGCCCCCTGCGCCGATGCGGCGGAGCTGGAAGAGGAACTGGCCGCTGCCGCCAAAAAGGTCGAGGCCGGGGCGATGTTCGTCATCACCCCGCCGGTCTTCGATCTCGGCCACTTCGCCGCACTGCTGCCGAAGATCAAGAAGCTCGGGGTCCCGATCATTCCCACCGTCTTCCTCCTCAAGTCGCTGGCCATCGCCCAGTACATCGCCAACAGCGAACCCGGGGCCCATATTTCCGATGAGCTCATCCGCCGCATCAGGAAGTCGTCGGACCGCGAACAGGAAGGGATCCAGATCGCCGGCGAGACCGTGGCGGCCTTGAAGACGATGACCGAAGGGGTGATGATCCAGACCCTCGGCTGGGAGCACAAGCTGCCGGCTATTCTCGATATCGCCGGAATCTGACAACCAATCGTCGCCGGTCCTAAAACACCGGGTCCCCGGACAGCGTCCGGGAGCCCGCCGTCGGGCCGGGGAAATGAAGAGAGAGACATGCACAATACAAATACCAGCAACAACAGAGTCCTGGTGATCGGCGGCGGTATGGCCGGCATCCGTACGGCCCTCGACCTGGCCGAGGCCGAAAAGAACGTCATCCTCGTTGATCGCGCCTACTCCATCGGCGGCCTGATGACCCAGCTCGATCGAACCTTCCCGACCAACAACTGCGATCTGTGCACCCTGTCGCCCAATCTCTCCGAGAGCAGCCGCCAGGAACACATCGAGCTGGTGACGATGACCACGGTCACCGACGTCAAGGGCAAGAAGGGCGATTTCACGGTCCAGCTCGAGACCGCCCCCCGCTATATCAACCTCGACAAGTGCACCGCCTGCGGCGAGTGCCACAAGAGATATCCCGAGTGGGTGCGGTTCACCCCCGGTCTCGATCATCGCGCCCCGACCTGCATGCGCTATCCCCAGGCCACCCCCCAGGCCTTTTCGATCGACATGGCCAAGTGCACCGACGTCAAGGCCCTGATGGATACCTGCCCGGCCGGGGCGATCAACCCCGATGATTTCGGCAGCAACCGCGAGGTCAAATGCGCCTCGATCGTCTTCGTCCCCGGCGGCGCCCTGTTCGATCCCAGTCATCTCGATTATCTCGGCTATGCCGCTCAGCCCGATGTCGTCACCAGCCTCGAGTACGAGCGGATCCTCTCCGCCTCAGGCCCCACCACGGGGCGGCTGGTGCGACCCTCGAACGGCGCTCAACCGAAGAAGGTCGCCTGGATCCAGTGCGTCGGCTCGCGCGGTCTGCAGAAGGGGGCCGGTCAGTACTGTTCCAGCGCCTGCTGCATGTTCGCCCTCAAGGAGGCCATCGTCACCAAGGAGCGATTCGGCGACGACATCGAGACGACGATCTTCTACATGGACATGCGGACCATGGGCAAGGATTACGAGCGCTATTATCTGCGGGCGCGGGACGAATTCGGGGTCCGCTTCGTCCGCAGCCGGCCGCACAGCGTTCTCCGCCCGGTCGGGACCGATAACCTCGTGGTGACCTACGGCACCGACAGCGGTGCTCACAATGTGACCGAGGAATTCGATATCGTCGTCCTCTCCACCGGTTTCCGGGTGGCCGACGATGTCCGGATCCTGGCCGGCAAGCTGGGCCTTGATCTCAACAGCGGCGGGTTCCCGAAGACCGATGGCTTCAATCCGGTGGTCACCTCGGTGCCGGGCGTCTACGTCGCCGGGGTCATCGAGGCCCCCAAGGACATCCCCGAGACCATGGTCCAGGCCAGCGCCGCCGCGATCATGGCCGCCGGCGATCTGGCTCCTGCCGCAATGGCCGAGACGGTCGAAGAGGGCGAAGCGGACCAGGAGCTGCTGCCGCCCGAGTTCGGAGTGGTCGGCGAGGAGCCGCGGGTCGGGGTCTTCATCTGCGACTGCGGCGAGAATATCGGCGGGGTGATCGATGCCGCCGCCCTGGCCGAATACGCCGGCACCCTGCCCCATGTCGCCGTCGCCCGGCTGCAGGGACACGGCTGCAGCCGCGAGTCGATGCGCCAGATCCAGCAGATCGTTGCCGACGAGAAGATCAACCGGGTGGTGATCGGCGGCTGTTCGCCCCGCACCCATGAGGCCAAATTCCAGGAAGTCATCCGCAAGGCCGGCCTTAACCGCTATCTCCTCGAGATCGCCAACATCCGCGATCAGGTCACCTGGGTCCATGCCCACCGGGCGGCAGGGGCGACGGACAAGGCCAAGGACCTCATCCGGATGGCGGTCGGCAGTGTCGTCCGCTCCCAGCCGCTGGCCGACCACAGCCTGCCGATGAACAAGGACGTGCTGGTCGTCGGCGGCGGGGTCGCCGGCATGACCGCCGCCCTCCAGCTCGCCGACCATGGCCACAAGGTCTACCTCGCCGAACGCTCGGCAACCCTGGGCGGCCAGGCGGCGAAGATCCACCGGACCCTGGAGGGCAACGAGGTGGCGCCGCTGGTGCGCGATCTCGTCGCCCGCACCGAGGCCCATGACAATATCCAGGTCATCACCCGGGCGCTGATCGTCGATCACGGCGGTCTGCCCGGCATGTTCCGGACCGGGATGCAGACCGGGCGGCAGATGTTCTACCGTCAGATCGAGCACGGCGTCACCATCCTCGCCACCGGGGCCCTGCCCAACCGCCCGGCCAAGTATCTGCTCGACGAGTGCAGCCAGGTGTCGACCCAGTTCGACCTGCAGAACCTGATCGAGGAAAAACCCGGCACCGTCCGGGCCTGGGACAACGTGGTGATGATCCAGTGCGTCGGATCGCGGACCCCCGACAATCCCAACTGTTCCCGGATCTGCTGCCAGAATGCGGTCAAGAACGCCCTGCGGATCCTCGAGATCAACCCCGAGGCCCGCATCTTCGTCCTCTATCGCGACATGCGGACTTACGGGTTCCAGGAGGAATACTACCAGAAGGCGCGTCAGGCCGGGGTGATCTTCGTCCGCTACAGTGCCGAGGCGCCGCCCCGGGTCGAAGCGGCGGGGGAGATGGTCGAGGTCACCTTCACCGACCCGGTGCTGGGCCGCGAGATCACCGTCAACGCCGACCGGCTCTGTCTCAGCACCGGCCTGGTGGCCGATGAGGACGGCAACGACGAGTTGGCGATGATCTTCAAGATCCCGCGGACCGCCGACGGCTATTTTCTCGAAGACCATGTCAAGCTGCGGCCGGTCGATCTGCCGGTGCCCGGCTTCTTCGTCGCCGGCTGCGCCCACGGGCCGAAGCTGATCAGGGAGAGTATCGCCCAGGCGCTGGCCGCCTCTTCGCGGGCGCTGACGATGCTGGCCCGCGATACCATCGATCTCGGCGCCAGGGCGGCCCGGGTCGACCGCGACCGGTGCGCCGCCTGCCTCATCTGCGTCCGGTCCTGTCCCTTCGGCATCCCCTTCATCAATGCCGACGGCTATTCGGAAATCGACCCGGCAAAATGCCACGGCTGCGGCGTCTGCGCCGCCGTCTGTCCGGCCAAGGCCATCCAGTTGATGCAGTTCGAGGATGACCGGATCATGGCCAAACTGGAAGAACTCTTTGAGAGGAATATCGCGTGATGGACAAATTCGAACCGGTCATCGTGGCCTTCTGCTGCCACTACTGTGCCTATACCGCCGCCGACATGGCGGGGAGCCAGCGGCTCTCCTATCCCCCCAACGTCAAGGTCATCCGGGTCCCCTGCTCGGGCAAGGTCGATGCGATGCATGTCATCAAGGCCTTCGAGAAGGGGGTTGACGGGGTGTACGTCGCCGGCTGCCTCGAGGGCGACTGCCACTTCAAGAACGGCAACACCAAGGCCACCCGCATGGTAGCCTATGTTCGCAGATATATGGATGAAATCGGCATCGAGCCGGAGCGCCTGGAAATGGTGACGATGTCCGCCGGCATGGGCTACCGTTTCGCCCAGGTGGCGACGGAGATCACCGAGAAGATCCGTGGGATGGGACCGAGCCCGATCCATGCCGCCATCGAAACGGGAAAAGCGGCCTGAAGGCGATTACCCGGCAATTTTTGCAACAGGAGAGTGAACAACAATGATCACGGCAGAACGAAAACCCTTGGAAGAACTCATTGAATATATCCGCCCCTACCGTCGCATCCTGCTCGTCGGCTGCAACGAATGCGTGACGGTCTGCGCCGCCGGCGGCCGCAAGGAAGTCGGTCTGCTCGCCTCCGGGCTGCAGATGGCCCTGCTCAAGGCCGGCACGAGCATCGAGGTGCGGGAGCATACTCTCGAGCGTCAGTGCGACCCCGAGTATGTCGAGGAACTGGTGCCGATGCTCGACGGCGTCGACGCGGTGATGTCGATGGCCTGCGGCTGCGGAGTCCAGGAAGTGGCCCGCCGCTACAAGGATAAGCCGGTCTTTCCGGCCCTGAACACCAAGTTCATGGGGGCCTCGGAACGACAGGGCGTCTGGGCGGAGAGGTGCATGGGCTGCGGCAACTGTCTGCTTGGCCAGACCGGCGGCATCTGCCCGATCGCCCGCTGTGCCAAACAGTTGATGAACGGTCCCTGCGGCGGTTCGACCGGTGGCCACTGCGAGATCAGCGAGGAGGTCGACTGCGCTTGGGCCCTGATCTGGGAGAGGTTGAAGGATTTAGGGCAGCAGGATCGCTATGTGGAGATTACCCCGGCCAAGGATTGGCGGGCAGGTAAGGGTGCTGGCCCAAGAAAGATAATCAGAGAGGATCTGGCAGAATGAAAACCGAAAGCAAACTGGAGAAGGTGCTGGCCGCAGGGCATCTGGCGGTAACCTCCGAATGTGGCCCGCCGCGTGGGTGCTTGCCCGACAAGGTGAGGGAAAAAGGAAAATATCTCGAAGGCGTTGTCGATGCCGTCAACGTCACCGACAACCAGACGGCGATGGTCCGGATGTCGAGTCTCGCCGCCTCGGTGATCCTCAAGCAGGAAGGGCTCAACCCGCTGCTGCAGGTCGTCAGCCGTGACCGCAACCGCCTGGCGATGCAGGCCGACATCATCGGCGCCTATTCGCTGGGAATCAACACGATGCTCTGTCTGTCGGGCGATCACACCAAGTTCGGTGACCACCCGATGGCCGCCAACGTCCATGACATCGACTCGATCCAGATGATCCAGATGGTCAAGCAGATGCGAGACGAAGGCCTGTTCCAGGGTGGGGCCGAGATCAAGAGCCCGCCGAAGATGTTCATCGGCGCCGCCGCCAACCCCTTTGCCGATCCCTTCGAGCTCCGGGTCCTGCGTCTGGCCAAGAAGGTCGCGGCGGGGGCGGATTTCATCCAGACCCAGTGCATCTTCAACGTCGACAAGTTCGAGAAGTGGATGGAAGGGGTCCGGTCGATGGGGCTGCACAAGAAGTGCTACATCCTCGCCGGCGTCACCCCGATCAAGTCGGTCGGGGCGGCCCGCTACATGAAGAACAAGGTTCCCGGCATGGACGTCCCGCAGGAGATCGTCGACCGGATGGCGGCCCAGCCGAAGGAGAAGCAGCCGGAGGAGGGGATCACCATCTGCATCGAGACCATCGAGCGCCTGAAGAAGATCGAGGGCGTCGCCGGCTTCCATATCATGGCCATCGACTGGGAAGAAAAGGTGAAGGAAATCGTTGAGCGGGCCGGCCTGCTGCCCAGACCTGTAGTATAGATAAACCTGTGACTGATCTCAACAAGAGTTGAGGAGGATGGAAGGCATGAGTAAGAACAACCTCATACTGGTAGTGGATGACGATACGGATCTGGTCGAGATGATGGCCATGAAACTGGAGAGCAAGAAATTCCGGGTCGCCAAGGCCTATGACGGCGTCGAGGCGATGGCCAGGATCAAGGAGGAACGGCCGGCGCTGATCATCCTCGATGTGATGATGCCGCGCAAGGATGGGTACACCCTGTGCAACGAGCTGAAGACGTCCGAGGAGTACAAGGGCATCGTCGTGGTCCTGCTGACCGCGGTGACCGATGCGATCTCCTCGACCAACTACACCCATATGGGCGGCAAGACCACCCTGGCCGACGATTACGTGCCGAAGCCGGTCGATATGGACAAGCTGGTTGAGATCGTCCAGGACAGCCTGTAAGCCCCATTCCCGCATCGAGACTGGCCGGAAGAGGTCATGTGTTCGATGCGGGATCGCGGCCGACGTATCACCTTCTGATCCTCCGGGCCCGCCCGGAGGATCTTTTAATACCTTTTTCAGCCGATGACGAGTGGACGAGCATCTTCCGCCTCCAGATGATCCGCGGATTGATATCGGCGGGATCAAGTTCAGCCCGGAGCTGGTCCAGTACACCTGCCGCCAGGTCTCATCCGCCGACCGGTCGCTGTCGGAATTGCTGCGGCAGATGGCCGAACGCCGGATCAACCTGTCGTTTTACTGCTCCGGCCGGGATGGGGAACTGAGCCGCGGCACGTTCTGCGTTGCCGCTGCCGATGCCGTTCAGGTCGACCGGATCTTCGACGGCCTGTCGCCCGATGAGGCCGGCGCGAACGGCCAACCGTGGACCGGGCGGGTCGAGCGCATCACCCGGATCGGCACCCTGACCATTTTCCCGCATCGACGCAGTCCCACCCTGCTCGGCCGCGTTGTCGCCTCCCTCGCCGAGGCGGGTATCCCCATCCACAGTCTCTGCACCTCGATCTCGGCGTTGTCGGTCAACATCGATTTCCCGCTGCTCGATGAGGCAGTGGCCATACTGGGCGCCGTGGTCGATCTGCCGGAGCACCATTCCCCTTTCCGGCCCGAATTCTCCATCACCCAGATCAAACGTTGAGTGCGGTGTATTTTCTGAGCAGCCAATGGAAACAATTGCTGTATACTGGGAACCCCAGATCCGCATCTACGGGGTGACGACCGTCACCGGCCTGTCCCTGTACACGGTGGTTTTCCCGGCTGACCGGATGGCGCACTGGGGAGCGGTGATCGCCTCCCTGGGACAGATCGGCGTGACCTTCCACCTGGTGAACCTGCAGCCCCTCGCCATCGGCGAGATGCGGTTCTCCCTCGTCTTTGCCACTGACGGCAGGGAGCGGGAAGTCCGCCGTCTGTTCGAGGAAGGGGCCGCGGAGAGCGGACACGGGGCCTGGCGGCAGACCTCGCCGGTGGAGATGGTGTACCTGCACGGGCCGCACTTCCAGGATCGCTACGGCATCGCCGAGGCGGCGATCGCCCCGGTGCTGGCGGCAGCGATCCCGCTGCTCGCCTCCGGTTGTTCCGGCACCAGCATCCACCTGGCGGTGCCGGAGAACTGCGCCGCAAGGGTGGTGGACTGCCTGAAAGGGACCTTCGTGATTGAAAACCGGCCTGCCGTGGGGCGGCATAATGGTTGAGACGACGGAAAAACGCCACGGCGGCCCTGACGCCGCGCGAGGGGCGGTGCGGTCGGCTCGGTCGGCTGGCGCGCAACAACATTCCGGAGGAAGGACGGCAATGATCGACAAAGGCATCGACAGGGAGATCGACTGGCGCCTTCGGGTGTTCGAATCCCTGTCGTACCCCACGGTCATCCTCCTGCCCGACCGGACCATCATCGCCGTCAACAGCCGGTATCTGGAGAAGGTTGGGGTCGAGGAGGAGGAGATCCTTGGCCGATCCTGCCGGGAGGTCAACCTCAAGTACTACCCGGACCAGAAGTTCCCCTGCATCGACAAGGCCGATTGTCCCTTGAAGCGCGCGGTCGAGACCCGCAGCGGCCAGTCGGCGCTGCTCAAATTCCGCGATGTCTACGGCGAGGAATGCTGGGAGGAGCGGGTCTTGTCACCGATTCTCGGTGCCGACGGCGAGGTTGATTATATCATCGAGAGCATCCGCGATGTCACCCGGGTCAAGCATCTCGAGAAGATGTACAGCGGCGTCCGGGAACTGATCGACCGGGTGGTCCAGACCTCGGTTTCCGGCATCATCGCCGCCGACCGGCAAGGCCGGATCATCCTGATGAACAAGGCGGCGGAGGACCTGTTCGGCTATTCCGGTTACGGCATCGACAACGTCAATATCGAGGATTATTATCCGCCCGGAGTGGCGCGGGACATCATGCGGATGCTGCGCAGCGAGGAAATCGGCGAGAAGGGCAAGCTGCCGATCACCCGGGTGACCATCCGCCGCAAGGACGGCACCGAGATTCCGGCTGAGATGACCGCCGTCATCATCTACGAGGATGGCCGGGAAGCAGCGACTGCCGGGATATTCAACGACCTGCGGGAGAAGCTGGAAGTCGAGCGGCAGTTGAAGGACGCCCACGCCCAGCTCATCCAGTCCGAGAAACTGGCCTCGCTCGGTCGACTGGCGGCGGGTGTGGCCCATGAGATCAACAACCCGTTGACCGGGATCCTGATGTACGCCAGTCTGATGCGGGAGAAGCTGGAGAAGGATCATCCCCTCGAACAGAATCTCAGCTATATCGTCGAGGATACCCAGCGGTGCCAGGAGATCGTCAGGAATCTCCTCGCCTACAGCCGCCAGTCCAACCCGAGCAGACAGTATTTCCAACTTGGCGAAGTGCTGGGCGAGAGCCTGCGGCTGGTCCGCGACCAGAAGCTGTTCCTCCATGTCAAGGTGGTCGAGGATGCGCCGGCGGCCCCGGTCCTGGTCAATGCCGACAAGAACCAGCTGTGCCAGGTGGTGATCAACCTGATCATCAACGCCGTCGATGCGATGGACGGCAACGGGACGCTGACCCTGCGTACCCTCGAGGACCGGCAGAGCCGCAAGGCGATACTCGAAGTCAGCGATACCGGGGGCGGCATCCCGGAGGAAAACATGTCGAAGATTTTTGATCCCTTCTTTTCCACCAAGGAGGTGGGCAAGGGAACCGGCCTCGGGCTGAGCATGGCCTACGGCATCATGGAAGAGAACCACGGACGGATTTACGTCAAGGAGACCGGCCCGGAGGGAACGACCTTAGCCCTCGAACTGCCCCTGGTGCCGATGTCGGATTTGATCCTGTTCGATTCGATCGGATAGCAGGGAGAAGGTAATGAGTACAGGTGCAGGGGCGAAAGTGAAGGGGCGGATACTGGTGGTCGATGACGAATCGCGGATCCGCGAGGCGTGCCGGATGGTCCTCGAGGAGATGGGTTTCGACGTCGTCCTGGCCGCCGACGGCGAGCAGGGGCTGGCGCTGATCAGGGACCGGCATTTCGACATCATCCTCGTCGACCTGATGATGCCGGTGATGTCGGGATTCGATGTCCTGGCCGCGGTCCGGGAACACCATCCGGACACGGTGGTCATCGTCATCACCGGCTACGCCACGGTCGAGCATTCGATCGAGGCGATGAAGAAGGGGGCCTTCGACTTCATCCCAAAACCGTTCACCCCGGACCAGCTGCGGAGCATAGTCACCAAATCGATCCGCTATACCCGCGCCCTCCAGGATATCGCCGACAGCAAATCGCGCCTCCGAGTGATGGTCAACCGGCTGATGGACGGGGTCATGACCACCGACGGCGAGCGGCGCATCGTTCTGGCCAATCCGGCCTTCCTGCACATGATCGGCTGGTCCGGGGACACTGTCGTCGGCCGTCTGGTGGAGGAGGTCGTGGCCGACGACCAGCTGCGGTCGATGATCGACGAGGCGCTGGCGATGCCGCCGGACACCTTTACCGAAATTGTCCATGAACTGAGCGTGGCCGCCTGGGACAGCCAGCCTGAGCGGATCCTCGATGTCCGCTGCGCCCCGTTCCGCGGCCGGACCGGCGCCAACCTCGGCACCATCACCGTCCTTCACGACATCACCGCCAGCAAGAAGATGGAGCGGATGAAGTCCGATTTCGTGTCGATGGTGTCGCATGAGATCAGGGGGCCGATGAATTCGCTCTTGATGCAGATCCAGGTCATCCTCGACGGCCTGGCGGGCGAGGTGACCGCCAAGCAGCGCGAGATCCTCGAGCGGGCCTCGGGCAAGATCCACAACCTGACCAATATGGTCTCCGAACTGCTCGACCTGGCCCGGATCGAAGCCGGCCTCATCGCCAACGCCAAGGAGTCGCTGGACATCCGCCGGCTGCTGGAGGAACAGGTCGCCTTTCATCGCCCGGCGGCGGCGGCGGCGGGGATCACCCTCGAGATCGAGCCGCTTCCCGACCTGCCGCTGATCCAGGCCAACCCCCAGGGCATGGACGAGGTCTTCACCAACCTGATCACCAACGCCATCAAGTACTCGCCGCCGGACAGCCGGGTGTCCCTGGCGGCCGGCGTCGACGCCGGCTTTCTGGCGGTGACGGTGCGGGATACCGGCTACGGCATCCCGGAGGAGGATCTCGAGGAGATCTTCGCCAGCTTCTACCGGGTCAAGGACGCCAACACCCGAACGATCCACGGCACCGGCCTGGGGCTGGCGATCGTCAAGAGCATCGTCAACGCCCATCGCGGCAGCATCCGGGTCGAGAGCAAGCTCGGCCAGGGCAGCGCCTTTACCGTTTCCCTGCCGGTCAGCGGGGCTTGAGCGGGGATGCGGTGGCCGCCGGCCGGTCGGGCGTGACAATCTCCTCCCTGTCATTTCGTTTTTCACCCATATCGAGCGAAGCGGGAAATCTCGTTGTTCCCGGTAGGGCGGAGGCCATGATCCCACCCCCCGCTGTCGTTTCGAAGCGAAGCGAGAAATCCGGTTTTTTTCTGCTGTGAATGACTCCCAGGCCTGTTTGAGATCTCTCCCGTTGGTCGAGATGACAGCGGGAGAAGGTCGCGATGACAGAACATGAAAAACGAAAAAGCGGGGGACGGTCGCGATATAAGAGCATGAAAGGGTGGAAAGGCGGGGGAAGGTCGCGATACCATGCCGAGTCCCGAGAGCCACTAGATCCTACCGCATGAAAGGGTGGAAAGGCGGGGGAAGGTCGCGATGACAGAACATGAAAGGGCGAAAAGGCAGGGAGAGGTCGCGATGACGGCGAGCGGCTCCCCTTCTTCGCCGTGGAGGAATCGATGGACACCACCAACCCGATGCAGCAGGTGGCGGCGGCCCTCGCCGCCGGCCGCCTGATCCTTCTCGACGGGGCCACCGGCACCGAACTGCAGCGCCGCGGGGCGGCCATGCACGACACCGCCTGGTGCGCGGCCGCCACCCTGACCGATCCCGATCTCCTCCTCGCCGTTCATCGTGATTACATCCTTGCCGGCGCCGACGTCATCACCACCAACACCTTTTCGACCAACCGCCCCATGCTCGAGGCCGCCGGCCTCGGTGCGCAGCTGGCGGAGATCAACCGCCGGGCGGTGGCGATCGCCCGTGCCGCCCGCGACCAGGCGGCAGTCGCTCGGCCGGTCGTCATCGCCGGGTCGCTGTCGCACCAGGTGCCGGTGATCGCCGGTACTGATTTCCGCGATCCGGCGGCGGTCCCGGACCGGCGCACGGCCGCGGCCGATTTTGCCGAGATCGCCACAATCCTGGCCACAGCCGGGGTCGACCTGCTCCTGCTGGAGATGATGTCGGACCCGGATCTGGCGCTGCCGGCAATCGCGGCGGCGGCCGCCACCGGTCTGCCGGTGTGGGTCGGGCTCAGCGCCCGGCTCGAGGCCGACGGCCGGCTGGTCTCCTACCACCGGCGGGAACTGTCCTTTGCCGAGGTCGCGGCCACGATCATCGGCGCCGGTGGCGGCAGCGCCTACGGCATCATGCACTCCCCGGTCGCCGCCATCGCCCCCTGCCTCGAAATCATCCGCCGCCGCTGGTCCGGGCCGCTGCTGGCCTATCCCGACAGCGGCGTCTTCCGCATGCCGCAATGGGTGTTCGAGGATATCATCGCCCCAAATCATCTCGCCCGCCTCGCCAGACAGTGGCGGAATTCCTTCGGAATCGGTATACTGGGCGGCTGTTGCGGCCTGGGCCCCGAACATATCCGGGAACTGGCCCGACTCAAGGACAACGGGGACTGACGGCCAAGGGCAGATTCGAGAAGCGGTGGAGAGTGGCGATGGAGCACAGGATGATGAGCAAATGCAATCGTGCGGCCGAAACGGCGGGGGACGGCGGCAATACCCGGCGGGGGGAGGGGCGGCATGGCTGATAAGAAATTTCTGGCGGTACCGGGCTGGCTGAAGGACTTTTTCGCCGATCCCTTCCAGCGCTGGCTCTGCCTCGGGCTGGTGGTGCTCGGCCTCGTCATCTCCTTTCAGGAATACCGGGGGCGGCAGCAACTCCCGACGGCGGGCGGCAAGCAGATCTCCTTCTTCTTCCATCCCCAGTGCCCGCACTGCCGCGAAGAAAAGAAATTCATCCCTTACATGCAGGCCAAGTATCCGGAGATCGTCTGGGCCAGCTACGACACCTCGCGCCCGGAGAACCGCAAACTGCTGGCCTCCCTCGCCGCCAAGAGCGGCTATCCGGCCAGGCAGCTCGGCGTACCGATGACCTTCATCGGCCCCTATGTCATCTCCGGCTACAAATCGGCGGAGACCACCGGGGTCCGCATCGAGAAGGCCATCCGGGCCTACCTCCACGACGACCCATCCCTCTATCCCGAGGCCGAGCGCACCAGCCGGGCCCGGGAGAGCCTCGACCTGCCTTTCGTCGGCGAGATCCGGCTGGCCGACTATTCGCTGCCGGCCCTGGCGATCATCATCGGCCTGGTCGACGGCTTCAATCCCTGCGCGATGTGGGTGCTGGTCTACCTGATCTCGCTGATCGTCAGCATCAACGACCGGCGCAAGGTGTGGCTCCTGGTCGGGACCTTCGTCCTCAGCTCGGGGGTGCTCTACTTCCTGTTCATGACCGCCTGGCTCAACGTCTTCCTGCTGATGGGCTATCTCCACACCCTGACCCTGGTGATCGGCCTGGCGGCCCTGGGCGCCGGGGTCCTCAGCGTCCGCGAGTTCATCCGCACCCGGGGCCAGCTGGTATGCAAGATCGGCGACGTCGAGTCGAAGAAGCGGACCATGGGCCGGATCGAGCGGATCGTCAACTCGCCGCTGACCTGGTTTTCGGTGATCAGCATCATCGCCCTGGCCTTCATCGTCAACTCGATCGAGTTCGCCTGTTCCGCCGCCCTGCCGGCGATCTTCACCCACACCCTGTCGCTGCGCCAGCTGCCGACCTTCGAGTACTACGGCTATATCCTGCTCTACGACCTGTTCTTCATGCTCGACGACCTGGCGATCTTCAGCCTGGCGGTGCTGGCCCTCGACACCACCGTCGGCACCCGCTACGCCGGCTACTGCAAGATCATCGGCGGGACCGTGCTGATCGGTCTGGGCGCGGTCATGGTGTTCTGGCCGGAACTGCTGCGGTGAGGAGCGGCCGTGGCGGCTGACGGCCGACAGAAGGGGCCGGCGCCGGCCGGGGCATGGCTGGGGCAAGGTTTCCAACGCCAACGTTTTGGAGTTCCTATATTTTCTCCGAGATTCCGGGAAAAAGGAAAAAAATCCGGAAAAGAATCGGAAGCTTGTGTAAATAGTGTATGATATTAAACCGTTAAAATTGACTTCCGGTATCTTCTCCGGTGCCCCGTTCCTGCCCAGGAAACGGCGAATGTCCCTATCTCTGCATAAACATGGGAATAATTCTTGATCCCCGACGCTACGGAATACCGGCAGGATTCGCCGTACCGGAACCTGGGCCGGGCAGCCGTGCTCATCACACACCGTTGCCATCCCGGTGATTTTGGTAAAATAGTTCTGTAATCATTGACTATTAGACTATTGACCCGTTGCGTTCTCGTCTCTTTTCTTTGTTTTTCTTTCTGGCACCGATCTTGCTTGATAAAGACAAACGGTCAGAAACCATCCGCAGGAGGGTGGGTGGTTTTTAATAAGTTGTAAAAGAGATCAAACTCAGCTTTGAAGGGGGGCTTTATGAAAAAGAGTTTATTGGCAGCATTGGCAACTGGATTGTTGGTCGTGGGGATGGGGGGAGTGGCACAGGCTTTGACCATGTCTGATGTAGACTCTGTAGATTCATTTGTAGATAGCGCAACTTTAGATAATTCGGGAGATGGTACAGAGTTAAAGTGGGTAAATGAAACACTTTTTGGTACCAATTATTTAAATAATGGATCCAATTACTATACCTCAATGACCAAAACTAACACATCTGACGGTGCTGATTGGGTTCTTGTACAAGAAACTACAGACGTTTATGCCTATGACTTCATTTCAGAGGCTCCTGAATATTTCTTTATCAAGATAGGAAATAACAATCCAGGTAGCACGATAGATACTCATTTCTTGTACCAGAATCTTGCGTCTTTTCAGTACGGTGTTGTAGACCTTGATGTGGAGACTGGTATAACTATTTATGAATTCGAAAAATTTAGCCACATTGGCGAGTTGGGTACTAATCCCGTACCCGAGCCCGCTACAATGCTGCTCTTCGGCACCGGTCTCGCTGGTCTGGCAGGGATCGCTCGGCGGCGGAAAAAAGCCTGAAAGTTATTCAGCTCCAGTAAGTAAATAAAAAAAGCAGGGTCCCGCGAGGGGTCCTGCTTTTTTTATGCCCCACCCATTGCCTTGGGCCGCCGCCGGGGGTATTTTTCTGCAGTTTTCGCCGCCATCACCCGGGGATCGCCCCCGGGCATCCCGTCCCTCTCCTGCCCGGAGCTCATGTATGCCAATGCTTCACCTGGAGCCCGATTATCTCCTCCATTACCACCTGATCGCCGGCCCGGCCGCCCGTCCCTGCCTGGTATTTCTCCACGAGGGCTTGGGCTCGGTCGGTCAGTGGCGCGACTTCCCCCAGCGGCTCTGTGCCGCCACCGGTTGTCCGGGGTTGGTCTACGACCGCCTCGGCCATGGCCGCTCGTCACCGCTGCAACACCCCCGGACGATCCATTTCATGCACGAGTACGCCCTGTGCGAACTGCCCCGCCTCCTCGCCGCCCTGCTGCCGGAGCGGCCGTACCTGCTGGTCGGCCACTCCGACGGCGGCAGCATCGCCCTGATCCATGGCGCCGCCCGGCCGCCCGAACTGCTTGGCATCATCACCGAGGCCGCCCATGTCGTGGTCGACGACCTCACCCTCGCCGGCATCACTGCCGCCGAGCAGGCCTTCGCCGCCGGCCGGCTGAATGGCCTTACCCGCTACCACGGCAACAAGACCGAGAGCATGTTCACCGCCTGGAGCCGGGCCTGGCTCGATCCCGCCTTCCGCTTCTGGTCGATCGAGTACCTGCTGCCGGCGATTCAGGCGCCGCTCTTGGTGCTCCAGGGGCGGGACGACCAGTACGGCACCCCGGCCCAGGTCGAGCGGATCGTCGCCGGCGCCGGCGGGGCGGCGACGCCGGTGCTGCTCGAGGGCTGCGGCCACTCTCCCCACCTCGAACTCCCCGAGCTGACCCTCGATCACATGGCCGCCTTCGTCACCCGGATCGCCGGCTGACAGCGCCAGGCCCCGCCACTCTCCCCTCGCTGCTCTGCGGTGGTCGACGCTGATCAGCCCTTCCGTGGCGAAACCCAGCGCCGCCGCCCTGGCAATCAGGGCCTTCCTCATTCCTGCCTCCAGCTTCGGCTCTCGGGCCAGGATCCACAGGCAGGACTTGTCGGAGCCGCACACCAGGGCGCAGCGGTAGCCGGCGTGGTATAGGCGACGATGACGCAGGCCCCGCTCGAAGCCGTGGTCGAGGCGGGCGATCTCGTGCCACCTCTGGCAACGCAACCGGTCACCAGCCCCGGTAGCAGTACGGCAATGTTTTTCATCGTTGTTGATCTCCGGTTCTGAAGAGAAGAGGAGAACAAACTGAACCTCTTGCACAAAGAAGAGTTGCAGGCCCTGTCATTTGCTGCGGATTCTGTCATTTCGAGCGAAGCGAGAAATCTCGTTGTTCCCGGTAGGGCGAAGGGTGTGAAGCCGCCCCGTTGTCATTTCGAAGCGAAGCGAGAAATCTTGCTTTTTCCTGCGGGGGGTGACGCCAAGGCCTGTTTGAGATCTCTCCCGCTGGTCGAGATGACAGCGGGGGTAGGTCGAGATGACAGCGGGGGTAGGTCGAGATGACAGCGGGGGTAGGTCGAGATGACAGCGGGGGTAGGTCGAGATGACAGCGGGGGATGGTCGAGATGACAGCGGTGATGGCCTCCGCCCCGACCCGTTCACCGCTCCCCTGTTGGCCGTAGCGTTGCCTTGGGCCGTGCCGCGCCGTCGCCATCGGGCGGGATCTGCCGGGCGAACCAGCGCTGTCGCAG
>JROS01000149.1 GCA_000769715.1 Desulfobulbus sp. Tol-SR
CTATCGCTGCGCCGCAGTGGCCGGTCGTCCTTGCCGGCACCGATCGCCGACCGGCCAGGGCTGACGGATCGCCGGATCTCGGTGGCTGCAGGTTGGCTGTCGGATGTCTTCTTGTAATCCACCGGGCACGAGCGCCTCTTGCACAATGGACGTCTCCCTTCCCTGTCCCCGCGGTAAAGCTGCCGCCGGTTGTTCACCTTTGTTTGCCCTGGTATTTCGACCTTTCCACGCTGTCATCGCGACATTCCTCACTGTCATCGCGACGTTGTTCACTGTCATCGTGACCATCGTCACTGTCAACTCGACCTTTCCCCGCTGTCATCTCGACCGCAGGGAGAGATCTCAACCAGGCCTGAAAGCATCCCCCGCAGAGAAAGACAAGATTTCTCGCTTCGCTTCGAAATGACAGCGGGGGCAGCATCTCGGCCTTCGCCCTGCCGGGAACAACGGGATTTCCCGCTCTCGCTCAAAATGACAAGGGGGAGGATGTCATCGCGACCTTCGTCACTGTCAAATCGACCTTTCCCCGCTGTCATCTCGACCGCTAGGGAGAGATCTCAACCAGGCCTGAAAGCATCCCCCGCAGAGAAAGACAAGATTTCTCGCTTCGCTTCGAAATGACAGTGGGGGCAGCATCTCGGCCTTCGCCCTGCCGGGAACAACGGGATTTCCCGCTCTCGCTCGAAATGGCGGAAAAAAATCTCTAAATGACAAGGACTTTGCTCCAAATGACAGCAGACAACAGCTCCTCCATTTTCGCCCATCAACAATCTCGTTATCCTGCATATGAACGACGCCGATGATCTTTTCGGTACGGTTGTGTGAACAGGAGCACAAATCCGGGGCGAAGGCAAGGGCGATCTCGCCGGCGTTGGCCGTAACGAGGGTACCGTTGCGGTCCCTGCTTCCGCGACGTCACAGCCGCCGTTCGCAGGCCGCGGCCAGCAGGTAGAGGCCGAGGGCGGCGGCGATGACGAGGCGGAAGCCGCCGTGCAGGGCGAGGATGGTGGCGGCGGTGGTGCTGATGACCGAAAAGAAGCCGTTGACTCCCCAGGCGAAGGGGACGAAGGCGGGGCGGTTCCGGCCCAGGCGCCCCAGCCCCAGCGGGAAGGGCATGCCCATCCAGAAGGCGAGGCCGCCGATCAGCAGGATGCTGCCCACCACCCGCAGGGGGGCGGGCCAGGCGGCGCCGGCGTGGAACACCAGCGGCAGCAGCCACAGGTAGACGGCGGCAACGGTCACGATTGCGGCTGCCGCCAGGGCCACGGGGCGATCGCGCAACCAGACCGGACGGATGATTGCCGCCCGGGCCGCCAGGCGGTCGGCATAGCCGCTGCCGCCGCCGGCGAAGAGGAGGAAGGAGGGGACGACCACCGCCATCGCCAGCAGCGGCTGGTTGAGAAAGAGCACGAATTGCTGGATGAAGGCGATCTCGAGGAAGAAAAAGGCCAGCCCCAGGGCGGCGAAATAGACAATGCGGAGGGCGTATCCGCCGGTCCCGGATTGCTGATGCCGCTGGGTGCGGTAGAGGGGGTGCAGCGGCAGGGCGATCAGCAGCAGGCTGACGGTGACGGCGACGGCCAGCGACATCCACAGCAGCAGGTATTCCCACTCGAGCATCGCGGCCGACCCGGCGGCCCGTTGGGCCCACAGGTCGCCGAAGGAGCTCCAGCGGAAAAAATGGCCGAACCACGGGCGGTCATCGGTGGCCGGGACGATGTTGAAGGGGTGGGAGAGGCGGTAGCCCTCCCCCTGCCAGATCTCCCGGGCGGCCTCGTAGAAAAACGGCCGCTGCAGGACATTGACGCGGTTGACCTCGGCCGGCCCGATGTCCGGCAGCCACACCAGGTCGAAGGCCCGGGTGCGGCAGAAGGCGCGGACCGCCTCCTGTCGCTGCGGCGACAGCGGCGCGGGGGAGGCGGCGATGGTGACGGTATTCCAGGTGCGGATGACCGCCACATGGCGGGATGGGTCCGGGTGTCGTTCCAGGCGAAGGGCCTCGGCGACCGTGGCGAGCATCTTGACCGCACTGCGCGGCGGCAGGTCGAGGGCCAGCGTGACGGCCAGGATGCCGCCCTCCGATAGCCGTGCCAGCGCCTGGCGGATGCCCTCGACGGTGTAGAGATACTGGGGGTCCAGGGCGTGACCGCCGGCCGCCGGCGGCGTGGCCGTGCCCAATGGCGAGACCTGGATCAGATCGTAGCGATCCCGGGCGGCGGCGAGAAAGCCGCGGACGTCGTGGCGATACAGCCGGACGCCGCTGCGGCCGTGGATGGCGCCGGCAAAATCGGCAAAGGGGAAGCGGACGAAATCGCTCAGCTCGCCCGAGGGTTCGACCGCATCGATCAGCGGGGCCTGTTCGAGCACGGCGTGCCAGACATCGCCCCCGCCGCCGGCGCCGAGCACCAGGACGCGGGGCCGGTCGACGAGGACATAGGGCAGGGCCATCGGCGTCCAGCGCAGGAACTCCATGGCCTCGGGCCCGCCCGTTCCCTGGAGGATCATGCCGACGGGATCGCCGTCGTGAAAGAGCGCGATCTGCTCCGGCGGGGTGGCCGGCGCCACCATGCTCAGCCCCGGAGCGAAGCGGAAGGGGATCGCATCGGAGCGCAGCGCGGTGAATTCCCCGGCGGGCGACCGGGTCCGGGCGGCAATGTGGATTCCGGGGACGTGCAGCGCCTGGGCCAGCCCCTTGAACGGGGACATGACCGGGGCCAGCCACTGGGTCGGCCAGAGGATGATGAGCAGGGCGATGGCCGTTGCCGCCAGCCGCCATGACCGGCGCCCCCGGCCCTCGCCGCGGGACACCAGCGCCGCCGCGGTCAGGCCGGCCAGGGCCAGGAGCCGCACCGCCCCCTGCGGGCTCAGGACAAAGAGCAGCACCATGATCAGCAGGGCCCCGCCGGCCGCCCCGGTGAGATCGGCGCGATAGATCCGCGCCACCGCTCCGGTTTGCCAGCGCATGGTCAGGCCGATGCACAGGCCGGCACAGGCGAACGGCAGCGACACCAGGCTGAACACCGCCGCCAGTCGCCCCAGTTGCCCGCCGTCCCAGATCACCTCGGGGGGATTGAAGCCGAGGCGGCCGGCCAGCGAGGTGGCCACCGGCAGGGTGAAGGTGAACAGCAGGGCGCTGCAGCAGAATGAGCGATGAAAATTGCGGAGCAGCCGGTCCTGCAGCAGCGCCAGGATGGTGCCCGAGACGCCGAAACTGAGAAGGGCCATGCCGATGATCAGGTGGGCGAATTGCGACCAGTACATCAGCGAGAAAAAGCGCAGCAGCACCAGCTCGTAGCCCAGTGCGGCCCCGGAGACCAGCGCCACTGCGACCAGCAGCCGGCGGCCGCCATCCTGCAGCGGGCTGCCGCTCACTCACGTTGTCCCGTCAGCGGCACGAACTGGACCGGCAGCACATTGCGGGTCGAGATCTCGCTCAAAGCGGTTTTTTCCACCAGCATCAGGTACTGCACCGCGAACTGGGCCCCCACCGGGATCACCATCCGCCCGCCCGGCTTGAGCTGCCGCACCAGCGGCGGCGGAATATAGGCGGCGGCGGCCGTGACCACGATCGCATCGAAGGGGGCCTCGGCCTCCAGGCCATAGTAGCCGTCACCCTCATGGACGGTGACGTTGCCGTAGCCCAGCCGCTGCAGTCGCGCCCGGCATTCGCGGGCCAGTTCGGGGATGATCTCGATGGAATGGACCTCTTTCACCAGCCGCGACAGGATCGCCGCCTGATACCCCGATCCGGCGCCCACTTCCAGCACCTTGGCTTCCCTCGATACCGCCAGCAGATCGGTCATCAGGGCGACGATATAGGGCTGGGATATGGTCTGCCCGTACCCGATCGGCAACGGGCGGTTGACATAGGCGGCATCGCGGTTGTGCTCCGGCACGAACTCATGCCGGGGCACCTCGCCGATCACCTTCATCACCTCCCTGTTGAGCCGGGGACGTCCGATATGGTCCGCCGTGGTGATGACGTCCAGCTCGATTTCCTTGACCATCCGGTCCCGTGCCTTGCGCATATCCTCCCCCTCGTCGGCCCGACCGTTGTGCCAGGTCAGGGCCAGGCCGATCATCAGCAACGACAGCATCCCCGGCCAGTTCATGTGTTCGCCTCCTGCCTGCAGTTGTCCCGCGAGGTGACACGACCGCCACCCTCTCTCAATAGTATTATGGATTTCGGCAGGCGGTGGCAAGGAGTGATTGTGATCGCCCGGGGGCCGCCGCCGGGCGCCGAGCGGGGCAGATGGGCGTCGACGGGGCCGGCCGGGCGCTTGCCGGCGGCGGCTGGGCGAGGGAAAGGTGCTGCCTCCCGGGCAACCTGTCGGTCATCAGGCCTGGTACAGGGTGTCGACGACGCCGGCTACCAATGCAATCTTTCCCATATATTGTCCTTTTGGAGATGAATCGCAGCCAACTTACGCTCCGGCGGGGCGGGTTGCCGATCTGCCGGAGCGCCGGGCCGACGGTCGTCACTTCCTGCCGGCCAAGGCGAAATAGCTCGTCATGAGATTTCGGTAATTCGGGATATGGTTGGAGAAGAGCGTGCCGAGACCTACGATATCGTTGCGCCAGTCGCGGTGCAGCTCGCAGGCCATGCCGAACCAGTTCATCAGCTGCGCGCCGGCGGCCTGCATGCGCAGCCAGGCGCTGTGGCGGGTGATCTCGTTGAAGGTGCCGGAAGCGTCGGAGATCACGAACACTTCATAGCCCTCCTCCAGGGCCGAGAGCGCCGGAAAGGCGACGCAGACCTCGGTGACCACGCCGGCGATGATCAGTTGTCGGCGCCCGGTGTCTTTGACGGCACGAACGAAATCCTCGTTGTCCCAGGCGTTGATGTTGCCGGGCCGGGCGATGTAGGGTGCGTCCGGAAACATCTCCTTCAACTCCGGCAGGAGCGGGCCGTTCGGGCCGTTCGGGCCGTTCTCGAAGCTGGTGGAGAGAATGGTCGGCAGCTTGAAATACCTGCCGCAGGAGGCGACAGCCAGGACGTTGTTCTTGAACTCGCTCGGCTCGAAGTCCTGCACCAGCGAGATCAGGCCCGCCTGGTGGTCGACCAGCAGCAGCGCGGCATCGTCTTTGGAAAGACGGGTATACTTGAATGCTGTACTCATGATTGACTCCTTCTGCGGAAGCTCTCTCCGCAATGGATCGCGGTTGAAGTTCAATCTGCCGCTTGCCCCGGGTGACGGGTCGAGCGCCCGGGGATCAGGCAATAGCACCTGTCAGGCGCCTTGCTGAATCTCCATGGGTACAATTTTAAGCATTCTTTTCATATCTTCTTCCTTTTATGGCGGCAAACGGTAACCGACTGCCATTCTGCGGACGTGATCGGTGAACCGTTTGCAAAATGACACAATCACACAGTACGTCCCACTCGCATCTCGGTTGGACGAGACAATGCATGTCGTCATATAAAGGCAAAAGCAGCGAAAATGGATAAATCGGGGTGGGGAGAAGTGGCGAACCGCCAACGGCATGCAGCCTCTCGAAATGCATTTCGAGCGAAGCGGGAACCTCGTTGTTCCCGGTAGGGCAAAGGCCGAGCTGCCACCCCCGCTGTCGTTTCGAGCGGCAGCGAGAAATCTCGATGTCCCCGGTAGGGCGAGGGCCGAGATGCAGCCCCCGCTGTCGTTTCGAGCGGCAGCGAGAAATCTCGTTGCTCCCGTTAGGGCGAAGGCCGAGATATCGCCCCCGCTGTCATTTCGAGCGGTAGCGAGAAATCTCGTTGTTCCTGACGGGAGATCTCTCCCTTGCGGTCGAGATGACAGCAGGCGAACGGTCGAGATGACAGCAGGCGAATGGTCGGGATGACAGCAGGCGATTGGTCGGGATGACAGCAGGCGAACGGTCGGGATGACAGCAGACGATTGGTCAAAATGACAGGAGGATCGGTCCTTTTGATGCCGAGTTGCCTGCCTGAAGGTCGATTTTCTCGACCGTCCCGCTGCCCCTTTCAGACCTTCATCCGCTTCTTCACAGATTTGACGAAGCGCCCGAATGCCTTATCCTTCTTCCGTCTGTCGAGGTACGACAGCTCGTGGTACTCCGACTCGGTCTTGAGCTTGGTGTAGCTGGAATAGCGATCTTCCGTCAACGCACCGCTGGCTATTGCGGCTCGGACCGCACAGCCGGGTTCCTGCGTGTGGCTGCAATCCGGATAGCGGCAATTCAAGGAAAGCTCGATAATGTCGTCAAAGCCCTGGTTGACCCCTTCGCTCGCACCGAGAAGGCCGAGCTCTCGCATCCCGGGAGTATCGATCACCATCGAACCCTGAGGAAGGACGATAAGCTGGCGGCGCGTGGTCGTGTGGATGCCTTCTCCCGTTCCGCTCACAGCCTTTGTATCGAAAGCCTCCTGCCCGATCAGGCGGTTGAGCAGTGTTGTCTTGCCAACCCCCGATGAACCGAGCAGACAATAGGTTTTCCCTGAAATCAACAGCTGCTGGAATTCGTCAAATCCGCTGCCGGTGACATTGCTGAGGGCAAGGACACTGGATGCAGTGGTGCTCGCCGTAATGGCGGCAATCTTCCGCTCCAGTTCTTCGGAGGCGATCAAGTCCGTCTTCGTGAGAACAATAATCGGATCAACACCACCATCCGCCGCCATCACCAGGTACCGATCCATCCTCTTCACGTTGAAATCAAAGTGGCACGATTGGACAATGAAGGCGACGTCAATGTTGGCCGCAATCATCTGCACATCCACCTTTTCACCGGCGGCTCTGCGGCGGAGAAAGCTTCTTCTCGGGAGCACCTCATGGATTATGGCTTCAGTGTCGTTGTTGTGATATTGCACTGTCACCCAATCGCCGACACACGGCAGGTCGATCGAAGATTCTGACTGGAAATACAACCTGCCGATGAGTTCAGCCGGGACTTCCCCGGTTGGATTTCTGATACGGTACGAGCCGCGGTTCACTGCCGAAATCCGAGCAATGTCCAGGCCCTCTTGACGCAAGCCACTGACATGCGATTGAAATCATTGGTCGAAACCCATATCACTCAATTTGATCATATGCTGTTACCGAACGAGCGCCTTGTGTACGCCCGGCATGGGCGTGATAGCATTGGGACCCGCTTCCAAGTGGCGTGGGGGTTGGGGGAGAGATTCCTCGGGCTGCCCGATTAACCAAAATTGATATTTTTCATTACATTGTTGAACCAGAACCTACCTTCAGGTGAAACCAACCAAATCAATACGCCACAGTTGATTATTACGGTGATCCAGTACGTCACTCGGAATGAGAGTTTTTTAGACTTATGCCGTAAAAAACTTTGTGCGATTGAAGCTCCCGGCCAACCGCCAACCAAGGCCAATATATGAAGGGTATTTTCCTGGGTCCTCCATTGTCCCCATTCCGCGGCATTCTTGTCTTTGGCGTACATTGCAAACGTAATGATGCTCATGAAAGCGTATATGCCAACAATTGAAAGTGGAATCACGCTTGAACTATAAAGGTAAAATAAAATGATTGCGAAAGTGCTTAATAGGATTAAGGACAACGCTTTTTGTCGAAAACCACGGCCAATTTTTTTGTGGCCATTTACAGGGCATATTTCCACTGCGCATGTACGCCCTTTAGGATCAGTGGAGATCAAATAGCTAACCTCAAGCCCTTTGATTGGTGGTTTGTGTTCTCGACTGTAATCTTTGATATGAGCAAATATCGTCTTTGCTCCAGATTTTGGAAGTATAAATCCAAAACCTTTTTCATCATTCCAATTCGAGATAGTTCCGTTTTGCATATTCATGTTTCTGTTGAATGGTATCGAGGTAGCACGGCCAGTTACCCGACCGCCCCCTCACAGATCCCTGCGTGCGGTTTTCTCGCACAAGGCTCCTCAGTATTGCTCGCTTCGTACAAGAACATTCGCATGTTCTCTTTGCTATTCCCCTCAGTGAGGTTTGCTTGCATAATCCAGCCTTTCATATCCGGTACAAGTTTCCTTTGCGGGCTGCACAATACCGTCATCCCCTTCCCCATGTGATCGGCGTTACCGTCTCAGAGTACTATGAGATGATCTGACTCCCTTCGCTTTGTTGACCCGTCG
>JROS01000150.1 GCA_000769715.1 Desulfobulbus sp. Tol-SR
TATTTACGGATAAGCACTAAAAATCCAGAGGAGGTTGTCGCCCATGGCCAATAAGCCCATCGTCATGATCAGTTCTTATCCGCCCAGATTGTGCGGTATCGCCACCTTTTGCGAAGAGGCGCGCGAGTTTATTCAGAAAGCCAACCCGGATCGGAAAGTTCTGGTTATCAGTCATCTTGACGGCAAGGGAAGCGGCGTGTTTCCGATCATCGATATGCAGCGGGTCGACTGGTGGAAACCTGTAGCCGAAAAAATCGAAAAACTGAACCCGTATGCCGTCCATATCGAACACGAATACGGCCTTTACGAATATCGGGATGCACGCGGCATCGGCGACGGCAACGACGGTTTCCTCGATCTTTTGGAAGCCATCGGTCACTTCCCTCTCATTGTGGAACCCCACACCGTGCATGGACGACTGACCGATTTTGAAGCCGATTTTATTTATAAGCTGAGCCGCCGCAGCCATCTGGTGCTTTTTAAATGCCATTATCAGAAATGGCGTTTGGATTGGACCTTTCAGGGCAGAGGGTGGGCACTGCCAAAAAACATCATGGTTGTGCCCCACGGTGCGCGTTCTGACAAGCGGTGGGGCACCCATGAGATTCACAATATCAGAGAAGCCTTCGGTTTGAACAAAACGGATTTGTCCGACCATGTGGTGGGGATGATCGGATGGATTCAGTCCAACAAGCGTTGGGACATCCTGCTTTCCATGTGGGAAGATATTCACAACGAGATCAAATCGCGTACCGGACAGGATTGGGATCTTTTGGCCGCCGGCGCCATGCGCGACCCCAATCACCGCAAGGACTACGAAGAATGGAAGTCGGAAGTGCATATGTTGGAAAAAAAAGGGATCGCCCACTACTATGAATTTATTCCCCGGGGGGATGACTACTATAAAATAATGGCGATCTGCGATTTCATTGTGCTGCCCTCCATTGACGAAACCCAGTCCGGCACCCTGGCGCGCATCATTTCCTTAAACAAGCCCTATATCACAACCGCCCCAATGGAAGGGCTCACCGCCCAGACGCTGGAAAGCGAAGGCGGCTTGCTCTTTACCACCAAGGAGATGCTGCGTCGGAAGGTGGTCAAGCTGGCAACAGATGAGAGATTGCGCCTGGAGCTGGGAGAGAACCTGAAACGCTACCTCGATCATGTGGTCTGCTGGGAAGTGGTGGCCCGGCGCTACAACGAGGCCTACAAATTGGCGCGCAAGGCGGCCCGGACCGGCCAGCCCGTTGTTTTGGACTTGGAGTTTTAAACCGGCGTAAAGGAGATGCCATGAATCCTTTGATTTTCAGGGAATATGACATTCGCGGTGTCGTGGACAAGGATTTCGATGTGGATGACGCGGAAAAAATCGGCCGTGGCTATGCAACCTATTTACTGGAGCACGGCGGCAGACGCTGTGTGGTCGGCCGTGATTGTCGAATGAGTTCACAGGCGATTCGAGATGCCCTGATCAAGGGCATAACCAAAGGAGGCGTGGATGTGATCGATGTGGGACTGTGTCCCACGCCGCTTCTTTATTTTGCCAATCGGCACCTGGGGGCTGACGGCGGCGTTATGGTTACCGCCAGTCACAATCCGCCGGAATACAACGGATTCAAGATCTGTTTGGGCGCTGACACCCTCTTCGGACATGAAATCCAGAACCTTAAAAAGATCATCGAATCCGGAGAATGTGCCTCAGGCGAAGGATCGCTGGACGAATTCAGTATATTGCCCGTTTATTGCGACTACCTGGCCGACAACATTCGATTGGCGCGTCCCATACGAGTGGCCGTGGACGCCGGCAACGGAACCGGCGGTTTGGCGGCCGGAGCCGTTTTTAAACGGTTGAATTGCGAGCTTTCTGAACTGTTCATGGAGCCCGATGGAACCTTTCCCAATCACGAGCCCGATCCAACCGTGCCAAGGAATTTGGAAATGTTGTCCAAAACCGTGGTTGAACAAGGTTTGGAATTGGGTATCGCCTTTGACGGCGATGCCGATCGGCTCGGCGTGGTGGATGAAAGCGGGCGAATCCTTTACGGCGACATGCTGATGATTCTTTTTGCGCGGGAGATCCTCAAGGACAACCCCGGCGGAAAGTTCATCGGGGAAGTGAAATGCTCCCAAGTCATGTACGACGAGATCGAACGCAACGGCGGTGTGTCCATCATGTGGAAGACGGGGCATTCTCTTATCAAGAAGAAGTTAAAAGATGAAAATGCGCTTCTTGCCGGGGAGATGAGCGGGCACTTCTTTTTTAAGCACCGGTATTTCGGATTCGACGATGCCATCTACGCGGCTTGCCGCCTCATGGAGATTTTGTCCAAGGATAATAAACCCCTGTCCGCTTATCTTTCGGATCTGCCCAAAACCCACAATACCCCCGAGATCCGCGTTGATTGCCCGGATGATAAAAAGTTCGAGCTCGTGGCGAAGGTAAAACGGGCGCTTTCCGCAAACCACCGGACAATCGATATCGATGGTGTGCGAGTGGTTTTCGAGGACGGCTGGGGGCTTGTCCGGGCGTCCAACACCAGTCCCGTCATCGTCCTTCGATTTGAAGCTGTATCCGAGTCACGACTGAGGGAAATCAAGGATCTGGTAGAGACAGTGGTCGATGAGGCGAAAGCCGATTTCCAATAGAGACTATGGAAACAAGCAAGGAATCGAAAATGAGCGATACAAGATTCAAGGAGCTTTTTACCAGGCACAGCGCCAACCCCATTATCCAGGCAAGGGACCTTCCCTACCAGGCCAACGCGGTGTTCAACGCGGCGGCCACGCGGTGCGGCGACGACACCTTGCTGCTCATGCGCGTGGAAGACCGCCGCGGGCTGTCTCACCTTACCGCGGCGCGTAGCCGGGACGGCGTGACCGACTGGCGGATCGATGCCCGGCCCACCTTTTCGGCCGATCCGGAAAATCATCCCGAAGAGATCTGGGGCATCGAGGACCCCAGGATCACCCGAGTCGACGAGCTGGATCTATGGGCCGTGGTGTACACGGCTTATTCCCGGGGCGGTCCGCTGGTTTCCCTGGCCACGACCAGGGATTTCAAGACTTTCGAGCGCAAGGGAGTCGTCATGCCGCCCGAAGACAAGGATGCCGCCTTGTTTCCGGCGCGGTTCAACGGGCGCTGGGCCATGCTTCACCGGCCGGTTCCGGGATTCGCCGGTGTCGGAGCGCATATCTGGATCTCCTTCAGCCCGGACTTGAAGCATTGGGGCGACCATCAAATCCTGCTGCCGGCCCGCAAGGGCGGCTGGTGGGACGCCAACAAGGTCGGTCTTTCGCCGCCGCCGCTGCGAACCGAAAAAGGGTGGCTGATTCTCTACCACGGCGTCAGAAATACCGCCTCCGGGTGCATTTACCGGTTGGGGCTTGCGCTGTTGGACTTGCAGGACCCGACCCGGCTGGTGGCCAGGGCGGACGAATGGGTGTTCGCTCCGGAAGAGGTCTATGAGACCGATGGCGATGTGGACAAGGTGGTGTTTCCTTGCGGTTGGTTGGTCGAAGGAGACGATGTCCGGATCTATTACGGCGGGGCGGACAAATGCATCGCCCTGGCCACGGCGCGGGTGTCGGAGTTGCTGGATTGGCTCGAAAAGCACAACCAGCAGGACCGGCGCATGTGGGGGTAGTCATGAAGATCGCCATGCTGTCGCCCATCGCTTGGCGCACGCCGCCGAGGCACTACGGTCCCTGGGAAAACGTGGTCTCCCTGCTGACCGAGGGCCTGGTGGCGCGCGGGATCGATGTGACCCTGTTCGCCACCGGTGAGTCGCAAACCCGGGGCCGGCTGAAAAGCGTCTGTACCAAGGGGTACGAGGAAGACGCCGAAATGCTGCCCAAGGTGTGGGAGTGCCTGCATATTTCCGAGGTGTTCGAGCAGGGAGACGCCTTTGACCTGATTCACAACCACTTCGACTATCTGCCGCTGACCTATTCCGGCATGACCGCGACGCCGGTGGTGACCACCATCCACGGCTTCTCGTCGCCCAAGATCTTGCCGGTGTACAAGAAGTACAACGGCAAATGCTTTTATGTGGCCATCAGCGAGGCCGACAAGTCGCCGGAGCTGGACTATGCCGCCGTCATCCATCACGGCATCGACCTTGGCCGGTTCACCTTCAGGTCCGATCATGGAGCTTATCTGCTCTTTTTCGGCCGCATCCATCCTGAGAAAGGCGCCGCCGAGTGCATCGAGGTGGCCCGCCGAACCGGCATGAAGCTCATCATGGCGGGCATCATCCAGGACCAGGGTTATTTCGACACAAAGATCAGGCCCTACTTGGATGACAACCGCATCGTCTATGTGGGCAGCGCCGGGCCGGAAAAACGCGACGAACTGCTGGGTGGCGCATACGCCCTGTTGCACCCCATCGGTTTCGACGAGCCGTTCGGCCTTTCCGTGGTGGAATCCATGGCCTGCGGCACGCCGGTGGTGGCCTTTACCAGGGGAAGCATGCCGGAAATCATCGCCCACGGGGAGACCGGGTTCCTGACCGAAAACCTCGATGAAATGGCCCAAGCCTTAAACAATGTCGGGGACCTTGACCGCCATAAGTGCCGCCAATGGGTCGAGGCGCGCTTCAGTGTGGAGCGCATGGTTGCGGATTATATCCGGGTGTATGAAACCGTCATCAAACCGGACCCGGCGCGAAGACCACCGGCCCTGGGGATTTTACGAGGTGTTGGCGGACAAGCCGGATCACAAGGTCAAGCGAATCACCGTCTATCCCGGGCAGCGTCTGAGCTACCAGCGCCATTTCAGACGCTCCGAGCACTGGTACGTGCTCAGCGGCACCGCGGTGGTGACCCAAAACAGCGAAGACATCGAGCGGATGTCCGGCCAGGCCATCGATCTGCCGGTGGGGACCTGGCACCGCATCCGCAATCCCGGACCGGACAACCTGGTGTTCATCGAGGTACAGACCGGAGACTATTTCGGAGAGGATGACATTGAAAGATCAGAGGACGATTATGGCAGAGTCTAAGGAACCGATCGTTCGGCGTTACGAGAAAAATCCCATACTGACCAAGCATGATGTGCCGTACCCGGTGGAAACGGTGCACAACGCCGGCGTGGTCAAGCACAACGGTAAATATGTCATGCTGTTCAGATCCCACCTGCGCAATGGCCGGTCGATCATCGGTCTGGCGGAAAGCAGTGACGGCGTGCGGTTTGCGGTCAGGCCCGAGCCGTTCATCACACCGGCCAAGGCCCAGCCGTTCGCCGAGTACGAGGCCTTCGGCGTGGAAGATCCGCGCATCTGTCCCATGGAGGACGGCTACCTGGTCACCTACTCGGCCTATTCCCAACACGGCGTACGGGTGGCCCTGGCCAGAACCACGGATTTCGAGCGCCTGGAACGGATCTCCCTGATCACCCAGGCGGATTATCGCAACGTGGTCATTTTCCCTGAAAAAATAGGCGGCCGCTACGCCCGGCTGGACCGACCCCATTCGGAAACCTCACCATGGTCCATCTGGATTTCCTATTCGCCGGACCTGGTGCATTGGGGGGATGCCAAGGTCGTCATCAAGCCCATGGCCTACCATTGGGATGAAATGAAGGTCGGACCGGGGGCCACGCCCATCAAAACCGAAAAAGGATGGCTGAACATCTTTCACGGCGTGTTCAAAACCATGGACGGTGCCGTCTACCGGCTCGGCGTGGCCCTGCATGACCTTGCCGATCCGTCAAGGGTCTTGGGCGTAGCCGACGATTGGATACTTCAACCCGAGGACCTGTGGGAGATCAGCGGGTACGTGCACAACGTGGTTTTCTGCTGCGGCGCGGTGGCCGAGGACGACGGTACGGTAAAGATCTATTGGGGTGGCGCGGACACGGTGATGTGTGTCGGCACGGCAATGATTGCCGATTTGGTGGATTTGTGTCTCTCAAATCCCCGTCCCGCGCTTGAATGAGATGAGGTGTTGAAATGGAAAGCATCGACAAGAACCTGGTTGCCATTATCATGGCCGGCGGCGTGGGCACGCGGTTTTGGCCGCTCAGTACCCATGAACGGCCCAAGCAGTTCATCCAACTTTTTGATGACCGCAGCCTGCTGCAAAAAAGCTATGACCGAGTGGCTGGCATCGTGCCGGATGAACGCGTGATTGTACTGACCAACCGGCAGTTCACGCCGCTGGTTCGCGAGCAACTTCCCAACATCCCGGACCGGAATATCATCGGTGAGCCCGAGCGCAAGGACACCGCTGCCGCAGTATGTCTCGGTGCGCTGGTCGCCATGAAGCGCTTCGGTAACCCGGTGATCGTCATCTTGACGGCCGATCATTTGATCGACCCGGTTGAAAAATTTCAGCAGACCTTGATTTCAGCCGTGAAGGAGTCCCGTCGTACCGGCGCACTCTACACCTTCGGAATCAAACCGACCCATCCGGCCACCGGCTATGGTTACCTGGAAGTTGGCCAAAAAACCTCTATGGATCAAGACGTAGAGCATTTTCATGTCGTCTCCTTCAAGGAAAAACCGAATGCCGAGCTTGCCGGGCAATATCTGGAATCTGGGCGGTATTTATGGAACTCGGGTATGTTCGTGTGGACCGCCGATGCCATTTTCAATGAATTGATCCTTCACCTGCCAAATCATGTTGAACATTTGGCCAAGGCCGTGGAGAAGATGGACACAGACCAATGGGAAGATGAGTTGCAAGAGAAGTTTGCGGTTCTAAATCGGATTTCCATCGATTATGCGGTGATGGAAAAAGCTCGGGATGTTCGTTGCGTGGCCGGAGAATTCTCATGGAAGGATGTGGGCGGATGGTTGGCGATCCAGGATTTTCTGGCTCACGACGCCAACGGCAATTTTATCAAAGGCAGGGTCCACGCGCTGGACGCCCAGGGCAATTTGGTCTTTTGCGATCAACCCCAGGAAACATTGGCCATGGTGGGTGTCAGCGACGTGGTGGTGGTCCGTGCGGGGGAAAAGACCCTTGTCGCTCATAAAGACCGTTTGGAAGATGTTAAACAAATCGTCGAATCCATGATTACACGTTGACAGGAGGTTGCTGATGAAGATGAATATATATTTACCAGGAATTGCTTCTACTAAGCAAGATAAAGCTAAAACACTGATAAAAGAACGAATAAAACACCACATGGAGCCATACCTAACCAATACAGGTGGCTCGAATAGCGAGATAGCTGTTGTCGCCACCAAACAAGCAGACGGTGCTGGCGAATGGGAAATCAGGCTTCGTACGTATCTCCCTCCAAAAGCCTTTTTGGTTGCTCAATCACAGGCGGACAAACTGGAGCATGCCATTGAAGCCGCCTTGGCGAATCTCCTCGAAAAGGTCGAAAGCCATATCGCGCGAGTCCGACGCCAAGAGTCTTCCAAGCGCCGATCGCGCCGATCGCGTCTCAAAAAGCTGAAAAAGCAGCAAGATGCCTTGTCGTCAGGCAGCGTTAACGATGCCAGGTCCATGATCGATAAGCTGCTGCCGAAACTCAAGCGCGCTGTGAAAAGAGAGCTGACATTTTTACGATGTCAAGGGGACTTGCCGCCCAATTATCCGACAATTCAGGATGTAGTAAACGAAGTCGTCGCAGCAGTAATAGCCGTTTGGAAACCGGGAATGAACAGCCAGGAGGCCTACCTTCGCCTGCTGAAAGAAATGCATGAGGTACTTGACAAAGAAGTTCAGGCAAGCAGGACCTTCGGTGAAATGGTTTCCTTGGAGGAGCAGGCGCCGATTGACCCTACTGATCAAGCCGAAATCATGGTCGGTGAAGAATTTTATGAATTCTGGCAGCCGGATGAACTGTTGCGCATCGAAGATGTGATTGCCGGCGAAGCCTCAGAAATTCCCGCAACAGGCACGCGTGACGATCAGAAGGTGGGCTATACGCTTCGCTTGTTAAAGGATCTGCCCATCGCCTGGCGACGGGCTTTGATGCTGCATGAGCTTGAGGATATTGCGGAGGAAGAACTGACAAGAATTTTGGGTGTCGACTTGCCCACTGTTTCTTCCCGGATCACCCAGGCCGATCATTATGTTCGAGCAAGACTGATGGAGGCGGGATTTGAAGCTCGGACCGGTGGCCTGCTTTCAGATTTCAGGAATGGGGGACCCGAATGAATCGGTGGATAATAATCATTCTTTTTTCCGCATGGCATTGCTTTTTTCAGCCTGCCGCGGGCGCGTATGCACAGGAGGAAGAAGCGAAAACGGCTCCTTCCGCACTGAATGGTGCCGTGGTGTTGGACGCCTCGAATCGTTCGACGACACAGCATTCACTCAAGATAGACAACAAAAAAATCAACTACACGGCCACTGCGGCTTCAATCACTGTTCAGAGCGAACAGTCAGCGCCGGTCGGCCGGATTTTTTACATATGCTATTGTATCCAACAAAAGGGCCAAGATAAGAGGCCGCTTACGTTTGTGTTTAACGGTGGTCCCGGCGCGGCATCCGCATATCTTCATATCGGGGCCATAGGGCCGCAACGTGTTGTTTTCAATGAGGACGGCTCTGTGCCGCCAATGCCGGCACGTATCGTGGAAAACTCGAAAAGCTGGCTGGCATTCACCGATCTGGTTTTTGTCGATCCTATCGGGACAGGGTACAGTCGTGAAATTAAACAAGACCAAAGCACCGTTCAAAAAAACAACGAATCGAAAACGCTAAAATTTTCCGACAATCCGACAGGTCGCGCCAAAGCTTGGGGCGTGGAGGAAGATATCGACTCATTGGCCCGGTTTATCCGCGCCTACCTGACACAAGAGGACCGCTGGTTGTCTCCCATCTATTTGGTGGGTGAAAGTTATGGCGGCTTCCGTGTCGCCCGTTTATCCGAATTGTTGCAGTCCGATTTCGGCATCGCATTGAACGGCCTGGTTCTTATTTCGCCGGCTCTGGATTTCAGTGTGCTTTGGGGAGATGAAAGAAGCCTCTGGCCTTGGGTGGCGCTGCTGCCGAGCTATGCCGCCACGGCGGCAATCCATCAGCGCAGTGAGCAGACAGCTTATGTGGCGGAACATCCTCGCGAGTCTGTTGCCGAGGCCGAGCAGTTCGCAATGACGGATTATCTTACCGGGTTGGCCGCAGGTTCGCTGGAACAAGATCGGTTCAATCTGATGAGCCGTCTGACAGGATTGGATGCTCAAGACGTAAAGCGTTGGGCCGGCCGTGTGCCGCCGGTGTTTTTTGCCAAGCAGCTGCTCTCTGACAAGGGCTTTCTTGTGAGTCTTTACGATGGGTCGATTACTCAGATCGATCCAAATCCCGCCAGACAAATACTTGCCGGTGGTGATCCCTACCTTGATCGTCTCAATGCCCCCGTGACGGCCGCTTTTAACAGCTATGTGCGCAACCAATTGAATTTTAGAACTGACTTGCCTTATCTTATTTTAAATGAAGCTGTTTTCGAGTCTTGGAACTGGCGATCGGGGATTCAGGGCGAGCAGGGTTTTGTCGAAGCGGTTACGGATTTAAAACAAGCCTTAAGCCTCAATCCCGACATGCGGGTCTTCATCGCTCATGGCGTCTTCGACCTGGTAACTCCCTATTTCGCATCCGAAATTGCGATCAGGCAAATGGGATTGCATCAACTGATACGCAACAATATCAGTTTAAACATTTACCATGGCGGTCATATGCCTTACCTGCATCGAAAGTCTCTTGATGCCATGTTCCAAGATGCAGGCCGGTTTTATTCGAGATCAAAATAAAGCCTCATTGTCATGAGTTGATAGAAATAAAAGGGTTTTCATGTGAATAGTTATCCGGAGGTGTGATGAAAAAAGAATATAAATTTTCCATTTGGTACCTGCTGATCGGGATTTGGGCGGTGCTGATCGTTCAAAACCTGCTCTATTCCGCGATGGCTGTTCGTGTCATTCCCTACAGTGAATTCCTTTCAGCATTGAAGGAAAAAAGAATCATCGAGGCGCGGGTGAGCGAAAACCAGATCCAGGGCAAAATGGTGTTGACGAATGATCCCGGTGGCCAGATTGCTTTCAGAACCGTTAAGGTGGACCCGGAAACCTCTAGTATATAGTACAGTTTAA
>JROS01000042.1 GCA_000769715.1 Desulfobulbus sp. Tol-SR
GTTCGGCGCATCCATGATGAGCTGGGAGATCCCGGGGTTGCCGGTCTTCTTGTGTTCGAGGAGCTCGTTGGTGATGCCGCTGTAGGCGGAGACGATATAGATGCGGCCGTAGATGTCGTCGGGGTTGCGGAGGATGATATTGTCGATGATCTCCGGAAATCGGGACATCGAGGTGCCGCCGATTTTTTCGACGCGAAGGGGTGGGGTATGCATGGGCTGTGGTCGGGACCGTGAGAGGGTGGACAATACAACGGGCGGGACCTGTCTCTTGGCTTGTGCCGCCCCGCCGGTCATGAGAGTGAAAGGCCGTTGCCGGCATGCAGCAGCAGACCAGAAACTGGCAAAGCTAGCACAGATGAGCGTTACAGATCAAGGTCTTTTTCTCCCCGTCCGTCGGAGGGCCGGGGAGAGGTTCGGGCCGGGATCCGCTCCTGCCTCAGAAGGTGAACCGCAACTCCACCATGTTCAGGTTGAGGCTCGGGTTCTTGTCGTAGATGCTGCCATTGGACATATGCGAATAACGGTAGCCCAAAGAGAGCCAGGGGGTGAGGCGCAGCCCGGCCCCGGCATGGAAGAGAAAGAAGACCGGGCCGCCGAAATCGATATCGCCGAGGATTTCGTCCTCGAGGACGCCGGCGCCGACTCCCGTCAACAGGAAGAAGCGGTGTCCCGGTGACGACAGGATCAGGTCGGTCGAGATCGATCCGGCCACGACTTCCTCGTCATCATGCTGGAGGATGCTCAGGTCCAGCTCACCGGCGGTGCCGAGATTCCAGCCGGACGACAGATCCCTGCCCCACGGCAGTTTTCTGGCGACGAAGATGTCGGCCTGATCGGTGTCCTCGCCCCTGAACGATGTGCCGAAACGGGCCCCGATCGAGTACAGGCCGGTTTCCTTCGTTGTCGCGGTCGAGGTGGGATCCGCCTTCGCTGCCGTTCCGATTGCCGGGATGATGACGAGGAGGAGGGACACGCTGAGAGCTTGGAGATACCCGAGTGGCTGCATGATTGTATCCTTTGGTGTAATGGTGAGTGGTTCAGAGCCTCCGTTCTTCCAGAAGCCGGTGGAGAAAGAGGCGGTAGTGGTTGGGCAGGCTCCGTTTGGGGGCCGAGATGATGAAGAACGAGCGTTTCATCGTCATGCCCTTGATCCTGATTTCCTTGACCAGGCATCCCTGGAGTTCGTCGTGCACCGCCAAGCGGGAGATGATCGATACTCCGAGGCCGGCCTTGACCGATTCCTTGATGGCGGTGCTTGACCCCAGGGTGGCGCAGATCTTCAGGTGCTCGATGCCGAGGTCCTTCTTGGCGAGAAAGGCCTCGATATTCTTCCGCGTCCCCGATCCCTCCTCGCGCATCAGGAAGGGCAGGGCGACCAGTCCGGACACATCGATCGTCTCCGGAATATCGGCGTCGGCGGCGGCGATGAGGATCAGTTCGTCCTCGATGAAGGGCTGGTAATTGACCTTGCGGGACGGAATCCGGGCCCCGACGATGCCGATCAGCAGGTCGTTGTCGGCGACACTGTCGACGATGCCGGCGGAATCGCCGATCCTGATCTCGAACGAGACGCCGGGATACCTCGCCTTGAACGACGATGCCAGTCTGGGGATGAGGTATTCGCCCGGTATGGTGCTGGCGCCGATGATCAGTTCGCCGGCTACGCCTTTACCGGTGGCATTGAGTTCATCCTCCAGCCGGCGCAGGTCTTCGAGTATCGCCAGGGCCCGCGGATAGAGAAGCTGCGCCTCGAGGGTCGGCAGGATCGACCGGCCGAGGCGGTCGAAGAGCCGGCAGTCGAGCCGCGACTCGAGGTTATGGATATGCTCGCTGACCGTCGGCTGGCTGGTATGCAGCAATTCGGCGGCCTTGGTGAAGCTGCGGTGCTTGTAGACGGCGACGAAAACCTTCAGGTGACGTGTTTCGATGGTCTCGGTCCTCAGATTGGAGTTTGAATCAATCACATGCTCAGCCGGGAAGTTCTTACGGTCAACGCGAAGTATAGTGCCATCCTCCGGGCTTTTCCAGTATTTTCTTCGGCTTCGTCGGCCCGGGATGGCCGGATCGCCGTCAGTCGACCACGAGCGGGGTGCTCAGGTAGCGTTCACCGGTGTCGGGCAGGATGACGACGATGGTCTGGCCCGCATGTGCCGGCCTTCGGCCGAGCTCCCGGGCCGCCCAGGCCGCGGCGCCGCTCGAGATGCCGCACAGGATGCCCTCGCTCCGCGCCAGTTCCCGGGCGGTGGCGAAGGCGTCGTCATCGCTGACGGTGACGACCTCGTCGATGATTTCCCGGTTCAGCACCCTGGGGACGAAGCCGGCGCCGATGCCCTGGATCTTGTGGGGGCCGGGGCTGCCGCCGGAGAGCACCGGCGACGCGGCCGGCTCGACCGCGACCACCCGCAGGGCGGGGTTGCGGGCCTTCAGCACCTCCGCGACGCCGGTGATCGTGCCGCCGGTGCCGACGCCGGCGACGAAGACATCGACGCGGCCGCCGCTGTCCCGCCAGATTTCCTCGGCGGTGGTGCGGCGGTGGGCGTCCGGGTTGACCGGGTTGGCGAACTGGTCCGGCATGTAGGCGTCCGGGGTCTCGGCCAGCAGACGTCCGGCCTCGGCGATCGCCCCCTTCATCCCCAGTGCCGCCGGGGTCAGCAGCAGTTCGGCGCCGAGGTGTTTGAGCAGCTTGCGCCGCTCGATGCTCATGCTCTCGGGCATCGTCAGGATCAGGCGGAGGCGGCGGCTGGCGCAGACGAAGGCCAGGCCGAGACCGGTGTTGCCGCTGGTCGGCTCGATGATCGTGGTGGCCGGGGTGATTAAGCCTTCGGCCGTGGCGGCATCGATCATCGCCACCGCGATCCGGCACTTGACGCTGCCCATCGGGTTGCGGGATTCCTGTTTGCCGAGGATGGACGCGGCACAACCGACGCCGAAGTTGTCGAGGGTAAGGAGCGGGGTGTTGCCTGTGGTTTCCGTCAGTTTCATGGCTGGCCTCGTCGCAGTGGGATGATTGGGCTACCTGGCACGACCGTTGGCGTAGATCAATTTCGGGCGCTTGAGTATCACCCGGGTGCCGGCCTCGACGCTCTCGGTGAGCCAGATGTTGCCGCCGATGACCGCGCCGCGGCCGATGACCGTGTCGCCGCCGAGGATGGTGGTGTTGGCGTAGATGATGACATCGTCCTCGATCGTCGGGTGGCGTTTCCGGTGCCGCAGTGTGGTGCCGGCATCGCGGGGCAGCGACAGCGCCCCCAGGGTGACGCCCTGGTAGAGGCGGACGTTGTTGCCGATGACGGTGGTCTCGCCGATGACGACGCCGGTGCCGTGGTCGATGAAGAAGCCTTCGCCGATGGTGGCACCCGGGTGGATGTCGATGCCGGTCAGGCTGTGGGCGTATTCGGTCATGATCCGGGGGACGATCGGCACCTTGAGCCGGAACAGCTCGTGGGCCAGGCGGAAGATCGAGATGGCGAGGAGGCCGGGGTAGCTGAAGATCACCTCATCGGGGCTGTCGGTGGCGGGATCGCCTTCGAGCGCCGCCCGGATGTCGGTGGCGAGGATGGCGGTGACATCGGGCAGGGTCTCGATGAAGGCCAGGGTCAGCTCCTGGCTCAGCTCCTCGCAGTTGGTGCAGGGCAGGTTGTTGCGCCGGCAGTCGTGACGGATGGCGATGACGATCTGTTCGCTCATCTTCTCGTAGAGGTCGGTGGTCTCCTTGCCGATGTAGTATTCGAGATTGGCGGCATGCAGCCGGGTCCTGGTGAAGTAGCCGGGGAAGAGGATGCGCCGCGCCTGCTGGACAATCTCGATGATCCTGTCGTGCGAGGGGATCGACACCGGACTGATATGGTCGTAGCATTCCTTGGTGCTCCAGGAGTTCAGCAGGCGATTGACGACCGCCGGGACCTTGTCGTGCCGGCTCGACTGGCTGATCTGGATATGGTTGCAGATGTCGGTGATGGTGTCGATGGTCGGTTGCGGATGAATTTTCAGTGCCATGGGTGCGGTGCTCGCGGTTGGGGTAGGGGAGGGAGGCGGAGACGGTCAGGCGCCGCCGGAGTTTTTCTGCTCAATGATGAAGATACCATAGGTGGCCCGCCAGTTGGCCAGAAATTCGACCACCTTGCCGCTGCTGCTGGCGGTGTCGATGGCGATCTCCCGGACGATCCGGTAGCCGACGTCGCGGGCGAACCGGCGGAAATCGGCGAGGGTGATGACCCGGATGTTGGGGGTGTCGTACCAGGAGTACGGCAGCTGGTCGTTTTTCGGCGCCATGCCGCGCCACAGCAGCTGCAGCCGGATCGTCCAGTGGCTGAAGTTGGGGAAGCTGACGATCACCCGTTTGCCGATCCGGGCCAGGGAGCGGAGGAGGCGGGCCGGTTCGTAGACCTGCTGCAGGGTCTGGCTGAGGATGACGTAATCGAAGCTTGCGTCCGGGTAATCTTCGACCTCGGTGTTGAGGTCGCCGTGGAGGACGCTGAGGCCGCGGGCGATGCAGCGGGCCGCCTTGTCCTTGTCCTGTTCGATCCCGGCGCCCCTGACATCCTTGGCTGCCGCCAGCCAGGCCAGCAGGTCGCCGCCGCCGCAGCCGAGGTCGAGGACCCGGCTGCCGGGTTCGATCAGCGAGGCGATGACCTGAAGGTCGAAGCGGATGTGTTCAGGCTGCGGCGATGCCATGGAGAAATCCTCGGATCAGGTTGGTCAGCCGCTCGTCCGGGAGCAGGAAGGCATCGTGGCCGCAGTCGGCCTCGATCTCGCAGAAGCTGACATCCCGGCCGGCCCGCTTGAGCCGCCGCACCAGTTCCCTGGCCTGGTAGGTCGGGTAGAGCCAGTCGGAACTGTAGGAGACGACGAGGTACTTGATGTCCGGCCGTTCGGCATCCACCGGCTCCGGCCGCTGGGTCATGTCGAAGTAGTCGGCGGCGCGGGTGATGTAGAGCAGGGAGTTGGCGTCGAAGCGGCGGACGAATTTGCTGCCCTGGTGGCGGAGATAGCTCTCGACCTGGAAATCGGCGTCGAAGCCGAAGGAGAAATCGTTCTTGTCCTGCAGCCGCCGGCCGAACTTGCGGCGCATCGCCTGGTCGGAGAGGTAGGTGACGTGGCCGACCATCCGGGCCACGGCGAGGCCGAGATCGGGACTGCGGCCGGTGTCGTAGTAGTTGCCGCCCTGCCAGTTGGGGTCGGCCATGATCGCCTGACGGGCGATCTCGTTGAAGGCGATGGCCAGGGCCGAGTGGCGCATCGTCGTGGCGATCGGGATCGCCGACCGGATGGCCCGGGGATAGCGCCGGCACCACTCGAGGACCTGCATGCCGCCGACCGAGCCGCCGATGACGGTCAGCAGGCGGTCGATGCCGAGATGGTCGAGCAGCCGTTTCTGGGTCTCGACCATGTCGCCGATGGTCACCATCGGGAAGTCGAGGCCGTAGGGGCGGCCGGTGGCCGGGTTGATCGAGGAGGGGCCGGTGGTGCCCATGCAGGAGCCGAGGATGTTGGCACAGATCACGAAATAGCGGTCGGTGTCGATCCCCTTGCCGGGGCCGATCAGAAAGTCCCACCATGCCAACTTGTCGTCCCCGCTCTCGCCGGCATAGCGGCCGGCGGCATGGGAGTCGCCGGAGAAGGCGTGGGCGACCAGGATCGCGTTGTCGCGCCCCTCGTTCAGCCGGCCCCAGGTCTCGTAGGCGACGGTGATCGGCCCGAGCCGGGCGCCGCTCTCGAGGGCCATGGTGTCGGGCGGTTCGGCGAAACGGTGGTACCGCTTTTCGACGCTGTCGGCCGCTGCCGGCCCGCTCTGTCCGGTGGCGGCGGTCATGGCCGGGGCTCAGCCTTCATTGCCAACCGCCTGGTCCAGCGCCTGGCCGAGATCGGCGAGGATGTCGTCGATATGCTCGATCCCGATCGACAGCCGGATCATCGAGGCATCGATGCCGGCCGCTGCCAGTTGTTCCGGCGAGAGCTGCGAATGGGTGGTCGATGCCGGGTGGATGGCCAGGGACTTGGCGTCGCCGACGTTGGCCAGATGCGAGAACAGCCGCAGGCCCTCGATGAAGCGGCTGCCGGCCGCAGGACCCCCTTTGATGCCGAAGGCGACCATGCCGCCGAAGCCGTGGCGCAGGTATTTATGGGCGATCTCGTGACCGGGCGAGCCGGGGAGACCGGGATAGTTGACCCACGCCACTGCCGGGTGGCGGGGGAGGAAGTCGGCTACGGCCTGGCCGTTGGCGCTGTGCCGCTCCATCCGCAGGGCCAGGGTTTCGATGCCCTGGAGGAAGAGCCAGGCATTGTCGGGCGAGATGCAGGCGCCGAGGTTGCGCAGCGGCACCAGCCGCAGCCGCAGGGCGAAGGCGATGCGGTTCATCTCGCCGAGGTCGTGGGCGTAGCGCAGGCCGCGGTAGCTGTGGTCCGGCTCGTTGTAGAGGGTGAATTTGGGGTCGGTCCAGTCGAAGGTGCCGGCGTCGACGACGATGCCGCCGATGCCGGTGCCATGGCCGCCGATCCACTTGGTCAGCGAGTGGACGACGATGTCGGCGCCGTGTTCGATCGGCCGCAACAGGCAGGGCGGGGTGAAGGTCGAATCGACGATCAGCGGCAGCCCACGGCTGTGGCCGATATCGGCCACCGCTCGGAGGTCGGTCATGTTCAGCGCCGGGTTGCCCAGGGTCTCGCAGTAGAGGGCGCGGGTCCGTTCGGTGATGGCGCGGGCGAAGTTCTGTGGATCGCTCGGATCGACGAGATGGACCTTGATCCCGAGCTGCGGCAGGATCGAGTCGAACTGCGAAAAGGTGCCGCCGTACAGATTGTTGGCCGCCACCACCTCGTCGCCCTGGCGGCAGATATTGATGATGCTGTAGAAGATCGCCGAGGTGCCGGAGGCCAGGGCGACCGCCGCCACCCCGCCTTCGAGGGCGGCGACCCGCTCCTCGAGCACGGCCTGGGTCGGGTTGCCGATGCGGGTGTAGATATTGCCGAGCTCCTTCAGGGCGAAGAGGTTGGCGGCGTGCTCGGTGCTCCGGAACAGGTAGGCGCTGGTCCGGTATACCGGCACCGCCCGCGACAGGCTGTCCTGGTCGACGGTGTGGCCGGCATGGAGGGCGAGGGTCTCGAATTTCATCATCTCTCCTATATGGTTCGGGGCTGCACGTGCATCTTCGTTCGTTGCGCCGGGAAACACCCATTGCGGGACGGGAGCGGGCGCGGTTACTTGTCCTTCGGCTTCGCCGGATCCTTCTGCAGCCCGTCGATAAACTGGCGGACCCCGCTGCCGTCGGTCATCTTGGCCTCGGGGTTGAGGCGGAGCAGTTCCTCCCAGCTGGCGATGGCCCCCTGCGGATCATTGAGGTCGAAGAGCTGAACGATCCCCTTGTTCAGCCGCGATGGTTCGTGTTGCGGATCGAGCTGACGGGCGCGGTCGAAGGATTCGATCGCCTTTTCCTTCTGTTCGGTGTTGCGGTACATGACGCCGAGATCGGTCAGCAGGTTGGCGTCGGGCGGATGCAGCTCGATCGAACGGGTGTAGGCCTGAATCGCCTTCTCGGGCTGGTGGGTGTCGAAGTAGAGGTGGCCGAGCCTGATCCAGGCCTGGTAATCGTTCGGCTGGCTGGTGACCGCGCCTTCGAGCTGGGCGATGGCCTCGGCCTGTTCCTTCGGGATCTGCTGGGCGGCCTGTTCTCCCGTCGCCGTCGGCGGTGCCGTGCCGCTCATCTTGTAGGAGGTGAAGGCGACGCCGGTGAGAAAGCCGCCGATGAAGATCACGAGGAGGAGGATCAGGTTTCGGTTTTTCGCTGCAGGCTGTGGTGTTTTCATGGGTCTTCCGCTATCGGGGGGAACGGGTTGGCGACGGTCTCGGATGCGGCGGGGCGATGACAGTCGGATAAATTTCCGGGCACGGTCTTCCTGTATACTGCAATGTGGTACAATCCTCAACAAAAAGACGGAATGGTCTGCAAGGTCTGGACATCTTCGCTGCCGTCATGGCAGACTGAAATGATACAGATTGTTTCCCCGTCACCGGCAGCCCATAGGGATAGCAATAAGCAGGCTGCGTCCGCTGTCAATGTCAGGGAAGCGGGAAGGGGGACGGGGAAGATGCGAAAAGTGAACCGGGTTTCCCGGCAATGAGCAATGGAGACGGAATATGAAAAAGCTGCAGAAGGTCGAGTCCCAGTCGGGTCCGGGCAAGGAATCACCTTCCTGTCCCGAGGCGTTCTTCAAGACCAATACCGAGGCGATCAAGGACAACATCATCCACCATCTGATGAGTTTTCAGGGGCGCGACCCGGAGCGGTCGGGGCCGACCGACATTTACAAGGCCCTGGCCTATACGATGCGCGACATCATGGTGGAGAAGTGGATTTCGACCCAGAAGACCTTCTACGCCAAGAAAAAGAAACGGGTCTACTATCTCTCGCTCGAGTTCCTGATCGGCCGTTCGCTCGGCAACAGCCTGATCAACCTCGGGATCATGGAGGATGCGAAGAAGGCCATCGAGGATCTCGGCTTCGACATGAGCGAGATCCGGGACCAGGAAGAGGAGGCGGGGCTCGGCAACGGCGGTCTCGGCCGGCTCGCCGCCTGTTTCATGGATTCGATCGCCACCCTCAAGATCCCGGCCTACGGGTACGGTATCCGCTATGAATACGGGCTGTTCTATCAGCAGCTGATCGACGGCTACCAGGTCGAGACCCCGGACAACTGGCTGCGCTACGGCACGCCGTGGGAGTTCGAGCGGCGGGTGCCGGTCTTCCCGGTCCGCTTCTATGGCAATGTCTCCGGTTATCTCGACGACAACGGCCGCTACCGGGCCAAGTGGGTCAACACCACCGACGTCATGGCCATGCCCTGCGATATCCTGGTGCCGGGCTACCGCAACGATCATGTGATCAACATGCGGCTGTGGACGGCGCGGGCCTCGCGTGAACTCGACCTCGGCTTTTTCAGCCAGGGCGATTATATCAGCGCCGTCCAGTCCAAGGTCAGCTCCGAGACCATCTCGAAGGTCCTCTACCCGCCGGATCACAACCTCGCCGGCCAGGAACTGCGGCTCAAACAGCAGTACTTTTTCGTCGCCGCCACCCTCCAGGACGTGATGCGGCGCTTCAAGAAGAACAACAGGGACGGTTTCGACAAATTCAGCGAGTCGGTGGCGGTGCAGCTCAACGATACCCATCCGTCCATCGCCATTCCCGAACTGATGCGGATGCTCCTCGACATCGAGGGCCTGACCTGGGAGAAGGCCTGGGATATCTGCGTCAAGACCTTCGCCTACACCAACCATACCCTGATGTCCGAGGCCCTGGAAAAATGGACCGTCGATCTGCTGGGCCGGGTCCTGCCCCGTCACCTTGAGATCATCTACGAGATCAACCGCCGCTTTCTCGAGGCGGTGGCCCAGTGCTATCCCGGCGACATCAACCGGTTGCGGAATATGTCGATCATCGAGGAGGGGCCGCCGAAGAAGATACGCATGGCCCATCTTGCCATCATCGGCAGCCATTCGGTCAACGGGGTGGCGGCGCTGCACACCCGGCTGTTGAAGGACCGGCTGTTCCACGACTTCCACCAGTTCTATCCGGGCAGGTTCAATTCCAAGACCAACGGCATCACTCCGCGGCGCTGGCTGCTCCATGCCAACCCCGAGCTGGCGGCGCTGATCGGCGAGTGCATCGGCGATGGCTGGATCACCGATCTTGCCCAGCTGCGCCGACTTGAACCCCATGCCGACGACCCGGATTTTCGCCGCCGCTGGCGGGAGGTCAAACGGGCCAACAAGGTGCGGCTGGCCGGGTACGTCAAGGACCTGTGTTCGCTGACCATCGACCCCGACTCGATGTTCGACGTCCAGGTCAAGCGGATCCACGAGTACAAGCGGCAGCTGCTCAACGCCCTGCACGTCATCTATCTTTATCACAGGATCCTGCGCAACAGCGATGAGGTAATCGCCCCCCGGACCGTGATCTTCGCCGGCAAGGCGGCCCCGTCCTACTGGCGGGCGAAACTGATCATCAAGCTGATCACCTCGATTGCCGACGTGATCAACAACGACCCCCGCATCCTCGGCCGGCTGAAGGTGGTCTTTCTCCCCAACTACACGGTGTCCCAGGCCGAAAAGATCATCCCGGCGGCCGACCTGTCCGAGCAGATCTCCACCGCCGGCACCGAGGCCTCCGGCACCGGCAACATGAAGTTCGCCCTCAACGGAGCCCTGACCATCGGCACCCTCGACGGGGCCAATATCGAGATCCGCGAGGAGGTCGGCGAGGACAATATCTTCATCTTCGGCATGACTGCCGAGGAGGCCGAGTACGAGCGGCTCAACGTCAGTCGCACGCCCCTGCAGATCTGTCAGGCCAACGCCGAGGTGGGCGACGTGATCGAGAGCCTGAAGAACGGCTGTTTCAGCCCCGGCAACCGTGAGCTGTTCATGCCGCTGGTCGACAGCCTGATGAACCAGTACGATCCCTACCTGCTGCTGCTCGATCTGGAGTCCTACATCCATTGTCAGCATCGGGTCAACGCCGCCTTTCTCGAGCCGGAGAACTGGACGCGGATGGCGATTCTCAACGTCGCCCGGATGGGCAAGTTCTCGACCGATCGGACGATCAGAGAGTACTCCGAGGAGATCTGGGGGATACCGGTGGCCTGATGAAGGTGCGGCGGCTGAACTTTGGCGTGCGAATCGTCTTCGTCTGTGCTATACAGGGGCAGCCTCGGGCGGGCCGGGTCGGGTGATCGGGTCGGAAATGAAAAAGGGGACCATGGCTGATACCATGGTCCCCTGCATCTGCTGGAGGCGGCGAGCGGATTCGAACCGCTGAATAATGGTTTTGCAGACCACTGCCTTAGCCACTTGGCTACGCCGCCGCAACGGTGAGGCCATCTTTATACCATAGTTAATCATTTTGACAAGAGGAATTATTTGAGCATGGCAACGGATCTCGACGCCTTGGTGCAGGAGAACAAGGAGCCGCTGAGCGAGTTAGAGAAGATCCTCGGGTACCGTTTCACCGACCTGCGGCTGTTGCAGCTGGCCCTCGTCCATTCGTCCTATTCCTTCGAACAGCCGTCCTTCGGCAAAAACAACGAGATTCTCGAGTACCTGGGCGATGCGGTCCTGTATCTGGCGGTCGGCCACCTGCTGCATAAACGGTATCCGGAGATGCGGGAAGGAGAGCTGACCCGGCTCCGTTCGGCCCTGGTCAACGAGATCCACCTGGCCCAGATGGCGCGCAACATCGAGCTCGGCCGCTTTCTTCGCCTCGGCCGGGGGGAAGAGGCCTCGAGCGGCCGCAACAAGTCCTCGATCCTCAGTTCCGCCTATGAGGCGGTGATCGGAGCGATCTTCGAGGATGCCGGGTACTACCTGGCCGCAGGGTGCATCGAGACCTTCTTCATCCCGGCAATCTCCGGCAAGAAGGAGGAGCTGCTGGTGGCCGACGCCAAGAGCCGGTTGCAGGAGGTGCTGCAGGACCGCTTCAACGAGGGGCCCCAGTACCAGCTCGATCAGGAGGAGGGGCCGTCGCATCAGCCGCTGTTCACCACTTCGGTCGTGTTCCGCGGCGAGGTCCTCGGCACCGGTCAGGCCCGGTCGAAGAAAGAGGCGGAACAGCGGGCCGCCGCTGCCGCCCTCAGTTTGCTGAAGGAAGGCGAATGAACCGTCATGCCCCTGATCATTCCACTCTTCATCCCCCATCGGGGATGCCCCCACCTCTGCCTCTTCTGTAACCAGCACAGCATAACCGCGGCGGGACAGGCGGCGAACGATGTGACGGCCATCGGCGCTATCATCCGGACCTGGATCAGGCGCAGCCCGGGGCGCGACGAGGTCCAGGCCGCATTTTTCGGCGGGTCCTTCACCTGTCTGCCCCTGGCGGAGCAGCGACGGCTGCTGGCGGCGGTGCAGCCGTTCGTCGCCTCGGGCGAGGTCCATACCATCCGTCTGTCGACCCGCCCGGATTGCATCGATATCGAGGTGTGCCGGTTTCTCCGCGACCATCGGGTCGGCATCGTCGAACTCGGTGTCCAGTCGTTCGACGACCAGGTGCTGGGGGCGGCACGGCGCGGCCATACGGCGGCCGACAGCCGGCAGGCGGTGCGGCGGCTGCGGCAGGCCGGGATCACGGTCGGCATCCAGTTGATGCCCGGTCTGCCGGGGGAGACGCATCGGTCCTTCATCGCCGGCATCCGCCAGACCATCGCCCTGGCCCCGGCCGTGGTCCGGCTCTATCCGGCGGTGGTGCTGCGCAATACCGGCCTGGCCGCCGAGTGGCTGGCCGGCCGCTATCGGCCGCTATCACTCAACCAGGCGGTGGCCAAGACCGCCCGGGCCAAAGAGATGCTCGATGATGCCGGGATCCGGGTGATCCGCATGGGTCTCCAGCCCTCGCCCGAGCTGGAGGCCGAGATCATGGCCGGCCCCTATCACCCGGCCTTCGGCGAGTGCGTCCAGTCGCGGCTGTGGTTTACGCGGCTCCGGCGGCGGCTGGCGGACCTGGCGGCCAGCGAGCATCTGACGATCCGCATCTGCCACCGCGACCGCTCGGCGCTTGCCGGTCACCGGCAGGCCAACCTCCGACGCCTGGCCGCCCTCGGCTATGGCGGGCGCTTCACCCTGGAGGAAGACCGGCAGGCGGCGCGGGGCAGCGTCGAATATCTCCTTGGTCCATCTCCCCCTCCCCGCTTGCGGTGATCACACCTGCAATGTTGTAGGACATGAACTCGGCGACACCGGCAGCCTGCCATCGATGCCGGCCGGTAACCGGCCGACCGGCTTTGGCGGTGCCTCCTGTCACAGACCGGTCCAACGCCCTTGACAACAGCGGCCGAGGTCATATATTCAAGATAGTAATCAATTACTATCCTGAATGGAGGGCGTATGCGCACCCGTGACCATCATCTCCCGGCCGAGGAACGACGGGCCGTGATCGTTCAGACCGTGATCGAGCTGGCCGCCGAGCGGAACCCGAACGGGATCACCACGGCGGCGATCGCCGAGCGCATGGGCCTGACCCAGGGGGCCCTGTTCCGCCATTTTCCCAACAAGGCCGCGGTACTGGAGGCGGTGATGGGGTGGGTGGCGGAGCGGCTGTTGGCCCGCTTGGCAAGGGCGACGGAGGGAGCGACCTCGCCCCTCGCCGCACTGGAGGCGATGTTTCTGACCCATGCCGAGTTTGTCGCCGAACACCCGGGCGTGCCCCATCTGCTGTTCGGCGAGCTGCAGAACGCCGATAGGACGGCCTCCAAGGCCAAGGTGCAGTCGCTGGTAGAGCGCTACGCCGGGCAGTTGCGGGGGCTGATCGAACAGGGCAAGGCGTTCGGCGAAATCGACCCCGACCTGGACACTGAGGCCGCCGCCATCCTGTTCATCGGCACGCTGCAGGGGTTGGTCATTCAGTCACTGCTGGCCGGTGACGTCGGCCGCATCCGCCATGACGCGCCGCGGGTCTTCGCCATCTACCAGCGCGGCATCCGGAGGAGATCATGAAACCATTCCCTGTACACAAGCGCACCCTGGTAATGCTGGCCGGGTTTTTGCCCCTGATCGCCCTCTTCGTCTATGTCGCCGTGCGGTCGGGGGCGTTGGCCCCGGTGCCGGTGACGGTGGCCAGGGTCGAAAGCCGCCCGATCGCACCGGCGCTGTTCGGCATCGGCACCGTCGAGGCCAGATACACCTACCGGATAGGGCCCACCTTCACCGGGCGGGTCAAACACCTGGAGGTGGATGTGGGCGATCGCGTCGAGGCCGGACAGATCCTCGGCGCAATGGACCCGATCGATCTCGCCGAGCGGATCCGCGCCCAGGAGGCGGCGGTCCAGCGCGCCGCAGCCCAGGTGAACGAGGCCCGGGCCCGCCATGACTACGCCCTGGCCCAGGCCCGGCGGTACCAGCAGCTGCTGGAGGCGCGGACGACCAGCGAAGAGATCGTCCTGACCAAAGAGAATGAACAACAGGCCGCCGAGGCGGGTCTGAACGCGGCGCGCGGGGAAGCGGCCCGGGTCCGCGCCGAACTGGCGGCCCTGGTCGCCCAACGCAAGAACCTCGATCTCGTCGCCCCGGCCGCCGGGCTGGTCACCGCCCGCCATGCCGATCCCGGCGTCACGATCGTCGCCGGTCAGGCGGTCATCGAACTGATCGACCCCGCACACCTGTGGGTCAATGTCCGGTTCGATCAGATCAACGCCCGTGGCCTGACTGCCGATCTGCCGGCCCGTATCGTTCTGCGCTCGCAGGGGGTCGAGCCCCGGAACGGCCGGATCATGCGGGTGGAGCCATTGGCCGATGCCGTGACCGAGGAAACCCTGGCCAAGGCGGTGTTCGACGCGTTGCCCGAACCGCTGCCGCCAATCGGGGAACTGGCCGAGGTCACCGTCGATTTACCGCCGCTGGCGGCCGGGCCGGTGATTCCCAACGCCGCCATCCAGCGAGTTGATGGCCGGTTGGGGGTGTGGCGGCTCAGCGATGGCGACCTGGGCTTCACCCCGGTGACGTTGGGTGTCGCCGATCTCGACGGCCAGGTCCAGGTGCGCGATGGCCTCGAGGTCGATGACGAGATCAGTGTGTACAGCGCCAGGGTCCTGCATTCACGCAGCCGCGTCCGGGTGGTCGAACAGCTGACGGGGGTGAAACCGTGATCAGTCTCGCCGGCCGCGATATCATGCACTCGCTGGGCAAGTTCGTCTTCACCGGCATGGGCCTGGGACTGCTGATCGGCATCACCCTGTCGATGGCCGGCATCTACCGCGGACTGGTCGATGACGGCAAGGCGTTGCTCGACAACAGCGGCGCCGACCTGTGGGTGGTGCAGCAGGACACCCTCGGGCCGTACGCCGAATCGTCGAGCATCTACGACGATGTCTGGCGGAGCATCCGCGGCCTGCCGGGGGTGGCGCGGGCGGCCAACGCCACCTATTTCACCATGCAGGTGCGGCAGGGCGAACGGGACGTCCGGGCGATGGTCGCCGGCATCGCCGCCGGCGCCCCGGGAACCCCGGGCTGGCCGCCCTATCTCGTGGCCGGCCGCCAGATCACCCGGGGCCATTACGAGGCGGTGGCCGACATCGCCACCGGCTTCGAACTCGGCGACCGCCTCCGGATCCGCCGCAATCTCTACACCGTTGTCGGGCTGACTCGGCGGATGGTCTCCTCCGGCGGCGACCCGATGGTCTTCATCCCCCTCAAGGATGCCCAGGAGGCCCAGTTCCTCAAGGACAACGACGCCATCCGGCAGCAGCGCCAGCGCACCGCCGAAAACCCGGCGTTCAATCGGCCCCAGGTGCCGGGGCTGCTCGAGGCGGTCATCGCCTCGCAGAGCACCAACCCCTACGTCAACGCGGTGCTGGTGCAGATCGAACCGGGGCATGAGGCGGAGGAAGTGGCGCAGGCGATCCGGCGCTGGAAACGGCTGACCGTCCATACCCGGAGTCAGATGGAGGAGATCCTGGTCGGCAAGATGATCGCCACCTCGGCCCGGCAGATCTTCATGTTCCTGGTGATCCTGTCGCTGGTCAGCGCCGCCATCGTCGCCTTCATCATCTATACCCTGACCCTGGGCAAGATCCGCGAGATCGCGGTGCTGAAGCTGATCGGCACCAGGAACCGCACCATCGTCGGCCTGATCATGCAACAGGCCGTCGTTCTGGGGGCGATCGGCTTCATGGTCGGCAAGATCACCGCCACCCTGGTGATGGCGCCGATCTTCCCCAAATACGTCCTGCTGCAGCCGCTCGACTCGGTCATCGGCTTCGGCGCCGTCATGGTGATCTGCCTGCTGGCGAGCATCGTCGCCATCCGCGCCGCGTTGAAGGTCGATCCGGCCGAGGCCATTGGAGGGTGACATGGATGGCAGAGGGATTCGCATCGAAGGCCTGAAAAAGCGCTACGGCCGCGGCGATACCGCCGTCGATGCCTTGAAGGGGGTGGATATGGAGGTTGGCCAGGGCGAGGTGGTTGGCCTGGTCGGCCCATCCGGATCGGGCAAGAGCACCCTGCTCAAATGCCTGGGGGCGGTGATCGAACCGACCGCCGGGCGAATGATTCTCGGCGATGAGACCATCTATGACGACGGCTGGAAGGTCGCCGACCTGCGGGCCCTGCGCCGCGACCGGATCGGCTTCATCTTCCAGGCGCCGTATCTCATCCCGTTTCTCGATGTCACCGACAACGTCGCCCTGCTGCCGATGCTCGCCGGCAGGCCCAACCCCGAGGCGCGGCGGATGGCGATCGAGCTGCTGGCGGCGCTCGAGGTCGAGCATCGCGCCCGGGCCATGCCGTCGCAGCTCTCCGGCGGGGAACAGCAGCGGGTGGCCATTGCCCGGGGGCTGGTCAACCGGCCGCCGGTGATCCTCGCCGATGAACCCACCGCCCCGCTCGACAGCGAACGCGCCCTGGCGGTGATCCGGATATTGAACGATATGGCGCGGCAATTCGAAACGGCGATCATCGTTGTCACCCACGACGAAAAAATCATCCCGACGTTCAAGCGCATCTATCACATCCGTGACGGGGTGACCTACGAGGAAGCCGGCGAAGGGCGGGACATCGCATGAGCATCGAGCGATTGGGAGGGGCGAAGATGAAATCTGCCAACCTGTTGACCTGTATTGCTGCCGCGGTCACGATCGGCTTGGTGGGAGGCTGTGCGGTGGGCCCCGATTTTCAGCGCCCGACCGGACCCGGGGTCTCGGCGTATACGCCAACCCCCCTGCCTCCCCACACTGTCGAGGCTCCCGCGGCGACGGGGGAATCCCAGCGTTTCGTTGCCGGAGGAGCGGTCGAGCGGCAATGGTGGCGGGCTCTCGGTTCGCCCAGGCTCGATGCCCTGGTCGACCGAGCCCTGCAGGCCAACCCGACCCTGGCGGCAGCCCGGGCCACCCTGCGCCAGGCCGAGGAGGTGTATGCCGCCCGGTCAGGATCGACCTTGTACCCCCAGGTCGATGCCAACCTCGGCGGCCAGCGGCAGCGCTTTGACCCCGGCGCCTCGGGGCAGGCGGGCGCGGCCCGGGAGTTCAGCCTGTACCATGCCGGCGTCGACGTGCGGTATACCTTCGATGCCGCCGGCGGCAACCGCCGCGCCCTCGAGGCCCTGGCGGCCAGGGTCGACCAGCAGCGTTTCCAGGTGGAGGGGGCACGGCTGACGCTGGCGGCCAACATCGTCACCACCGCCGTCACCGAGGCCCGGCTGGCAGCACAGGTCGAGGTCACGGAGGCCATCCTCGCCTCCCAGGAGTCGCAGCTGCGGTTGACGCGGGAGCGGCTGCGCCTGGGCCAGGCCGCCCCCGACGAAGTGCTGGCCCTCCAGACCCAGGTGGAACAGACCCGCGCCGGCATCCCGCTGTTGCGTCAGCAGCGCCAGCAGAACGAACACCTGTTGGCGGTGCTCGTCGGCCAGGCGCCGGGGAGCGGCGGCCTGCCCGCCATCGCCATGGCGGAGCTCACGCTGCCCGTCGATCTGCCGCTGGCCGTGCCCTCGGAACTGGTGCGGCTTCGCCCGGACATTCAGGCCGCCGAGGCCATGCTGCAGGCAGCGAATGCGGAATACGGGGTGGCCGTCGCCAAACTCTATCCCCAGCTGAATCTGAGTGCCAACCTCGGTAGCCAGTCCTTGACCACCGGGGCCTTGTTCGGCAGCGGTTCGGCGATCTGGAATCTGGTCGGGCAGCTGACCCAGCCGCTGTTCAACCCCGGCCTGCCGGCGGAAAAACGGGCGGCCCTGGCCGCCTTCGAGGCGGCGGCGGCCAATTACCGGGTCGTCGTCCTCGAGGCGCTGCGCAATGTCGCCGATGTGCTGCGGGCGCTGGACAACGACGCCCAGCGGCTGGCGGCTCTGGCGGTCGCCGATGCCGCCGCCCGGGGGTTTCTGGCCTCGATCGAGCGCCGGTATGGGCTGGGGGCGGCCAGTTATGTCGAGCTGCTCATCGCCCGGCAGCAGGCGCAGCAGACGAGTCTGACCCTGATCGAGGCCCGGGCCGCCCGTCTCGTCGACAGCGCCGCCTTCTATCAGGCGATGGGCGGCGGGATGTTGAACGCCGCCGGAACCGTCGCGCGGTCATCCCCGACCGATGGGCTCTGAAGTGACCGGCGGCGGTGCACCGCGAGGCGATTGATGGGGCCACCGGTCGCCCGGGCCGATCGTTCAGGCGAGGTTATATTTTACTCTCAGCATCTGCGAAAGGTGGTTGACCAGCGTGAAGGCGTTTTCCACCGTTTTGCCCCGGTCCGGGTTGACGAGGCAGCAGGTCGCCGGCGACAGCAGGCTGCGGTCGAGGAGCAGTTCGAGATCGATCCCGTTTTTGCCTAGATGCTGCCAGATGCCTTCCAGCTTCAATGCCAGCAACCCCAGGCTTTCCTTGGCGAATACCTCATAGCCGGTCGGGACGATCCCCCAGACCAGGACCCCGCCCCGGTCAAGAAATTTTCTGATCGATCCGGTGCATGAGGCAAAGATCTCGGCATTGGTAGAGATATCCAGCGACAGGATATCGAGGTCGAGACCGAGCATGAACTCCCAGTCGGGATTGCCGCAGAGATGGATCCCCCGCGGGCCGTCGACCGTCGCCAGAAACGCATCCAGATCGGCCTTCGCCTGCTGGTCGTTGTAACCGGACATCGCCGAGAAGATGAACTGCATTCCCGGTTCGTCGATGAACATGAAGGCATTGGGGTTGCGTTCCTTCAGTCGGGCCAGTTGGACATTGATCCGTTTGGCCATGAACTCGAACATGAACGGCCGGATGGTGTCATCGAACAGGATCGGGCGGTCGTCCTGGTCGAGGATGTTGAAACCGAAACTGACCGGCCCCTCGAGCTGGCCGCGGATCGCCGGACGCCCGGCGAGATCTCTGGATAAAAAATCATGGTAGACGACCGAGTACTGCTCGCTGATATCGAAGTAGGCCGGATCGTCGAACCGACTCATGGTCTCTTCGAACTCGTCGATGAATTTGGGCAGCGAGAAACGCAGGGTCCGTTGGTCCATATCCAGCACGATGCCGGGAAAATGCTCCGCCGCCTGGACATACATGTCTTCGTAATAACTGGAGTTCGGCAGCTGCGGCCAGAAGGGGATATCGAGGGTCAAGGCGAGATCGAGGGCTTGCCGAACATCGGTCTGGGGCATGACGGCCATGGCGGTGGTCAAGAGGTTTCCGGGGATCGGCATGGGTTGTTCTCCTGTAGACAAATCGGATAGCGGTATCGGTCTGATGGCGAGGTAGTGGTTGTGGTCAATCGGTTGCTGGAGGATTCAGTTGTACCCGATTCCACGATACCATTTCAGGGGACAGGGATAAACGAGATCTTTCCATTCCTTTGTGTCCCAGGGGGTACGCCGACGATCTCCACCGGCACGGGCGCGAAGCAGACACCATCCTGGTGCCGACAGCTCTCCCTTGGTACCGTTGAGACAGCCGGAGAATACTTTTGCAATTTACCTGGAAGCGGCAGTCTGCTATGCCTGTTACCTGGAAAGGCCGCCGGCAACCCGCACCTGAACCATGACAATCAAGGCATTGATATCCACCATGAACAGTTATCTCATTATTATTCTATCCATTCTCCTGTTGCACTACCTGCTCGAACTGACGGCGGCCCTGCTCAACCTGCGCGCCCTCAGTCCCGAACTGCCGGCTGAATTCGCCGATGTCTATGCTGCCGATGTCTATGCCCGCTCTCAGCGATACACCCGGGCCACTACGGGCTTCTCCCTGATTCAGGCGACGATAGTGCTGGCGGTGACCTTGGCCTTTATTCTCGCCGGCGGTTTCAATCTGATCGATGGCATGGCCCGCGGTTTCGGCTTGTCCCCGATCCCCACCGGGCTGATTTTCCTCGGCCTGCTGGCCCTGCTCCAGGCGTTGCTGCACCTGCCTTTTTCGATCTACGCCACCTTCGTCATCGAACAGCGCTTCGGCTTCAATACCACCACCGTGGCCACCTTTGTCGCCGACGGCCTCAAGGCCGCACTGGTCGCGGTGGTGCTCGGCGGCCCGCTGCTGGCCGCCATCCTCTGGTTCTTCGAGACCAGCGGCCCACTGGCCTGGCTCTACTGCTGGAGCGCGGCGGTGGTGTTCATCGTGGTGGTCCAGTTCCTGGCCCCGGTGCTCATCATGCCGTTGTTCAACCGCTTTACGCCGCTGGCCGCAGGCGAACTGAAGGAGGCCATCACCGCCTATGCCGCCGGACAGCGATTCGCCCTGCAGGGAATCTACACCATGGACGGGTCCAGGCGTTCGACCCGGGCCAACGCCTTTTTCACCGGCTTCGGCCGCTTCCGCCGCATCGTCTTTTTCGATACCCTGATCGAGCAGCTGACCACCGCCGAGATCGTCGCCGTCCTCGCCCATGAGATGGGGCATTACCGGCTCAGGCACGTCATCGGCATGATGGCGCTCTCGATCCTCCAGACCGGGCTGATGTTCTTCATCCTCTCTTTGTTCCTCGACAGTCCGGGGTTGTTCGCCGCCTTCGGGATGGAACATATCTCCATCCATGCCGGGCTGGTGTTCTTCGGTTTCCTTTACGCCCCGATATCGACGCTGATCGGTATCGGCCTCAATGCCTATTCCCGGCACAACGAATACCAGGCCGACCGTTTCGCCGCCCGGACCGGTGCCGGTGCCGAGGCCCTGATCAGCGGCCTGAAGAAACTGAGCGTTCGCAACCTCGCCAACCTCACCCCCCACCCGTTCAACGTCATTGTCCATTACAGCCATCCGCCGATGCTGGCGCGGATTGCCGCTCTCCGCCGTTGTTTTTCCGCTGCCGATACCTATTGTTCGAGGTAGGTCGACGTTACCAATCGTGACGGATCGGCGGCGAGAAGGCCGCCTGGGCCATAACGGCCGCAACGCTAGCAACAACAGGAGGGAGACATGGATCGACTGCCTTCCCCATCTTCGACCCGACCGAGGGGCACCTCAAGCGATGCTTACAGCTTCATGGACATGGTGGCCCGGAACGCCGGGCTCTATGCCGCGGATCATACCTCGCCGCTGTCCGATCTCCTGGAAGAGGTCGAACGCTATACCCTGACACAGACATCCTATCCCAGCATGCTGACCGGACGAGTCGAAGGCAGATTCCTCCAATTGATCGTACAACTGGCAAATGCCCAGGACATCGTCGACATCGGTACCTTTACCGGTTACTCGGCGCTGGCGATGGCCGAAGCGATCTCCCCCTGGGGAAAAATCCTGACCATCGAACACAATCCCGGCCACGCCGATATCGCCCAGGGATTCTTCGACCGTAGCCCCTGCCGCACCAAGATCACGTTACGCCGAGGAGAGGCCCTGGAAATCCTCAGAACCCTGGCGGACGGCAAAACCGACCTGGTCTTCATCGATGCCGACAAGCGCAACTACAGTGCCTATTACGGAGAATCGATGCGGCTGGTGCGGGCCGGCGGCCTGATCGTGGCCGATAACGCCCTGTGGTATGGCGAGGTGCTCGATCCGCAGGACGATGAGAGCAGGGCGATGGCGGATTTCAACGCCTTGGTGCAGGCAGACGACCGGGCCGACAAGGTGTTCCTTACCATCCGGGACGGCATCTACCTTATCCGCAGGAAACCCGATTGACGCGTCTTGCGAGATGACTCCAACCAGTCAGGGATCTGATCGGCAGGATCTCAACCAACGATGTCGTTGGTTTTTTTGTCACACTCACTGCCATGACACCTCTTGTCCCCGGCCTGTTCGTCGCTTGAATTTCCCGTGATGGTAGTTACCGTTAACTGTGTGTTTCAGTGTATTTGAGGCGCGGTTTGACCATCCCTTGGATGCAGGCGGCCTCAGGGACGCTGATCATGATTCTGTCGATGCGGTGGCGACGGAAGGCGCTGCCGCCATCCACGACCGGGAGGCCCGGGAGGAGGGTGTGCAATCGCCTCTGCCGGGGCAAATCGGAAGGAGGTGCCCGATGGTACTCAACGATACTTTGCAGAAACATCTGGAATGTCTCGAACAATGCGATCTTGAGCACACCGCGTGTGCGCTTGACCGCGAAGATGACAACACGTGCGACACCGAAAGGGAACAATGCGCGATCAACTGTGATCTCGACTACGGACCATGAGAGGTCGCCCTTCCGGCCTCCCGAACCGGCAGTTGGGCAGGGCCGGAAGCGGGGGACGGGAGGATACCGCCCCCGCTTCCGGTGATATACGAGAAGATAGTCGCTGCCCGTCAGGCCAAAGCCAAGGACATCGGCAAAAAAACCTCGTGGTCGTGGCCCGAAACTACCCATTCCGGGGGCGCACAAGAAAGATCAGGTTGATTTGACTGACGAGGAGTCCCGCATCATGCCGTCCTCGGACAAGGGCTTTGTCCAGGCTAATAATGGCCAAGCGGCTGTGGATGTCGAGACTGAGTGGAGGCCGAAACTTTACGCTGCATCGCCAGATACGCAAGGAAATTGCTGACAAGTTCGGAAGAGATTGCCGAGACCTCGCCGGTCTGTCTTTCGGCACAATAGCGCAGATTCTGCCGGGTCCAATTCAGATACGTTTTTTCCGTCCGTCTGCTGTTGTCTGCTGTGCAAATTTTATAGGTGCAGCTGGATTAGCGCTGCTGGTGTTCCTTTCCGGGCATCCTGAAATGAACAACGGCGCAATTGCAGATCAATATCTCAAAATTGCCGCTGCTAAATGCACCATGCCGTTCTGGACAGCTTTCTTTAAAGGAGTTCTGTGCAATGTTTTGGTTTGCATGGCCGTGTGGATGGCATTTGCCGGGCGAAGCGTCATCGATAAAGTCGTGGCGATCGTCTTTCCGATATCGGCATTCGTTGCCGCCGGCTTCGAACATAGCATTGCCAATATGTACATTATCCCCCTGGCCATGCTGCTGAAAACTTTTGGTCACACTGGATTGAACACCGATGCCATCACTTGGGTTGGATTTTTCAGCAATCTGGGTCCGGTAATTCTAGGCAACCTCATCGGAGGCAGTGTGATAGTGGCACTTGTTTACCACGTCATCTATCGAAGGGCGGCAAGTGGGGACGAAAACCCCTGACATGTTGCAGGACGAGGACTCATTTGACGGCTTGCCCGTTTGCAAACCATTGTGTGCAAAAATTACGTAATAATAGCAATATAAACAAAAACGCCCAAATATGATTGACTCTCTCAAAATTGTGACGTATTAATATAAACATAATATACGTCAAACGAACAGGAGGATACCATGCTTACTAAGCTGACATTACGGATGGACGACAATTTGATTGAATCAGCCAAAGAGTACTCCGCGCAAACTGGAAAATCTGTGTCGCGGATCGTTGCTGATCTATTTGAAATAATAAAAAATGAGAAGTTGAATAAGGAAGAAACGCTCACTCCAACTATAAGATCATTGAAAGGAATACTTAAAGGGAAGCAAGTAGACGAAAAAGATTACAAGAAATATCTAGACGAAAAATATTTATGAAAACCTTCTTTGATACCAATGTCATTTTAGATGTTCTTTTGGACAGAGAGCCTTTTTCAAACGAGGCATCTTTTTTATTGTCAAAAGTTGAACAGTCTGAAATTATAGGTTTTATTTGTGCAACAACAGTAACAACTATCTATTATATCGCCAGCAAAGCTCTTGGACCTCAGGAGGCTTCCCGTCATATTCAATCCCTCCTCTCGCTTTTCGTCATTGCCCCTGTAAATCGTTTAGTGCTTGAAAATGCAATTGCGTCAAAATTCAAAGACTTTGAAGATGCAGTTCTGTATGCGGCTGCATGTCATGCCGGGGCAAAATATATTGTAACAAGAAATATTGCCGATTTTAAAAATTCAAAACTACCAATTTTCGAGCCAAAAGAATTTATCAATGCTCTAGAATCATTAAAAAATAACACATAACAAGCCGATAAACCTGATTGGAAATAGCCGCGTTCTTAAAGTGGGCAGCCCCTCGGCCGGCAGGTTATTTCACCGTTATGTTGGGAAATTGATGCGAAAGGGAATATCAATAATGATATCGAAGTTGGGCAATTATGAGGGAATCATTTTCAACCTTATAAACGATGCGGTGCTCATCCGTGATTCTACGAGACCGATATCCGGAGAGGCTATGTTTCAGAGGTTCAGGTTTCCCTATCCCCTCGTATGGCATTCGTTCAATGGCTCGAACTAATGTTTTGATCCGTTGCAAAATTTTTTTATCGGTATTTTGCCAGTAAAGATATTCGTCCCAGGCATGTTCTGAAAATATGAGCTTCAATCTGCAAACTCCCTTTCAGTCCCCTTGCCTGCTTCAAGTTGCGCAATTGACTCAAGCAATCGGCGAGCATTTTTGGGACTTCGTAGGAGGTAGGCAGTTTCTTCGAGGGCTTCATAGTCATCAAGAGACATCATTATGACGGGTCTAGCTGCTTTTCGAGTGATAATGACCGGGGCGTGATCATCGCAAACTTTTTCCATCGTTTGTGCGAGGTTGCTTCGAGCCGAGCTGTATGTAATTGTATTCATGTTATTCCTCATGGTTGATATGTACTGTTAATTGTACAATAGGTCAAAATACAGAACAAGTCAATAAACCTGAACGGAATACAGCGCGTCCTGAAAGTGGGCAGCGCTTTGGCCGGCCGGTTATCTCACCGTAGGCAGTCTCACACAAATTCCCACCGTAAGTATTGACAATAGTATAAACCGATTGCATGTTATAAATATTCAACATTGCATGAGGTGAATTATGGGTGGAGTAAAAACAGCAATTTCGTTAGATGAAGAATTATTAAACAAAGTCAATAAACTAGCAAGAGATATGCACGTTTCGCGTAGTCGACTGTTTACCATTGCAGTCAAAGATTATTTGAAAAAGCAAGAAAACCAATCGTTACTTGCCCAATTAAATGAAGCATATAGTGACTACCCAGATGATGAGGAGAAAAAAATTTCTCAATCCATGAGAGCTGAACACAGCAAAATCATTAAGCAAGAGTCATGGTAATCGAACAAGGTGAAATATATTGGGTCGACCTTGGCCAACCAACGGGGTCTGAGCCAGGCTATCGCCATCCACACGTCGTTATCCAAAATAATTTATTTAACGCGAGCAGAATAAACACAGTAGTGGTTTGCGCACTTACTTCAAACCTTAAAAGATCTCAAGCACCTGGCAATGTTTTGCTCAATAAAGGTGAAGCCAACCTCTCCAAGCAAAGCGTTGTGAATATTTCTCAAATTTACACTGTCAACAAAGCAGATTTGGCTGAAAAAATTGGAAAAATTTCAGAAAAAAGATTTGATGAAATTCTTTATGGCATAAAACTCCTCACTGAGCCACGAGAGGCATAACTATTAGAATTCATATTTAAAAAACTTCTACCGTAGGTTCAGGACGAGCGCCGGGAAGCACGCGCTCCGAACCAAAGTCATGTGCGGGGGCGGCTTACCCCTGCGCTGGTGCAAAGGTCTTGCACCACAATTCACCAGGACGGCTTTCTGCTTACGACCTCTTTTGGACAGCAGTGAAAGGAATTTCAATTATTCCGCACCGCTGGTATACTCTTCCGTGCCTCTGATAACATTGTAATGTTAATACAGATATTTGGTATAAGGCAGGGGTTGCGGACATCCTTGGTGTCCGGACTCGGTAATGATGCGTTTTACCTGCTACAACAGATCAATATAACGACAAAAATTATATACAAGCATGTTATCGGTCAATCACCTTGATGTCCGTTACGGCGACAAGTACCTGTTCAAGGATATTTCGGTTCAGGTCCATGCCGGCAACCGTATCGGTCTGATCGGAGTCAACGGCGCCGGCAAGTCGACGCTGCTGAAGATCATGGCCGGGATCACCGCCACCGACGACGGCGTCGTCAACCGTTCGCGCCATTTTACCGTCGGCTACCTGCCGCAGGAATCGAGCGCCCTGTTGTCGAAGAAGACCCTCTACGAGGAGGCGGAGAGCGCCTTCGCCCCGTTGCTCGCCCTGCAGCGGGAGGCCGACCAGCTGCACGAGGAACTCAAGACCTGCGATCCGGCCGGCGACGAGTTCCGCGAGATGCTGGAGCGGCAGGGGGAGATCCAGCACCGCCTCGACGGCAGCGACATCTATACGGTCCGGGCGCGGATCGAGAAGGTCCTGCTCGGTCTCGGCTTTTCCCAGCATGACCTGGCGGCCCCGGCCTCATCCTTTTCCGGCGGCTGGCTGATGCGGCTGATGCTGGCCAAGATGCTGCTCGAGGCCCCGTCGCTGCTGCTGCTCGACGAGCCGACCAATCACCTCGACCTCCAGTCGCTGACCTGGGTCGAGGAGTTTCTGCGCCACCACCGCGGGGCGATGGTGATCATCTCCCATGACCGGACCTTCCTCGATTGCACCACCGAGATCACCTGGGAGATCAGCCTCGGCCGGTTGACTGCCTACAAGGGCAATTACTCGTATTTTGTCCGGGAGAAGGAGGAGCGGCGGACGGTGGAGAAGGCGGCCTATGACAACCAGCAGGCCAAGATCCGCCAGACGATGCGGTTCGTCGAGCGGTTCCGGGCCAAGTCGACCAAGGCCAAGCAGGTCCAGAGCCGGGTCAAGCAGATGGAGAAGCTGGACTTGATCGAGCTGGAGGACGACGAGCAGCAGATCCGCTTCACCTTCCCGCCGGCCCCGCCATCCGGCCGCGATGTGCTGCAGGTCGAGGGGCTGGCCAAAGGGTTCGGCGACCGGCAGGTCTTCGCCGGGGTCGAGCTGCAGCTGCAGCGGGGCGACAAGGCGGCGGTGGTCGGGGTCAACGGCGCCGGCAAGTCGACCTTCCTCAAGATCCTCGCCGGGCTGATCGAGCCGGATCGGGGCGAGGTCCGGCTCGGCGCCAATGTCCGCCGCTCCTACTTCGGCCAGCACCAGGCCCAGGAACTGTCGCCGCAGTTGTCGGCGCTCGAGACCATGGCTCTGGTCGGCGAGGACCTGACGATCACCCGGATGCGCTCGCTGCTCGGGGCCTTCCTGTTCCGCGGCGACGAGGTGGACAAGAAGGTGGCGGTGCTTTCGGGCGGCGAGAAGAGCCGGCTGGCGCTGGCGCGGATGATCGCCACCCCGGCCAACCTGATGCTGCTCGACGAGCCGACCAACCACCTCGACATGAGTTCGCAGGAGGTGCTGCAGGAGGCGATGGCCCAGTACGACGGCACCATCGTCGTCGTCTCCCACAACCGCTATTTCGTCGACAGCTTCGTCAACCGGGTGATCGAGGTCAGAGATGGCCGGATCACCTTGTATGAGGGCAATGTCTCCGACTATCTGATCAAGCAGGCCGAGCTGGGCGTGGAACAGGAGGCGGCGACGGCGGCGGCCGCCAGGGGCGAGGCGGCCGGCGACGGCGATACCTCCCGGGATAACCGGCGTGAGCGTAAGAAACAGGAGGCCCAGCTGCGCCAGGAACGCAGCCGTCGGGCCGGTCCCTGGCTGCAGAAGGTCGGGGAGGCGGAACAGCAGGTGGAAAAACTCGAGGCGGAAAAGGACGAGTTGGAGGCCCAGATGGCCGACCCCGACCTGTACCGCGACGAGAAGGCCTGGGCGGCGACCAGCCGGGCCTACGAGGAGTGCAAACGGCGATTGGAGAGATGGTATGAGCGATGGGAGACGGCCCAGGGCAAGGTTGAAGAGATCGACCGGGACCTGGCCGGCTGAATGGTGCATCTGCCTCGATCGGGCAGAGATCGGGGCGCCCGATGAAAATGAATCCCGTTGTCGAAAGGTCGCAATCACTGTATGGTAACCGACATTGATGGTTGCCCGGAATCTTTTGTAAAATGATCTGCTACAGATTCCGTCATTTCGACCGGAGGGACAAATCTCATCGTCCTGAAAACCGAGATTTCTCGCTATCGCTCGAAATGACGATATAAATTGTATCGGTCCTGCGAGATACGAGTGGGACGAACGGTGTTATTTTGTTCATTTTGCTAAAGGCTCCATATTCAGGAATTGCAGGGGCAACAGCGACGGAACAGGGAGGTGGCGTCGTTGGCAGGAAAGGGCTTTTCCAGCCATGACCGATTGATACTCTATTGAAGGGGGATTGCGATGCGAAGGTGGAAGTGCAAGGTCTGCGGCTATATTCATGAAGGGGCGGAACCCCCGGAGAAATGTCCGATCTGCATGGCCGACAGGATTCAATTTGCCGAGATCGATGCGAATGGCAATGAAATGAACGCCGCTCCGGCCGAGGAGGCCACGACGGCGCCTGTCAGCCAGGAGACGGCTGCGGTTCCCGGACCGCAACCATCACGATTCGGCGGGATACTGGTCAAGCTGGTGCTCCGACTTCATCTGCACCCTATATCGGTTCATTTTCCGAACGGCCTGCTGCCGGCATCGGTGGTTTTTCTCGTCATCGGTGCGTTTCTCGGCCTCGAAAGCTTCAGGGAGGCAGCCTTTTTCAACATGGTCTTCGTCCTGGCGACGATGCCGTTCGTCATCGTCACCGGCTATCTCGAGTGGCAGCGGCGCTACCAGGGGGCAAAGACCTTTCTCTTCCTGCTCAAGATATCCTGCAGCATCATTGTTCTCGTCTGCCTTCTCATCCTGGTGATCTGGCGGTTCATCGATCCGATGGTGACCGATCCGGCTTCGACCAATCGGCTGGTCTATCTCGGCATCAGCCTGGTCATGCTTGCCGGTGCCGCGATTACCGGGCACATAGGCGGCAAGCTGGTCTTTGCCGGCCGGGGGAGATGAACGGAAACGGATGATGTCTGAAAAACGCCTCGGGAATTTTACATAGGGTTGAACCTGGGAGATTGATCGGCGGCGAGGGGACATTCTCCGAATTTACGGAATATCCATTAGCCATGCGCATTGACACGAAAAAATGGGTCGTCCTTGTCACGGTTTTCACCCTCACGATGGTGGCCGGTGATCATTTCATCCGCTTCAACCTGATCCTGCCCGGTTTCGCCGAGCTCGAACTCAGGCAACTCGCTATGAATCTGGCCCGTAGCAAAGGCGCCATCGAGCGGGAGGTCCTCCATGTCCAGACCCTGACCACCGACTGGGCCCAGTGGGATGACATGTACACCTTCGCCGAAGATGGCAACCAGAAGTTCATTGAATCGAATTTCGCCTGGGATACCCTTGTCACGACCGGCATTCACCTGATCTACATCCTCGATGTCAAAGGGGAAATTGTCTACGGCAAGGCGATTGACCCGGCAACCGTCGAACCGGTCAGACTGGAGCAGTTTCCCGACAAGGTCTTTCCTCCCGGTCATCCCCTGTTGCATTCTTCCAATGACAAGGCGATCAACTTTTCCGGCATTCTCCTCACCCATTACGGTCCGCTGCTCATCACCTCACACAAGATCCTGACCAGCGACGCAAAAGGCCCGAGTCATGGGACCATGTTCCTCGGCCGTTTCCTGGAGAAGGAGACAGTCATCGATCTCAATCGGCAGACTCAGGTCGACTTCACGATCAAGGATCCTCTGACATCGGTCTTTACGGAAAAGGAACGGAGACTGGTCGCCGATCTGCAGGACAAAGAGCTGATCAGCGAACCGGTCGATGAAAATTTCATCAACGCCATCGGCCTGCTCAAGGATCTGCGGGGGCGGCCGGGCCTGCTCGTCACCGCCTCCAACCCCCGCACGATCATGGAGCAGGGGAAAAAAACGGCACATGTTTCGTCGTTTGTCGTTCTCATCAGTCTCAGTCTGGCGATATCCTTTATTGTCATCCTTGCCTTCATGTCGATCCACAAGTCACGCCGGCGACAGGTTGAGATCGAGGAATTGGTCGATCAGCGGACCGATCAGCTGCGCCTGTCGGAAAAGCGGTTGAATGCCTTGTCAGATGCGGCCTTCGAGGCAATTTTTCTGACCGAGAAGGGCTGCTTCCTGGAGCAGAACCGGGCGGCCGAGGCGATGTTCGGTTACAGCCGGGAGGAGGCGATCGGCCAGCATGCGAATATGTGGGTCGCGCCGGAGGACCGGGAGTACGTCATTCGCAAGGTTCTCGAGAAGGAGGAGCGGCCGTTCGAGGCCACCGGGCTGAAGAAGGATGGCAGCACATTCCCGGTCGAAATCCAGATCCGCGGGGCCGAGTTTCTGGGACGCCGGATCAGGGTCAATGCAATCCGCGATCTCACCGAAAAGAAGCGGGCGGAGCAGGAAAAGGAGGCGATGGAGGACAAGCTGCGCCGGTCGCAGAAGATGGAATCCCTCGGACTGATGGCCGGTGGTGTTGCCCACGACCTGAACAACATCCTCTCCGGCATTGTCAACTATCCGGAACTGATCCTGATGAGCCTGCCGCCGGACAGCCCCCTGGGCACGCCGCTCAAGGCCATCCGCGAATCGGGCAAGAGCGCTGCGGCGGTGGTCGACGATCTGCTGTCGCTGGCCCGCGGCGTTTCCACCAGTCGCGAGAACAATAACCTCAACGCCATTATCGGTGAATATACTGCGTCCTCGGAATTCAATGCCCTCAAGGCATTGCACAGCCATGTGACCTTCAGGGCCGTGCTGGCGCCGGATCTCCTCAACATCAGCTGTTCGACGATCCACATCAAGAAATGCGTGATGAACCTGGTGACCAACGCCGCCGAGGCGATCCGCGACAAAGGGGAGATCCAGGTGTCGACCCGCAACCAGTACTGCGACGGAGATCTGCCGGGTCATCCGGGGATGGAGCGGGGCGAGTATGCAGTGCTGACGGTGGCCGACACCGGCATCGGGATTCCGGAAGGGAGCCTGGAACGGATATTCGAGCCCTTCTATTCGCGCAAGGTCGTCGGCCGGAGCGGTACCGGACTGGGGCTGGCGATGGCCTGGAGCACGGTCCAGGACCATCATGGGGTCATCACCGTTGAAAGCGGCGAAGGCGGAACGACATTCGAGCTCTATTTCCCGGCCAACAGGGATGAGATCGATGCCGTCTCCGAAAACGTCGACCTCGATCGCTACCGGGGCAATGGGGAGACGGTGCTGGTGGTGGATGACGACGAGCGGCAGCGGATGATCGCCCTCCATATCCTCAAGAACCTCGGCTATCGCGGCGAATCAGTCCCCAGCGGCGAGGAGGCGGTGCGGTACCTGGCCGAGCGCAGGGTCGACCTGGTCATCCTCGATATGGTCATGGATCCCGGGATCAATGGCTGCGAAACCTACCGCCG
>JROS01000151.1 GCA_000769715.1 Desulfobulbus sp. Tol-SR
GCTATCCTCTTTTTCAGCGTTGCCCGCCGCGTTGCGTGACGCGTTGCCTTGCAATGGCCTTCTGAGATCTTCTCCGCCTTTTCCGGGGTAACCGCCGTGGTAACCTCAAGTTTGGCAAACATGTCGACAATCGAGGCCTTGATGTCAGCATACAGGAAGGCAAGGAAAAGAGAACCGTATGCCATTTAGACAGTCTGGAGCCGGAAAATCGGGAAGGGAGGTGGTGGCCGCCAGCTATTCGTTCTCCCGGACCAGGGGTTTGGCAGGACGATCTTCTTTGACGAGGGTTTTTTGCCGGTCGGCGGAGGGCAGCCGCAGGTCCATGATCAGACCCTGGGTGGAGAGGATGAGGATGCGCGGTTCGTCATCGATCCTGACCGGCTGCGGCAGGATGCGCAGTTGCAGCAGGGCCTGAATCCGCCTGGGCGTGAGCGTTACCCCTCTGTGCTCCGCTTCAAGCACAAAAGGACAACCTTCTTCCCAGCCGGAGCAGCCGTAGGCCCGTTTCCCCTTGATAACCTCCTTGCCGCAGAGAGGGCAGCTGCCCCAGCGGGCGGGGTCGAGCCGCCGAGCGGAGCTGTGTTCGATCAGGCTGCGGATGTAGCCGCTGATCCCGGCCATGAAGATATCGGGGGCCAGTTGGCCGCGCTCGATTTTTTTCAGGTTTTCCTCCCACTCCCCGGTCATCTCCGGCGATTTGAGCAGGGGGTCCTGGATGAGGGCGATCAGGCAGCGGCCCATGTCGGTGCAGCGCAGTTGTTTTTTCTCGCGCTGGATATAGTCGCGGCGGAGCAGGGTTTCGATGATGGCGGCGCGGGTGGCGGGCGTGCCGATGCCGCGCTCCTTGAGCGCCTCACGCAGGGTGTCGTCTTCGACAAACTTGCCGGCGGCCTCCATGGCGCCGAGCAGCGAGTTTTCGGTGAAGTGACCGGGCGGTTTGGTCCTGCCTTCGCGCAGGGACGGCTCATGCGGGCCGCTTTCCCCTTTGCTGAAGGCCGGCAGGGCCTGGTCGTCGGCAGCGTCCTGGCTCAACTTCTTTTTCGGGAAGAGGATGGTCCAGCCTGGCTCGATAATCCGCGTTCCTTTGGCCTGAAATGGTACCTGCCGGCTGACGCCGTCAACCGTGGTCACCTGTTTGAGGCAGACAGGATAGAAGGCGGCGATGAACTGGGTGGTGATTGCGTCATAGACGAGCTGATCATTGTCGCCCAGGTTACGCGGTCTGACGCCGGTGGGAATGATGGCGTGATGGTCGGTCACCTTGGTGTCGTCGATGATCCGGGTGGTGAACGGCAGTCTGGCGAGGTTGAGCGGCGCGATCTGTTCGGCTCGGATGGCCATGAGCTTCTCCATGATCCTGGCAACGCCCGGTTGCAGATCTTTGCTCAGATAACGTGAATCGGTACGCGGATAGGTAACGAGTTTGGCCTCATACAGATTCTGGGCGGCGGCGAGGGTGTCGGCCGCCGACAGGCCGTGCTGCTTGTTGACCTCGCGCTGCAGGGTGGTAAGGTCGAAGAGCTGCGGCGGTTGCTCCTTGTGCTCTTTTCCGGCGCTGCCGCTGATAACAAAGGGCTGGCCGGTTATGGTGTCGAGCAGGGCCCGGGCCTTCTCCGCTTGTTCGAAGCGCTGGCCGCTGTACTTGAACACCACCTCGCGATAGCGGGTAGTGAGTTCCCAGAATGGCTGGGGACGGAATTGGAGAATGGTATCGTCACGTTCGACGATCATGGCCAGCACCGGCGTCTGCACCCGGCCGATACTCCAGAGGACGCGGTCGCTGCCGCCGATCTGGCCGTGGCGGACGGTGTAGTAGCGAGTGGCGTTGAGGCCGACAATCCAGTCGGACTCGCTGCGGCAGCGGGCGGCGGCATAGAGCGCGTCGTAGTCGTGGCCGTCCTTCAGGTCCTTGAACGCCGCCTGAATGGCCTCGGGGGTCAGCGAGTTGAGCCAGAGCCGGCGAATCGGTTTGTCTTCGCAGCGGCACAGCGCCAGAATGTAGCGGAAGATCAGTTCTCCTTCCCGACCGGCATCAGTGGCGCAGACGATTTCCTCGGCCTGTTCGCACAAGGTCCTGATCAGCTGGAACTGCTCCGCCACACCGTGGTTTTTGATCAGGGTGAGCTTGAATTCGTCGGGCACAAAGGGGAGGGTGTCGAGCGACCAGCGCTTGAGCGCCGGATCATATTCGCCCGGTTCCTGAAGGGTTACCAGATGCCCGAAGGCCCAGGTGACCGCGCAGCCGCGGCCCTCGATATACCCTGTCTTCCTGGCGGTAATATTGAGAACCTTGGCAATATCGCGGGCCACGGACGGCTTTTCGGCAATAACAACTTTCATCGGACGATTTTCTCGCGATCTTTGATTCTTTCGGTGACCAAGGGGGGCAGCATGATAACCGACCTCCCCTCGGTGAGCAGCAAACCTGGCTGCTGGCCGGGGGTATCGGAAAGCCGTTGTTTAAAATAACCGTAACAGTGGATCGTCGTTACCGGCATAAGGGGCCGTAACGAAATGGATGAATATGTAATGGTTATTTCGTAACGGCCCCTAAACGGTTGCAGAGACAACACCATTTCGATGGTTGGCATTTTCATGGAACGTAGAGTATTAAGAAGAGATAGTCTATGCCAAAGGGATGTTTTCCTTTTACAAGGGGACATTCATTTGTCGCACCTGGCTTGATCCCCTTTGGGTATTTTTCGCTGATTCCCCCGTGCCCCGCGGCGAATATCTTCAATCAGTTCTGACTGACAAGAAAAACATGACCGATAACAAGAGTGTAGAATTAACCCCGTTCCGTGCCGATCTGATCCGTTCCCTGTCCCGCCGGGGCGAGCGGATTCTGGCTGCCGCCGACCTGGCCGAGGAAGTTGCAGCCCTCGAACCTCTGGAGGCCTATTATATCGTCAGGGAAATCGGTCTGGATCAGGCCCTGCCCATCCTCCGAGAGTTGAGTCAGGAACAGCTGGCGGCCTGTATCGATCTGGATTGCTGGAATCGTTACGACTTTGCCGCTGACAATCTTGATGAATGGCTGACGGCCTTTGCGCTGGACGGTCCCGAAGCCCTGGCCATGGCTTTTTTCTCCCTGGACTATGTGGTGCAGCTCCTTTATCTGGCCAAGACCGTCACGGTGTATGATCCTGATACCGATCAGGTTCCTGAAGAGGACAAAGAGAAAGACACGCCCCGTGCCGCGACCCCGGACGGTTTTTTTCTCCTCGATGTAAAGGATGAGGTGGCGCTGAAGACCCATCCTTTTTCGTTGCTGGACGCCCTGTACCAATACGATCCTGCCGCATCCCATCAACTGTTGAGCGCTTCCCGGGTGGATCTGCCGACCCAGATCGAGGAAGAGGCCTTGCACTTCCGTAACGGCCGTATGCAGGATATCGGCTTTGCGCCGCCAGAGGAGGCCGCTGTCCTCTTCTCCCGCCCGGCCATTCGTCAACCCTTGCCCCGGCCCCGGAAACCGACGGACAGCGCTATCTCCCGGCTGCCGTCCGTGTATGCCGGCCCTTTGGTCGGAACCTCCCTGTTGCAGCAGGCCCTGTCCCAGATTACCGATAAGGAACGGTTGTCAGGCCTGGAGCAGGAAATAGTCTGGGCCATCAACAGCGCGATCATCGCCTATGGAGAGCATGCCCGTGATATACAACAGATAACAGATATTGCCGAGCGGGTGCGGGACACCATTTCCCTGGGGATGGAAGCGCTGCTGGTCCGGGAGGAAAACTGCCCGCCGGACGGCGCAGCCGCCAAGGCGGCCGATCTGCTGGAAGTCTGGTGCATCACCGATCTGTTCCGGCACGGTTTTGCTGCGACCCTGGGACTTCAGCAGGAGGCGCGGCAGTCCCTGGAGAAGCCCCGGTTTCGTGCCTGGTATGATCTGGCCGAGACAAACCAGTCGGATGAGCCGGGCGATCGACTGGAACGCGCCTTCATCACCGCGCTGCTCGGTCGTCACCCTTTACACAGCGGTTTTGATCCGGCCCGAGCTGAAGCGGTCAAGGCCTTTGCCAGTCTCGCCGAAATCGATGCAGCCCATGTTCGCCTGAAAAAGCTTGTTGGCCGAATTTGTCGATAATCATGATCTTTGGCAATGGGCACAAATGACCATTAATGAGAGCCCGTTGCATTACTCTTCGGCAATTCCCATTCGCACCCGCACCTGATGGATGACCAGGTGTCGTTCCAGGGGGACCAGATTACCGACAAGACGCTGGCCATCCATCTCAAGCCAGGCAATCCCGTGTTCGCACCCATCCGGGTTCTCGACTTCGATCGCATAGATTGCTTCGCCATGGCGATAGCGGAGGCTGAAACCAGGCCAGGTTGCCGGGATGACCGGATCGATGTGCATCTGGTCGCCACGCACCTGCACCCCCAGGACCTCTTCGACCCAGGCCCGATACATCCACGCCGCCGAGCCGGTGTACCAGGACCATCCCCCCTGGCCGATCCTGCCGGGCAGGCGGTAGACGTCGGCCGCCACCACGTAGGGTTCAATGCCGTATCGCCAGGCCGTTGCCGCATCGCGGGCGTGTTCGATCGGGTTGAGCATCCGCAGCAGCTGCACCGCCCGTCCCCCGTCGCCGCTGCGGGCCATGGCCATGGCCAGCCACAGGGCGGCGTGGGTGTACTGCCCGCCATTTTCGCGCACTCCCGGAGGATACCCCTTGATATAGCCGGGTGAGGGCTCGGAGGTGTCGAAGGGCGGCGTGAAGAGCAGCACCAGCCCCTCATCCTCGCAGACGAGATGCCGCCAGGCCGATTCCAGGGCCTGGGCCGCCCGGGCCGGTTCTGCCGCCCCGGTCAACCAGGCCCACGACTGGGGCAGGGAATCGATTCGTGCCTCGGAGCAGGAGGCCGAGCCGATCAGGCTGCCATCATCAAAGGTCCCCCGCAGATACCACTCGCCGTCCCAGCCGGCCACTTCGATCCGCTGGATCAGAGTCTCCCTGTCCTGCCGGTAGCCCCGGCTCAGTTCCGGCTGCCCGAGGATGTCCGCCAGTTCGCCCATTCCCTGCAGCACATCACAGAGGAACCAGGCCAGCCAGACGCTCTCTCCCTTGCCCCCGGCCCCCACCAGGTTCATCCCGTCGTTCCAGTCGCCGGTGCCGATCAGGGGCAGGCCGTGGACCCCGGCCGTCCGGCCCCGAGCCACCGCCCGTCGGCAGTGCTCGAACAGTGTGGCCCGCTCGAAGGAGACCTCCGGTATGGCATACAGCTCATGCTGGTCATCGGCCAGCACCGGGGCATGAAGGAAGGGAATTTCCGTTCCCAGGATGGCCGCATCGCCTGTGGTCCGGACGTAGTGGGCCACCACATGCGGCAGCCACAGCAGGTCGTCGGAGATGCGGGAACGGATCCCGGCACCGCCCGGCGGATGCCACCAGTGCTGGACATCCCCCTCCTGGAACTGACGGCCGGCGGCCAGCAGGATCTGTTCTCGGGCCAGGTTAGGTCTAGTGGCGCAGAACGCCATGCTGTCCTGCAGCTGGTCGCGAAAACCATAGGCACCGCTTGACTGGTAAAAACCGGATCGACCCCAGATGCGGCTGCTCAGGGACTGGTAGCGCAGCCAGCGGTTGATCAGGAGATCGGCGGCCAGTTCGGGGGTATGGACCTCGATTGTTCCCAGGAGATCATCCCACCAGGCCCTGGTCCGGCCGAGAGCATCCTCCACCGCATGCTCGTCATGGAAGCCGAGTACCAGGTCCCGGGCCTGGTCAGCCGACTCGGCCTGGCCCAGCATGCAGATGATATCACGACGTTCGCCCGGCGCCAGGTCAACGGCAATCCGGAGCGCCGCGCAGGGATCAAGCCCCGCGCCGATCCGCTGCGACAACCGGGGCAGTTCCATGGCGATCGGCTGAGCCAGGGAGCGGTTGCGGCCGATGAAGGAGGTGCGATCACCACCATACGACTCGGGCGGCGGAGTGAGAGCGACAAACGTCACCCGCTCGCCATAGTCAGGGTGGTAGCGATTTTGTGCGAAAAGGGCCCGGGTTTCTTCATCCCGGCGAGTGATAACATGCATCCGGGAGGTTTCGCGGTTTTCGCCAAGGGTCAATTCGACATACCAGGTAACCGAGATCCTGCGCCTTCTCTGGGTTGCATTGGTCAGCCGCAGACGTTGCAGCTTGACCGCTTGTCCGCCGCTGTCATCGACAGGGACGAAGACCGTCAGTTCCTGTTCGATGCCATGGCTGTTATGTTCGAAGACGGAATACCCCGCCCCATGCCGGGCCCGATAGGCCGTTGCTTCGCGGATCGGCGCCGCGGTCGGCGACCAGAAGATGCCGCTGTCCTCGTCACGGATATAGAGGGCTTCCGAGGCCGGGTCGAGGACCGGGTCGTTGGACCAGGCGGTGAGGCGGTTACGCTGGCTGTTGCCGTACCAGGGGAAGCCGGCCCCGGTTTTACTGACCCGGGGGGCGACGTTACGGTTGAAGGTGACAATCACCC
>JROS01000152.1 GCA_000769715.1 Desulfobulbus sp. Tol-SR
GGAGTACCTGATCGGGGGGCTGATACCCAACAGTTTTTCTCCATCGGTCGTTCAATTTTTTCACAACTTATGAACCACTTGCAAAAATGACGAAATTGCTGGCGGGCACCGATGGAAGAGACGTTGGTTTCGACATTTCGAGCGATTCCGAGAAATCTCGTTTTTCCCCGTTGGAGATCTCTCCGGGGAAGGTCGAGATGACAGCGGGAGTAGGTCGAGATGACAGCGGGGGAAGGTCGCGAGGCTTTCCCCCCGCCGTTGTCTTTAGCTACCGCTCGAAAAGCTGGGTGATCCCGACCGATACGTGACGAGTATCGGGGGGATGCTGCGCAAGACCAGTCTGGATGAATTGCCGCAGTTGATAAGCATCGTCAAGGGGGATCTGAGCTTTGTCGGCCCCCGGCCCGCGCTGTTCAATCAGGACGATCTGATCGAGCTGCGGACCAGCAAGGGAATCCATCGGCTGACGCCGGGCCTGACGGGGTGGGCGCAGATCAACGGCCGGGATGAACTGCCTATCCCGGTTAAGGTGGAGTTTGATGAATACTACCTCAAGCACAGTTCCTTTGTTCTTGATCTGAAAATCATCGCCCAGACGGCGCTTAAGGTTGTGAAAAAAGAAAGCGTCACCCATTAAGGTTGGAGAGAAAAAACGCCGCCAGAAAAAAGGGGACATTCATGATATTTACTGTCGAGGATGTCTCTTTCCTTTTCTCTATCCGGATAATCAGATAATTACCTGGATTCCTTTCCTTTCTATTAGATCAAGCAACCTTTTCGAGGCACCGGCAGGTTTCTTGGCGCCTCGTTCCCATTGCTGCACCGTGGAGGTGCTGACATTCATCGCAACCGCAAGGGCAGATTGACTTAGTTTATTTTTTTTTCTCAACCCAACTATTTGGGCGGGAGAATACTCCTTCACATCTGGCAGACATAGAGCCGCAATGTTCCTCATTGTGATTTCATCGACAAGGCCTATCTTGTGAAGATCGGCCATGGTATCCATAATCGAATTTTTTATTGATTCCCGCATAACTTAACCTCAATCAATATTCCGGTTTCTATACATTTTTGAATGTCGGCCGCAGAATAGGCAAACAGTATTCTGGCGAACGCCTTGAGAGCATCGAGTTCTTTGGATGAGAGGTTTGATTTTTCGTTTTTTGCGAAACCATGGATAAAAACGGCCATTTTGTCTTTCTGAAAACAAATGATAGTTCTGCCGCTTTTGCTTTTACCTTGCCCCGCAAACCGGATTCGTTTCTTGATTATCTAGCCTCCAAGACTGGCTTCAAAAGCGCCCTGTTCAACTTCTTCAAGGGCGTTGGCTAAATCGCCAATGGATACGCCCTGATGGGCAGCCCATTGAGAGAATTTCTTTGTCATCAATCTCTTCATTCTTCCAATATAACACCTGGTGCTATAGTTGGCAATTGTGAATCAACATTCAGGATAGCGCCGCCCCTGGTTTGTCATCTCGACCAGCCC
>JROS01000153.1 GCA_000769715.1 Desulfobulbus sp. Tol-SR
CGTTTTCTCGGTGAGCTGAGCGGGCTTGCCGCCCATCAGCGCGATCAACTGACCGCGGTGGTGTCGGCGCTCAGCGTCAATCAGGGGGTATCCTTCCTCCGGGTCCATGATGTCGCCGCGACCCGGCTTGCCGTCCGGTTGGCCGAGGCCATCGCCCAGGCCGATTAGCTCCGCCCCATCGCCGCTCCGCCTTCGGCGGCAACTTCATCCCGGCCACCGTTCATGATTCCAGCCTCCGACCTCATAGCCGTCATCGTCGATCAATGCCGAGCAACCGCCAGGCCATGCAAATGGCCAAAATTGCCAGGTAACTGGCATTGAGGATTGATGTTGCGTTCATCACGCGTCGCTATCAGGGAATGTCCATTTGGGAAGCATCATTGTAAAGCACGAGGAAGCGGTCCTTCATGGATAGATAGGCACTAACTATAGAATGAAAGTGAATTTTTTCGTCCTTGAAGGAAAGCGGCCGAAAAGATTTTTTTAAGCATTATAGTGATCTACCTGCGCCGACAATGCAACCTCTCGCCGGATTCCGGCATTCCGGCATTCCGGCATTCCGGAAAAACATACTGCTGCATATGTGTCTGTTTTTTTGCAAAAATGTCTGCTTTAATCCGGAAAAACACATGGCCGCATCCTCCATTCCGAAAATATACACGGCCTGCTGTGTTAGGCTCACGGACTCTGAAGAAAGGGGTGTTTTTCCTGGAGTTATTTTTCTCTTTATTTTAATAGCTTAAGCGTTGGATGGCCTCACCGGTTTTTTCCTTTTTTTGGCACAGAATTTGCAAATATCAACAGTACATAGGTGTCAGTTCCGACAAATATTCTTAAACAGGGAGGGCGTATGAAGAAGGTATTGTTTACAACGGCATTGTTGTTGGTCGCGTCGCCTGTCTTGGCCGCCAGTTTTGTCAACGGCGGTTTTGAAGACGGCACTTTCAACGGTTGGACAAAAGATGGAGGTACGTATAATTGGGGTGGAACTTACACTAATTCGGGAGATCCTGGTAAATCAGCGATCGTTGCGACGGGAGTAGACCCAGTTTCCGGGCTTAATACGGTATACAGCGG
>JROS01000043.1 GCA_000769715.1 Desulfobulbus sp. Tol-SR
CCCACCGCAGGGGGTCACTTCACAAGACCTGTCCAAGATGTCCGCGGCAGACATCGCCACAGAGATGTCAAAGTTGACACCCCCCCGGCCGCTCAATAAGATGTTCGGGCAGAACCCTACCCCTGAACAGGCAGCCGAGCATAAGGCCCTTGTAAGGGCGCACGCATCAGCGAGAAGCAAATTATCCAAACAGCATAAGATCGCATTGGAACGGGACAACGCTGCGTTTCGTGCGAAGCAGGAGGCAAAGGTCGCAGCAAAGCCGAAGCCCGCAGCAGCCAAACCCCCCACCCTCCCCGGCGTCAAGTACGACGGCAAGAACCAGTTCACCATCACCGAGGGGAAAGCCAAAGGTGCGTCGTTCACCGTCAAGGACCTGAGCCCTGAGAGCGTGCAGGCAGCCCACGATAAGACAGTCAAGGGGTTCGTCAAACCGAAAGTAACCTTGAAAGAGCAATATATCTTTGACCGGGGCATGAACGACGGGGCACAGGACGCAGCCCTCTCGACTACGGTCGACCCTGAGAAGGCATCGTTCAGGGCAGGATACCAGAAGGAGTGGGAGCGTCAAGCCTACCGGAAAGGGTACCTACTCGGACAGGACGAGAAATACCGGACAGACTGGAAGGAGGGCAATCCGCTGACAAAGTCCGCCATCAACCGCGGCGACATAGAGGCCGTGGGGTTTGAGGCGGTCTACAATGGCCGAGACACGTCTTACGAAGAAACAAAGACTGCCCCCAAGGCCTCCGTCGTCGCCCGGGTCGCGGCGAGGAAACACAAGATGCTCGCCCCCGTCCTCACCGAGACCATCGCCGAGGACGGCACCAAGGAGTTCAAGCGGGTGCCTTCAGTTGAGGCCTACACCGCCCTCGCCGAGGCGCGCCGGCAGGCAGATCCGAAAGCCAAGATCGACGACCGCCTGTTCTACGAGCTGGCGAGCATGAGCGAGAAGGACTACCAGGAGCTGCTGCCGCTGGACTCGGTTGAGTCGGAGATGATCTCCAAAGCCGGGTGGACCAAAGAAAGACTGGATGCTGAGGTTGATTACGCTGCTTACGATGACGGTCGGACGAAAGCGGTAGTCGGATTTGTTAATCCTAAAGATTTTATCGCTGCGACAGTCGATGAGGACTATAAGGCCAGAAAGATGGTGCGGCTGGCCGACAAACTCGACCTCGAAAAACTCCGCAGGGAGACGCAGTCAATGTTTCTGTACGTTTCCGAGGATGGTAAAATCATTGACCACGAAGGGCGGCACCGTATGGCAGCTCTGGCTGCAGCGGGGGTGGAAAGAGTCCCCGTTGTTCTTGATTATCGCGCCGGCAAGAAGCGCGGAGGGGCAGGAACCTTAAACCTCAAGGGGCAAGTCTTCCCAACAGGAACGGGAGAAAGTCTGACTGTCTTTGATGCCACGCCGCTCACCTTCGAGAATAAGGCGAAGATCGCCAAGATGATGTCTGGGGAAGATGTAGCCGTGAGTTTCAAGAAAACCCTCGGCGGCGACCCCGACCAACAGGAGGCCCAAGCCATCCAGCAAGGGCTTGAAGGCAAGACCGCCCTCGAAGCCACCAAGTTCCTGGTCGACAACGCCCCGACCGCCTCCAACAGGGTCATCGCTGAGAAGGTCAGAAACGTCCTGCAGCGCCTGACCGCTCAGGGCATCAAGTTCAACTTCAAGATCGCCCATGTCGGCGATCAGGTGCCGGCCTCTTTGGCCAAC
>JROS01000154.1 GCA_000769715.1 Desulfobulbus sp. Tol-SR
CACCGGCAGGACCCACGAGCTCCTCCGACACAAGAAGACCTGCAATCCCGGGATCTACCAGCTGTTCAGGGAGCAGCAGAACTATCCCCGGAAACTGCTTGACCTGCGTGACAACCTCTTCAAACTGAACGAGGCCCTGGCGCCGGTCGGACTCGATCTGGACGAGGCCAATGATTTCATCGGCGATCACATCGATCTGACCATCAATATCCTCCGCAGCATGGATAACGTCCTCTCCTCGGGATACGTCTCGCACAAGGCCCTGCTCCTGGCCGCCCGTGAACTGCTGGCCTCCCTCGGCGAGATGCACAGCGCCTTCAATTCGGCGAATATCCTGAAGAACCAGGGATATAACTCGACTTTTGTCGATCTCAGCGGTTGGGAGGATAGCCGGCAGCTGACCATCGACGAGCGGATCAAGGACAGCTTCAGCTCGATCGACCCGTTTGCGACCATCTGTTTCGCCACCGGCTACACCAAGGGCAAGGAAGGCATCATGCGGGAATTCGACCGCGGCTATTCCGAGGTGACCTTCTCCAAGGTGGCGGTCCTCCTCGGTGCCACCGAGGCGATCATCCACAAGGAGTACCATCTGTGTTCCGGCGACCCGCTGGTGATCGGCGAGGACCAGATCCACCCGGTCTGCAACACCAACTTCGATGTGGCCGACCAGCTGGCCGACGTCGGCATGGAGGCGATCCACCCCAAGGCATCGAAGCCGCTCGAGATCAACAACATCCCGATCCGGATCAAAAACGCCTTCGATCCCGACCACTCCGGGACACTGATCACCAAGGATTTCATCGCCCCAAAATCCAAGGTCGAAATCGTCACCGGCTCCGACAAGGTCGTCAGCCTGGAGATCCATGACACCCGCATGGTCGGCGAGGTCGGCTTCGACCTGCGCATCATGCAGGTCCTGGCCAAGCACCAGGTGTCCTATATCAGCAAGGCCACGAATGCCAACACCATCGCGATGATCATCGCCGACCGCGATTGCTCGCCGGAGTTGCTGGGCGATCTGGGCGACAAATTCGAATCGGTCTCCAGCCGACCGGTGGCCATTGTCTGCGCCATCGGCTCGAATATCGGTCAACCGGGTATCCTGGCCAGGGCCGCCCAGGCGCTGGCCGCCGACGAAATCAATATTCTGGCAGTTTCCCAGACTCCCCGCCAGACCAATATGCAGTTCATCGTCGAAAGAATCCAGTTTGCCCAGGCCCAGCGGGCCCTGCACCGGGCGCTCTGCATGTAGGAAACGGCAAGGGCCGGGCATGCCCGCTCCGACACGCCCGGCCCTTGCCGGTACCCCTCAATCAGCCATTTCTGCAGTGGTGTTCACTGCCCGCAGCAGCTGCGCCCCCGAGCCGGTCCCCTTCTCAGCGTGACGGCTCAACTTCCTTCAGAAATTTTCCCGACGGCACCAGGAATCCACGCTTGTCGAGGCTGAAATACAACCAGGCCGTCTCCAGGCGTTTTTCCCGCTCTCCCTCATCGACCAGGACCTCGACCTCCTCCCGCCGGTACCAGTCGGGATGGCCCTCCAGGCTATCGAGGGCGGCCAGGATTTTCTCATCGACACGGTAGAGTTCCCCGAAAATCGGCGAAACCGCCTCCTCCTTGAGGACAATCGGCGTCCCGGTTGTATACATCGCAAACTTCTGCACTGTCTGCGCCGGACCAAGAAATTCGGCGCCACTGAGCAGACGGTGATTGCTGAACCCCTTCTTCAGGGTGCCATAGACAAATACGAGATAATGCATGAAATCTTCCACCTGTGAAGTATTCCCCGGCATTGCCGCCGAACATAATCAAAGAATTTGATATAATATTTATAATATTTAAATGATACCTTCGTGAAAAGCAATCGAATAACGAAATGCCGCCGGCACAATTACCAGTCATTACATACCACATAAGGTTTGTCTTGGAACACTTTTCATGCCTCGGATGAGCGCCGGGGCTATCTTCGCGTTGCCGTATGATGATTCCTGTGGTATCACGGGGCACCGTTTTTTCATTCCCGTTTTGATCGGAGGATACCGTCAATGCCGCCGCAGCCCGCCGAAACGATGAACCTGAAAGGAATTGTCGCCGCCCTGCTCTCCGCCCTGTTTATGGGGACCATCGGCGTTTTTTCGAAGATCACCGGCCTGCCCGCCGAAACCGTCACCTTCTTCCGCCTCTTTTTCGGTGCCGGCTTCATGTTGCTCTTCCTTGTTGCGTGCCGACAGACCGGCTGTCTCCGGCGGTGGCCTACCTGGCCGGTCCTGATCAACGGCGGCATGTTGTCCGGCTTCATCATCTTCTATGTCCAGGCGATGAATCTGACGACGATGGCCAACGCCATCATGCTGGTCTACCTGGCCCCGCTGACCGCTTCCATCTTCGCCCACTTCTTTCTCGGCGAGCGGCTCAACCGCGCCAGTGTCCTGCTGATCGCCACGGCCCTTTTCGGCTTCGCGATGATGATGGAGTTCCGCATCGACTTCTCCAGCGGCAGCAATCATTTCGCCGGCATCTGCCTGGCGGCCCTGGCATCGTGCTGCTATGCCGCCTTCATCCTCATCAACCGGACAATCAAGGAACATGTCCATGTCTACAGCCGGACCTTCTACCAGCTGCTGACCGGGGCCATCATTATGCTGCCCTTCCTCGTCGCCGGACCGCCGGCGATCTCGACGATCAACTGGCTGTGGCTGATCGGAACCGGCCTTTTTCCCGGGTTCCTCGCCATTCTTTTCGCTGTCGTCGCCCTCAGCACCCTTCCGGCCGCAACCTTCGGCACCCTGGCCTACTTCGAACCGATCGCCGTCATCGCCTTCGGCTGGCTGATCTTCAACGAGACCCTGGCTCCGCTGCAGATCGCCGGCTGCCTGCTGATACTCGGCAGCGGAGTCTTCAAGACCTGGCTCAGCGCCAGGCCGGTGACGGTCAAAGGCTGTCCGGTCGCCCTTGACCCGGCCGAACCGGGGCGCAGCGATTGACAACGTCTGGCCCCGGTGCTTCAGCCGCAGAGACTTTACCAAGTCAGCCCCTTGATCACAAGACGGGACCCAGGGAAAAAACATACATCGGCCGGGAGCGCCGGCCATGGCGGTCAAGATGTTTTTTTGACGTTGGCTTTTCTCCCCGGAAGTGCCTACATTCTGTGACAAGCACCCTTTTCCGGCCGCCATCCCTGCCGCGACTCAGACACGGAGGAAATCATGCTGCGCTGCTCCGGACCGGTGTTGATCGTCGAGGACGACCTCAACACCGCCAATCTGGTCAAAACCTATCTCGAGCATGAGGGGTTTACCAGTGAAATCGCCACCGATGGCGAAACGGCCGTGCTCCTGGCCCGACGTCGCCGGCCCTGCATCATCATCCTCGACATCATGCTGCCCAGACTCGATGGCTGGGAGGTCTGCCGCCAGGTACGGACCTTCTCCAACGTGCCGGTGCTGATGCTGACCGCCCGGGAGGAGGAGATCGACCGGGTGACCGGTCTGTCGCTCGGCGCCGATGATTACGTCGTCAAACCCTTCAGCCCTCGCGAACTGGTGGCCCGGGTCAAGGCCATCCTGCGGCGCTCGAGCCTGCAGGCCAACAGTCAGGGCAAGAAGCTGATTTCCGGCGGGCTGGAGATGGATCTGGAAAAACACCGCGTCAGCCTTGACGGCAGGACCATCGACCTGACCAGTTCGGAATACAAACTGCTCCAGGCCCTGATGCAGGCCCCCGGGCGGGTCTTCTCCCGCAACGAACTGCTCGATACCGTCTATCATGACGGCGAGATCGTCATCGATCGGGTGATAGATGTCCATATCGGCAAATTGCGGCAGAAGATCGAGCAGCAGCCGTCCCAACCCCGCTACATCCGCACCGTCCGCGGATTCGGTTACGCCTTCGCCGACCCGGGGGATCTATGAACCCTATCAGACAACGCCTGCTGTGGAAACTGCTGCTGGTCAACGGGATCCCGGTGGTGACGATCATCCTGGTTATCTGGCTGGCCCTCGATCACCTCGCTACCGGCAATTTTCCCGATCCGGCAGGAAACAACCCGGTGCCGCCGACAGATATCCACCAGACGTTTGTCACCGCCATCCACCACACCCTGATCTTGGCCAGCCTCGCCGCCCTGCTGCTGGGTTTTGTCCTCAGTTACCTGCTGACCCGCAGGGTGCTGAAACCGCTCTCGCAGATGAACGCCGCCACCCGCGCGGTGGCGGCAGGCAACTTCTCGTCCCGGGTGGAGGTCACCACCGGCGATGAGGTGGGACAACTCGGCACCTCCTTCAACCACATGGCCGACAGTCTGGAACGGATCGAACAGCTGCGCAAAAACATGGTGGCCGATGTCGCCCACGAACTGCGGACGCCGTTGACCAACCTGCGCGGCTATCTCGAGGCCCTGAACGACCATGTCCTCATCCCTTCCCCCGAGACTCTGCACATGCTGCTGGGCGAGACCCTGCGCCTGGTCAAGCTGGTCGACAATCTCCAGCAACTGGCCCGCGCCGATGCCGCCAGGACATCCCTGCACCGCCAGCAGCTGGTGATCTCCGAGCAACTGCAGGAGATGCTCGCCCTGTACCGGCCGAGCATCGAGGAAAAACGCATCGAGGTGGCGACCGATTTTCCGGCCGAGGCCGACACGGTACTGGCAGATCGGGATAAATTCCTGCAGACGGTCCGCAATCTCCTCGACAACTGCGTCAAATACACTCCGCACGGGGGACAGGTTGCCATTTCCAGCAAACGCCACGCCGATGGACTGCAGGTCCTCTTCTGCAACAGCGGCCCTGAAATCTCCAGCGATGACCTCCCCTTCATCTTCGAGCGCTTCTTCCGTACCGACCGCTCCCGCAGCCGCAACGCCGGGGGCTCCGGTCTCGGCCTGGCGATCACCCGGGAACTGATCGAGGCCCACGGCGGTCGGGTCGGGGCCGACAGCAAGGATGGACGGACCTGCATCTGGTTCATCCTCCCCTGCTGAAAATTGCAGCTCCCGCCATCTTTACCAGATCTTTACATAGCCGTTATACCATCCTTACAGCGGCGCCTTATTTTTGAGTCATCGGAGGTGATTTCTCATCGCCTTCATTAACTGAACCTGAGGAGAAATCGTCATGAGAACTCTTACAAAATCGATCTTGGCACTCGTTGCAGTATTGTCCCTTTCCATGTTCGTCGCCGGCTGTGGATCAAAATCCGCTGACTATCAGGGCTATTCGGCCCCGGGCGCCGGAAGCGGCATGACCGCTGACAACTTCTCGGACGCAGGTCCCGGACGATCCGACCCGACTCGGGGTGCAGGTGTCTCCGACAATGACACCCACAACGAGGGTGCCTTCGGGCCCACCAATGAAGCACGAGGCACGGAATCGCACGAGAACTAACCATTAAACGGAAACCTGCAGGGAGGCCGGCATGAAATGGGTTCGGACAGGCGTCATCACGGCGCTGGCGATACTGTTCACTGCCGGCTTCACTGTAACCGCAAAGAAGGAAAATCAAGACGTGATCACATCTTCCCCACCTCCGGCAACCGAGAAGGCCCTCTTTGCCGGCGGCTGTTTCTGGTGTATGGAAAAGCCCTTCGAAGATCTGGAAGGGGTTGTTTCGGTGATTTCCGGTTATGCCGGCGGCACCACGGAAAACCCGACCTATGAAAACTATGGCGCGGGCGGACACACCGAGGTCGTTGAGGTCGTCTACGATCCGCAGAAAATTTCCTACAGCAGACTGCTCGACGTCTTCTGGCGACAGATCGACCCGACCGACGGCAGCGGCCAGTTTGTCGACCGTGGGCACGAATACATTTCCGCCATCTTCGTCTACAATGAACAACAGCGGCGGCTGGCAGTGGCCTCGAGACAGCGGCTGGCAGCCAGCGGCATCCTGAACGGGCCGGTCGTCACCGAGATTCTGGATGCGCCCCGTTTCTGGAAAGCGGAGGAATATCACCAGGATTATTACAAGAACAATCCGATACGTTACAAATTCTACCGTTCACGGTCGGGACGCGATGATTTTCTCCGCACGACCTGGAAAAAGGTCGCGATCGATCTCTCCGGGGAAGGGAGCGGACAGGATCTACGGCGGAGGCTGTCCGCCATGCAGTATCACGTGACCCGGGAAAACGGTACCGAGCCGCCTTTCAAGAACGAATACTGGGACAACAAGAAAGCCGGTCTCTACGTCGATATCGTCTCCGGTGAGCCACTCTTCAGCTCGCGCGACAAGTTCGATTCGGGGACCGGCTGGCCCAGCTTCACCCGGCCGGTGGTTGCGGACAACATCGTCGAGCATGAGGACCGGGGCCTTTTCTCCGCCCGGACCGAGGTCCGCAGCCGCAAGGGCGATTCTCATCTCGGCCATGTCTTTGACGACGGACCGCCGCCGACGGGACTGCGCTACTGCATCAATTCCGCCGCCCTCCGCTTCATCGAGGTTGAAAAACTCGCCGAATCGGGATACGGAGAGTTTGTCGAGCAGTTCAAATAAACCGCAACACCCGGGGGTGAAGGCCATAGCACGCCCGCCCCGCTGATTTCTTCCGCCACTGTGCCGTCGACCGGTATCACCGCCCCATGCCCTATCGCCTCCTCAGCGACCTGGTCGTCGTCCTCCACCTGCTGTTCATCCTCTTCGTCGCCGCTGGCGGTCTGCTGGTCCTGCGGTGGCCCCGCCTCGCCGTGCTGCATGTGCCGGCGGTCGCGTGGGGCGCCTGCATCGAATTCACTGGCGGCATCTGCCCGCTGACCCCTCTTGAAAATCACTTCAGCCGGCTCGCCGGTCGCAAAGGCTATGCCGGCGGCTTCATCGAACACTATCTGCTCCCCATCATCTATCCGGATGGACTGACCCGGGAGATCCAGGTCGGGCTCGGCCTGCTGGTCGTCGCCGTCAACGCCGGCGCCTATCTGCTGCTGCTCCGCAGCGCCCTCCGCCGGACGCGAACATAGCGGCGCCCCCCCATCCGCGCCTCTGCCGCGGAGAGGGGACCATCGTCGCCACAAGATGTTTGCCGCGAAACCATCTTCTGGTATAATTGGGCCTTGCCGGAACAGGGACGGCAGTCCCTTGTTTCCTTCCATTTTTTCCAGCAAGAGCAAATTGATCGATGAACAGTACGCACGCCAATCCCACCCTCGAGACCATCTTTCGCCGCCACAGCATCCGCCAGTTCCAGGAAACGCAGGTCGATGAACAACTGGTCAAGATCATCCTCGATGCCGCCAACCAGGCCCCTTCCGCCCATAACCAGCAATCATGGCGCTTTGTCGTGCTACGGGAGAAAAAACGCCTGGAGCTGGCCCATCTCGTCGCCGGTCGGGCAGGCGACTTCCCCAAGCCCTCGTCGTCGATCCTGCGGATGGCCTCGCGCTGCCTGGCCAGCGCCCCGGTAGTGATCAGCGTCAATAACACCGGCAGTTTGATCGCCCACGGCAGCGAGCTGTTCAACATCGAACGGGAACGGTCCCTCGATTTTTTCCGGACCATGGAGATCCAGAGTTCGGCCGCCGCCGTCGAAAATCTCCTCCTCGCCGCCACCTCCCTTGGCCTCGGCAGCGTCTGGCTCGGCATCCTCTACCTGATCAAGGACGAGGTCCTTACCTTTCTCGGCGAGAGCAAGGGCGAGTTTATGGCGGTCATCCCCATCGGCTACCCGAAAAAGAACCAGGGAGGACCGCAGAAAAAACCGCTCGAGTATGTCCTGAAGGAATTCGACTGATCGCGAAAAACCGGAATGGAGAGAAGAAATCAGGCCGGCGGGCAGGCAAGGTCGGCCAGGGCGATCCTGACCGCCGCCGCTACTCCGTTATCCTGACTGTAGCGGAGATTGAGGGCGGCAAGCCGTTCGTTGAAGCCGTCCATGAAGAGCAGATCCTCCTGCTCGAGGACGTCGTCGACGGCGAAGTTCAGGGGACAGGCCGAGACCTCGATCCGCTCTTCGATTTCGTCGATATAGGCCAGGGCCATGCCCTGGGTGCGGCAGATGATCGGCCGCCGCGGATAGACGGTGCAGCGGTCGTCGTGGAGAAAAAGGCACCGGCCCTTCCGGCCCTTCCGGCGCTGCCCCCCGGTCGCCCGCCAATCCAGCCCCGCAAGCAGCATCGCCGCCTCCAGCGGCAGGACCGAAAATTCCATGCAGCAGTTCGAACACCCCGGCCGGCAGCGGATTCTTCCGGCCAGCCGGCCCGCGGCAAGTCCGCTCACAACCCGGTCGATCTCCATGGCGAGTTGGAGATACGCGTCGCGCACCTGCCGGGTGGGGGGTGGCAATTTCCTGGGTTCGATCATCGACAGTAGAGCGAGGACGGTGCCGATCACGGCGGGAGAGGTAATTCTCCCATCTTGCCGGTCGGCGCAATTGTGTTTATATTT
>JROS01000155.1 GCA_000769715.1 Desulfobulbus sp. Tol-SR
AAGTGGTGAATAGTCGCGATAAAAGTGCATAAACCAACAAAAGTGCATAAACCCGAAAGTGCATAAACCCGAAAGTGCATAAACCCGAAAGGACATAAACCCGAAAGTGCAATACCAACACAGAGCAATAGCGTAACAAATATAGAGACACTATGACAGCCGACAGAAACCGGAACTACCCCGAAGCCGAGCGCAGCCTCATGGTCCGAGGCGAGGCCAACACCTATCTCCCCAGCACCGAGGTGCGGGAGGTAGTCCCCGGCTTCAACGACGAGATCGACCTGCGCGACTACCTCGACATGCTGGTGCGGCGCAAGACCGCGGTGCTGTCGGTGCTGGCCGTCGTCTTCCTCCTCGTCGCCCTCAACACCTTCCTCGCCACCCCCCAGTTCAAGGCCAAGGGGGTCATCCGGGCCTCCAACCAGAACTCGACGGTCACCAAATTCGAAAACCTCGACAAAAGCGACCTGCGGACCCTCGAGTTCCAGCAGACCCAGGTCAACCTGCTGCAGAGCAACCAGCTCGCCACCCGGGTGATCGAAAAGCTCGATCTCGCCCACAACCCGGTGTTCAACCCCGCCGCCGCCGACAAAGACGGCAAGGGCAAGTCGAAATCGCTGCTGGCCGGCCTCACCGGTTTCGTCCGCGCCGACCAGAAGGAGGAGGAGCTCAGCGTCCTCGAAGAGGACGGCCGGGCCCAGGTGCTGGCCGATCAGCTCCTCCGCTCCTTCATCAAGCTGGAGGAATCGGAGCTGGAGCTCAACGAGTTCGGCAAGAAACTCGGCATCGTCTCCCTCAACCCGGCCCACAACCTGGTGATCAAGCAGCTCGAGGAGGTCAACAACTCGCTGGCCAAGGCCTCGTCCGACCGGATCGCCAAGGAGGCGATGTTCAAGCAGAACATGCAGCTCGACGAGAAGTCGCTGGAGCAGATCGTCAACAACGAGCTGATCCAGAACCTCAAGAACCAGTATTCGACCCTGGAGGCGGAGTACCGCGACCTCGGCGTCACCTTCAAGCCGGGCTACCCCAAGATGCAGCAGCTGAAGGCCAAGATGGACGAGATCGCCGGCCGCATCGACAAGGAAAAACAGCAGATCATCGATTCGATCCGCAACAACTACGAGACGGCGCTGAAGACCGAGCAATACCTCCAGGCCAGCGCCGAGGAACAGAAGAAGAAGGCCCTCGAGCTGGAGGAGAAGGCGACCCAGTACAAGATCCTCGAACGCGAGGTCGAGACCAACAAGTCGATCTACCAGAGCCTGCTGCAGCGGTCGAAGGAGATCGAGGCGACGGTCGGCGCCGCCGTCACCAACATCCAGATCATCGACCGGGCGACGACGCCGCTCTACCCGTACAAGCCGCAGGTCGCCAAGAACCTGCTGCTCGGGCTGATCCTCGGCCTGTTCCTCGGCATCGGCGCGGCCTTCACCCTCGAGTTCTTCGACAACACGATCAAGAACCCGGACGAGATGGCCAACCGCTTCCATATCCCGGTCCTCGGGCTGGTGCCCTACGACAAGGAGGTGGCGGAGGACGGCCGGAAGATGGCGTTTCGCTTCTACAACGATCCGCGCTCCCCGGTGGCCGAGGCCCTGCGGACGACGATGACCTCGGTGCGGCTGTCGGCCGCCGACAGCCCGCCGAAGACGATCCTGCTGACCAGCATCCTGCCCGATGCCGGCAAGAGCTCGATGGCGGTCAACGCCGCCTTCTCCTACCTGGGGGACGAGGAGACCTGCCTGATCATCGATGTCGACCTGCGCAAGCCCAGCCTGCACAAGATCTTCCAGACCTCGCGCAAGAAGAAGGGGCTGAGCAGCGTCCTCAGCGGGATGGCCAAGCTGGAGGAGGTCGTCACCAAGACCGAGTACCCCGGCCTCGACATCATCACCAGCGGCCCGCTGCCGCCCAACCCGGCCGAACTGCTCAGTTCGAAGCGGATGCGCGAACTGCTGGCGACCGTCTCCGAACACTACGACCGGATCATCCTCGACGGCCCGCCGTACCAGGGCTTCGCCGAGATCCTGGTGCTGTCGCACATGGTCGACGGGGTTATCCTCATCGTCGTCGAAGGGGTGACCCCGCGCGAGGGCGTCAGGCATTTCCGCAAGGCGGTGATCAATGTCGGCGGCCGGATCCTCGGCACGATCATCAACAAGAGCGGGCGCAAGAAGGGCTTCGGCTCCTACGGCGGCTACAAGTACTACACCTACGACTACAAGTACGGCGAGGAGAGCGCGAGCTGACCGTGGCCGACGTCCCGTCACATAGGAAGCACCGGTCCGTGCGGATCGCCGCCTTCCTCGCCCTGGCGGCCCTGGCGGCCGTGCAGCTGCGCATCGCCCTGCAGGAGCAGGCCGAATACAGCGACGCCGGCGCCTCGGCGGCGATGATCGCCATGCTGCGCAGCCCGTTCCTGCTGGTCTGGCACGGCAAGCGCCTGCACCTGCTCGAAGGGGAGGTGGCGCAGGCGGAGGCGCTGTACCGCCGGGCCCTGGTCCACAACTCCCTCTACATCCCGGCCTGGCTCGGCCTGGCCGAGCTGCGCAACGACCGGGGGAAAAAGGCCGAGGCGGCGGCGATCCTCGATCATGTCGATGGGCTCAGCGCCGGGATCAACCGCTGGCGCTGGGACAAGGCGCTGCTGACCTACCAGCTGGGCCGCACCGACATCCTCGCCCGCGATCTCGCCTGGATCGTCGCCAATATCCCCGGCCAGCGCCAGGACGCCCTGAAGATGGCCTTCTCGCTGTGGCCGGAGCCGGCCGTGCTCCGCGACCATATCGGCCGGGACAATATCATCCACCTGTTCCACCATGCGGCGCGGACCGGCAAGGTCGAGGCGGCGCTGGCCTTCTGGCCGGAGGTCGAGAAGCTGGGGGTGGACAATTACCGTCCCGAGGTCCTCGTCTTCCTCAACAGCCTGATCCAGCACGACCGGCTGGCCGAGGCGGCGGCGATCTGGCGGACGTACTTCAACGGCGAATCCCTGCTCGCCAACGGCGATTTCGACAAGGAACCGACCAACACCGCCTTCGACTGGCGGATCAGCGCCCCCAAGGGCAGCAGCTGGCGGATCGAGGCCGCGGATGACGGCAAGGGCCGGGCCATGCGCCTGCACTTCTCCGGCACCGACAACCTCGGCTACCAGCACCTGACGCAGATCGTGCCGCTGGCTCCCGGACGGAAATACCGACTGATCGGCAAGTACAAAACCGACAAGCTGACCACCGACCAGCGCCCCTACCTCGAGGTGATTGGTTTCCAGTGCCCGATGGCGCCGGTGCGCTCCGCCGGCGTGGCCGCGAGCCAGCCGTGGACCGCCCTGTCGCTGCCGTTCGAGGTCCCGGCCGATTGCCGGGCCGTCGTGGTCCGGGTGCGGCGCGACCCGAGCACCCACCTCGACAACCTGCTGGCCGGCGACCTGTGGCTGAAGGAGATGGCGATCGAAAAGACCGGCGAGATCCACGCCGCCCCGGTGGTGGTGCAGTGATGCGGGCCGTCGACCGCGATAATGTCACCCGGCTGCTGCAGCAGCTGGCCCGCGACGCCTCGACGGAAGGGCTGATCGTCTTCGTCGCCGACACCAGCGGCATGCTCCAGACCTGCCGTGCCGTGCTGACGCTCGACCGCGACGGGGACGACGAGGCGAAAGCCTGGCTGCACACCGCCTGCGCCGCCCGGGAAATCGCCTACGGCCAACTGCTCCACGAGGCGCGCAAGATTGTCCAGCTGTTCCAGGCCGATACCGGCGATGGCGACCACTACGCCGTGCTCGGCCTGAGCCCCGACGCCACCGAAGACGAGGTCAAGCGCAGCTACCGCCAACTGAGCCGCCGCTACCATCCCGATACCGCCCCGACGGCCGGCGCGGCGGGCACCGACCGGTTCATCCGGATCACCCGGGCCTACCACGCGATCATCGCCGGTGAAGAGCCAACTCCCCCGGCCATCCCTTTCTCTCCGGCGGCTTCATCTCCGCCGATCCGCAAGGGGGGGCAGCGGCGGCGGCTGTTCGGCCCGCGCGTGCCGCTGCGGGCCGTGGTCGGCCTGGCGCTGCTCGCCGGCATCGTGGTGGCCGCCTGCCTGGTGGTCTCGGAGGTCTATTCGCGCCGGGTGATGCTCAAAACCCTGCACGACGGCGGGGTGGCCTTCGTCCCACCGAAGGCGCAAAAAACGGTGCGGGAAGAACCGGCGGCGCTTACCTTCGCCGAGAAACTGCGCCGGACTCGGGAGGCGGAGGCTGTGGCGGCGAAGAAAGACGAACGTGGGAAAACAATCGTTGCCGCCGCCTCCGAGCAAACCACGCCCGCTGCCACCTCCACCGCACGGAGAGAATTCAAGCCGGCCGCGG
>JROS01000044.1:0-5437 GCA_000769715.1 Desulfobulbus sp. Tol-SR
CTTCACTAACGTCCATATCAAATCGACCAAGAATTTGTTCGATTCTTTTATCTTGTTCGTCAAGTTCGCACATTTTTCCTCCAAATAACGATAATGAACGTGTCAAAAACGCTAACGACCAAGCTAAGGGGCCGGGCGGGTTTGGCCAGGGGCTGGACGAAAACTTAGGCTTTTGTTTACAGTAAGATTTGCAAAAACGGCACGGCCCGCCCGGTCCCTCTTAAGCGCCTGGTTGGGCTTTCTTTTTTCCATCCTTAATTTGAGAAATTGCATCATCCAGGGATATATCACCCAGCCAATTCTCACGCTCTTTTGTATAGTCGCCTCGGCCTACCGTAAACTGATTCAGAAACCGAATGGTGTCAACTACACCCATTTCTTTGAATAGAATGTGGGTAGCTTGGCGGCTAATTTCAGATATCGATCTTGTTTCTGTATTCATATATCTAACTCCATCACCAGTTCGGTGGGGGATACCACCTTGGTATTTATTTTATCGAAATTCTTGGCTTTTTTTAAAACCTTATCGTCACATGTGCAAAAATAATCAACTTTTGAACCGGATGCAAATGCCAAATGCAAAGCGTCCAGCGGTTTCAAGCCTAAAGCTCCAAACCTTCTGGCCAGAGATTCTATTTTTGTCGTCAACGCAACAGCTTCCTTTGCTATTTCAAGAATTGCTAAAGCATCGGCCTTACGATCCTGATAGGGAATGCGACCAATCTCGAATAGCAGAGCATCTGATGAGATGAGCTTCAAACGATCTGACTCACACAATGCAAGAATGACGAGTACCGCTTCAGCCTCAACCGCTATCCTTGGTTGTGATCTATCATCAAAGGGGCGTTGTAGACTGCAACAATCAAGATAAATTCTCATTTTATAACATTCCTATTGGTTCACAGGTGCGCTTCCCGTTGCCCAACGCTGCTAATCAGCCGCGCGGTTTTTTGCGTCGGCTGAATTAGCCTTGTTATGCGCAGATTTCGTTTACTGCATCAAGAAGACTATATACCAAAAGCGGATTATGGACTCGCGCTTCCGGATGAGAAAATGAAATCACGCATTTATTTACATCCCTCTCATACCACCATATTCCGCGGCTTGTGGTCTTCCATTCCTTTGAGTCATGACCAGCCACCCACTTAAATAGATCTCCTGTTCCACCGCATATTGTTATATCTGGATCATATATATCGAATTGTCGTTGAATATAAGCTTTATCTTGATTTGCAACTGCATTTAGTGAGGCATGATCTGTTGTATGTGTCCCCGGAGACTTTTTAAGATTGATAGCGCAAATACTCCTAAGAATATCTATCCTGAATTCATTTGTGATTTCTGAATAGAAGTCCCAGTTGGGAATTGATTTTCGGTTTCGTATGCCGTGAACCCATCTAGTTAGTTGTCCCATGTTTGGGGGCGTCCACCTTCAGCAATGAATTCTCTTAAGTCCCAACCACCTCCATCTGGATCATTTACCTCTTTGAGGATTAACGCTATTTTAGGATTTGATTCGAGATGGTCCTTTTCAGACACGACACCATCTCGTACAAATCATTCTCTGCTTCCTTGCCATTGACTAAAAAGTTGTTCTTCTAAATCGGATATATTCATTTTCCCTCACGCATAACGCTGCGGGTCAGGGGCGCTTGGAGCGGAGCGGAAAGCGTCACCTGCACCCGGCTTGTTAGCAACTTATTCCTCATTGTCGATAAACTCAAAATCATCTTCATAATCAATATATTGTATCAGCTTATCACCGGTTTGCGAAACAACACGAGGATACTTTTCATCATCTTTTGGGATAGTTTTTTTTCGTAATTTGTGTATTTCGAATACCCAATTATCCCCGTAATCAAAAAGATAATATAGCTTTAGTCCTTTTAACGGGTATATATCATTTAATAAAATATTAGAATAGTCCCCACCATCGTCAGGATACCCCGAATCTTCTGAAAAAAGCAATTTACGATTTCTTTCATTTCTTCCAGCATAAAACTCAAAAAGATGATCATTCTCAAAATCGGTAATTTTCTGAATATAAAGATGAAAATCAAATAGAGAATAGCTGACCGGGATTTCTATAACAGCCTCCCAAAAATTTTTATCTTCAACTGGGTCCCAGGTATTAAATATTTTTAATGTGATTAACTCTAAATTTTTCATTGTAATTTTTTTGCTAACGTTTAATAGTAGGCCGCCTCTTTTTTGGAGGCAAAGAACAATTTATCGTCGAAACGTCAGATTTCCAATTTCCACTGATTTTCACCAACGACCTTCTATTTATACTGTGTATGTCGCAGAAATGTCATGAATTTCAGCTATAGTATCCCATACTCTATCGAGAGGCAAGGAAATCCTGTTAGGATTTCCATTACGTCTTTTAACGAAAATAACCGGGTTATGCGGCAGCCGCATAACCCGGAGTTTCTGTTCGTCGGAGTATTTTCGCCGGGATGATACAGCGCAAAAGGAGTACCAGGTAGTGCCTGATAAGTCGAAACACCCCGTGTTATGATGCGCAGGCACGAAGTGGGAGGATAACCATATGGCTGATTCGATTTCTTGTAATAACGAGATGTTCAGCAGTACTGAATTTGCGGAATTCCTGCTGAAGAGCAAACTGGTTTCAAATGAAAAAGAAAAGTACATGGTCGTCTGGGTACGCAAATTCTTCGATTTCGGTGTTGACCTCAGGCAGAATCTCAATTGGCAGGATCGACTGCCGTTATTTATCCGTCACCTTACAGGTACCGGCTTGTATCAGGACTGGCAGGTTCGTCTGGCCGATCAGGCAGTTCGCCTCTATTTTGTCAATTTCCTGGAGCCGCTGGCGACGCCGGAGGGGCCTGGAAAGCCCACGCTGCCTGCCGTTCGGATGCCCGGTGATTGGGAATCGGCGCGACGTCTTTTCCGCGAGGCGTTGCGGTTGAGAAATTATGCGTACCGCACCGAGACCACCTACCTGGGCTGGGTTGAAGCATATTGTCGTTACTGTGCCCAGCAAGAAGGTGCCGATCAAACCGCCCTCTCGGCTGATCGGGTACGGGACTTTCTTGCCTATCTTGCCATCCAGCGTCGAGTTTCGGCCTCAACCCAGAATCAGGCCTTCAACAGTTTGCTGACCTTTTTTCGGCTGGTTGGCAATGTTGATCTCGGCGATCTGAAAAACACGGTACGGGCCAGAAAAAGAACGACATTGCCGGTGGTGTTTTCCGTCGATGAAGTAAGGAACATCCTTGCCCAGGTCCAGGGAACGGCCGGTTTGATTCTGAAGATCATTTATGGCGGCGGGTTGCGGGTTAACGAAGGATGTCGTCTGCGTATCAAGGATATCGACTTCGATCAGCATCTGATCCACGTACGAGACGGCAAAGGCGGCAAGGATCGCACGACGCTGCTGGCCGCCTCCCTGGTTGGTGACCTGCGAGCACATATTGCCAGGGTGCTGGCGAGGCATGACGGAGATCTTGCCGCCGGCCATGGAGCCGTCCTGCTTCCGGATGCCCTGGCAGTGAAGTATGCAGGTGCGGCGACGGAGAAAGCCTGGCAGTACCTTTTCCCGGCGGCAACGTTGTCGGTCGACCCGCGATCCGGGATCGTCCGCCGGCACCATGTTTCAGATTCCGCGCTGCAGCGGGCGTTGAAGGCCGCCGTTCGCCGGGCGGGCATCCACAAGCATGCCTCGGTTCACACCCTCCGCCATTCGTTCGCCACCCATCTGTTGCTCCGAGGCGTCGATATCCGCCAGATACAGGAATACCTTGGGCATGCGAGGGTCGAGACGACGATGATCTACACCCATGTCGTCAAGGATATGCGCAATCCGGTGGCCAGTCCGCTCGACACCCTGGCAGGGGGGCCGGCTGTCTCCGGAGAGTGAGCCGTGCCCGATGACCTCGGCGAGGGATCGAATGCAGCCGCTGCAGCCGAGCGAGGAGCGGATCGCGGGTATTGTCCCGCTGGTTGAGGAGGATGACGAAGGGGTCGAGTTCCCGGCCCCGCGGCAGGTAGCCGGCATAGCAGTGGACCCCGGCCAGCGACCCGGTCTTCAGCGGCACGCCGTCCCTGGTTTTCAAGAGATTGCTGTACGGCTTGAAGCTGTCAAGCACCGCCAACATTGCCGCCGGGGTAATCCGGTCGCGGCGCGACAGGCCGGAGCCCTCGACGATCGTGATGTCGTGCCGGTGCTGCGGCCAGGCCGTGGCGATGAAGGCCCGCAGCGCCTGCCGACCTTTGTCCCAGGTGGCCGGCCGGCCGAGGCTGCGGGCGCCGCAGGCGAGGAACAGCTGGTTGGCGACGTAGTTGTTGGAGTAGTGGAGGCAGGAGCGGACGATATCCTCGACGGTCTGCGCCGAGGTATGGGCATGGAAGGGCGCCACGCCGGGCGGCGCCGCGGCGGCGGTGATCCGGCCGCCGACCTTGATTCCCTGCCGCTCCAGCATGGCCTTGAACAGCTCGCCGGTGTAGCGCAGGGTGGGGGATATCCGGCCGCCGGCAATGAAGGCGCCGGGGTTGACCCGGTGTGTGCCCGGTGGCAGGTTGCTGCCGATCTCCTTCATGAGCGGCAGCAGCGGCGTCTCTTCTTCGCCGGAGACGATCCGGCCGTTGTCCAGCACCTTCACCGCCACGGCGTTGTAGTTGACGGCCAGGGCGCCGTTGGCGGTGTCGTAGGGGTTGGCCGAACCGTCGGCGCCGTCGGCCTTGCCGCTCAGGGCGAAGGAGTCGGCGTCGAGGGCGATATCGCCGACCTCCTTCAACCCCAGGCGGGCCAGGTCGGCGGCGATGGCGGCCACGGTGGCGCTGGTCAGCGATGGATCACCGGAGCCCCGGATGGAGAGGGTATCGTCCTTGACGAAGAAGGCGGTAGTGAAGCGATAGTCGCGGCCGAGGATTTCCAGGGCGGCGAGGCAGGTGACCAGTTTGATCGTCGATGCCGGGACGAAGGCGGTGTCGATGGCCCGCGATTCCAGGAGGCGGCCTTCTCTGGTGACGGCGTAGCCGCCACGGGTGACCAGGGCTTTGGCCCTGTTGGCTGCCGCACTCGAGGTCGGGGCAGCAACCAGCAGGCAGGCGAAAAGGACGAAGGACAGGGGCAGGAAGCGGCTGATCAGGGACATGGGACAGTGGGGAATGCCCTCCCGCCGGATCGGACGGGCAGGAGGGCGGATTTTATCAGATCTTCGGCAGATTGGCCAACGATCTGGCGAGGGCCTCTTCCGGATAATCGAAATTCTGCAGTTGCCCGGAATAGAACTTGTCGTACGAGGCCATGTCGATCAGGCCGTGGCCGGAGAAGTTGAACAGGATGGTCTTCGGCTCGTTGAGGTCGCGGGTCGCCTCGATGATCGCGGCCCGGACGGCGTGGCAGGTCTCCGGCGCCGGGATGATGCCCTCGGTCTTGGCGAAGAGGACGCCGGCCTCGAAGCACTCC
>JROS01000044.1:5453-67859 GCA_000769715.1 Desulfobulbus sp. Tol-SR
ATAATCGGGGATATACGGCGTGGCAATGCCGGCGAAGTTGGAGCCGCCGCCGCAGCAGCCGATGATGACGTCGGGGTAGTCGCCGGCAAGCTCCATCTGCTTCTTCGCTTCGAGGCCGATGATCGACTGGTGGAGGATGGTGTGGTTGAGGACCGAACCCAGGGCGTACTTGGTGTCGTCGCGGGCGAAGGCATCCTCAATGGCCTCGGAGATGGCGATGCCGAGCGAGCCGGGGGTGTCGGGGTATTCGGCGAGGATCCGGCGGCCGACCTGGGTTGTGGGGCTCGGGCTGGGGACGATTTCGGCGCCGTAGGTGTGCATCATCGACTTGCGGTAGGGTTTCTGGTCATAGGAGACCCGGACCATGTAGACCTTGCACTCGATATTGAACTTGGAGGTGGCAAACGACAGGGCGCAGCCCCACTGGCCGGCGCCGGTCTCGGTGGTCAGCCGTTTGACCCCTTCCTTCATGTTGAAGTAGGCCTGGGGCACGGCGCTGTTGGTCTTATGCGACCCGACCGGCGACACGCTCTCGTTCTTGAAGTAGATCCTGGCCTTGGTGCCCAGCGCCTTTTCCAGGTTGGCGGCGCGCACCAGCGGCGCCGGCCGCCAGATCGTGTAGATCTCCCGGACCTCTTCGGGGATGTCGATGAAGCGCTTGTCGGACATCTCCTGCTCGAGCAGCCCCATCGGGAAGATGGCGGCAAGTTTCTCCGGCCCCATCGGCTGGCTGGTTTCGGGGTCGAGCGGCGGTTTCAGGCCGCCCGGGATATCGGGAACGACGTTATACCATTGCGTGGGCATTTCATCATCGCGGAGCAAGATCTTCTTCTGCATGAAACCTCCTTCCAGTAGGATACGTTGACGGGTGCGGCACATGACTGACGTGTCCACTATCTACCACAGCCGCACAGATCCGGGCAACAGCGATTATCGGTTTTCCGCCACCCGCCACCTCGTTTTGCAGACCGCCAGGCGCAGGGCTTCCGCCTCGTCGAGTCCCAGGATCGCCTGCAGCGCCTCGGCCGGTTTGATCCCGGGCCGGCCGCTGAGGCTGAGGAGGGTCAGGTCGACACTGTCCGGACCGGCCTGGCGCAGGGAGGTGATCAGGGGGCGGATGTCGACCGTCTGCTCCTTGCCCTTGCGTTGCTTGGCGACCTGATACTCGCTGCAGGCGGCGAAGGCGGTCAGCCGCTGTCCCTCTTCCGCCGTCAGCGGCCGGGGCAGGGTGATGGTGTAGGTCGATTCGATATCGGCGGGAATGGCGGCGCGGTGCAGCGTGATGGCGGTGACGGTGAGCCCGGGCGGCAGCTTGTCGTTGAGGCGGTCGATCGTTGCCGGCGGGTCGGCGAGCGCCGCCGGCAGGTCCATGATGAAGAATTCGGCGACGCTCTCGGTGCCGACCGGCAGGGCCGGGCCGAAGGAGACCTTCGGCGTCGGGTTGAAGCCCTTGGTGAAATTGGTGGCGATCCCGGCCCGGCGCAGGGTGCGGAAGATCAGGCGCAGGATCTCGAGGTGGCCGAGAAAGCAGATCCGGCCGCGGCGGGCGTAGCTCACCTGGTAACGGAAATGGCCCTCCTCGTGGGCCGGCAGGTCGCGGCGGCTGCGGGACGGTGTGGCGCCAGGGGGTGGCTCCTGTCGGACCCTCGTGAACCGCTCGCGGTCGATGACCACCGGCCGGATGATGTCGAAATCGCAGAGGCCGCAGCCCTGGCAGTCGTGGTAGCGGCAGTCGGGGGTGTAGCATTCCTCGAAGGCCCGCCGCCGTTCGGCCCGCAGAAAACGGTCGTCGACGCCGCTGTGCAGATGCTGCCAGGGCAGGATCTCGTCTTCGCCGCGCTGGCGCAGGTAATCGTCGAGGTCCAGCCCCAGCCGCTCCGCCGCCTGCTGCCAGATCGCGAGATCGAAGTGGTCCGACCAGCCGTCGAGCCGGGCGCCGTTCTCCCAGGCCTGCCGGATCAGGGCGGCCAGCCGCCGGTCGCCGCGGGAGAAGACCCCTTCGAGGTAGCTCATCCGTGGATCGTTCCACTTCAGGGTGCAGCCCCTGGGCAGCCACTCCCGCAAGTGGTTGATGGTGTTGCGGCTTTCGTCGATGCTCATCTGCTCCTCCCATTGGAAGGGGGTGTGCGGCTTGGGGACGAAGGTGCCGATGCTGACGTTGATCTGCCGCCGCCCGCGACCGTCGCGGTCGCCCTCTTTCTTGACCTTGCGCACCAGGTCGATGATCGCCTGGATATCGTCGGCGGTCTCCGTCGGCAGGCCGATCATGAAGTAGAACTTCATCACCTTCCACCCCAGCGCGAAGGCGTTATGGCAGGTGGCGAGGAGGTCCTCCTCGGTGATGCCCTTGTTGATCACCCGCCGCAGCCGGTCGCTGCCGGCCTCGGGGGCCAGGGTGAACCCGGTCTTGCGGACCCGCTTGATCTGGTCCATGATCGCCGGGCTGAGGGTGCCGACCCGCATCGACGGCATCGACACCGACACGCAGTCGTCGGCGAAACGGTCCATCAGCTGCGGCAGGATCTGTTCGATGCAGGAATAGTCGCCGGTCGACAGCGACAGCAGGGCCAATTCCTCGAAGCCGGAGTTGCCGATGCCGGCCTCGGCCAGTTGCATGATCGCCTCCGGGGTGCGCTCGCGTACCGGGCGGTAGGTCATGCCGGCCTGGCAGAAGCGGCAGCCGCGGCTGCAGCCGCGGGCGATCTCGATGCTGAGCCGGTCGTGGATGATCTTGGCGTTGGGGACGATCGGCTGCAGCAGGTGATCGACGGCGTCGAGGTCGGGCACCACCCGGCGGGTGATCGCCGCCGGTGCCGGGGCGAGTTCCCTGATCGCCGTGAGGCGGCCGCGGCCGTCGTATTCCGGGACGTGGAAGGCGGGGACATAGACCCCGGCGATGGCGGCCAGCTGCCGCAGCATCTCTCCCTTGCCCGACTGTTGCCGTTTGCCCCGGATCAGCACCCGGGCGATCTCGACGATCGCCTCCTCGCCGTCGCCGAGCAGGACGGCATCGAAGAAATCGGCCACCGGCTCCGGGTTCAGCGCGCCGGAACCGCCGCCGAGGATGAGCGGGGAGGTTGCCTCTCTCTCGGCCGCCAGGAAGGGGATGCCGGCCAGGTCGAGGATGGTGAGGATGTTGGTGGCGCACAGTTCGTAGGGCAGGGTGATGCCGATCAGGTCGAAGCCGGCGAGCGGGCGGGCCGATTCGAGGGTGGTGAGCGGTTGGCCCTGCTGCCGGAGCATCTGTTCGCAGTCGAGATCGGGACAATAGCAGCGCTCGGCGACGATGTTGTCCTCGCGGTTGAGGATATGGTAGAGGATCTGCAGGCCCTGGTGCGACATGCCCACCTCGTAGAGATCGGGAAAGACGAGGGCGCAGCTCAGATCGACCGTCTCCGCCGGCTTGCGGACGGTATTGTACTCCTGGCCGAGGTAGCGGCCGGGCCTGGTGATGGTGGGAAAACAGGTGGTGTCGGTCATGGGATGGTCTCTGTCATGGATGCAGCCCGCATGATGGCGACCACGGGCTGCGTGAGCGGTCCGGCAGCGGCGCCGCTGAATTGTTAAAAGTGGTTGACATTTTTGCCAAAAGTGAGGTAAGCAGTCAGATGTCGAGCAAATAATCGTACAAAAAGAGCAAGTTATGCTTCACTACACAGGGTATGGACGATGAAACTGGCACTGTATTTCGTGGTGTGTATTGTTGGCCTGGTTTCACTTTTTCTCGTGTTTCCGGAGGCATCAGCCCAGGCACCGACGTCGGTTTCCTCGGTTACCTTCCACCGGGACGATGATCAGCAGGAGAGAATCCGGATCAAGCTTGTCGGAACTCACGCGCCCAAAGTCTTTGCCCTCAAGGGCGATAATCCCCGGCTGATCTGTGATTTTCCCGGGGCCGGATACGCCGGCCTGGTAAAGCCGGTGCTCAAGGCAGAAGGGACGCTGGTCAAGGGCATCCGTGTCGGCGCGCACCAATCGCCTGACAAAAAGGTGCGGGTGGTGCTTGATCTCGAACCGGGCCGGAAATATACATATAGCCGGGAATTTAACAAAGAAGAAAACATCCTCAATATCGTTCTGGTGCCGACGGAAGGGGCCAGAACAGCTGAAGTTGCGGTTGCAAAAATCGATGCGACCGAGTCAAAACAGATAGTTATCACCGGCGCCAAGAAAGTGCTGCATCCGGTCAAGGAGCAAAAGGAAATTTCACTCGCGGTGCCTCCGCCAGCCGCTGAAGTTGCCGCATCTGCGGTCCCGGCACCGAAAACACCGGCGGCCGCGGTCGAGGCCGATACGGAAAAACCGGCTGAGAAGATGGCTGAGCCGGTGGTGCAATCGCCTCCGGTCGCCGCCGCAGTTGCGAAAGAGACCACGGTAGAGAAGGCGGCGGTGAAATCCGCTGCACCGCCACCGCCGGCGCAGCCCGCCCGGAAAGATGGCAAGCCGGCTGATACAACTGCCGGTGTTGCGCCGCCGGCACCGCAACAGGCAGCGCCTGCCCCGGTGGTTCCGGAAAAGGCTGCCGTCCAGGCTGCACCGCGAGCGCAGCCCCAGGCAAAAGCACCTGCTCCGCCACGCACCAATCCGGCGCAGCAAGCCCCTTCCTCCGGAAAGTCCGGGGAGCCGTCCACCCTGCCGGACCCTCTCCTGCAGGAAATTACCTACGAGAACAGTTCGAGCAAGGGCGAGATGATCTTCTTTCGCCTCAACGGCTTCTTCCCCCCGACCGTATCGGCGGTGGAATCGGACAAGCCCCAGGTCGTCTGCGATTTTATCGGCATGGCCCAGCAGGGTGGCATCGAGCCGGTCATCGAGGCCAGGGGGGCCTATGTGCAGAAGATCGTCACCACCGTCGACCGCGATCCGAAGAAGATCAAGGTGGTCCTCGAACTGACCGCCGGCCGTGACTACGATCTCCGGCAGGTCTTTTTCAAGGAGGACAACCTCTTTGTCCTGATCGTCAACGCCCTCGACGAGGAAGGTGCCGCCACGACGGCGGACCACGGCGGCAAATAAATCAGGGCCCGTTACGAAATAACCGTTACCTGTGAGCCTTGTGCAAAACGACAAAATCACACAGTACGTCTCACTCGCATCCCGAATGCACGAGATACATTATGTTGTCATGTCGAGCGATAGCGAAAAATCTCGGTTTTCAAGACGAGGAGATTTCTCCCTCCGGTCGAAATGACAGCTTCCTCCGGTCGAAATGACAGCTTCCTCCGGTCGAAATGACAGATCCCGCATCTGTTCTTTGTGCAAAGAGGCTCCTGTTCGTCCATTTCGTTACCGGCCTGAGAGGCCGTAACGACTCTCCCCACCGTTACGGCAATTTTAATCCAACGGCCTACGGCAGCAATCGCCGGGTAAAACCTGCCGGGATCGGGAGCACGAAATCGCGCTCCCGACAGGTTTCATTCGCCTGCAGATCGGTGAGTCCGAGGCTGATCTCACCCCCGAAGGCCAGCTGGCGCATCGTGATCTGTGCCGGTTGCCGGCAGCCGCCGACCTCCTCCCATTCGCCATAAGTGATTTCGGCCAGGATCCGGCCCTTCCCGTCTTCGAGAATCCGGGTCAGCAGCAGGGACTGATCGATGTCGACGAGCAGGTGGGTCGTCGTTTCATTGCCCCCGAGCGTGGTGCTGAAGGAGACCCATGTCCCTCGTCCTTCGCCGTCGGCGCGGAAGGACAGTGATTCCTGCCGCCCCTGGTCGATCCGGCCGGTCAGCCACTCTCCCCATGACCCGGAAAAAAAGGCCGGCGGGATATCATGAAGCAGGGCGTAGGATGCGAGCCTGCCGGACATCGCCGTCCTCTTCGAGGTATTCAGGGTCGTAAAGTCAAGTCCGTCGGTGGTCACGGCGAACAGCGGCTGGCCGAGCGGGTTGGAGGCGATGAACTTGATCGAGTCGGGCAGCATGGTCTGGATGTAGCCGCTCAGCGACCTGGTCTCGAGATGGTTTTTCATCGACATGACGGCGTTGCCGTCGAGACAGGGGAGACAGGCGGCATCCCGCTGCTGCATGCGGCGGAAGACCTGTTCGACCGCCTTGCCCCGGTCCGGGCCGAGGTCCTCCTGCCAGGGTTTTTTGGCGCAGCCTCCGGCCAGGAAGAGGAGGAGCACCAGGGAGAGGAAGAGTCGGGCGGCTGGATTGTCAGTTTTTCCTGTCAAGATCATGCAGCTTTTTCCTTGCAGCAGCTTTTTTTTCCTCTTCTTCGAAAAGTTCGATAGCCTTGCGATACGCTTCTCCGGCCTTGTCTGTCATCTGCAGCGACGTATAGACATCACCCAGATGATCAAAGATGTTCGGGTCTTCGGGGGCGAGTTTCACCGCCTTCTCCAGCCAAGTCCTCGCTTCGTTCAGGCGGCCCAGCCGGTAGTACACCCAGCCGAGACTGTCGAGGATATAGCCGTTATCCGGTTTCAGTTCGACCGCCTTCTCGATGTACTTGAGCGCCCGGTCCAGATTGATGTTTCTGTCGGCCCAGACATAGCCGATGTAATTCAGGGCCTCAGGATGATCCGGGTACAGTTCGAGCACCCGTTCCATGATCGTGATCGCCTCGTCCTGCTGCCCCTTCTTGTCGACCAGGATCGCCGATTCAAAGAGGAGCTGCTCATCATCGGGGAAAAGGTCGATCCCGTCCTGAAGGATCTGGAGGGCGCTGTCGATTTCGCCTTTTTCTTCATGGAGCGAGGCGAGGAGGGCGTAAAACAGCGGCCGCCGCAGGTTGCTGTCGGCCACCGCCTTTCGGAGCAGGGACAGCGCCTCGTCGAGCCGCCCGCTCTCCCGCAGGATCCGGACGTGCAGGTAGACGGCCTCTTCGAATTCGGTATCTTCCGGACCAATTTTCTCAAGGTAGCCGATGGCGGCATCGTTGTCGTTATCCTGAACGGCGATCAAGGCCAGGGTATATCGGGCCTCGGATGAGTCGTGTTCATCGGCGACCTCGATCAGCAGCTGCTTGGCTTCGGCCATGCGGTCGGTCCGCAGGAGGATGCGGGCGATGATCAGATCGATGCGTTCCGGGGTGCCGCTGAGGTCGCGGAGTCGGGTGAGCTCATCAATCGCCTCCTGGTTTTTCCCCATCAGCAGCATGGTCTGGACCAGGCCGAGAACGGCCCGTTCATCGGTATCATCGGTCTCGATGATCGAGTTGTAGAGTTTGATCGCCTTGTCGTAGCGTTCATGCTTGGTATAGAATTCAGCCATTTCATAGGCCAGTTCGGGTGACCAGTTGAGTTCCAGGGCCCGCTCGAATTCCTGGCCGGCGCCGGTGAAGTCACGGATCTGGACCAGCAGCCGGGCGAGGTAGACATGGCCGAGGAAAAGACGTTCGTCCGCGTGAATCAGATTGCGGAAAATGATCTCCGCCTCCCGGAATTTTTTCTGCTCGGTATACAGGATTCCCAGGCGGAGGAGGACGGCGATGTTGCCTGGGTCGTGCCTCAGTGCTTCGTGGTAGAGGCGGATGGCCTCGGCCTGGTTGTGGTCCTGGATTTTGAGATGAGCCAGCAGGAGGTACAGGTCGCTGTCCTTCGGCCGTTCCTTGATCGCCTGCTGCAGCCATTCCACCGCTTTGGTATTTTCTCCCTGTTTGATCAACACCAGCGGGATCTTCTTCAGCACATAATCGGCATCCGGGTCGCAGATGACGGCCTTGTCATAGGCCTCGAGGGCTTCATCGAACCGTTGATAGTATTCGGCGTTGCTGCCCCAGAGGAAATAGAAATAGGAACAGCCGAGATCCGCCTTCTCCGCCTTCTCCGCCTGCTTGACTGCTGCCGGCGCCGGCGAGGTCGATGGAGCCGGCGACGGCGGCGGTTGCGGCGGCGATGGGGCGGCGCAGGAACCGAGAAACAGGATGCACGCCAGAAAGAGTGTCGGGTGGATGCGGTTCATCTGGTCAGTCGGCGGAAGAGGGGGTTGGAAGCAGCGGCAGGATCAAGGACAGGATTTCATCCCGCACCGTTTCGATCGGCAGCGCGGCGTTGATGCGCCGGATATAGGGTAGATCGAGAGCGGCGAAGATCGCGGCCACCCGGGTCAGGCCTTCGGCCTTCTCGAAATCGTTCAGGTGCTCTCCCCGGCTCGCCGTGATCCGTTCGATGCCGAGGGCAACCGGGGCCTCGAACAGGATGGCGAGATCCGGTACCGGGGCGAAGCGGTTGCGGGCGAGAATGGTGTCGACGTCCATCCCGTTTGCTCCCTGGTAGGCGGCGGTGGAGAGATAATACCGGTCACAGAGGATGATGCGGCCGGTCTCCAGGGCCGGCTGCAACAGCTCGTCGACATGGTGGCGGCGATCGGCGATGAAGAGCTCGAGTTCCTCCCCCTGCGAACATTCTCCACGATTGGCGTAGAGGGCCCGGATCTTCAGACCGTATGGACCATCGGTCGGTTCGCGGGTAGTGACGACCGGATAACCGCGCTGCCTGAGGGCATCGGCGACGAGCCGGATCTGGGTCGATTTGCCGGTTCCGTCGATGCCTTCGAAGACGATCAGCCGACCTCTGGCAGGAGGGTGGTTGGTCCGGTTCATGGTCTCTGGTCAAAGCGTGTTCTGTTGGCGCTGATTGCGGCGGCCAGGTCGACGGCGGCGGTGAGGCTCGAGGCGTCGGCGACGCCCCTGCCGGCGATGTCGTAGGCCGTGCCGTGGTCGACGGAGGTGCGGACGAGGGGGAGTCCGAGCGTGACGTTGACGCCGTCGCTGAAATGGAGCAGTTTGAACGGGATCAACCCCTGGTCGTGGTACATGCAGACGACGGCGTCGTAGAGGCCGGAGGCGGCCTTGAAGAAAACGGTATCGGGTGGAAACGGCCCCTCGACCCGGATGCCGTCGAGTCGAGCCTGCTGGACGGCGGGCTGGATGATGGTGCCTTCCTCGTCGCCGAACAGGCCGTTCTCGCCGGCATGGGGGTTGAGGCCGGCGACGGCGATCCGCGGTTGCGGCAGGGCGAAGTCCCGCCGCAGCGATCCCTGGGTCATCCGGATGAGCCGCAGCACCGCCGCGGTGGTCAACCGGGCGGGGACCTCGCCGAGGGGGCAGTGAATGGTGACGAGGGTGACCCGCAATCTGGTGCCGGCCAGCATCATCGCCACTTTCGGAGTCCCGGTCAGCGCGGCGAGCATCTCGGTGTGGCCGGGGTAGGAGTAACCTGCCGCCTGCAGCGCCGCCTTGGAGATCGGACAGGTAGCGATCGCGTCCAGAATTCCCGCCCGCGTCAGCCGCACCCCCTCTTCGATGTAGCCGGCCATCGCCGTCGCGGTAGCGATGGTCGGGGTTCCCCAGCGCAGGTCCCGGGCCGGCAGGCGTGACAGTTCGATGACCGGCAGGGCCCCGACCGGCAGCGGAGTCCCAGGCAGCCAGGGGCTGAGGGCGACGTCCAGCGACAGTTCAGCCGCACACCTGGCCAACACCCCGAGATCTCCAAGGATGACCGGAGTGGGGGAGGTTGAGGAATCAGTCCGAAGGGCATGCCGGAGGATGATTTCCGGCCCGATCCCTGCCGGACAGCCCATTGTGATACCAACGATCGACATATGCATCACTGTAACCGTAAATGTGGATTAGTCAAAGGCTTCGGATATCCACCGGTAAAAAAGCGGGAAATGGGAGTTAGAAGCAGGAATCGGGGAGATCGAAGGCATTCGGGATATGATCGATCCGATATCCGCCGTCACCATCGATCAGCACGGCGATGACATCGAAACGGGCCGGCCTGTCGAGCAGCCGGTGGGCGGCAAGGTACATCTGGGCCACCCGGGCGATCTGCATCCTTTTTCTCACCGTGACCGCCTCGCCGGGGGAATACCTGCCCCCGGCCACACGGCTCTTGACCTCGATGAAGACGGTGCAGTCGCCGTCCCTGGCGATGATATCGATCTCGCCCCGCCGCTGCCGATAGTTGCGGGCCAGGATCTGGTATCCCAGGCGGGTAAGATGGGCTGCGGCCAGATCCTCGCCTTTTTTGCCGAAGGCGATGCGCTTATCGGACAAATTCCCGCACCCCCCGGAAGGTCCGCCGATGTTCCGGACATGGTCCGTGGCGGACGATGGCCGTGCGATGCTCGCGCGTCGGGTAGCCTTTGTGGCGCGAAAAGCCGTAATCCGGAAAGTGGAGATGCAGCTCATCCATTATCGCATCCCGCTGCACCTTGGCGACGATCGAGGCGGCGGCAATCGAGGCGCTTCTGGAGTCACCCTTGATCAGGGCCTCCTGGGGAATGGCGGCGGGGATGGTGAACCTGCCGTCGACGAGGATGAAATCGGGGGCATGGTGGTGCCGCCTGGCCAGATCTTCATACGCCAGTTTCATCGCCTCCAGAGAGGCCCTGAGGATATTGATGGCATCGATGGTCTGAGCGGAGACGATACCGACGCCGATGTGGGCGCCGATGGCGGCGAGTTGCCGGCGGAGTTCGGCGCGACGGGTGGGGGAAAGGGTCTTGGAATCGCGAAAGACGGTGTAGTCGCAATGGGCGGGAAGGATCACGCAAGCGGCTACGACCGGGCCGGCCAATGGGCCTCGCCCAGCCTCGTCCGCCCCGGCAACCCGGTTGTAGCCTTGGGTTTGCAGCAGGCGTTCGTGGTGGAAGGTGTCGCTGGCGATGCTGCCATCACCTGCACAGGCCGGGATGATGTCGCGACCGCTCAGCATGCAGGGAGACCGGTGACATCGGCGACGGGGAGGAACCCCTGTCGCGATGTCGCTGTCAAACACACGGCAATGCTACTTGGTGAGACCACGCTCACGGATACGGGCGGCCTTGCCTCGTCTGCTGCGCAGGTAGTACAGGCGTGAACGCCGGACCCGGCCCTGGGTGACGAGCTCGATTTTTTCGAGACGCGGATTATGCAGGGCGAAGGTCTTTTCGACACCGACTCCGTGCGACACCTTGCGGACCGTGAACGTTGCGTCGATAGTTCCACGACTGCGCTTCGAGACGACGCCCTGGAATATCTGAATCCGCTCCTTGTTGCCTTCAACGATGCGGATATGGACGGCGACGGTATCTCCGGGGCGAAATACCGGAAGATCCTGGCGCATCTGTTCCTCATTGATTCGTTCGATTATTGTGCTCATATCGTATTCTGTTAGGTTGAGATATATGTATGGATCTGCGATCCTCTTCGTTGTTTCTTTCAGTTCATCGGCCGAGCAGGCGGTCGAGAATGATCGCCACTGCCGACCGGACCGAAAGGTGATTGTATCCCGTCCCGCCTTTCAGCGGCGGCAGAACTGCATCCATCGTCGCCATAATCTCCGGGGCCAGGCCATGGGCGGTACCGAAGATCAGCAGCACCGGTTGGCCCGCCGTCATCAAGCCGCCCCGTAGCCCTCACGCCAGTGGCCGATGATGTCTCCGACAAACCCCTGCTGGTCGACATAGGGGGTGGTGATATAGTACCGGTGCACCCCGTATGTGCGTGCAGCCCTGGCTATATCATGGACATCGAGATTTGTCACGGCAGAACCGATCGTCTCCCCCCTTTTGTTGCGCACCGGGAAGTGCACTAGGGCGATGCTGACGGGCGCCGGCGTCTCAGCAACCATCAGGCCTGCCCGCCTTTACGGTCGATATCGCCTCGAGCAGGCCATGTTTCTTCAACAGCCGGTGTTCCTCAGGCGTGAATTCTTCCTGGATCAGCAGGTCCGGTCGGCGGGCCAGGGTCCTCCGGACCGCCTCGATGAACCGGTACGCTCCGATCGCCGCATGGTTCCCGTTCATCAGCACCTCGGGAACCTCGATCCCTCGGAAATCACGGGGACGGGTGTACTGCGGGTGTTTCAGCAGCCTGCGGCTGAAGGTGTCCTTGCCGGCGCTGTCCGGACAGCCCAGCACCCCCGGCAGCAGCCGGGTCACCGAATCGATCAGCACCATCGCCGCCAGTTCGCCACCGGTGAGGATGTAATCGCCGATGGAGATCTCATCATCGCAGAACGCGGCCCGGAAGCGCTCGTCCACCCCTTCGTAGCGGCCGCAGACAAGGATCAGGCTTTTCTCTGCCGTCAGCTCGCGGGCGATGTCCTGCGTATATTGCCGGCCCTGGGGCGTCAACAGGATGACCTTGCCGGTATTGCCGCCGGCGCGAACCTTTTCCACGGCCGCCGCCAGAGGGTCGGGTTTCATCACCATTCCCTCGCCGCCGCCGAATGGACGGTCGTCGGTGGTGGCGTGCCGGTCTTCGGCAAAATCCCGGATATCGGTCAGCTCGATCCGGATCTTCCCTTCCTGCCTCGCCTTCCTGAGGATTCCTTCCTCGAGCGGCGAGACGAACAGATCGGGAAAGATGGTCAGGACGTCAAACAGCATGTTCGGCCCCGGAGGTCACTCGCCACTCGCCCGGTTGATCTCGAGGAGTCCGGGTGGCGGGTCGATGACGATCGTATCCTCACGGATGGCGACCACGATATCGCCGACCATGGGGATCAGGCGTTCCTCTTCGCCATCGCTGACGACCATGATATCCTGGGCGCCGTTGGAAAAGAGTTCGGTGACGGTTCCGAGATTCCGGCCGTTCGTGCAGACCACCGTGCGTCCCTCGATCTCCCGCCAGTAGAACTCGTTGTCGTCCAGGGGCGGCAGATCCTCGCGCGGGACGAGAACGGCCCGCCCGACGCACGATTCGGCCCGGCGGCGATCAACGATGCCCTCGAGCCGGATGATCGCCGCGCCTCCCTGGACTCGAATTGCGAGGAGGGTGAAGATCTCCGGTCCATTCCCGGCAGGCCCCAACAACGCCAGGCGCTTGTAGCGTCTGATATTTTCAGGCTGACCCGAGTAGGAGTACATCTTCAATTCGCCGTGGAGTCCATGGACCTTGATGATTTCACCGATCAGGACATAGTCCTTCTCGGCATACAAAAGGTGCGGGATCATCTGGTCAAACTCGGCTCACTCGACGATTTCCAGCCTCGACCGCTTGTTTTCCTTGGCCGCCAGTGCAGCCAGCAGCGAACGCATCGCCCGTGCCGTCCGCCCCTGTTTGCCGATCACCTTGCCGAGGTCGTCGGGCGCGACTGTCAGTTCGATGATGACGGTGTCGTTGTCATCGCTGCGCTTCACCTGTACCGCGTCGGCATTGTCGACCAGTGATCTGGCGATATGGGCGAGAAGGTCTTCCATGAGCGTTATTTGCTGACTGCGGCCTTGCTGATCAGGCTCTTGACGGTGGTCGTGGGCTGTGCGCCCTTGCCCAGCCATTCCTGCAGCTTCGCCTGATCGATGGTGATCGCGGCCGGGTCCTTCAGCGGGTCATAGGTACCGACGATGTCGAGGAACTTGCCGTCACGCTTGCTTTCGCTGTCAGCAACGATGATGCGATAGAATGCCTTTTTCTTCCTGCCAAGTCGGGTTAAACGAATACGAACTGCCATTCCAGGTTGTTCCTCCGGTATGTTGAAGGGGCTTATCCCCATGTCGAGAGCCTGGACGAAAAAGTCCAGGTCAGGAATTATCTTCTGAGTCCTTTTGGTAACTTGCGGCGTTTCATGCCGGTGAGGGCACCGGGTTTGCCGCGCATCTTCTTCATCATCTTCAGCATCTCCGAGTAGCTCTTGAGCACCCGGTTGACATCGGCCAAGGCGGTGCCGGAACCTCTGGCGATCCGCTCCCGCCGACTGGTGTTGATGATCTTGTAATTCCGCCGTTCCTCGCTGGTCATCGAGCGGATGATCGCCTCGGTCTTGAACAGCTCTTTCTCGTTGGGGCGCGGGGCATCCTTGAGCTGCCGCAGCTTGTTGATGCCCGGCACCATGTCGAGAATCTGCTCGAGCGACCCCATCTTCTTGATCTGCTGGATCTGATCGAGGAAATCCTCGAGCGAGAACTCGCTCTTCTGCAGTTTCTTGGCGAGCTTGTCGGCCGCCTTCCTGTCGACGACCGCCTCGGCCTTTTCGATCAGGGTGAGGACGTCACCCATGCCGAGGATCCGCGAGGCGGTGCGGTCGGGGTGGAAGACCTCGAGGGCCTCGAGTCCCTCGCCCATGCCGACGAATTTGATCGGCTTGCCGGTGACGCTCTTGATCGACAGGGCGGCGCCGCCGCGGGCGTCGCCTTCCATCTTGGTCAGAACGACGCCGGTGATCGCCAGGTCCTGATTGAACTTTTCGGCGACGGTGACGGCGTCCTGGCCGGTCATCGCATCGGCGACGAACAGGATCTCGGAGAGCTGGACCGCTCCCTGGATCTCCTTCAGTTCGCTCATCAGCGATTCGTCGATATGCAGTCGGCCGGCGGTGTCGAAGATCACCGTGTCGTAATTCTTCTCCGCGGCGGCGGCCATGGCCTGGCGGCAGATGTCGACCGGCCTGGTGTCGGTGGTCGACGGGTGGACCGGCACGCCCAGCCGGTCGCCGAGTACCTGCAGCTGTTCGATGGCGGCCGGACGGTAGATGTCGGCCGGCACCAGGTACGGCCTGCGCCCCTTGTTCTTGAGCATCGCCGCCAGCTTCCCCGAGGTCGTCGTCTTGCCGGAGCCCTGGAGGCCGGCCATCATGATGGTGACCGGCTGACGGCCATCGAGGCGGAGCGGATCGGTGTTGCCGCCGAGGAGAGCGACCAGTTCCTCGTGGACGATCTTGATGACCTGCTGACCGGGCGAGAGGCTCTTCGAGATCTCCCGGCCGATCGCCTTTTCGGTGACACCGGCAACGAAATCCCGGGCCACCTTGAAGTGGACATCCGCCTCGAGAAGGGCCATGCGCACCTCGCGCATCGCCTCCTGGATGTTGTCTTCAGTCAGGGTGCCGTGGCCGCGGAGCTTTCGAAAGACACCCTCGAGCCTGTCTGTCAGGTTTTCAAACATAGCTGTTGTTTCTGTTCCGTATCAAAGCGGAAAGATGAGCAATATACGTAGTATGCCTGCGTCGCCGGTTATTCATGACAACAGAACCAATGCCCTCCGCGCCGCTATCGGCAGGAAGGATTGGCGGCAGGGCAATTATTCTGAAAGATCAAAAGAGAAGAAAAATACTGTGTATGCCGGGAGATGTCAAGGAGGTAACGATTGGCGGCGGAAAAAGTCGATAGCGGAACCGAGATCGGCCGGTAAACCGGCAGAGGACTCGGGGCGACCAGGTTATCGCGGTTTGAAGCCGTGGCGCAGCAGGTAGATGAGGCCGGCGGGCCAGAACAACAGGATGATGGCCAGCCACAAATACCTTGTATTCGGGTTGTCGAAGGGACGCTGGAAAATATCCCGAAAAATGAGGAAAAGCAGGATGATATTGACAATCAGGCCGATGGTGCAGGCCGGCAGCAGGATCGACAGACGCTGGTATTGAGGCTGCAGCAGGAAAAAAACAACCAGGCCGATCTCGAATATGATCGCCACAATCGAATACATCTTTTCAAAAAAATTCATTGGTCCTGATCGGATGGGTTTGGACATGCCGGGATGGAGGACAACCCTGGCAATCAATTGATCATGTCAATTGAAGAGAGGTGCCGATGATCCGGTTTTCGAAAGCTGAAATGCTTACACGATTTGTCCGGTCTGGTCAACTATCGTTGATTCCGTGCCATGACCGGTGCAGAGATTCCCCGCTGATATCCACAACTCGCCGATTGCAGCAGAGGCACGCCTCACGCCTTGCCCCCCAACGCTCCAGCGGACATGATCGGCAAGGCGGCTGATCTCGGTCGCGCATCGTCCTTGTCGTCTGGCGATTGATGCATATCATTATCGTAAGCAGTTCCTATATGACAAAAATTATCAATATGCAAATATGGATACCTCCAACCAGCAACGCATCGAAGAGCACAGGGTTCTTGTCGAGCCGTTCTATCTGCCCCAGGGAAACGAGATCGAACTCGCCCTGGCCGCGTCCAGGGAACGATTGCCGCTCCTGCTCAAGGGGCCGACCGGCTGCGGCAAGACCCGGTTCATGCGCTACATCGCCTGGCGGCTGAACCGCCCCCTGATCACCGTCTCCTGTCATGACGATCTTTCGACCTCGGACCTCATCGGCCGCTATCTGGTCAAGGGGATGGAGGCGGTGTGGCTCGACGGGCCGCTGACCCTGGCGGTCCGTCATGGGGCGATCTGTTACCTCGACGAGATCGTCGAGGCCCGCAAGGATACCACCGTGGTGATCCATCCCCTGGCCGATGACCGGCGGGAATTGCCGGTGGAAAAACTGGGCATGATCTATGCAGCGCCGCCCGAGTTCATGCTGGCGGTGTCCTACAATCCGGGATACCAGAGTGTCCTCAAAGACCTCAAGCCTTCGACCCGGCAGCGTTTCGTCTCACTGTCCTTTTCCTACCCGCGGCCCGATCTCGAAGGCCGTATCGTCATGACCGAAGGGAAGATCGAGGAGCCCCTCGCCGCTCGCCTGGTGCGGCTGGCCGGCATGACGAGGAGTCTCAAGGACTCGGGACTGGCCGAAGGGGCCTCGACCCGCCTGCTGATCCAGGCCGCCCAGCTGTTGCGCCAGGGGCTTGACATCCGCAGCGCCTGCCGGGCCGGTATCATCGAGAGCCTGACCGATGATCCTGAACTGCTGGAGGCGATGGAAGAGATGGTGCAGTCGATCTTCTAGGTGGTGGCGATGGACCTCGGCGAACAGAAGCAGAACTTCTATCAGTTGGTGTTTCCATCCCATCCCAATGACTGGGAAGTGGAAGAGGCGATGGAGTTGCTGGCCGAAATTCCAGCCGACTACCGCCGTGCCCTGCTTGCCCATGTGCCGACCATCTGGCCGATCAGTCACAGTCTCTGCTTTTCCTTCCTGGGCGAGGGGGTGAAGGGGGCATCCCACTGGCCGCCGGAACTCCTGGCCGAATGGGTGCGGCAGATCCTCGCCCGTTACGAAGAGGCCGGGCTGCGGGCAGCCAGGGACTTCATGGGCGATATCGAGAAAAATTTCCTCGAGCCGTTGCACGGCAATGCCGGTGTTGCCGTCGACGAGATCAGGGGCGCGATGGTGCCGTATCTGCGCGGGGTGTCCGGCCTGGCCCTGGACCTGGCGGCCGATGGGCGGGGCAGGCTGTGGACCGATACGCGGACGATCTATCTTCCGGGGCGGCAGCGTCCGTTTCCGGAGCGGGTCGACAATCTCCTGTTCCTGCGGTTTACCATCATCCTCCAGTGGGCCTGTATCGCCGAAGGGATTTTCCATCTGCAGCCCCGTGATCAGGACTTCGCCGTCGTGGCGACCAGATACGGGACCGGGCCCGGGAATGGGCGGATCGACGACTATCTTGCCTGTTTCCCGTCTCCGGTCCTGGCCGGCCGGCTCTTGCTCCTGTATCAATTGCCCCGCATTTTCGGTCTGGTCCGTCGTTGGCTGCCGGGGCTGGTCCGGGCGGTGCAGCAGCTCTGCCGGCAACTGCTCGAGATTCCTGCGGGACGGTGCGGGCGGAGGGGAGACCAGGTCCGCGAGCTGCTGCGATCGACCCTGTTGCCATCCGATCCGGTGCCTCAGTTTGGGGACCACCAATTGTCAAGACTTGGAGAGAGTGGCGGGCTCTCCCGGTTTCCCGATTTTTACGACCGTTTTGCCGACAACAAGGCCGGCGGCGATCAGGTGCTGATCTTGCTGCTGGGCGACCCCGATTTCAGTGCCGCCCGTAAGCGGATCGAACAGACGAGGGAGGAAGACCGGGAACTGTTCATCTCCAGGCTGGCTGGATGGCTGGAGGAGAGTCAAATCCGGGGCCAGGCCGAGGAGGAAGGGACTGGCGGGGCGGGCCGGGCGGACAGCATCGTCCTGACCGCCAAGGCCGGCAATCGGGCCCGGGAGAAGGAGGTGACGCCGGGGATATCGCTGTCGGCCGAGATGGAACTGCCGCCCGAACTTACGGCGGTGATGCAGCGGATCGAGGCCGATCTCGGCGAGGTCCCTGACAGCTACATCGAGGCTGCGGCCGGGATGGCGGGGCGGGGTCGAAATCTTGCCGCCGGTGCGGAAACGGGCGGGCTGGCCCTGCCGCCCGCAGCCTCGTTCATCTATGACGAATGGGATTACCGCCGCGCCGGCTATCGCAAGGACTGGTGCGTGCTCGCGGAAAAGGAACTGCCGCCGGTCATGACCAGCTTTGTGCCGTTGACCCTGCAGAAATACCGGGGACTCATCGCCCGGGTGCGGCGGCAGTTCGAAATGCTGCGGACCACCCATCGCTTCGTCAAGAGAAGACGGTACGGCGACGATATCGATTTCGATGCGATGGTCGATGCCCTGGGCGACCGGCAGGCCGGTTTCGCCCCCTCGGATCGCCTGTTTATCCGGCTGGTCAGAGACCAGCGCGACATCGCGGCGCTCTTTCTCGTCGACATGTCGAATTCGACCGAGGGCTGGGTCGGCCGACTGATCAAGGAAACCGTGGTCCTGCTCTGTGAAGTGATGGAGGTGTCGGGCGACCGCTACGGCATCTACGGTTTTTCCGGGATGCGGCGGTCGCGCTGTGAGCTGTTCCATGTCAAGCACCTCGACGAGGCCTATGACGAGGAGGTGCGGCGGCGCATCGGCGCCATCGGCCCCCGGGAATATACCCGCATGGGGCCGCCAATCCGCCATCTGACCCGGATGCTCCAGGCGACCGATGCCCGTCTCCGCCTGCTGATCACGCTGTCCGACGGCAAGCCGGAGGACTATGACGGCTATGTCGATGTCTATGCCATCGAGGATACCCGCAAGGCCCTGGTCGAGGCGAGGGGCGGCGGCATTCATTCCTTCTGCATCACGGTTGATCAGACGGCCCATGACTACCTGGCCCATATGTACGGTCGCGGTAATTATATTTTTGTGAATAACATAGAGAAATTGCCTCTGAGGATGACGGAGTTTTACCGGTTGCTGACCAGTTGAGCGGCAGGCGAGGCGAGCAGGGATGATCCAGCGAACGAAAGGTGGAGGTGAGGCGTGGAAACGGCAGTGATCGTGGGATGCGGCAGGTGCGGGACGAAGAACAGGATTCCGGAGAAGCGGCAGCATGAAGGACCGCGGTGCGGCAGGTGCGGGGAGGTGATCGATCTGGCGGCCCAGGTTGTCCCGATCGAGCTCGGTGACCAGGACCTCCAGTCGTTTCTGGCCGGGAGCCGGTTGCCGGTGATGGTGGATTTCTACTCCCCCGATTGCGGCCCCTGTCGGGGACTGGCGCCGGTCATCGAGGCGATGACCCGCAGATTCTTCGGCAAAGTCGTGGTCGCCAAACTCAATACCCGCCTGCATCCCAACAGTGCCTTGCGATACGGGATCAGGGGTGTGCCGACCCTGCTGTTTTTCCGCCACGGCCAGGTGCTCGACCAGGTGGTCGGCGCCCCTCCCGAGTCGCTCCTGGCTGAAAAACTCGGCCGGCTGGCTGCCGGCGTCCAGTCCGGTCGGTAGGGCCGGTGGCTGTAGCCGCGGGCGAGGTTGCACGGCCCGCGGGTCCCGCCATTGATTTCGACCGGATCGAGCTTACCGTTGTTGTATCGGGGCCAGCCCCGTCATGCAACTCGAAACGACTGAAACTCTAATGTTGAGGTGCGATATGAAAGGTGATTTTTCAACCCTGGTATGGGTCAACGATAAGGAAGGTCATGAATACGTCTGTGTCGCCGATGATAATTTCGACCGTAAGGATATTGAATTGCTCTCGGCGAACGAGCGTGCCACCTGCGCTGATATGAACGATTTTATCGGCACCGACAGGTGGTAGATTCCAAAGAAAAGCAGAGTATGGAAAAGCTCGCCGGCGCATTCGGACTGGATGCGCCGGCGAGCTTTTTTTTTTATTCCAATCGATCAGATCCGGAGACCGTCTGAATATGCTATCGTTTCTGATTCTGGAAGAAATCTTCGAGAAAGAGCTTGCGCCACCCCTCGGTCTGGCGAAGCTGGCGGGGGGCCTCGACATTCCGGTGATGCAGGATCTTGACGAGGGTCTTCAGTTCCGAACTGTTGCCGACGAGTACCGGATCGATCCCCTGGATCTCGCACTTGAGGTTGATCAGGCTGTTGAGCTTTTCAAGCGACTCCTTTTCCCGGGCGGTCAGGCGAGGGGCCTGATGCAGAGACGGATAGGTCGATGGATCCGCTTGAAGTACCTGGCCGACCAGATTGACGATGGTCACACCGTACAGGTTGAGGGCCTTGCTCGATAGCAAACCTTTTTCCTTCAAGGATTCGATCGAATCCGGATGTTTCTGGGCGATCAGCAGCAACGCCGAGTCGGGGATCACGTGGCTCCGCGGACGGTTGACGGACCGTGCCTCCTGGTCCCGCCAGTTCGCCAGTTCCTTCAGGATGGCCAGGGCCTGCCGGTTGAGCGTGCCGGCCCCCCTGATCTTCAGGTAGCGTGAATTATTCTCGAACGAACCCATGTACGAATTCGGATTGTTGAGCAGATTGAGTTCCTCCTGCAACCACATCTTGATGGTCGGGCCGATGACCCGGTTGAGCAGGAGGATCCGCAGAGCCCGCAGATACCGGACGTCGTCGAGGGCATAGTCGACCTGCTTGTCATCGAGCGGCCGTTTGAGCCAGTTGGTCCGGGTCTCGGTCTTGGGCAGATCGATGTCGAGCAGTTCCTTGACCAGGTTGGCGAGGGAGAGGTTGGCCGACAGGTTGGCGAAGCCGGCGGCGAGCCGGGTGTCGAAGATATTCTGCGGCGTAGCGCCGGTGGCCCGGTTGAGGATAGCCAGATCCTGAGGGGCGTCATGGAATATCTTGATGACGCTGCGGTCGCACAGCAGATCGCCGAGCGGCGCAAGATCGGAAAGGGCGCAGGGATCGATGAGGTGGCAGTCTTCGTCAGAGAGCGCGATCTGGATCAGGCCCAGCTGCGGGTAATAGGTCCGTTCCCAGACAAATTCGGTGTCCAGGGCGACTGCGTCGGACTTCCTGGCCCGGGCGATCAGGTGAATGAGCTGTTCTTTGGTCGTAATCATAATAACTTGCTTTATTCTATACTTTTTGCCATCCTTCAAAAAAAAGGCCCCGGGCTTCCTGGTGATCAGGACGATTGACGCGAGAACCCGGTATTTCAGCCACTTCCCGAACTACAAAGACATACTGTTCCACAAAACACAAGAAATATTCTTCTTTTAAGATGTTCGTCGGCGATATTTTTCGTATGATTAGCCAACCGATGGTATCACCGAGCGACCGATCCGCATATTGAGAAGATGATTGTCTACATAATCAAGAGAATAGCACTGATGATCCCCACCCTGTTCGGGGTGATGCTGGTGACCTTCGTCGTCACGCAGTTCGTTCCGGGGGGGCCGGTCGAAAAGCTGATCGCCGAGATGGAAGGGCACGGCAAAGGCGGGGAAGCGGCGGTCGCGGTCACGTCGTCGCTGTATCGCGGCGGATCGGGACTGGACCAGGAGCGGATGGTCAAACTCCAGCAGCTCTACGGTTTCGACAAGCCGCCGGCGGAACGGTTCCTGCTGATGATGAAGAATTATCTGCTCTTCGATTTCGGCACCTCCTACTATTATCATGAACGGGTCGCCGATCTGGTCATCGCCCGGTTGCCGATATCGATGTCCCTCGGTCTCTGGAGCTTCGTCATCGTCTACGGTGTCTGCATCCCCTTGGGCATCGCCAAGGCGGTGCGGGACGGTTCCCGCTTCGACGTCGTTACCAGCACCATTATCCTGGTTGGATACGCCATTCCCGGGTTTGTCCTCGGCATCGTCATGATCGTCCTGTTCGGCGGCGGCAGCTTCTGGAGCCTGTTCCCGCTGCGCGGCCTGGTCTCGGACAACTGGGCGGAGATGAGCCTGGTCATGAAGATCCTCGACTACCTCTGGCACATGGTGCTGCCGATCACCGCCAGCGCCGTCGGCAGCCTCGCGGTGATGACGCTGCTGACCAAGAACTCGTTTCTCGAGGAGATCCGCAAACAGTATGTCCTGACCGCCAGGGCCAAGGGGCTGAGTGAGAACCAGGTGCTGTACAAACATGTCTTCCGCAACGCGATCATCCCGATCATCACCGGTTTTCCCGGCTACTTCATCGCCTCGTTCTTTACCGGCAGCCTGCTGATCGAGACGATCTTCTCGCTCGACGGCATGGGCCTGCTCGCCTACCAGTCGGTGCTGAACCGGGATTATCCGGTGGTTCTCGGCACCCTCTATTTCTTTACCCTGATCGGCCTGATCTCGCGCCTGCTCTCGGATCTCAGCTATGTCCTCGTCGATCCCCGCATCAGTTTCAGACATGTCGACACCTGAGCCGACCGCCAGCCGGAAGGGCGGTAAACCGGGCAGGCAGAGTCTGGGCCGCCGGCGTTGGCACCGGTTCCGCCGCAACCGGCGGGGCTATTACAGCCTGATCCTGTTCTCGATCCTCTTCGTGATGAGTCTGTTTGCCGAGATTATCAGCAACGATGTCCCGTTTCTGGTCATTTATAAGGGCAAACCGTATTTTCCTCTGCTGGTCAGCTACCCCGAGACGGCCTTCGGCGGTGATTTCGACACCGAGACCGACTATCTCGACCCCTATTTTCTCCAGGAGATGGAGGCGACTGAGGGCAAGGTCTTTTTCCCGCCGAACCGGCACAGTTACAATACCATCAACCTTGATATCGACGGTCCCGTGCCCTCGCCGCCGACTTCCGTCAACTACCTGGGAACCGACGACCGGGGCCGGGATGTCCTGGCCCGCCTGCTCTACGGCTTCAGGCTGAGCATCCTCTTCGGTTTTACCCTGACCCTGATCGGTACCGTCGCCGGCATAATCGCCGGGGCGGTCCAGGGATTTTTCGGCGGCCGGACCGATCTGTTCTTCCAGCGCTTTATCGAGATATGGGGGGCGATGCCGGAGCTCTACCTGTTGATCATCTTCGCCTCGATCTTCCAGCCCAGCGTTCTGCTACTGCTGATCCTGCTGTCGCTGTTCAGCTGGATGGGGCTCTCCGATTATGTCCGGGCCGAGTTCCTCAAGGGGCGGAGCATGGAATATGTCAAGGCGGCGCGGGCCCTCGGGGTCGGCAATTTCATGATCATGTACCGGCACCTCCTGCCCAACGGCATGACCCCGGTCATCACCTTCCTGCCCTTTCGGGTCTCGGCCTCGATCCTGGCGCTGACCAGTCTCGATTTCCTCGGGCTGGGCGTGCCCCCGTCCACTCCCAGTCTCGGGGAACTGCTGGCCCAGGGCAAGGCCAATATCGAGGCGTGGTGGCTGTCGCTGTCGGCCTTTTCGGTCCTGATCCTCACCCTGGTCCTGTTGATCTTCATCGGCGAGGCCCTGCGTGAGACCTTCGATCCGAGGCAGACCTGATTGTCGCAGGCGGATCCGGCCGGCCCGGTTCTCCCTCTCTTCGTCTCCTGGCCATTCAAATGGCAGTGAAGTGAAAAGTGTTAAGATTTGTATCGTTATTGACATTTGTCGATCAAGTTTTTATTTTACTGGGCTGAACTGTCAATGCTGTCTGCCGGGTCAGGATCTTTCCGGTGCAGCAACAGAACGATTCTTTGTCATGGTTTCCCTGCTTCAGGTACGGCAGTTTTTTTCTGGTCAGAGGCGTATGCAGAACAATCCCATACAGCGGCTCGGAGATACGGGGGTCTATGTCCTTCAGGATCTCGGCCGGATGACCTTCTTTCTGCTGAAGGCCTTCCGCGGTGTATTCAGGCGTCCCTTCCGCGTGCGGGAGGTGATCCGGCAGGTGCACTTCATCGGCGCGGGATCGCTCACCGTCATTATCTGCACGGCCGCCACGACCGGCATGGTCCTCGGGTTGCAGGGCTATTACTCCCTCAACAAATTCGGGGCCGAGGGCTGGCTCGGCTCGGTGGTCTCCCTCTCCCTGATCATGGAACTCGGTCCGGTCCTCACCGCCCTGATGGTGACGGGGCGGGCGGGCTCGGCGATGTGCGCGGAACTCGGCATCATGCGGATTTCGGACCAGATCGACGCCCTCGACTGCATGGCCATCGATCCCTTCCGTTATCTCATCAGCCCGAAATTCCTGGCCGCCCTGTTCTCCGTCCCCCTGTTGACAGCGGTCTTCGACGTCGTCGGGATCTTCGGGGGATACGTCGCCGGCGTGACCCTGATGGGTGTCAGTCCCGGCAGTTATATCGAGAGCATGCAGGCCAGCGTCACCAATCACGATATCCGGCTCGGGGTGATCAAATCCTTCGTCTTCGGCCTTCTGGTCGTCTGGATCTGCACCGGGCGGGGCTATTTCGTCTGGGAGATCAGGGGGGCCGGATTCGGGGCCGAGAGTGTCAGCCGGGTGACGACCCAGGCCGTCGTCATGTCCTCCATCACGGTTCTGGTCTTCGACTATCTGCTGACGGCGGTGCTGCTGTGAATCCCCCGGCAATCGAATTCAGGGAGGTGCTGAAGGTCTTCCCGAAGCGCGGCGGCGGGGTGCAGACGGTGCTCGATCGCGTCAGTTTTTCGATACCCGGCGGCAAAACCACCGTTATTGCCGGGGGGAGCGGTCAGGGCAAGAGCGTCACCCTGAAGCTCATCCTCTGCCTGATGCGGGCCGATGCCGGCGGAATTTTTGTCCATGGCCAGGATGTCACCAATATCGATGGGAAGGCCCTGGAAGACCTGCGTACCAGATTTGGTGTGCTCTTTCAGGGAGCGGCCCTGTTTGATTCCCTGACGGTCTATGAAAATGTCTCCCTGCCGCTGCGGGAGCGGACGAAAAAAAACGAGCGGGAGATCGGCGAACAGGTTGGGGCGACCCTTGAGCGTCTCGGGCTTGTCGGCCACGAGGGCAAATACCCGGCGCAACTGAGCGGCGGGATGCGGAAGCGGGTCGGTCTGGCGAGGGCCCTGCAACTCAAGCCGGAGATCATGCTTTTTGATGAGCCGACGACCGGACTCGATCCGGTGATGACGCAGGATATCTACCGTCTCTTCGCCGAGACCCAGGCCCAGGAAGGATTTTCCTCAATCATCGTCAGTCACGATATCCCGAAGGTCTTCAATCTTGCCGATCAGGTCATCATCCTGAACGAAGGGAAAGTGGATACCTTCGCCAGTCCGGAGGATATCCAGTTGTCGCGGCAGGAGCATATCCGGGAATTCGTCCGGACAACGATGGGAGAGATATATCAGAGTCATCTGGTGGAGCGATGAAAAAAAATACGCTGGAAATGATGGTCGGCCTGTTCATGGTGGTGGGGCTTCTGGCCTTCGGCTACCTGGCCCTGAGGCTTGGCGAGGTGTCATTATGGGGCGACAGTAGACGATATTCCCTGACGGCCGAGTTCGATAATGTATCCGGGGTGAAGAAGGGGGCATCGGTCCAGATCTCCGGGGTGGTGATCGGCGAGGTGAGCGGGGTCGACCTGTCCGATGATCACCTGGCGCTCCTGACCCTGCGCATCGACAAACGGGTCAAGGTCCCGGCCGATTCGATCGCTTCGGTGAAGTCCCAGGGTATCGTCGGCGATAAATACATTCAACTGTCGCTGGGTGGCGACGATGAGGTCCTCGCCGAAGGCGGGCTGCTGACCGAGACCGAATCCGCCATCGATATCGAATCGCTGATCAGCAAGTTTGCCTTCGGCAGCGCCAAATAGGGGGAAGGGATGAGATTACGTACCTTGTATGCAGTTCCGGCGTTGTTGTGCCTGTGGGGTTTTGTCCTCGGCCCGTCGCCTGTCGCTCCGACCGCGGCAATGGCGGCGAATGCGACACCTGACCTGCTGGCCGATGATGATTATGATAATGGTGATGATCAGGACGGGGTGGGGGTTGCCGACCCGCTCGAGCCATGGAACCGTGCGGTCTTTGTCTTCAATGACAAGCTCTACATCTGGGTGCTGAATCCGGTCAAGAATGTCTATGCCGAGGCGTTGCCGCGCGATGTTCGTGGCTGTATCGGCAATTTCGTCAGCAACCTGGCCAGCCCGGTCGTCCTGGTCAATGCCCTGCTGCAGGGGAGGTTCGATGATGCCTGGACGGTCGTTTCGCGTTTCGGTATCAATACGGTGCTCGGGGTCTACGGTTTCGGTGACCCGGCTGCGAGCGAATTCGCCATGCTCCCCCCCTCGGCGGATTTCGGGCAGACGCTGGGCCGGTATCGGATGGGGGCCGGGATCTATCTCTACTGGCCTTTGTTCGGTCCCTCCAATGTCCGCGACACGATCGGTCGGGTGGGGGATTATGCCGCCAATCCGCTGAACTATGTGGGATTGAACTCGGATGAGAGGCTCGGCTATTCCGGCACGGCCTTTGTCAACCGGATGAGCGTTGAGCCGGATGTGTATGCAGATACCAAAAAATATTCTCTCGATCCCTATGTGGCGATACGCCAGGCATACTCTGATTATCGCAATGCCCGCATCAGCAGGGGAGGCGGATCTGAGGGGAATGAATAGGCGACCGCTGTGTTCTTAGGGGTCGAAGTCGATTTTTTACGAGGTGAACGTGAACTATGAAAGTTAGAACCGTGGTGCTGTTTTTCCTGCTGTCAGTATTTTTGTGTCCGGTCGGGCATGCGGTCGAAAGCCCGATGGCCCAGTTGAAACCGACCCTCAAATCGTTGACCGACCTGCTGTCCGATGAACGTCTCAAGGGGGATGCCCATCGTGCGGAGCGACGGTCGAAGATCATGGAGGCGATCAATGTCGGTTTCGATTTTGAAGAGATGTCGAAGCGGATTCTCGGCAGGACATGGCAGGAGATTTCGGCTGAAGAACGGGAGCTTTTCACTCGTCAGATGATCAAGCTGCTGGAAAATATCTATGTCGGCAAACTGGAAAGCTATTCAGGCCAGCAGATCGATTTTCTGGAAGAGCGGGTAAAGGGTAAAAGGGCCCAGGTCTCGACCACCATCGACAACCAGGGCGCCAAAATACCGGTCCACTATGTCCTCAATCTGACGGACAGTAAATGGATGGTCTACGACATCAACATCGAGGGGGTCAGCCTGGTCGGCAACTACCGGGAACAGTTCAAGTCGATCCTGCGCACGGATAAGTTTGCCGGTCTGATGAAGGTGATCGAGGAGAAGAACAGAAGCTTCGAGAAGGGAAAGGGAAGCCTGTAATGCAGCGACCGGTTCCTGATCAGGATGTGCGGCAGGCCTTTGATTTTCTCGATTCTGACGACCTGGCCGTCCTGCAGCCGGAACTCGCCGAGGTGAGGCTGGCGGCAGGCGAGGCGCTCTTTCGGATCGGTGAGGTTTCGACCTTGGTATATGTGCTTGTTGCCGGGAGACTTGCGGTACGAAAGCAGACCGGCTTTGCCGACAAGATGCAGGTCGTGGCGCTGCTCGATCCCGGCGCTCCGGTTGGCGAGGGTGCCATCTTCGCCGGCCAGGTTCATGAAGCCACCGTGGCGGCCGTTGAAGATTCCCGTCTTGTCTCGTTTCCGGGCAAAAAACTGGATGCATTCAGGGATCGTTATCCGGCGCTGGCCTGGAAGATAATCAATCGGCTTCTCTTTATCTCGCACCTGCGTCTGAGGAAAGGTTCCGAACGGCTGGCACGAGTTCTGTAGTCAATCACGACAGATCCCGGAAGAGATGGGGAAATCAGTTTCAGCCGACCGGCGCCATTGGTGGTGGCAATGCCAACGTGATCTTCCGGTTTTTTTTCTAGCCATCGGCGTTGAAATTGATTACTATCGCTCTTTTTTCTCCACCTGGCTTTTCCATTCGTTGCGAGGAGAGCGATGAAGCTGCCATTTTCTGAAATTTCTCAGGAAGCGCGGAGTTTCAGTTATTCCGGAGCGGGTTGGTTTCCGGAAGAGGAGGTGGAATGTGTCGGATCGCCGCAGGTTGTGATTACCGCGGGAAGAAAAGGAAAAAAGGTCCTGCTTGACGGGATGCTCGGATTCACCGCTCTCCTGTCCTGCGATAGATGTGGAAAACCGGTCGAGTCGATGGTCGAGGAGGAATTCGAGTATATTTTTACCCTTGATGAAACTCAAGGTGCCGAACTCGCCGAGATGGAATGCAGTGCTGAGGATTGTATCACTGTTCAATTGAAGGAACCCGTTATCGATCTTGGTGAAATGCTGCGGGAACAGGTCTTCCTGGCGCTGCCCGTCAAGGTTCTGTGCGACGAGAGTTGCAGGGGGCTCTGTCCGGTCTGCGGCGCCGTTTTGAAGGATGGCCAATGCAGTTGTTCCGACAACGGCCGGTATTCACCTTTTAATGTGCTGAAACAGCTCAGAAAAGAAAAATAGAAATCAAACTTATTCGGTAGTTTTGTTGCCGAAGCGGAGGAAACCATGGCCCTGCCAAAAAGAAGACATTCACATGCCCGAACCCACAAAAGACGTTCCCACGATGCCCTGAAGGCAACCGGTGTATCGGTCTGCTCCGAGTGCGGTGAACCGAAGGAACCCCATCGTCTGTGCGCCAGTTGCGGCAAATACAATGGACGTACCGTCTTTACTCTTGATGCCGAAGTAGAGTAGGAGTTTCCCGTGCATATTGCCCTGGACGCCATGGGAGGAGACCATGGTCCCGAGGAGTTGATTACCGGGGCATTACTTGCCGTGGAGCAGGCGGAACTTCATGTCACTCTGGTCGGGGATGAAGTATTGCTGGGGTCGATTGTCGGCAAGCTTGCCCCTGGCCATTCAGCCTCCTCACGCATCCGGATCGTTCATTCCTCCCAAGTTATAGAAATGAACGAGCATCCAGTCGAGGCGGTCCGCAAGAAAAAGGACTCCTCGATCATGGTGGCCTTCGACCTTTTGCGCAGGGGTGAAGCCGATGCCGTCGTCAGTGCCGGTAATTCCGGCGCCACCATGGCGGCGGCGGTACGGGTGTTGGGACGTCTGGAAGGGATCTCCAGGCCGGGTATCGCCTCTTTTTTCCCAACCCTGAAAAAACCGGTCGTGCTGATGGATGTCGGCGCCAATGTCGATTGCCGCCCTCTGCACTTGTACCAGTTTGCCGTCATGGCCTCCTGCTTCTCCCGCATTATTGATATCGAGAATCCTCGGATCGGTCTGCTCACGATCGGCGAGGAGGGGGGCAAGGGCAATCAGCTGGTCAAGGAAGCCTACGCTCTGCTGAAGAACAGCTCGCTCAATTTTGTCGGTAATGTCGAGGGCCGCGATGTCTTTCGGGGGGATGTCGATGTCATCGTCTGCGATGGATTTGTCGGCAATATCTGTCTCAAGATGAGCGAGGGCTTGGCCGAAGCGGCGATGCAGATGCTCAGAAACGAGATCGTCAAATCGCTCCCGGCCAAAATCGGCTATCTGCTGGCCCGTCCCGCATTCAACCGCTTCAAGAAGCGGGTTGATTATGCCGAATACGGTGGCGCTCCCCTGCTCGGGATCAACGGTATCGGTATCGTCTGCCATGGTGTATCGAGTGACCAGGCGATCAAGAATGCGATCCTCGAGGCGAGAAAGATGGTCAAGCACCAGCTCAACGCCGCGATCCTGAAGAGTCTGGCCGCCGATGACAACGATCGGCTGATGGAGTCGTGATGGGAGTAGTCATACTGGGAACCGGCTCGTGTCTACCGGCAAAAATCGTTACCAATCACGACCTGGAGAAGATCGTCGATACCTCCGACGAATGGATCCAGACCCGGACCGGCATCCGGACGCGGCATGTCTGCGGCCAGGACGAACAGACCTACAATCTCGCGGTGGAGGCTGGACAACGGGCGCTTGACGCTGCAGGTGTCACTGCTGATGAAATTGGTCTGATTATCGTGGCGACGATGTCCTCCCACACCCTCATGCCAGCCAGTGCCTGCCTGGTGCAAAGGGATCTCGGAGCCGTCAATGCCTTTGCCTACGATATCAACGCGGCATGTTCCGGTTTTCTTTTCGCCCTGGACCTAGGGTATAGATACGTCCAGGCGGACCATGGGATGAAGATCCTCGTTATCGGCGCGGAAAACCTGTCCTCCCGTCTGAACTGGTCGGATCGGAATACCTGCATTCTGTTCGGTGACGGGGCTGGCGCCGCTGTGGTCGGGTATCGTGAAGGAAAATCAGGATATATGGGATCCAGACTCCTCTCGGACGGCCACCTGTGGAAGCTCCTGTACATGTATGCGCCGAAGAGCAGCAATCCTCAGATTGTCACTGATGATCACCCCGGAACCCACATAGTCATGGAAGGACGTGAGGTGTTCAAGTATGCTGTCAAGGCCATGGAGGATGCCATTCACGGAGTCCTCGCCAAAGAGGGGGTTGCACTTGACGACGTGAAGCTGCTGATCCCCCACCAGGCGAATATCCGCATTCTCAACAAACTGGCGGAAAGACTGGCAATAGACAAAGAACGAGTTTGTATCAATGTATCCGAGTACGGCAACACATCGGCTGCCTCGATACCTATCGCCCTTGACGAGGCTGTTCGCTCCGGGCGTATCCTGCAGGATGATTTGGTTTTATTATGTTCCTTCGGTGGAGGGTTTACCTGGGGAGCAACCCTGATTAAGTGGTGAACAGGAGTGTGACATGGACTATTTCTTGACCGAAGAACAGCAGATGATCGTCGATATAGCCCGACAAATCACTGATGAGCGGATCATCCCGCATCGTGCCGAACTCGATAAAAAACATGAGTTTCCGCGGGCGATCCTGAACGATATCGCCCAGGCCGATCTGTTCGGTATCCCGGTGCCCGAGGAGTTTGGCGGGTTCGGCGGCGGGTGTTTCGATATCGCTCTTGCCATCGAGCAGTTCGGCCGCGGCTGTATCGGGGTCGGGACTGCCTTTGCCGCCAGTTTCCTCGGGATATATCCGATCCTGATCAGTGGTTCCGAGGAGATGAAGCAGAAATACCTGCCCGATGTCGCCACCGGCAAGAGATTTGCCGCCTTTGGCCTGACCGAGGCCAATGCCGGTTCCGATGCCTCCGGGATTCAGACGACGGCGGTGCTCGACGGCGACCATTGGGTGCTGAACGGCACGAAGCAGTGGATCACCAACGGCGGCGAGGCCGAAATCTATACCGTCGTGGCGATCACCGATCGCAGCAAGGGACCCCGCGGGGCATCGATGTTCGTCGTTGAGGCGGGGGATCCCGGGTTTTCGTGTGGACCCAAGGAGAAGAAGATGGGTATCAGGGCGTCTGCGACCACCGAACTCATATTCAAGGACTGCCGCATTCCCAAGGATCGGATCATCGGGCGGGCCGGGACCGGATTCATCACCGTGATGAAGACCCTTGACTCTTCACGACCGGGAATCGGCGCCCTCGGCGTCGGTCTCGCCCAGGGGGCCCTTGATGAGGCCGCCAGGTATGCCAAACAGCGGGTGCAGTTCGGTAAACCGATCATCGCCTTTCAGGCTGTGCAGCACATGCTCGCCGATATGGCCATCGGTATCGAGGCCGCCCGGTCCCTCGTCTACAACGCGGCGAAACATATCGACGCCCATCCGAAGGACATGTCCAAGGTCTCGTCGATGTGCAAGGTCTTCGCCACCGATGTCGCGATGAAGGTGACCACCGATGCGGTGCAGGTCATGGGCGGATACGGATACATGTGCGAATACCCGGTGGAGAAGATGATGCGCGATGCCAAGATCCTGCAGATCTACGAAGGAACCAACCAGATTCAGCGCAATGTCATCGGCCAGGAGCTCAATCGGGAGTATGCGCAGTAATAACGGTTCTGCGGTTACTTTCGCCAGGCGGGTTTGCGGCTCGGCACGTTTTTCAGCAAGGTCGGTTCAATGAAGATTATCGTATGTGTCAAGCAGGTGCCGGATGCCAAGGATGTGCGCCTTGACCCGGTGACCAATACCCTGGCCCGGGAAGGGGTCGAGTCGATCATGAACCCCTACGATCAGCACGCCCTCGAGGAGGCCGTGCGTCTGGTCGAGGTCCATGGCGGCGAGGTGACGGTGGTTACCATGGGGCCGCCGCAGGCGGAAGACGTCCTGCGGCAGGCCATTTCCTGCGGCGCCGATAACGCCGTGCTGGTCAGCGATCGGGCCTTTGCCGGCGCCGATACCTGGGCGACCTCGTATACCCTGGAGAGGACGGTCAGGACGCTCGGCGCCTTTGACCTGGTGCTCTGCGGCAAGCAGGCGATCGACGGCGATACGGCCCAGGTCGGACCGGGGCTGGCCACCCGGCTTGAAATCCCGTATATTACCTGCGTCCAGAAGGTCCGGGAGATGAACGGTGCCGGGATCGTGGTCGAGAGGATGATGGATGACGGCTATGACGTCGTCGAGACCGAACTGCCGGCGCTGCTGACGGTGGTCAAGGATATCAATGAACCGCGGGTGCCGTCGCTGAAGGGCAAGATGAAGGCGAAGAAGGCCGTGATCAGGCGGATGACCGCCACCGATATCGGCGCCGATCCTTCCTGTATCGGTCTTCCCGGCTCTCCAACCCAGGTCGTGCGGGTCTTCCCGCCTCAGGCACGGGGGGAGAAGGCCATCCTGACCGGCAGCATCGACGAGCAGATCGATCAGCTGGTCGCCAAGCTCGCCCCTTACCTCTAAGTCGACCGCGGAGACGCCTGTCATGTTGAGAATTGATGAAGACCTCTGTATCGGCTGCGGCATCTGTGCCGACCAGTGTCCCTTCGCCGCGATCGAGATCGTGGATGGATGTGCGGCTGTGGGGGATGCATGCACCCTGTGCGGTGCATGTGTTGAGAGCTGTGATGTCGGGGCCCTGAGCCTGGAAGGGACGGAGAAGGCCGTCAAGGTCGATCTTGCCGCGTGGTCCGGCGTCTGGGTCTTCTGCGAATACCGGTTGGGATATCTCGCTCCGGTTTCCCTGGAGCTTCTCGGTGCCGGCCGCCGGCTCGCCGACCTGAGGGGTGTGAAGCTGAGCGCGGTCCTGTTTGGACATGAGACCGGCGATACGGCCAGGACCCTGATCGCCCATGGCGCCGACACGGTGTATCGGGTCGACCACGGACAACTGGCGACCTACGCCGAAGATACCTACGCCGCTGTTCTGACCTCGCTGGTCAGGCAGTACCGTCCCGAAATTGTCCTCGCCGGGGCCACGGCCATCGGCAGATCGTTCGTGCCGGGAGTGGCCACCAGCCTCAATGCCGGTCTGACCGCCGATTGCACGGCCCTGGACATCCGGGAGGAAGATGGGGCGCTGATGCAGACACGGCCGGCGTTCGGCGGCAATATCATGGCCACGATCGTCTGCCCCTCCTCCCGGCCGCAGATGGCCACCGTCCGGCCCAAGGTCATGCGGGCCCTGGACGGCGATCCGGCACGGAAGGGGGATATCGTTGATGTCGTCCCGCCCGCCGACCAGTTGCGCAGCCGGGTCCGGGTGCTCGAATCGGTGGCCAGCCAGGGCGCCAGGGTCAATATCCAGGAAGCGGACATCCTCATCTCCGGCGGCCGTGGTCTCGATACGCCGAAGGGGTTCGAACTGCTGCAGCAGTTGGCGGACGTGCTCGGGGCCAAGGTCTCGGCCTCGCGGGCTGCCGTCGACGCCGGCTGGATTCCGTATCCGCACCAGGTCGGGCAGACCGGCAAGACCGTCGCCCCCAGGCTGTATATCGCCTGCGGCATCTCCGGGGCCGTCCAGCATGTCGCCGGAATGCAGTCATCCGAGACCATCGTGGCGATCAACCGTGACCCGCACGCTTCGATATTCAATGTGGCCGATTTCGGCATCGTCGGAGATCTCTACGAGATCGTACCCAAACTGATCAAACGAATTGAGGACTATCGTCGAGGATGAACCTTCAGGGAAAAACAGCCGTCGTGACCGGCGGCAGCCGCGGAATTGGGCGGGCCATTTCGCTTCGTCTTGCAGCCATGGGTGCTGTAGTGTATATCAACTATGTCAGTCGTCCGGCCGCCGCCGAGGAGACCAGGCGGCTGATCGAGGCTGCCGGGGGAGCGGCGAGAATCATCGCTTTCGATGTGGCTGACGGCGGGCAGATCCAGGAGGCCTTCAAGCATATCGTCAGCGAAGCGGGGAGGGTCGATATCCTGGTCAATAACGCCGGCATCACCCGTGACGGTCTGCTGGCGCGGATGAAGGAGTCGGAATGGGACCAGGTGCTGGCCACCAACCTCAAAGGGGCCTTCCTCTGCGCCAAGGCGGTTTCGAAGATCATGATGAAGCAGCGATGGGGCAGGATCGTCAATATCACCTCCGTCATCGGTTTCGTCGGCAATGCCGGCCAGGTCAACTACGCGGCGGCCAAGGCCGGTCTGACAGGGATGACGAAGGCGATGGCGCGGGAATTGGCGTCACGGAACATCACCGTCAACAGCGTCGCGCCGGGTTATATCCAGACCGAGATGACCGACGCTCTGCCGGAAGAAGCCAGGCAGCAACTGCTGCAGGAGATCCCGCTGGCCAGCCTCGGTACCCCTGAGGACGTGGCGGGGGCGGTCGCCTATCTGGTCGGTGAGGATGGACGATATCTGACCGGCCAGACGCTGCATGTCAACGGCGGCATGTTTATGCAGTAACACGTTATGGATCCAGCCGGATCCATGTTTTCCAGGATATCTACAAGGCTCGACGGCGATCAGACTACTGTGCCGGCGGCCGAAATTCGACGGACTATTACCAACAGGGAGAAAAGCAATGGCTATAGAGCAGGAAATGATCGACATCATTGTTGAGCAGCTGAGTGTTGAGAAAGAGAAGGTCGTGCCGAACGCATCCTTTGTCGATGACCTTGGGGCCGACTCGCTTGATCTGGTGGAGCTGATCATGGCAATGGAAGAGGGATTCGATATCGAGATCCCCGATGAGGATGCCGAGAAGATCACCACCGTTCAGGATGCGATCGATTACGTCAAAAAACTGAAGTAACTTGCGGTAGCTCATTTCAAACCCATCTGTCAGACAGCACACAGATTGAAGGAGATGCTATAGTGAAGCGCAGAGTTGTGGTTACAGGCGTCGGACTGGTGACACCCCTCGGAACCGGTGTCGCCAAGAGCTGGAAAAATATCTGTGCCGGCAAGAGTGGAATAGGTCTGATTACCCGTTTTGATACGAGTGACTTTCAGGTCAAGATCGCCGCCGAGGTCCGGGATTTCAACGTGGAAGATTTTCTGGACAGAAAGACGGTCAAACACTTCGATCTCTTTGTGCAGTATGGTCTTGCTGCAGCCATGATGGCTGTCGAGGACAGTGGGGTTGAGATCAATGAGGCAAATTGTGGTCGGGTCGGCGTGATTACCGGCTGTGGTATCGGCGGCCTCCCGGCCATTGAGAAATATCACCAGGTCTGCCTGGAAAAGGGGCATAAAAAGCTCACCCCTTTCTTTATCCCCATGGTGATACCGAACATGCCGTCGGGACATATATCGATACAGATCGGTTCAAAAGGACCCAACCTGGCCTTGACGACCGCCTGTGCCGCCGGCACCCATGCCGTCGGGGAGGCGTATCGGCACATTCAATACGGCCTGTGCGATGTCGTCGTTACCGGTGGGGCCGAGGCGGTCATCTGTCCGTTGGGGGTGGCCGGCTTCAGTGCGATGAAGGCACTTTCGAGCCGGAATGATGCCCCGGAAGAGGCATCGCGGCCCTTTGACAAGGATCGCGACGGCTTCGTGATGTCGGAAGGGGCCGGCATGCTCATTCTCGAAGAACTCGAGCACGCCAAGGCCCGAGGCGCCCGTATCTATGCCGAGGTCTGCGGCTATGGCCTGAGCAGTGACGCTTATCACATCGCGGCGCCGCCGGAAGGCGGGGAAGGGGGGGCTCGAGCGATGCAGCAGGCGATCGAGGATTCCGGCCTGAATCCCGAAGATTTCGATTACATCAATGCCCACGGCACCTCCACCCCCCTCAATGATCGCTGTGAGACCCAGGCGATCAAGACAGTGTTCAAGGATCACGCGTCGCGGCTGGCGATCAGTTCGACCAAATCGATGACCGGGCACATGCTCGGCGCCGCCGGAGGAATCGAGGCGGTATTCACCGTCCTGAGCATCCATCATCAGATTGCCCCGCCAACCGCAAATCTCATCGAACCGGGCCCGGGATGTGATCTTGATTATGTGCCACGACAGGCCCGGACGATGAAGATCGAGGCCGCCCTCTCCAACTCCTTTGGATTTGGGGGGACGAACGCAGTTATTGCCGTCCGGCGGTTTCGATAAATCCGTGCGGGAGACAGAACAATGAAGATTGCGTTTGGCGCTGATCATGGCGGATACCATCTGAAGGAAAAGATCGTCCAGCTGGTGCGTGATCTCGGCCACGACGTTGCCGATACCGGTTGCTTTTCCTGTGATTCCGTAGACTATCCTGACTATGCCGAGCATGTCGTCGCGTTGGTGGATGATGGCAGTTGCGAGAGAGGGATTCTCGTCTGCGGTACCGGAATCGGCATGGCGATCGCCGCCAACCGCAATCGGAAAATACGTGCCGCCAACTGCCACGACGACTATACCGCAAGAATGAGCAGGGAACATAATGACGCCAACGTTCTCTGCCTTGGTGCCAGAGTCATAGGAGAGGGTGTGGCTGTCGATCTTGTCAAGATCTGGCTTGTTACGCCCTTTTCCGGTGGACGGCATCAATCCCGTATCGCCCGGTTCAGCGATTTCTGACCGCAGCGAAATTTGCCGTGGGGGCTGCCATTTTTTCCCACTTTTTTCCCCTCGCTTTGAAAAGGTGGCAGCCCTGCCTCTTCTCGAGTTGCCTTTGCATCCTTCTCTCCTCTCCTGTACGAACACGTGCAGCGTGTCCGAGGGATATCGGCTACAATTGTATGCCAATCAGCATTTTGCAAAATTACACGACCACACAACCTCCCAATCTCCCAATCGCATCTCGCAGGGATGAGGTGATGTACGTTGGTCATTTCGAGCGATAGTGAGAATTCGGAACTTTCAGAACAATGAGATTTCTCTCGGCCGTCGAGATGATGGAGCTTGCAGCCGTTTATTTTGCAACAGGCTCAAGTAATACGGTTATTCAAGCGGAGCATGTGAACAGGAGTGGCGTAATGTCAGGGAGAATTCAATGAAGTGTCCATATTGCGGTCATCTTGACAACAAGGTCATAGATTCCCGGCTGAACAAGGATAGCACCATTACCCGAAGAAGAAGGTCCTGTCTGGTCTGCAATCAACGGTTCACCACCTATGAACGGCTGGAGGTGATGATGCCGATGCTGGTCAAGAAGGACGGGCGGCGGGAGGCCTGGGACCGGCAGAAGATGGTGCTGGGACTGGAGAAGGCCTGCGAAAAGCGGCCGGTCAGCCGTGACCGGATCGATCAGTTTGTCGATCAAATTGAACACCGGCTACAGGATTTTGGAACCAAGGAGGTTTCGTCACAGGTGATCGGTGAGTGGGTGATGGAGGAACTGCCGCAGCTCGACGAAGTGGCCTATGTCCGTTTTGCCTCCGTCTATCGGCAATTCAAGGATGTGAATGAGTTCATGGACGAGTTGAAGACGCTGCTTGAATCCCGGTCAGGCCATGAATACTGAGATCGACCAGCGCTATATGCGGCTTGCCTTGAACGAGGCGAAAAAGGGGCTCGGCCGTACCTCACCAAATCCATGCGTCGGCTCGGTCATCGTCAAGAATGGCCAGGTGATCGGCAGAGGCTATCACAAGAAGGCGGGAAATCCCCATGCCGAGATCCATGCCCTTGCGGCGGCCGGAACCGAGTCCGCGGGGGCAACCCTGTATGTGACGCTGGAACCCTGTTCGCACACCGGCAGGACTCCGCCGTGCTGCGAGGCGGTGGCGAGGAGCGGGGTGACCCGGGTCGTGGTCGGGATGGAGGATCCCAACCCGCTGGTTCAGGGGCAGGGCATCCGCTATCTGCTGGACCGCGGCATCACCGTGACCTCGGGGGTGCTGGAGGAGCAATGCCGGCGGTTGAATTGGCCATTCATAAAACATATTACCACCGGCCTGCCATGGGTCGTGATGAAGGCCGGCATGAGTCTGGACGGCAGAATCACCTATAATGGGCGGCAGACCGGATGGATGACGGGCGGCGAGACCTCCGCCGTCGTTCATCGATTGCGCGACCGCTACGATGCCATACTGGTGGGTGTCGGCACCGTCCTGATCGACGACCCCGCCTTGACGACACGACTGCCGGGCCGGAACAAGGGGAGGGACGCACACCGGGTGATTCTGGACTCCGGACTCTCGATCTCGGAACAGGCAAAGGTCCTTTCCGGGGAATCGACCGCCCGGACGTTCATATTCTGCAGCGCAGAGGCTGATGCAGCAAAGTGCGCCAGATTGGAAAAGAGGGGGATCTGCATCCACCGCGTGGAACGGGATGTCGGTGGTGGAGTCGATATCCAGCAGGTGCTTCGTCAACTGGGAGGGCAGGGAATCACCTCGCTGCTGGTGGAAGGTGGCGCGAAGGTGCATGGGAGTATGCTGAACCAGCGCCTCTACGATTATGCCCACCTGTTTTATGCACCGGTTTTCGCTGGAGAAAACGGGCTTCCGTTTCAGACCGGCTATACAAGCTCGGGGCGCGATACAGCGCACAGGCTGACCGAGGTGAGTTACCGGCGATGCGGTGAGGACATGATGGTCTCCGGCAAGCTCATTTATCGCTGACCCCAACGTTTTTCAGCATTTCCAGCAACGCGGCCGATGCCATCCGGAGTTGCTTGAAATTTTCAAATTTGATCGAGAGACACACTTCATCCGTTTCAAAGGCCTGACTGTGGACAACGGTGCAGGAGGGAGGGAGGGCCAGCGCGGAAACGCGAACCTTGAATGACTGGTCATCTCCATAGACAGATGGAGTCGCCATCTGCTGCAGGATGGCCAGCAGGTTCTGGACCTTCTGCGGTGCATTCATCTGCCGGTGCTGGAGGATTTCCTGGAGGGGCGGCAGGGCGAGAATAGCGGTAATGCTTGTTTCTCTCCGCATCGCGATATCTCTGGCCAAGGAAAAAAAACGCCGTTGTTTGCCACCACCCATCTGAAAATCAGAAAACAGATCAGCCAGTTGGATCCTGTCATCAGCCTTGAGTCGCAACAGCTCGAACGCCAATACCTCTGAGATGAATCGATGATGGACGTGATTTTGAAGACTGTATTCCAGGGTCAGAAGCCGGTTGTATCTTGCTAAAAGCGAAATACTGTTTCTGCCGGTGAGGCTGAAAAGGAACAGTTGCGCAATTTCTTCCGAGGTCAGGTAATCGCCGCAGATCTTTAAAAAATAAGCTGTCTCCATTGGGGAGAGTGGAGCGCAGCAGCCTTGGGATGCCAGAAGGAATGAGAGGACATCCTGCGGAGGGGTGGCCAGCGGTACAACGAGGCATGGGCATTCATTCAGGGCGAGGATTTTCCTGGCCGCCTGCAATCGTTTTCTGCCGTCAATAATTTCGAACCCTCCATCAGCAAGTTCGAGAAGGAGGGGTGGGTGAAGGATGCCGGTCTTCCCAATGGATTGGCTGAGACTGACTGGGAATTCAACCCCGAGAAACGGATGGATATTCCAGCGACGTGCATCAGCAATGCAATCAAGCCGGACGATTGAAAATTCTGGACGCGACATTCGTCGTACCGCTGGTATCTCTATACTGTAAAGATATTCAGCCGAGGAGTATATACTGAAAAACCCGGGACGAGGTCTCATCCCGGGTCGTACAAATCTCAGAAAGGGCACACAAACAAGCCTCATGCATAATGAGCGTCTGCCTGCCCTGTCGTTGCGACTGCAGGAAGAAATCTCCGGCGCCTAGGTACGATATTTCCCGCTATCGCTCGAAATGACATGAAATCGCGTCTCTTCCGTTTTTGCCCACGGACAATTTCTTCATCCTGCAGGTGATTCAAACAGTAAAAATATTTTTTTCAGGATGCGTTTATCTTGTCACGGAGGATGCCCGACGGTTTGAAGGTGACGACCCTCCGCGCATCAAGAGTCAGCTCGTCGCCGGTCTGGGGGTTGCGTCCCCGTCGAGCATTTTTGTCTTTTACGTTGAATTTGCCAAAGCCGCTGAGCAGCAGGTCGGAGCCTTCGATCAACGAATTTTTCGATAACCGGAGAAATGCCTCGACAGCATCGGTTGCCTGGGCCTTGGTCAGGTTTTCATGGTTCTTGTAAACTTGCTGCACCATATCCGCTTTTGTCAGAGTCATACGGCCTCCATCATTTTCTGAATGATTTGCATTGGTTTCTATCTGATCATATATCTTCAACACAGAATGTCAATGTGAGGGAATTAAATTACGGAATATATTTATATATTAACCTCAAACAGTTGAGTGGCCCGCTGCGGACAAACCGCGTCGTCGATACAATCCACCATCAAACAAGTCCGCCAATCTTAAAGATCGGCAGATACATGGCGACAACTATGCCGCCGATCATTCCACCGAGAAAGACCATCATGAACGGTTCAATCATCGCGGTCAGGTTTTCCACGGCCTGGTTCACTTCTTCATCATAGAAATCAGCGATCTTTTCGAGCATGCTGTCGAGGGCACCTACCGACTCGCCGACATTGATCATTTGCACGACCATATTGGGGAAAACCCCGCTTTCTTCCAGCGGATCGGCAATCGGTCGCCCTTCAGCGATCGAATCGGCAACCTTGAAGACGGCCAATTCGACGATTTTGTTGCCCGAGGTCTTGGCGACAACCTGGAGGGCTTCAAGGATTGGGACACCGGCATGAAGCATGGTGCTGAGGGTGCGGGTGAACTTGGCAACGGCCACTTTTCGCAGCAGCATTCCAAAAACCGGAGCCTTCAGCGAATATTTATCAAAAAATAGCCGTCCTTTCTCGGTGTTATATACCTTTTTGAATAGTATAACGAGAAGAACCAGGAGGATGAGCAGAACGAAAAAATAATCCTTGACCAGGTTACTGAGGTTGACCAGAAATAAAGTCGGGAGCGGCAGGGTACTGCCAAAACTCTCGAACATGGTACTGAAAACCGGAATGACAAATATCAGGATGACAGCAAGAATGAGTAGAGATATCGACAGGCAGATCGCGGGATAGGTCATGGCCCCCTTGATCTTCTTTTTCAAGGCCATTGATTTTTCCAGGAAACCGGCAAGACGCATAAGAATGGTATCAAGAATACCACCGGTTTCTCCGGCTTCAATCATGTTGCTGAACAGGTTGTCAAAGACTTTGGGATGTTTCCGCATCGAGTCGGCAAGGGTGGATCCTGCCTCGACATCGGAACGGATCGTACCGAGAATTTTCTTGAAGGTTGAATTATCTTGTTGTTTTTCCAGGATTTCCAGGCCTTGGACGAGAGGCAGGCCGGCATCGATCATCGTTGAGAGTTGACGGGTGAAGATAACAACATCTTTTCCTGTTACTTTAGGCTGGAAAAACGGGACGTTAGCGAAGAGATCCTTTGGTTTTTCCTTGATGACGGGATTGACAATCCGCAGACGTTTGAGCTGGGCCAAAACAGCAGACTGATCGGGCGCTTCGATCTCTCCTTTACGTTTTTCACCCTGGGAATTCTTTCCTTTCCAAATATATGCAGGCATTTTTGCCTCCTATGGTGTAAGGGCCTGAAGTTGAGGGGAAAAAACGTTTAAGAGGACTCGTAAAATAAAACCCATAATATATCACATGGTTGTAAAATACAAGGCAATCACTTTGAAAACAATCCTTTTTTTTTCAGAAAGTTGAGCCTGCAGCAAAAATATCGGATACGATCTGGATAATCGGCGCCGAGAGTGTGACTCGGTGAAAACGGTAAATTTAAGCGGTAAGGAAGCCTGTGGAATAAATCTTTTTCCTTGCCAACGAAAGGGGGATACATTAAAATCTTTTGTTCGAGATTTATATTTTGGCAATGCGTCATTGATAGCTTGTTCTTGCCGACTGTGGTGCTGGCAGGATGAGAAATATCGGAAAAATCTGGAGGATACCATGCAGAAACTGGCTGCAGTGAATTATGGTGATGGCAGACATAAAACTATTATCGAGAAATGCGAGGGATGCGAGCGGATTGTTGAAGAAGCCGATGCACGATATTGTCAGAGCTATCTCAATCCCCTGGCAAAATGGAAGCTGGGATTCTGCAATTTTGCCACCCACGCCAAGCCCGAGATAAAGGTTGCCAAGATCAGGGTCAACCCGCTGAAGGCTGCCAAGCGAGCTTCGAAATCGAAGAAATAGCCTTAAAATAATACCACTTCACAAAAGGCACCCCCGGTGTTCATCCGATGGTGCCTTTTGTATTTATCATGCATGTCCCGGGCTATGATCGTCCTACCCCGGCGTAGATAAATCCTTTGTCCTTCATTTTTTGCGGTTCATACACATTGCGGAGGTCGATGAATATCCTCCCCTGCATCTCCTGCATGAGGCGGTCGAGATCAAGCGCCCGGTACTGGTTCCATTCGGTCATGAGGACCACGGCGTCGGCGTCTTTACAGGCCTCATACGCATCCTGGGTGTATTCGATGCCTTGCGGCAGGTACTTTTGCGCCTCGACCATTCCCTGCGGGTCATGTGCCTTGATGCGGGCGCCTTTTTCCAGCAGTGCGGGGATGATGGTGATGGCCGGCGCATCGCGCATATCATCGGTTTCAGGCTTGAAGGTGAGGCCGAGAAAGGCGATGGTCTTGCCGGCTTCCGATCCAGCAAGCATATCCCTGATCTTTTTGACCATCTTGGCCTTCTGGGCGGCATTGACCTCTACCGCGGCCTCGACGATTCTGAGGTTCTGTCCATGTTCCTGGGCGATGCGCATCATCGCCAGGGTGTCTTTGGGGAAACACGATCCGCCGTAACCTGGTCCCGGATGCAGGAATTTCTTGCCGATCCGGCCGTCCATGCCGATACCCTTGGCGAGGGACACGACATCGGCCCCCAGGCTGTCGCAGAGAAGAGCGATTTCATTGATAAAACTGATCTTGATCGCCAGAAAGGCATTGGCGGCGTACTTGGTCAGTTCTGCCGTCTCGATGTCAGTTTTTACAATCGGCGTTTCCTGAAGGTACAGGGGCTTGTAGATCTCTCTGAGAATGTTTTCGGCCTTCAGGGATTCGATCCCGATGACAACCCTGTCCGGATGCATGAAATCAGCAATTGCGGCTCCCTCGCGCAAAAACTCCGGGTTGGAGGCGACATCGAAGTCGGCCTCGGGATTCACTTCACGAATGATGCGGGCAACCTGGCGGGCGGTTCCTACCGGAACGGTGCTCTTGTCAACGATTACCGTGTAACCTTTCAGGTGAGGAGCAATTTCTTTCGTAGCTTCAAATATATAGGTTAGATCGGCATACCCGTCTCCTCGCCTGCTGCTTGGGGTTCCGACAGCCATGAAGACCGCGTCGGCCATGGCGACGGCACCGGCGATATCAGTCGTAAAGGTCAGGCGCCTTTCCCTGGTGTTTTTTTGCACCAGCGTGTCGAGCCCCGGCTCGTAAATGGGAATCTGTCCTTCAAGCAGGGTTTGGATCTTATCCTCGTCCTTGTCGACGCAGGTGACATGGTGGCCAAACTCGGCGAAGCATGTTCCTGTCACAAGTCCGACGTATCCTGTTCCTATTATTGTGATTTTCATAAATATTCCCGTTGTGCTGATTTGTGCTGATATTTGTTGCGGTCGAATTTATGCCCTGACGGGGCGATGTCCGAATAGAGCCGTGCCGATGCGAACCATGGTGGCGCCTTCCTCGATTGCAATCTTGAAGTCGTCCGACATCCCCATGGACAGTGCAACATGCCGGTTATCGTGGAATAATCCTTTAGCGGCCATTTTTTCGGCAAGATGGCGGAGGGCCTTGAACCAGGGGCGGGTTGCCTCCGGGTCCGGTGAGAGAGGGGGGATGGTCATCAAGCCGATGACTTCAATCCTTGGGAGGAGCTGAATCTGTCGTAACAACTCCTCCACATGTTCAGGCACGGTCCCCGACTTGTTCGGATCGTTGCCGATATTGACCTGAATCAGGATTTTCAGGTTCCTGCCCAATACATTCAGGTGTTTGTTGAGGGCCTCGGCGAGCCTGAGGCTGTCGACGGTCTCGATGACGGAAGAGATGCGGGCGGCAATTTTTGCCTTGTTGGTCTGGAGATGGCCGATGAAATGAAGTTCGATGGCACCCTCCAGTTCATTCCACTTCTGTTCAGCTTCCTGAATGTAATTTTCCCCGAACGTCCGTTGCCCATGCTGCAGGGCTTCGCGCATTGAGGAAACCGGAATCGTTTTTGAAACGGCGATCAGTTGAATATCTTCAGGATTTCTCTGGCAACGAAGGGCGCAGCGATTGATCGTTTCCTTGATCCGCTGGAGATTGTCTGCAATCATGATCAGGTAGCACTCACCATTTAATGGAGACCGGGATTGAACAGGACTAGAGCGTTCGCCGTAGTCGCCCGGGCAAGATGTTCAAGCGGAATGTTGCGGAGATCGGCAATACAGGCCGCCGTGGCAAGTATGTATGCGGGTTCGTTACGTTTCCCTCTCCAGGGTTGCGGCGCGAGGTATGGACCGTCGGTTTCAAGCAACATGGAGGTGAGAGGTATTTTCCTTGCGACTTCCCGCAGAGTGCCGGCATTCTTGAAGGTTATTATGCCTGGAATAGAGAGGAAAAATCCAAGTTCGATCGACCTGCGTGCAATGCTGTAATCACCGGAAAAACAATGCATGACACCGCCCGCGGGGAAGGGGCCGCACCGCTCGAGTATGCCCAGCACGTCCTCGTGAGCGTCCCGGTCATGGATAATCACCGGCAGATTGAGGGTCTTGGCCAGTTCCAACTGGATACGGAAATGCAGTTGTTGCTGTTCCGCGGGGCAGTACTTTTTTGCGTAATCAAGCCCGATTTCTCCGTAACCAACAATATAGTTCCGGTTTTCCTCGACAAGTTTGACAATATCAGCATAGGTGCTTTCAACAGAGGTAGGCAGGTCGTGGGGATGGATCCCTACTGCTGCCTTGACACCTGGATATCTTCTCGCCAGGGCCACCGCCTTTTTTGAGCTCTCGAGAGAGATACCGATCGTGATAATTTTTTCGACTTTTTTTTGCCGTGCCCGTTCGATAACAGCGTCAAGATCACCGGCATAATCGTTCATGTCGAGATGGCAGTGTGTATCGATAATGCATGTATCTTCAGGCAGGTCGGGGAAAAGATGTCTTGGGTCATTCACTGAAAAATCCTCCAGCCCTTACATAGCAAATATTGGAATTGCCCGCAATGAGGAAGAATCTCAAGGGTTGCCCTCGATCGTCCGATCCCAACAACCGGTGGAGTCTGCGGATTGAAAGGATGGATGCGGGGGATCAGGGAATGACCTCTCCCTTGCAGGTCTCCAGGGATAGGGCAGGCATGCTGTTCAGGGGGATTGGTCTATTTCTGCCTGAAATCAAAGGAAATATTTGATAATTACCTGGTATGAAACTGATTTTTCAGAAAAAGAAAAAATTTTCTTCATATAATCAACAAACTATCGTATAGTGAAATACTTCCGGAAGGGGCATTCTCGATGAACACGCGAAGGATTTTCGCAGCCGGCTGATAGGCGCAATACAATATTCTGCGTCTGTTGTCTGTTCTCTGTTGTTGATTCTAAAATTTATATATTCGGGATTTATTTTGAGTTGATACAAGGTTATCAATTGAGTCAAGATATCTCTTGATCGTTTAAAATTTAATCGTGTCCAGTGACAAACAACCACCTAGAGGAAAACCGCATGAATTATGGGATTGTCAGTCAGGAGCAACTTGAGCAGATAGATGTGATCTTGACGGAAAAGCTGATCAAACTCGGTGTCGACTGCGTCATAATCATAGATATGGCAGGGAATATTATCACTGCCAGGGATAATGGTGAAAGCAAATACGATGTGTACTCCTTCGCTGCCCTGGCCGCCGGGAATTTTGCCACGGTTGATGCGATGGCCAAACTCGTTGGCGAACAGGAATTTTCTTTACTTTTTCATAAAGGGCAGGATTCGAATATTCATTTCAGTAAGATAGACGATGAATTGCTGCTTATTTCGATGTTCGGCAAGGATATATCGTTAGGATTTCTTCGTCTCAACGTTGTCGATGTGATCGAGAAAATCAGGAAAATCTGGAACAAGAAATAAGCGTGAACGGATTTGCCGCAGTACGACGATCAAGGGTCAATGAGCAGAGCAACAACTGGGGAGGGAGGGTCCTTTGAGCTTTATCAATCTGAAAGATAAGGTTGTGCAGGTCAAAATCGTCTATTACGGACCTGGACGAGGCGGCAAGACGACCAATCTCGAATACATCAATCGCACGTATCGCAAGCAGATACTCTCCGAGATGGTCAGCCTGAAAACGCATGGAGACAGGACGTTGTTCTTTGATTTCCTGCCGTTCGATATGGGACAGATCAAGGGATATGACATCAAGATTCAACTGTATACAGTCCCCGGTCAGGTGAAATACAACGCCACCAGAAAACTCGTTCTGCGCGGAGTGGACGGATTGGTTTTCGTGGCTGATGCGATGGAGAAACAACGGGAAAAGAACATACGTTCATTGAACCAGCTTCACGAAAATCTTCAATCGTACAAAGAGAGCATATTCAAAATCCCACTGGTCATGCAATACAACAAGGTCGATCTCAAGGAGCATGGCATTCCTATCCTGCCGATAGAGGTACTGCAGAAGGATTTGAACAGTAGATTACAGGTACCTTATTTTGAGGCAAGCGCATTAACCGGATATAATGTTGCGGCAACTTTGAAAAAAATCATTTCTTCGACAGTTGTTTCAATACAGAAAAAACTACTCTGAGAGAGAAGGTACGGTGGAACACTATACAGAAAAGCAGTATGACGATGACCTCACTATCGTTGCTGATGAGTATGACGATTCCTTCCATACGGACAACGTCGATTTGTTCGAGTTTCCCACCTATGATGAGTCGCCCCTCGTCAGATTGAAATCACTTGTTCTATCCATTGACTGGGAGATTACGGATGATGTTCTGCACCAATTCAATGACGAACTTGTCGATCTGAAAGATGTCTGGGCCGATGAGAAAATATATCTTGTCTATATCCAAGCCCTTGAAAAAATTAGCAAATATATTTACAAAGAGAAGGCCGACGCCAACCCGAATGCCATAAAACTGCTGCTCTCGTTCTACTATAACCTCGAGAAAATGGTATCTTCCGAATTGATGACGGAAGGAGAAAAACGCCAATTGCTTCTTGAGGATGTTCGAAAATTCGAGATTTTAAAGAAGCAGATCAGTAAAGGGGACAAAAAGGCCACATCAACAGCCCATGGGGAGGTGTACGCAGATGAGATGCAGCCGTCTCCCGTGACTGCGCCGGATGCCGGTTCCATCCTCTTCGATCTGAAGGCATTAGTTCTCGGTATCGATTGGGAGATCACTGAGATTGAGCTTGAAAGACTTCGAGACGAGGTTCATCGTCTCGAGAATATCTTTGCCGGGAGCCGGCCGAAGCAGATATTTCTCCAGGGGTTGGGCACGCTGGCGGCCTATATTCGGTTCAAGAAGAGCGATGCTCACGCAGATGCATTCAAACTCCTCCATTCCTTCGTTGCCGGTCTTGAAAAGATTGTAACTGTGCCCATGAGCCTTGAGGAAGAAAAGAGAATTCTTCTTCCTGAAGTTGAGAAATTCAATGAATTCAAGGCAATCGTTGGAGCGAAAATCAAGCCGAGTAAGGTTGAGGAAGAAGAATTCTCCGAAGATGAAGAGGAGGGGGGCTCAATTGCACCCGCCTTGTCCGGTTTGCCGGAAGGGGGGGAGAGAGGGTTTCAGGAAGAAGAAGAGGCCGCTGCCCTGGACCGCTCTTCCACTTCGATGGTCGAGGGGCAGGTCGACAGGTTTTTTACCGACAGTGATGAACCGCAATTTGAGGAAAAGGCTGATCAATTCGAGGTTCAGGCAGGCAGGGATGTGCCGGATGAGGGCGGGGATGTCGTAGAATCCCGTCTTGACGCCATGTTTCAGGCCGATGGTACACCTGCCGGTCCCGGAATAGACCGGGAAGAGTCCATGCGGGGGGTGGACGTCGAGTCGGATGCGGATGGTGAATCCGATCAGGACAGGCTCCCGTACCAGGATGACGACCTGGCTCCGGCCTTGTCTGATCTGGATGAGTCGGTGAGAATTGAGCGAAGCGAGGTTGTGCCTGAAGAGAATATCGAATTTGCCGCCGATGTGGAAAGCCGGTTGGATGATTTCTTCGGCGCACTGGACGTCAACGAGGAGATACCACAAGCAGCTGTTTTCGAGACAGAACCGGAAGAAACTGTTGAGACCGAGATGCAGGAATCAGTAGCGTTTTCTGCTGTTGAAACAGACACTGGTTCTTCGAGCGGAATCACACTTCCTGGAGTGGACGTTGAGTCTGAGGATGATGATGATTCGGGGGAAGAGCCTCTGGCGTTTGCCGGCGCAGACCTGGCTCCCGCTCTCTCCGGTGAACCTGAGCCAGAGTTGGTGGCAACCGGTGAAGACCGTTTTGCCGTTTTCGAGCCTGCAGATCGGGTTTCAGTCGAAGAGGAGCGTATCGCAGGGGAGATCGATTCAGCAGTAGACATCGAGGATCGTCCGGACTCTTTCTTCGGGAAAGAAGAAGAACCAGCCCGGGAAGGCCAAACGATGAACGGCAACGAAGAATCTGCGTTGACGGAAGAATCTATTGAGGAGTCGCCCAGTGACCGGAAAGAGGAAAAATATGAGGATGTTGACAAGATAGAACAGCCGTCTTCCTCGATGTTTGTGATGGAAGTGCTTGAAGAGGGCGAGATCGAAGAAGAGCTCGCCTTTGAACCGGTGGAGGAAGAAAAGGGTGGCGCCATCGGGGAGGCTTCCCTGGATATCGATGATGAGGCCGTATTCGATGGCCTGGAGGAACCTGTCGCTGCTGATGTTTTCGAGGATAGCAGCATGGAAGGGGGATTTCAGTTTGAATCGGTTCCGGAGAGCCTGGATTCCGGCCGGCTCATGGCTGCAGTCCCCGATATCGAAGCACTTTCAGAAGAACAGTTGACGGTTGAGGAAGAATTGCCGATTGCCGCGATGGAGGATCCTCTGTCAAATCTTCGGGCCTGTGTCGGTTCCCTGGGCCTTGAGTTGGAAGACTCAATTTTTGAAGGCATGCATGCCGATATCGACAGTCTTCGCAATGAGTATGCGGCAGTACCGTTAGCCAGGATGTTTCTCCAACTGATATCCACTGCAACACAACACATTGAAACGTATCGGTATGAAGCCAGTGCCGAGGCCTTCAGCATACTGCAATCGCTCACTGATGCCCTTGGGGAGGCGCTCGAAGATCCGAAAGGGTTTTCTGCCCAGGAAAGGCTTTTAAGTGAGATGACGACGGTTTTGCTATGGCAGAAGGATATGCTGGACCGGCAGGCAGTGGCCAAGGGGGGCCGATTGACCTTTGCGGTTCCGGTACGAACCAAGGCCGGGGAGATTCTCGAGGAAGAGGAGATATCCTTTGAAGAGGAAGAAATCGAGGAGCGGGACTCTGCTGCGATCGAACCCGCAGTTGAGGAAGAGCCTGTCGGCGGGGGAGAGACAGGTAGAGATCTCTTTACAGCTGCAGAGACCGTCGCTTTAGATTCGGAAGATATCTTCGCGGCTGAAGATCTGGTAGCTGAAGTGGCGGAAGTGCAAGATCAACGCAATATCGCCAGCATGGATGACGATTCATATACTGCCCTGGCTGATGACCTGGCCGGCGAACGTCTTGCAGTGACCGGTGCGGAAGGCTCCGACGAGCGTTTGGCGAGGCAGATCAGAGAGCTCATCAGGAGTGAGGTTGAATTGATCCGCCAAGAAATGCAAAGTGGTATGGAAAGCTTACGGAAAGAGTTGCTGGATAAGGAAAACTGAAAATAATCGTCGAGCCGACGATTCCCGGAGTTCAACGAGGGCTGCCCTGTCAAAAGGGGCAGCCCTTTTTGTTTTGATGAGCGGCGGTCAATTGTGGAAGCAGATGGTGCCAGATCGTCGTCTAGTGCATCAGGGCGAGGAAACTCAATACCAGGTAGAGCAGAAGCCAGATCAAGAGAAAGACGAGCGTGGATGTGAAAAAACGATGGTGCTTTCTTGCCAGGAAAAGAGCGAAGACAAAGGAGGCCGGAAAGATGAATCCGGCGATGAGCGGGGGAAGGTAGCGAAGGAGTTCCTGCAGGCCGAGAAAGAACCATGGCCCTGAAATATAGCTGACGCCGAGTTTTTCCGGATCGATCGGCGCGGCAATGAAGACACTGAACAGGAGGACAAGACCAGCCGCAGGGAGATAATCGGTGATGCGTATGCGGTAGCGGCGCAGGTGTTCCCAGGCCAGGGCGAGCCAGAGAAGATCAAAGGTTATGATATGGGTGACGTAGACACGCTGCATCCCGTGATCTGTGATGGAGAAGAAGGCGCTGTTGATTGCCGGGCCGAAGAGGGGGATATCCATAAGAATCGCCTCGGCAATCGCTCCTGCTGAGGCGCCGGTGCTGTCGGCGCGCAGTATGTAGCCTGTAAACAGCAGAAGCAGGACGACCGGCAGGGTTGCGATCAACCTGCTCCACTGGGCTGTCGTATAGCTGTCGGTGCTGTGGTAGACGACAATGAGATGGATGATGGCCAGGAGGAAGAAGAACTGGCTCGAATAAAAGTGGAGAGAGCGGAAATACTGACCGAAGGGAACGAGCAGATCCATCGCTGCCGTCGAGTAGTAGGCGGCAACGGGATCATATTGGAGGGCGACAAGGACCCCGGAAACAAGGGAAATATAGAGGCAGACCAGACTCCACGCACCCCACTTGACAGTGATGAGATGCCCCGGCAGCGCTTTCAAGGTCATACCTGCCGCCCCCTTCACAAGGTAACGATATAGTAGGGGGGATCATCCCGTTTTTCAACCGGATAGGTCTTCAACGGGGCCTTGGCCGGACCGTTCAGTAACCGGCCGCCGCTGGAGAACCGGCTCTGGTGGCATGGACATTCGAGCAGATCGTCTTTTTCCACGTAATGGAGGGTGCAGCCGAGGTGGGTGCACTTGCGGGATACCGCCCAGACACTGTCTTCCCGGGCGAAGAGGATGAAATTCGGGAAAAGTCGGAATTGCCCCGGCAGAATCTGCTTGGCCACTTCGATCCGTTGAGGCTTTCGAGGCAGACGAAAACCGATGAACCGATACAGTGGATACAGGAGTGAGAGGATGCCAGTTCCAAGAAAAATTCTCCTTGTAATCAGAATCTTCCGCGATTTTCTCGGTGGCCGGTGCATGAATCAGGTCAGCGGACGAACTTTGTCTTCAGCATCTCGTTGACACAGGGCGGCACCATGTCGCTGACGTCCCCGCCATGGCGGGCGGCGTCCTTGATGATTGACGAACTGATGAAGATCCAGCGCAAGCCCGGCATCAGGAAGACGGTGTCAACTTCGCGCTCCAGTTTTCTGTTCATCAGGGCCAACTGAAATTCGTAGTCGAAATCGGAGACCGCGCGTAGACCGCGGATGACGGCCCTTGCCTTCTGCTGCGCTGCGTATTCCACCAAGAGACCGGAAACGGATTCGACCCTGACCCGGGATCCATGCCCCTGTAACACTTCTTTTATCATGCCGATCCGTTGTTCAAGCGTGAACAGCGGGCTCTTGGCAGGATTGATGGCAACGGCGACAATAACGGTATCGAAGAGATCAAGGACGCGGTTGATCAGATCCACATGGCCGTTGGTGATCGGGTCGAAGGTGCCGGGATAGACGGCGAGCGAGAGACTTTTAGGGCAATTCTGCATGGCTGTTCCTTGTGTGGTGGATATGGGCGTCTGGTTGTCGGAATTATTCATTGTCGGGCTCTTTTGATTCAAATATCCAGAAGGCGGTATCACCATAAACGCGCCTGTCGCTCAGTTTGAAGGTTGCAAAGCTGTCATCCAGCATTTCGTTCTCCCGTTCTTCCGCGATCAGCAGACCAGCATCGGCCAGTACATGGCTGTGATCCAGGTCCTGCAGCGTGCGCTGACAGAGACCTTGTGAATAGGGTGGATCGAGGAATATCAGGTCAAAGAGAGAAAACCCCTTCTGCTGATACTGGCGTAACGGCAAACCCCTTCGCAAATCATGATTGATCAGGGACAAACGCGGTTGAGCGGCCGCGGGGGATGCGCTGGATGTCGATTCATCCGTTCCGGCGCAGGCCCGAATATTCCTGGCGATCAGGTCGAGCGCGAGACGGTTGTTGTCGACGAACAGCACCCTTTTGGCGCCGCGGCTGAACGCCTCGAGCCCAAGTGCACCCGTACCGGCGTACAGATCGAGGACTGCTGCCTCTTCGGTGCGTCGACCGAGAATATTGAACAGCGCCTCGCGGGCTCGATCGGAAGTGGGTCGGATGACGATGCTCCGCCCTGGTGGTGAACAGAGCTTCCGGCCTCGGGCAGATCCGCTGATGATTCTCAAGGATTCTGGAATGGGGATGGGGTTGAGTCTCTGACGCCGTCAGCGTGACGATCCGGATCGCCGCATGCCGGTCCGGATCGTCGATTCCGCCGGCAGCTCAGATGTATTCGGCTATCAGTTTTTCCGCGATCTGTACGGCGTTGAGGGCGGCTCCTTTCAGGATATTGTCGGCCACGACCCAGAGATTGATGCCGTTGGCGATGGACTCATCTTCACGGATGCGTCCGACGAGGGTCTCGAAATTGCCGGCACAGTCGGTTGCCAGGGGGTAGAGGCCCTTCTGCGGTTCATCGACCAGCCTGATGCCGGGAGCGGTCGCCAGGAGTTGTTTCACCTCCTCGGCGGTGATCTTCGATCCGGTCTCGATATTGACCGACTCCGAATGGCCATAAAAAACAGGGACCCGGACCGTGGTCGCGGTCACGCCGATGGACGGATCCTCGAAGATCTTGCGGGTTTCGTTGACCATCTTCATCTCTTCCTTGGTGTAGCCGTTGTCGAGGAAGGAGTCGATCTGGGGCAGGCAGTTGAAGGCGATCTGGTGCGGATAGACCTTCACTTCCAGGGGATTGCCGGCCGCGTAGGCCATGATCTGGTTCTTCAACTCGAGAATCGCCTTGGTCCCGGTGCCGGATACCGCCTGGTAGGTCGAGACCACGAGGCGGGGAAAATTCCAGGGAACGGTCTCCGCCGGCCGAGAACAGGGCAATATCGATCCCCTTGAAGGCATCTTTGGTCAGCAATTGAACCGGCAGCTGCTCTCCCCGGAAGGTGAGCGTTTTGCCGACGGAGCGTTCGGAGGCGAGCAGCCGCAGCTCTTTGACCGGAAAATTCTTTCTCTCCAGCACGTCCAGCATGGCGCCGCCAACCGCTCCAGTGGCCCCGGCGACCGCGACCGCATATTCTTTTTTCATCGCACTCATTTCCATGTCCTCGAAAGGTAAAACAACCTGTTTAACGGGAAGAAAAACCGGCATTCCAGGTGGATAAGCCCGGAAGTCCAGGATGCGTAGTGGCAGACGATACGGCCAATATGCTGCTGTTGTCTCGGTCTTTCATTTACAAACCGGGATCACTGAAAAATCACTGAACCACACAGTATACGGTGATACAAGGCAAAAATGTATCGGCAGGCATCAGGGGAGCAGACCGATGACAGTCTCGCCGGCGATGACCTTCTGTCCCACTGCCACCTGGATGCTGGTCTCTTTCGGCAGGTAGAGGTCGACACGCGAGCCGAAACGGATCAGGCCGATACGTTGGCCACGCCGCACGCGATCTTTGGGCTCAAGCCAGCAGACGATCCTTCTGGCGATGAGACCGGCCACCTGGACAACGGCGATCTTCCTGCCGGCGCCTGTGGTGAGCAGCGTTGCACAGTATTCATTGCGGAGCGCTCCCTGGGCGGAATCGGCGGAGTAGAACATGCCGGGCACATAGATGATCCTGTCAACGTCGCCATCGCATGGCGACCGGTTGACATGGACGTTGAAAATGTTCATGAATATCGAGATCTTGTACACATGACTACCGGTGAAGGTCTGATCCATCACCTCTTCGACCAGGATGACCTTGCCGTCCGCCGGGGACATCAGGGCATCGGCCCGTTCCGGGATGAAGCGTTCCGGATCCCTGAAGAAATAGAGGATGAAGGCGGTGGCGAGCAGGGTCAGCAGGGCCGGCCCGGTCAGACCGAGGATGGCGAAGAGCAGCGTCAGGAAGGCGGAAAATCCGATAAACGGATAGCCTTCCTGGGCAACGGGCACTTTGGGTGCAAGCATGATACAGGTTTCTCCTGGGAGGTGGAATTCCCGGTTGGCGTCAGCGGCATTGCCGGCTGAATGATTGCGGTTTGCGAAGACTGGCGGAAGATCCGGAGTGAGGGGTCATTGACGTTCCTGCAACCGGTTCCACCGCCGATGAAGGCGAAGGAACCGATTCAGGGATCATTTGTTTTTCGAGGCCCTGGCCATGGCAATGGTCCCGGTGCGGACGATCTCCTTGATGCCGATCGGCTTCAGCAGATCGATGAGCGCCTGGATCTTGGAGGCAGAACCCGTGACTTCGACGGCATAGCTTCTGGAACTGACATCGACGACCTTGCCCCGGAAGATATCGATCACCCGCAGGACCTCGGCGCGGGTCTGGGCCTCGGCCTTGATCCTGATCAGCACCATCTCCCGCTCGACGTACTCCTTCTCGCTGATGTCGGTGACCTTGATGACATCGATCAGCTTGTGCAGCTGTTTGGTGATCTGTTCGATGATGGAGTTGTCGCCCCGGGTGACAAGGGTCAGGCAGGAGATACCCGGGTCGAGGGTTTCGGCGACGCAGAGGCTTTCGATATTGAATCCCCTGCCGCTGAACAGGCCGGTTACCCGTGAGAGCACTCCCGGCTTATTTTGAAGAAGAACGGATAAGGTGTGTTTCATTGTTGTCCTGTAGGCGTGACGGGTTATGGAAATCCTGCCGGTTATCGTAGATTCGCCGGATCAGACGAGCAGCATCTCGGTCGTGGCCTTGCCTGCCGGCACCATCGGGTAGACATTCTCCTCGCGGGCGATGGAGAAATCCATGATGACGACGTTTTTGGTGGCCAGGGCCTTCTCGATGACGGGGACGACCTCGCTCTTCTTCGTGGCACGCAGGCCGACCGCGCCATAGGCCTCGGCCAGCTTGACGAAATCAGGGGTGATTTCCATCACGGTCGAGGCATAGCGCTTGTCATAGAACAGTTCCTGCCATTGCCGCACCATGCCGAGATAGCTGTTGTTCAGGATGGCGATCTTGACCGGGCAGTTGTACTGTCTGGCGGTGGCCAGTTCCTGGATGTTCATCTGGATCGAGCCATCGCCGGCGATATCGATCACCAGCCGGTCGGGGAAGGCCATCTGGGCGCCGATGGCGGCCGGCAGGCCGAAACCCATCGTGCCGAGACCGCCCGAAGTGACGAAATGGCGGGGCTTGTTGAACTTGAAGAACTGGGCCGTCCACATCTGGTTCTGGCCGACTTCGGTGGTGATGATGGCATTGCCGCCGGTCAGTTTGTCGAGCATCTGGACCACATACTGCGGCTTGATCAGCTCGCCTTCTTCCTTGTACGTCATGGGATACTTGGCGGTCCACTCCCTGATCGTCTCCAGCCAGGCCTCGTGCTGGGCGGCCTCCTCCTTGATGTTGATGCCGGGCTCCTTGGCGAACCAGCTGTTGATGGCGGTCAAGGCGTACTGGCAGTCGGCGACGATCGGGATGTCGACCTTGACGTTCTTGCTGATCGAGGTCGGGTCGATATCGATGTGGATGATCTTGGCGTTGCAGGCGAACTCCTCGAGTTTGCCGGTCACCCGGTCATCAAACCGGGCGCCGACGGCGATCAGCAGGTCGCTCTGGGCGACGGCCATATTGGCGGTGTAACTGCCGTGCATGCCGAGCATGCCCATCGACAGCGGATGTGACCCGGGAAAGGCTCCCAGCCCCATCAGGGTCATCGTCACCGGGATATTGAGATTGACGGCGAGTTCCTCAAGGGCCTTGTGGCCATCGGAGAGGATGACCCCGCCGCCGACATAGAGCACCGGCTTCCTCGACTTGAGGATCTGCTTGCAGGCCTTGGCGATCTGGCCGATATGGGGCTCATAGGTCGGCTGGTAGTTCTGCATGCGGATCGGCTTCTGTTCCGGATAGGTGACCTGGCCGGCCATCAGATCCTTCGGCAGGTCGACCAGTACCGGCCCGGGACGGCCGGTCCGGGCGATGTAGAAGGCCTCGCGCAGAATCGGCACCAGCTCGTCCCTGTTGCTGACGAGGTAGTTGTGTTTGGTGCAGGGTCGGGTGATGCCGACGATATCCACCTCCTGAAAGGCGTCGTTGCCGATCAGCGAGCGGGGGACCTGCCCGGTCAGGATGACCATCGGGATCGAATCGCAGTAGGCGGTGGCGATGCCGGTCACGCCGTTGGTCGCCCCCGGGCCGGAGGTCAAGAGCGCCACGCCGACCTCGCCCGTTACCCGGCTGAACGAGTCGGCGGCATGCACCGCCCCCTGCTCGTGACGGACCAGGACGTTGGTGATGTCGGAGTCCATCAGGGCATCGAACAGATCTATGACCGCCCCGCCCGGGTAACCGAAGATTGTCTTGACGCCTTCTTCCTGGAGGCATTTGACTATTGCCTGTGAACCGGTCATTTTTACCATCAGCTCTTCCTCTTACATGAATGTGAGCGCCAGGCGGAGGTGCAGGGCCTGGGAAACAGGAGAATCATATATAAAACAGAAAATATATATTTGAAAAAATGATATGTCAATATGGATCAAAATGATTGTTATTTCAAATATTGTCTGTTTACGGAGATTTTTCAATACCTGATTCCCTTCAGCTTTTAATTGGCAGCCGGACGCATCGACAGAAATCCATCGGGGTGGTTGGGCAGCCGATTCCGAAGGGCGCCTTGTCTCGATAGTACAGCGCCATCTTCCCGGGAAAACTTCCTTGACATCATCACTGGATCACGTATATATCGAATATTGCAGATGCAGCAGTTGCTGTGACCATATTCCAAGCCGTTAAGGGACACGAAGAAAATGCCTATCCTCCTCCTCGCTCTACTTCAAGGTCTATATGTTGCCGCCGCGGCAGGGTCGGAGGGATTGTAGTTCACTCATAACACAATACGATGACTTTCAAGGCCGCGGTTGATCCAACCGCGGCCTTTTTTATTTCCACGTACTGGGATTTTTCAAGGAGAAAACAATGAAACCGGAAGCAGTGAAGAAATACCGTCCTTTTCCTCGATTCGATATGCCTGACCGCATCTGGCCGTCGCAGGTCATAACCAAGGCTCCGGTCTGGTGCAGCGTCGACCTGCGCGACGGCAACCAGGCCCTTATCCAGCCGATGAGTCTGACCAGGAAGCTGGAGATGTTCAAGCTGCTGGTCGATATCGGGTTCAAGGAGATCGAGGTCGGTTTTCCCTCCGCTTCACAGGTTGAATACGACTTCACCCGCATCCTGATCGACAAGGGGCTGATACCGGAGGGAGTCCTGATCCAGGTGCTGACCCAGGCCCGGGCGCACCTGATCGAAAAGACCTTTGCCTCTGTCAAAGGGGTGAAGGAGGCCGTCGTCCATCTGTATAATTCCACTTCGGCCCTGCAGCGGCGGACGGTCTTCAAGATGAACCGGAAGGAGATCATCGCTCTGGCGGTCGAGGGGGCGAAGCTCATCAAGGAGGAGGAGGCGAAATACCCGGAGACCCGTTTCCGTTACGAGTATTCGCCGGAGAGCTTTACCGGCACCGAACTGGAATTCGCCCTTGAGATCTGCGAGGCGGTGATGGATGTCTGGCGGCCGACGCCGGACGAACCGGTGATCATCAATCTGCCGGCTACGGTCGAACTGGCCAGTCCCAATGTCTATGCCGATCAGATCGAGTGGTTCAGCCGCAGGATATCGCGGCGCGATGCGATCATCCTCAGCCTCCATGCCCACAACGATCGCGGCTGCGCTGTCGCCGCCACCGAACTCGGGCTGCTGGCCGGCGGTCAGCGCGTCGAGGGCACCCTGTTCGGCAACGGCGAGCGGACCGGCAACGTCGACATCATCACCCTGGCCCTCAACATGTTCACCCAGGGGGTCGATCCCGGCCTCGATCTGCGCGACATCAACCAGCTGGTGGAGGTCTACGAGCGAGTCACCCATCTGCCGGTCCACCCGCGTCATCCCTATGCCGGCGAGCTGGTCTACACCGCCTTCTCCGGATCGCACCAGGATGCCATCAACAAAGGCATGACGATGTACGAAGAGGCGGAAACCGGCTTGTGGGAAGTTCCCTATCTGACGATCGATCCCACCGATGTCGGCCGGACCTACGAGTCGATCATCCGGATCAACAGCCAGTCCGGCAAGGGCGGGGTCGCCTATGTCATGGACAAGGAATTCGGCTTCAAGCTGCCGAAGGAGATGCATCCGGAATTCGGGGCGATCATCCAGGATCTCACCGAACGGGTAGGACGGGAACTGCAGCCGCAGGAGATCTACGAATCCTTCGAGAGGGCCTACCTGTCGGTGTCGCAGCCTTTCGCCCTGAAGGGATTCAACACGGTCAAGCGGCATTTCGACAGCGTCGACAAGGCCTCGTTTGCCGATGTCGAGATCAACCTGCTGGTCGATGGCATCGAGCGGACGCTCCAGGCCTCGGGTAACGGTCCGCTCGATGCCTTCTGCGCGGCGATGAAGGCATCGGTGACCGGCGAGTTCACCCTCTGCAGCTACCATGAACATGCATTGGGAGGCGGTCAGAGCGCCACGGCGGCGGCCTATATCGAGATCGAGGACGTCGGCGGCAACCGCTTCTGGGGGGTCGGGATCGATACCGATATCATCGTTGCCTCGATCAAGGCGGTGATGAGTGCATTGAACCGGTCGTGCCAGAAATGATCGTTGAAAAAAGGGGACTTCCGGTGGAGCGGATCTGAGATAGAATAGTTCGCTTTGCTGGACAATTCTGCTGCAGCTTCGATCTGAAATCCGCCTCGACAGGGGATCAGCCTCCATGCCTGCCCCTGTCCAGGCACTGCGTCGAACCGGTCGGAGCGGCGGCCATATTGCGGTGGTGCGAGGTATAACCGTGCCGGGCAGATCCAGCTGCATTGTCCAGGCCTCGCAGGATCTGCCGCTCACGTACTACGGCGACGGGGCGCAGACCCGTTCCTTCTGCTCTGTCGACAACCTCATCGCCCCCATTGTCCGCTTGATGGCCGCCGCCCGCCATCCCATGGCCGTTCGAACCTGCGGCACCTCTCGATTATCTCCGGCTCGAGGCGGATTGATGTCGCTCAATCCCGTCAGCGTTCCTCTTCCAGGATCCGGGAATGGCTTACATGCCCTCCTGCTTACGGCATAGGTAATTTTTAAGAATCGAATTTCCCGGTCGGCAGTGGATTGAAGTGGGCCGGGATGGGAGTAAAAAGCTTATCCCGCTCAGATTGAAGTGGCGTTGGCTGTTGCGACACGTGTATAGAAAAGGTGTGGCTGGGTCGTTGTGGTGAGTTGGAGGATAATGCAGGTATTGATCCTGCCGATACCGGGGAATGCAAACTTTTCCTTCGAGGTCCCGACTTGAAATCCCGTGATCATTTCAGGAGGCGTATTCGTTGAAAAGAGTTCGGTTGTTTGATACCGAGTTGCTTCCGGCATATCTGGTTTTTATCTCATTGCTGTTGTTCAGCGGCAGATCGATCGGAGAGGCTTCGACCAATCCGATCACGCTCGCAAATTTTCATAAAGTTGCAGCAATCGGATTATTACTGTTCTTGCTGGCCATATATTTCCTGAGAAAAGGGCTGCCGCGAAATTGGCCGAAAGGTCTCGTGTTTTTTGGCTGTTTTATAGTCGTCAGTGTCATTTCGACATTTCTGTATTCGCCCTGGGTTTTGTTTTCCCTGTGGAAATCCATGGAAATCCTCGCAGTGTTCGGGGTTGCCCTTTTCGTACTGCACAAATCACGTTCGGACGGGAGTATTATCGAACGGTACTATGAAGCCATTCTTCTGTTCTTCAAATTCCTCCTCATCACCGTTCTGGCCGGGTTGATATTGTTCCCGGACGAAGCGATTCAAATGCCGCTGTCGGACAAGGCGTTTACCGGCTACCAGGAGGGCGTCATCCCCTATCAGCTTTTTGGCGTAATCATCCAGATCAATCCCAATTCGATCGGGATGATCGCCGCCATATTGCTGTACATCTGTATTGTCAGGATCATGTCTTCCGACAGGAAGAGCCGGTTGAAGAAAATTATCGAGATCATGTTGCTGTTGACGATCCTTGTATTTGCCCAGAGCCGTACGGCGTGGATTGCCTTTTTATTGAGTGGTGTGTTCGCGATGGTTATTTTCGCCAGCCGCAAAAAGAAAATAATCGCTTTGATTGTGATATTTTCAGTGGGTACTGTCACGTATCTGAACAAGGCAACCTTGTATCAATATATGACCAGAGGAATGTCGGAGACTCGGGTGATGCAAATGAGCGGTCGGATCAATATGTGGGATGTCGCAATCAAGAGATTTGATGCCACCGACCTGGAAAACAAGATATTCGGCCTGGGATACATGTATGCCAATCGCATGATTCTGGCTACCGAATTGGGTGCTGAAGATAGGGCCACATTGCATTCGGACTACATCGACGCCTTGATTTCCAATGGCTGGTCAGGGCTTGCGGCTCTGATTCTCTCAATCCTTTACGCCCTACGGAATATCCTGGTGGGATTGATTCGACCACTTCAAGCCAACCCCCGATTTCTCGAACTTGGCGGAATATTAATCATACTGGTGGTGCGATCAATCACCGGAACGACCTTCGCCTCACATAATCACTTTCTTGTCCTGTTCCTGATAATAATTGTGTATGTGGAGTTTGAATTACAGAGAACCAGCAGGAGCAGCAGAATACATTTATCGCGATAAGTCTGGCGGCCAGGTTTTCGGAGATTTCAATTATCAGCTTCATCAATATTCGAACGATGAGCTTATCCAAGGCTATTGTGGTGAGCGTGCTGAATCAGATGGTGAGCAGCGCCACCAATTTTCTTTTTGGTTTGTATCTGGTGCGCAACCTTCCTCCGGTCGAGTTCGGGTTATACGGCATCGGATTTGCGATTACCCTGTTTTATGCCGGGATCGGGAATGCCATGTTTCTCACCCAGATGGTTGTGCATATACCGAATAAAGCGGCGGAAGACCGGGAACCCTACGCCGCCAGAATCTGCCTGATCATGATGCTGTTTTGCCTGGTCACGGCATTTTTGCTGGTTGTGTTGGTTTATGCGGGGGGGTACTTTTCAGAGTGGCTACACAAATATCATCATCTGGCCATCGCAATTATCGCTGCTTCAACTACCATCCTGGCCAAGGATTTTTTCATTCGCCATTGCTATACCCTGCGAAAGGAGATCCGGGCTCTCTGGGTCAATACTGCAGTTGCGCTCTCGCTCGGCGTTTTCTGTATTGTTCTGTATTTGGTACTTCCGGATGGGAATTCGGAATCCTATCTCCTGCTTTATGGCCTCAGTAATGGAGCAGGGGTTCTCGTCGGTTACGTCTTGGTGCAAATACCGCTGCGGCAACTTGATCGTTCCCGGCTTTTCCCGGATCTGGTTGAACTGTGGAGTGGGGGGAAATGGGCGGCCATGACGGTGTTTTTCTATTTTCTCAGGACCCAGGCCCATACCTTGATTACCGCCTCCTTGCTCGGGCCCGTTGGGGTCGCTCATCTCAATGCCAGCCGGATGTTCGTTACCCCGGCTGTCATGTTGACCCCGGCGCTGAGCCAGGTCTTGATGCCGCGACTTGCGACCCTCCGGGCATCTGATCCCCGCAAAGTCAATGCCGCCGGGATGATGTTCACCCTGGTGCTGCTTTCCATCTCGATCGTATATTCCCTGTTGCTGCTTTTTTTTCTGGAAGATATCGTCCCGTTCGTCCTTGGCGATCAGTATGATACCCCTTTCATTCTGGTATTGTTCTGGTGTCTTTTGACCGTCGTTCTCGCCCTGCGGAATGGAATGGAAATGGTGCTGCAAATACTGAGGCGGTTTCGCGTCTTGACCCTCCTCAATACAATCAGTGCGATAATTGCTCTGGCATCTGTATATGGTATGATACTGGTCTTTGGAATTTCAGGCGCGATCACCGGAATCACGATTGGAGAGGTGGTTTTGGTTCTGGGCTGTTTTTTCGTATCCGGAAGAGATGAGGCTGATCGGAGAAAGATTTGAGATCATTATATCGAATCCTGACTTCAGTACGGTCCATCATTGCATACATCATGGATCCGGTTGGGCCTCGGCCAATATCTGCAAGGCCCGGATGCCGAAGGGGGAGCGCTCGCCGGATGTTGAGAGGTGCCGAAGACTCCGACCGAAGTGATCTCCTCGCTTCAAGATATGTTTCACTCGTCTTGTACCTTCTTCATGCCGGCCGGAGCGGATGATGACGTTGGCGAATGCGGAAGAGGTGTTTCTTCGGGAGCTCTTTGCGGCTTTTGAAACGATGAACGTTCGCTATGCCGTCCTTCGCAACTATGAAGCTCTCCCGACAAGCTTGAAGGGCGGTGATCTGGATATCCTGGTCCATCCCGATGATATCGGGAAGGCGAAGGCTGCGATCGGTCAAGGCATTGCCAGGTCCGGCGG
>JROS01000045.1 GCA_000769715.1 Desulfobulbus sp. Tol-SR
CAAAGACTTTGAATTTACAAAGAATGGAGAGCGACCATCACACCTTACTCCTGGAACTGCTGACATTATTCCCCTGCGTGGCTGTAGTCGGAATGATATCCGGGTCATATCCGAACCCTGAACGCACAAAGGCCGGACCCGACAACCGGATCCGGCCTTCGACGTTCATGCCGCGAGGAGGAGATTACTTCCCGCCCTTCTCGATGTGCATGTTCTTGGTGACGGCAAACCACTTCTGGGCGTTGCCCGGATCATCCTTCTTGCCGTACGGCTGATACCATACCTCGACATCGACGGTGAAGTCGTTGGCGATGATGGTCCGTACCAGTTTGTCGTCCTTGGTTGCCTCGGTGTAGACGGGGATGGTGAATTTTTCCCTGGTCGTCTTCAGCGGCGGCAGGCTGGTGTCGCGCAGGATGCCGCTCTTCTCGTACGGTCCACGGCCCATCTTGTCGCCCCGGCCCATCTGCTGCGGGACCGGCATGTAGATTTTTTCGTTCTTGTAGAATACCTTGCCATCAGCTGTTTTCGCGGTCACATACAGGACCACCCGGTTTGGAGTCGGTCAGCCGTCCGGAATGGGGTGCCCGGCCTTGTTCTTCAGCTCGACGATGACATCGGCCAGCGGCGTCATGGTCGAACCGTCACGCCACTGGTAGGCCTCGGACTCGACTTCGACCTCCAGCGCCATCTTGGCCATCACGGGAGAACGATAGCTCTGCATGTCATGACCGAGCCCGCTCTTCTCCATATGGCATTCCTGGCAGGTTGCAACCCCGCCTTCGGCCTTATAGGTATAGAGATGGGCGCCATAGAGCGTTGCGCACTGGGTCGGATTCTCCAGGTCGAAATTCGGTCCCAGGCCATGACACTGGCCGCAGAGGATCGATTCCTTCATGATCTTGCTTTCTTTCATCACCGGATGGTTTTCGTCCTCGTGCTCGCCATCCTTGGTGCCATAGACCGCATCTTTCTGCGGGGTCCCATCTTTCCACTTGTGAACGATGGCGTTGCGGCCGTGACAGACGGTGCAACCGATGTTCAGAGACTGCAGGGCCTTAGCCGCATCCTCGTCACCGTCCTCGGCAAAGGCGTAGATGTTCTTGACGATTTCCTTGGCGACGCTGTCCTCGGCCTCCTCCAGCTGCGGCAGATGGCACTTGGCGCAGATCATCAGATGCTTGACGCCGACATCTTCCGGCGCTTTCACTCCGGAATGTTCCCACTCCATCAAGCCATTCTCGATGGTCGTCCTGAACGTAGCCGCGGTTCTGCCGGTTTTTTCCGGACCGAAAATCGATCGGGCGTGGAGTGATTTCTGCCACTGCTCATGAGCTTCAGTATGACAGTCCACACATCCACTCGAATCATACATTGCCGCAAGTTCGGCAATGGTCTTGGCTTTCTTCTCCTCAGCCGCCTGGGCACCGGTGAACATCAGCGGTACGGCGAGTCCGAGCAGAACGGTCATGCCCTTGAAAAATCTCATACCTCCTCCTGACTAAAGGTTTTCGTGATCATGAATGCAGCGATACTGCCGGCACGTCTTCCCCATCACCCCCTTCATCCATATCGCGCTTCCGTTGGATGGAGGAAAGAAAATCTATTCTTTCAACCAATTAGAAAAACTCAACGTGTTTACCTTTCCATTGTACGATACTCAAATTTTTTGTCAATAATGAGCTTCCTGAACAATAACCCTCTGCACGCCCGTCGCTTCGCCCTGCTCCCTCCCCTGCCATCTCGAC
>JROS01000156.1 GCA_000769715.1 Desulfobulbus sp. Tol-SR
CGCTACCACCGCCGCCCGCCGCCCGCTGATCACTGACAATCTCGATCGTTTTGCAACAAGCTCTCATATATAATAACATTCAGAGTACGGATGTCCAATCGGGCCGGCGATCCGGTCTCGCGGGCATGACCGGGGACAACGTCAACCCGGCCGTGAGCCCCGGTGCCCCTGATCGCATCCGCCTTCCTCCGGCCTTCTCGCGCCATCTGCTCGACGCCAACCTCGAATCGCTGACGATCCTGGCCGGCGCCATCGCCAAGCGCGACGGCGATACCGACAGCCACAACTTCCGGGTCACCCTCTACGCCGTCCGCCTGGCGGAACAGCTCGGCCGGCCGGTGAGCGACATCCAGAGCCTGATCAAGGGGGGCGTTTCTGCACGATGTCGGCAAGATCGGTGTCCGCGACAACATCCTGCTCAAGCCCGGCGGACTGGACGAACAGGAATTCAACGAGATGAAGGACCACGTCCGGTACGGCCTCGACATCGTCAAGGGAGCGATGTGGCTCACCGACGCCGCCTCGGTGGTGGGCTCGCATCATGAAAAGTTCGACGGCAGCGGTTATCCGGAGGGGCGGGCGGGCGCGGCGATCCCGCAGCTGGCCCGGCGCTTTCCCGCCGACATCGCCTGCGATTTCGTCGTCGACGACACGGTCTTCGTCGTCGACGACGCCATCGTCGTGGTCGAGGCGGTCGAGTACCACATGCACCACGGCGGTCTCGGGCCGCGGGAGGCGACGCTGTGCAGGCGATGGACGAGGTGGCCGGGCGCCGATCGTCTTCGCCCTGGCGATCGTCTTCCTGTTCCTCGCCGCGATGTACGAGAGCTGGGCGGGGCTGCCGTCGGCGCTGCTCGAGCGCTACCCCGACCTGCGCCAGGCCGAACAGCAGCTGATCGCCGCCAATGCCCGGGTCGGCGAGGCCAAGGCGCTGTTCTTCCCGGCCATCACGCTGACCGGGACCTTCGGCGCGGTGAGCACCGAACTCGGCGACCTGGTCAACGGCGAAGGGGCCACCGTCGCCTCGCCGGGCGTCGACCTGCTGCAGCCGCTCTACGCCGGCGGCAGCCTGACCGCCAATTACCGGGCGGCCCTGGCCCGGCTTCAGCAGGCCGGGCAGAGCTACCGCCAGACCGGGCTCAACGCCCTGCGCGAGGTGGCCGATGCCCTGAGCCGCTACGGCCGCAGCGCCGACGAGATCGCCGCCCAGCGGCGGCGTGAGACCGCGGCGCGGGAAGGGCTGCGGCTGGCGGAGATGCGCTACCGGGCCGGGGTGGTCAGTTATCTCGAGGTCCTCGATGCGCAGCGCCAGCTCTATGCCGCCGAGACCGACCGGGCGCAGTCGGAACTGGGGCGCCGGACGGCGGCGGTGCAGCTGTATCTCGCCCTGGGCGGGGGGTGGTGAAAAGGGAGATCTCCTGCCGGGAAAAACAAGATTTCTCGCTTCGCTTCGAAATGACAGCGGGGTCGGGATTTTGGCCTTCGCCCTGCCGGGGACACCGGGATTTCTCGCTTCGCTTCGAAATGACAGGAGTAAGGCTGTCATCTCGACCTACCGCCGCTGTCATCTCGACCGCAGGGAGAGATCTCAAACAGGCCTCGGAACATCCCCCGCAGGGAAAAACAAGATTTCTCGCTTCGCTTCGAAATGACAGCGGG
>JROS01000157.1 GCA_000769715.1 Desulfobulbus sp. Tol-SR
CCTTTTTCTTTCATTATAACATAGCAGCAGGGGGTTTGTCAAGTTCCTCGTGTAAAACACGAAAAGGGGAACGGCAGGCTGTGCCAAACACCGGCACTGGAGACGGTGGGGATGTGTTAGGCCCAGGGACGAAGGAAAATGTGCCAAAGGACTAAATTATTTATTGGAGGAAAACGCTTCTCGGCTGAAGGCCCCCCGGCCTCGGAACTACTACTGGGTGGTACCCCCCTGGGTACCTGTTCACAGTACCACGCCGTGGGATGTATAAGGCTGACCCAGTGAGTGCGTAAGGCTTACACATGTGACGCTGTGGTACACAACACAGAGCCCGCTAAGGACGCGGCCTGTGGAAGGGTGACTTCGATGCCACGCTGTGGTGCTACGCGGCTATACATGCGACGCTGTGGTACACAACGGGTGGTGGTGGGGATATGGTCACACCACATGGGCGGACGCGCATGGGATGTGTGCTGCTGGCACGGGGCTTGCAATTCCTATAGTACAGGGCAGGCGTGGGGCCAGCCCGGAACCAACCACCAGGAGCAGCCACCATGACGACCGAATTAACCATGACCCTGACCGCAGCCATTACCCTCGCTAATCAGGACGGCGACCTCAACCCTCGTCACTACTACTCGGAATCCGATCCCGCTGGCCTTGGTCAGGAGCGACTGTGCTGGACGGATCGCAACGGCACTCCTCGTTCAATCGCCATTGCCAACCCTGAGGACCGATGCACCAACTGCGGTAACCGGAATCGATCCTGCCGCTGCTAACTAGCTAACTTAACGGGGGCTTCGGCCCCCAATTCAACCACCACAGGAGGACTACCATGTCTAAATCAACTATTCAGGACGGCACCAGGATCGAGTTCGCAGGACAGGCAGGACATACCACAGCTTATATCAAGGGTTGGTACGATGTGTCCCTGGACAACGGAACCTTTACCAAAGCCAGGAGGAAGGATTTAACTCCCGCTCTAGAACCCTCTCAGGCCCTCGAA
>JROS01000046.1 GCA_000769715.1 Desulfobulbus sp. Tol-SR
GAATTGACCCGGGGGGAAGGGGCGAATTGACACGGGGGGTAGGGTCGAATTGACAAGGAGAGAAAGGGCGAAATGACAAGGCAGGCAGACGTTCATTTTGCAAAAGGTCCTGTTTACAGCATTTATGTGGTGACAATTTGAGTCGCCGATAGGCCCGGCACATTCCGTCGACCGGTCCCGCAGTGTCTTCGGCGAGCCCACTGTTTCGTAAGGATCGAGGATGCATCCACCGGATACCGGCCTCGGCACGAGCAGCAGGGAAAACTGGACGACAGCGGACGACGCTGATAACCTGAAGCATCGGGTTGTGGAAATATGTCCCGGCCATCATCCCGGGGGCTTGCCCAACGACGATGGGAGAGATGGCCTGATTGCTTTCCGCTCCGAATATCCGGAGAAGTGCGCATCCTTGTGCAGGATGCGTTGACAGTCTATCACATGTGACGATGGAGGAACGCCATGGCGCTCTATCTTGTTCAACACGGCATCAGTGCCCCCAAGGAAATCGACCCGGAAAGGGGATTGACCACGCAGGGAAGGGCGGAAACCGAGCGCATCGCCCAGGTGGCCAAAGGCTATGGGATCAGAGTCGCAAAAATAGTCCACTCGGGAAAAAAACGGGCGCAGCAGACGGCAACCATTTATCACCAGGCCCTGGCCGTCGAGGTGCCTCTCGAGGCGGTCGCCGGTATCGATCCCCTGGATGATGTCCGGCCGTTCGCCGCGGGCCTCGATCCGGGAGCAGGGTTGATGGTGGTCGGCCACATGCCGTTCATGCAACGCCTGGTGTCCTGGCTGACCACCGGCTCTGAGGACATGAAGGTCTACCAGTTCCAGAATTCCGGTATCGTCTGCCTGGAGGCGGAGGAGGAAGCGGGCGGCAAACTCGACTGGTTCATCAAGTGGACCCTCAATCCGAATATTTCCTGATGGCCGGGGCGATCGGCGGGGCCAGGGCAGCGTATTGACCGACCTCTCCCGACCTGGCCGGAAAAGGTCGGTGCCGGGTCTGCATGGAAAATAGACCTACTCACCTTTGGCGGGGAGCACGACGGTGAAGGTCGAGCCTTTGCCCGGCTGGCTCTCGACGCGGATTTCCCCCTGGTGATGCTGGACGATCCCGTAGCAGATCGACAGGCCCAGGCCGGTCCCCTTGACCTCGGGCTTGGTCGTATAGAAGGGCTGAAAGAGCAGATCCATCTGCTCGGGCCTGATGCCGATACCGGTGTCGCTGATCGCCACGGCGACCCGCTGGTCTTCCCTCCGGGTGCTGATGGTGATCACCCCGCCGGACGGAGGGCAGGCATCGGCCGCGTTGGCCAGCAGGTTGAGAAAGACCTGTTCGATCTGGTCCTGAACCGCCATGATCTGCGGCAACCGTTCCGCATAGTTCAGGACTACGGCAATCCGTTTGCTGCGAAAATCGCTCTCTTGCAGCAACAACAGGGAATCGATGGATTTCTGCACATCCATCACCACCTTGCGGCCGGAGGAAGGGCGGTTGAACTCCCGGAGGCTGGAGATCAAATCCTTGATCCTTTTGCTTTCGTCGATCGCCGCGTTCAGCAGTTCCCTGTCCTCCTCCTCGAGGATCGCCCTTTTCTTCAAACCGTTCAGGATCGACATGATACCCTGCAGGGGATTGTTGAATTCGTGGGCGATGGAGGCGGATAATCTGCCGATTGCCGCCAGTTTCTCGGCATGCAGGTATTGTCGCTGCGTTTCCTGCAGTTCGCGGGTGCGCCGTTCAACCCGCCGTTCCAGATCATAATTGATCGCCTGGAGCTGTTTTTCCGATTCAAGCAGCGCCGCCTCGGCCTTCTTGCGGGCCTCGATTTCGAGGCGGAGCCGGCGGTTCGTCTGCTCCGATTCTTGATGGGCGAGGACGAGTTCGGCGGTGCGTTCCGCCACCCGCTGTTCCAGTTCGGCATGCGCCCGGCGCAGTTCCTCCAGCGCCTCCCGGCGCTCCCGCCGGATGCCGGCCTCCCGCAATTCCCGACCCAGCGCCTGCGCCAACCGCGTATAATGGCCCTTCACGATGACATCGTGAAACCCGGCCTTCATCGCCTCCACGACCTGCTCTTCGCCGATCGCTCCCGAGACCAGGAACAGGGGGATGTCCAGGCCCTTCTCCTGGATGATCCGGAGAGCATCCATCCCGGTGAACGACGGCAGGTTGTAATCGACAATGGCGACGTCCCAGTGGTCGGATTCCAGGGCGGCCTCCACTGCCTGCGGCGTGTCGACCCTCGTGCAGTCGGGGGCATACCCCCCTTTGCACACTTCCTCCACCGCCAGCAGGGCGTCGTCTTCCGAGTCTTCGATCAGCAGCAGCCGCAGATTCCTGGTTGTCATGCCGCTCTGCCCAACCCTGGGGTCTCGTTGACGAGCATCCGGTAGTGTACCGGCATGCGGATTGCCGCTGCGAATCCAACGAGCAGAATGGTGTTTTCGTCGTTCATGAATCAGTTTCCGGAGATGTTGATGAAAGGGTAAAATAAAACGTCGCGCCGCTGCCGACCTCCGCCTCGGCCCACACCTTGCCGCCATGGCGGCTGATGATGCGGTGCACCAGGGACAGGCCGATGCCGGTGCCGGAAAAATCCCGATCCAGATGGAGCCGCTGGAAGGTGCCGAAGAGTTTGTCGGAGAAGGCCATATCGAAGCCGGCGCCGTTATCGCGAACGAAGTAGGTTGGCGTCCCGTCGATCATATCGGAATCGAATTCGATGACCGCCGCCTCCTTTTGCCGGTAAACTTCCAGGCGTTGCCCAGCAGGTTGTCCAGGACCACCTTGATCAGACGCTAATCGCAGTGCGCCACGAGCCCCTCGGTAATCAGAAATGTGACCTTCCTGTCGCCCTGGGACCTTCCCAGTTCCGCCGCCACATCTCTGGCCATCATCGAGAGATTGACCGTGGTTTTGTTCAGCTCCCCACTGGTCTGGCGGGAGAGTTTCAACAGATCGTCGATGAGCTGGTCCATCTTCTGCGTGGCCTTGAATATTCGCCGCAGGTAGCCCTACAACGCAACATGTCAATATAGACACAATATGCAGCATTCGTACTCCGAAGCGACCTACAGCATGCGGAACGCATGTTCATAAGTGCCGTTGTAGGGGTAGTCTACCCCCTTTTCGTCCACCAGGTCCTGATACTTTTCGATGAACAGCCGGCTGAAGCCGTCAATCGCCCGTAACTGCAGTTTTTCGATGAAACCTGCCAGCTCCCGGGTACGTTCAGCGACCCGGAACTCCAGATCCTCGTTCAGCTTTTTCAGCGTCGCCTCGCCCTGCTTGCGTTCGGTGATATCCTCGAAAACAGTGGCGAAAAAATTCCGCATCGGTCTGTAGGCGACAACCGAGTACCACACTCCAAGCCGGGCGGAGAACTGTTCGAAGCGGATCTGCCTGCCGGTGAGCGCAACCTTGCCATAGGTCCCTATCCAGTCGAAAGGGTCTTTTTCGATCCCGGGCACCGCCTGCGTTACTCTTTTGTTCGGAATTCCTTCGGCTTTCAACCCCGTAAGCTTTTCGAAGGCGCTGTTGACCTCCCGAAATATATAATCAACGGGCCTTCCCGATTCATCGACGACGATTTCATGGAGGGCAAAGCCGTTGATCATGTTTTCAAACAGTGATCGGTACTTGCCTTCGCTTTCCCGCAGCGCCGCCTCGGCCTGCTTGCGCATCAAGGCCGAGCCGATGTGCGCCGCAATCCCTTCCAGGGCTTCGATCGAGTTGCGGGTGAAACATCCTTTGCGCCGGTCGTTCAACTGGATCAGGCCGACAATCCTTTCCTTGTCGCGAATGGGCACCAGCGCCACGGAGGCATAGTTGTAATGGATGCAGCGGTTGCGGGGGTGATATCGAGGGTCTGCTTCGGGGGGAAGGTCGAGAAGCGGCGCCGAATCGTTGATCCAGAAGCTGCCTCCCGGGGTGAAAATGGACTGGCCGGGTTGGTCTTGCCGGAGATGACCAGACCACAGGTGCATTCCAGCCTGACCTCGCCATCCGGGTCGCGGCAGATCCCGCCATCCTCAGTACGCTCGATCAGCGTGTTTTCATGCAGCAGGAAATCCTGGGAAAACCCTCTCTGGGCTTGAAATGGAAAGTCATCTTCACTGCGCAGGCGGATACCGACGGCATCGAATCCGGTTCGCTTTTTCAGCAGGTCGAGCACCTTCCGGATGGAATTCGATATATCTCCCGGATCGTTGAGCAGCTGCAGGATCTCCCGGTTTATTTCCCGGTATCTTTCCATGAGCTGGTGGTCGGTGCAGCCTTCCATCTCCAGATTCGGCTTATCGTCCATTACGCCAGTTTACCCTGGTGAAAAGATCTTCAAGGTCTTGTGAAAAGCCGGCGCCATCATGCAGCCAGCCTTGAAAACACTTGCCCGAGATGCTCGATCTGATTACGATACGCTGGTTTCCGCCGGTAATCAACCTCCGACCGTTGGCGTAAGGTATTTTGTTGCCAAACGGACCTGTTCGTCACCTTCTATCGGTTGTCCACTCTTTTGTCATGTCTCGGAAATTCTGTCGAAGCTGTTGTTGTGACTATGTAAATTCAACTGGTTGTGCGTGAGGATTATGAAAAGCATCGCTCTGTTCTTTGTTGTTTTCATCTTGACCGTCCAGACGGCATGGGCCGGTCGGGCCAAGATCGATACCGTCGCCAGGGATCCCTATGCATCCGCCCTGGTCATGGATGCCGAGACCGGCAAGGTGCTGTTCTCCGATCATCCGGACACCCCGGTGTTCCCGGCCTCGGTGATCAAACTGATGAACCTTCTGGTCATCCTCGACCGGATCGACCAGGGGACACTGAAATTGGAGGACATGGTCCAGGTTACCACGGAGGCGGCGAAGACCGGCGGATCACAGGTGTATCTCGATCCGAAGGAGCGCTTTACGGTCGAAGATCTCCTGTATGCCCTGGCGGTCCAATCGGCCAATGATGCGGCCGTCGCCCTGGCCGTGCATATCGCCGGCTCCAAGGAGGGGTTTGTCGCCCTGATGAACCAGAAAGCGGCGGAGTTGGGGATGAAGAACACCCACATCTACTCCGTCCATGGTCTGCCTCCGTCGGAGGGGCAACAACCGGACGTCACGACGGCGACCGACCTCGCCCTCCTCTGCCGGGCCCTGGCCAACCGTCCGGAGGCCCTCAAATACACCGGCACCAGGGAACGGGGCTTTCGGGACAATACCTTCATCATGCGCAATCACAACCATCTCCTGGGGCAGATCGATGGCTGCGACGGGTTCAAGACCGGCTATTACCAGGCCGCCGGATTTTCGATCGCGGTTACCGCCAGAAAGGGCGGGGTACGGATCATCTCCATTGTCATGGGGAGCAAGGATCGGAAGGTCCGGGACGCCAAGGCTTCGGAATTGCTGGGGAAGGGATTTGCGATGGTGCCGCCGAAACCGGAGCCCGCCGTGGCCGTGAGCAAACCGGCCCCCCCGGCTGCGACCCCGGTACAGAACGCTGCTCCTGCGCCCCCGGCCGCAGTCCCCGCGGCTCCGGAAAAACCGGTCGCCTCTTCCGGCGGCGGTTGGGGGACCTTTTTTCTGGGGTTGGGGACAGGGGTTGTTCTCTTCGGCCTGCTGGCTTTTTTCTTGCTCAGAAAACGTTCCAGAAGATAACCTGCACCGCCTCTTTTTCCCGGCGCGGCTGAGCCGGGAGTGCCGCGTCGGTCTTCACCCCGGCCACCCCCCCTCGGCGGCTGGGGCGTTTTACCCGTCCTTCAGGGCCATGCGGGCGGCGATGACGATCGGATCCCACACCCCGGCGAAGGGCGGGGCATAGCTCAGATCGAGATAGAGCAGCTCCTCCAGCGAAAAACCGGCATGAAGGGCGGTGGCCGCCGTATCGATGCGTTTGGCCGATCCCGGGCCGCCGACGATCTGTACCCCCAGCAGGCGGGCGGAACCCTTCTCCGCCAGGACCTTGACGCTGATCGGGGCCGAACCCGGGTAATAGCGGGGCAGGGTATGGGTCTCGATCATTCCGATCGAATACTCCAGCCCCAGCGCCTTGATCTCCCTCTCGTTCAGCCCGGTCCGGGCGCACTCGGTGTCCATGAACTTGGTGATCGCGGTCCCGACCACCCCGGGAAAGGCGGCGCGCCGGCCTCCCAGGTTCATGCCCGCTACCCGCCCCTGTTTGTTGGCAACGGTACCCAGGGCGATATGCACCGGCCGGCGGCTGACCAGGTGGTAGGACTGGGCGCAATCACCCGCGGCCCAGATATTGGCGGTCCCGGTCTGCTGCAGCTCGTTGACCGCGATGCTGTCTTTCGGCCCGAGCCGGATGCCGGCATCCTTTGCCAGGTCACTGTTGGGCGCGACCCCCAGCCCGAGGATGATCAGATCGGCGGGGATGGTCTGTTTGTCGGTGGTGACGGCTACGGCCAGCCCGTCCTTCTGCTCGAGGCCCTGCACCGTTTCGTTGACGCGGAGATCGATGCCGTTGTCGAGTAGTGCCCGATTGAGGCGTTGGCCCATATCCGGATCGAGGGTGGACATCACCTGGGCGCTGCGCTGGACCATGGTGACGTTCAGACCGCGCATATGCAGGGCTTCGGCCATCTCCAGACCGAGATAGCCGCCGCCGATGATGACCGCCGATCTCGGTTGCTGCTCGGCAAGCGCCCGTTTGAGCTGCGAACCGTTGACGAGGTTGTGGACATCGTAGATATTGCGGCTGTCGATGCCCTCCAGGGGAGGTCGGACCGGTTTCGCCCCGGTGGCGAGGAGCAGCTGATCGTAGTGCTCCCAGCGTTCGGTCGAGGAGGCCAGATTCTTCACCAGGACCCGCTGCTCTTTCGGATCGACGACCGTGACCTCGTGCCTGATCTGGACGTTGATATTGTGCTTTTCACGGAATGCTTCCGGCGTTCTGGCGATAAGCGCCTCTTCCCTGTCGACCAGACCGGCGACATAGTAGGGGATGCCTCAGGCCGAAAACGAGGTGTGCGGTCCGCGTTCAAAAACCGTGATGTCGGTCGCCGGCTGCAACCGGCGAACCAGCGATGCGGCGGTCATTCCCGCGGCATCGCCGCCGATGACGATGAGCATGTTGTTCCCTCGCTACCTGAATTTTGGCGATTCAAAAACAGGTCAGCCGGGACCGACGCTCAGGCACCTGTCCCGCCGCCCTTTTTTTGGCGTCAGAGTCTCTTGCAAAATGAACTGCTGCAGGTCCTGTCATTTCGACCGAAGGGAGAAATCTCATGGTCTTGAAAACCGAGATTTCTCGCTATCGCTCGAAATGACAACATACATTATCTCGGCCATTCGAGATGCGAGTGGGACATGCTATGTGATTTTGTCATTTTGCAAAAGGTTCGTCATCTATTCCTTTTTCGCTACGATGAACAGTTCAAGGCTGATGATGTCGTGCACCAGATGCATGCCGAGACGCTCGAAATAGCGGTACGAACCGTAGCAGATGTCCCACAGGGTTCGGTCGATGTCGAAGGCCGCATGGACCTTGATGCTGCCGTCCGGTTGCGGGGCGGCAAGGGCCGGGAACCGGACAGGCCGCCTGAGCCCTCTTATCGTCAGTTCTCCGGTGGCGATCCCGCCGAGGGCGATCGGGAATACTTCATTCTTCACTTCCCACCCGCGTATCGCCAGCGAGGCGGTCGGGAAGCGATCGACGGCCAGGAAGTCCTCCGATTTCAAGTGGGCGATGAGCATGTCACGGTAGGCCGGGTCCTGGAGGTCGAAATCGGTCAGGGCGTGCATGTCGACGATGATGTCGGCGGCCAGTGGTCTGCCGGCGGCAACCACCAGGTTGCCCTCGATGATGGCCAACTGGCCGATATGCCGGTTGTTGAGGCTGCGCCCGATCCATTCGACCCGGCTCTTCTGGGGATCGAGGAGATATGTGCCGTCTGCCGGGGCCGTTTCGGGGAAGGCAGGTTCGGCTCCGCCCTCGACCGGCAGGCCTGCCTCGCGCCAGGCGGCAAGACCGCCGGCGAGGATCGATACCCGCGTGTATCCGGCCTGAAGCAACCGATCTCGGGCCACCTCGGCGGTTTTGGTAGCTCCGGTGGCGTCATAGACGATCAGATCGGTGTCCAGGCCGGAAACGAGTTCCGCTACCCGATCAAGAAAAATTATTTCGTAGATGCAGGCGTTCCGGGCCCCGGCAACATGGCAGGCGGCGTAATCTTCCGGCGTCATCACGTCGATGACCACGGCGCCCTCGTCCAGGCGCTGTTTCAATTCATTACATCGTATAATCTCAGTCATGGTTAGACCCTCCTTCAGTTCACTTTCGACCCGGTGCGGGTCGATCACCTACGTCCGGATACCGGATCGTGGTTCTCCGGGAGTCGGAAATTACCCCTCATTTCTGCTCGCCTGACAATCAAATATACCTTTTGCTTCTTCCTGAATATTGCCAATTATTGATGTTGGGGAAAAATCCCTTATCTTTTATCTCATTTCCAGGGTATGTTATACGAGAAATACTTTAACTCCGGAGAGGATTCAATATGAGCAGAAGAACAGTCCATCAATGGAAGGATTGGCTCCTGGAATATATCGGTGATGACCGATACGAATTAATCAACCTGCATACTCGGTCGGTTCATACGGTCGTGGCCAAGAATGCCATGGAAGCAGAGAATCACTGTCGACAGATGATGATCAAACTCAAGGAAGAAGCGGTTTGATCTGCTCTAAATTCATGTTCAAGCTGATTCAGCGTGCCTAGCATAGGAGTTGGTCGGGAAAAGTTTTCCTCTCCCGAAAACGCCAATTATCGTCATTCAGCTCTTGATTTTCGAATTGTCACGTCGTGAATATTTGTCGGTGCCAGCCTAATAGATAAATTCTAATAAAAGGTCTCCCATTGTCAAGAAGCAACTTTTCGTTTGAAAAACGCCAGAAGGAATTGGAAAGAAAGAAAAAGAAAACAGAAAAACAACAACGGAAGCGAGAAAAGAATAAACCGCAGCCGGAAGAGAGTGAGGACGGAATCGAGGATAAAATCATCGACGAGTCGGAGGGATGACAAACCGTACTCAACTCTGAACCATCATCATGTCTCCTTTTCTTGAGTAACAATAAGAGACTTCATCAAATGAATACCTATTGTATCAAAACAGTTTCATAACAATTTACTGAGAGGTAGCAATAATGGCGATTTTTTCTAAAGGTGAAAATGTCAGACACAATAAAAAATCGGAGTGGGGTATCGGAAAAGTGCTTGATGTGGACAAGTGCGGGACAATCAAGGTTATCTTTGAAGGATACAACGAAATGTCCATTGCCAAGGGGGCGAAATATCTTCTGAAAGTCAATGGGAACGGCAAAGGAGTCAAATGAGGAGTTGCCGGATGGCGATGGTGGTCCTCGCTGTCATGATCGATGATGCGATCACGAACGGGAACGGTTGTATCGGGGGCAGCTAGTAGCTGATCACCAGTGGCGCTGCTCGAAATATGATGCGATATAGGGTAAAGGTGGATTTTTGCAAACAGTAGTGAAAAAATGGTTCCGCGACAAGGACTCGGGGTTCCTCGATAATAAAGGCGGGCCCGACATTGTGGTGCGTAAGGCCGATCTTGTGGACTGTCAGTTTTTAAAGGTTGGCGTTACAGTCGAGTTCGAATGCCACATCGAAAAGCAGATGTTGGTTGCCAGGAAAGTCAGGCTGTCGAACCAAAAAAATTCCGATGGTCAAAATAATAGAAACCATGGCCCTAAGCCATTCCGATTTGGCGTCATGACGTAATCCGGGTTCACCGCATGTACTTGAACAACAGTTGTCAGTGCTGTGCGGTCTGCATTCAAAATAGCTTTGCCGGTCGGAATCCCCAAACCTGAACGACCTTCTGTCGTCGCAATCGACCTTGACGTGATCAAGGGTCGAGAAAGCTCTCTTCAGCGTTGATATGCTGCAATTCGAGGCAGCATCCGCCATCTCGAAATAAAGTCCATTTATTTCAGCATACACAACGTTGCCTCTCATGCAACCACCGTTGAGTGATGATTCATGGCCTCAGCGGTTGCCGTCCGCCCTCCCGGCAGGCAGCGGCAATTCTCTCCCGGTTGAGAGCGGTTAACCGTAACCCAGGGCGATCAGGTCGTCTTCGTCAAAGCCCATGTAGTGGGCGATCTCGTGGACAACGGTGATCTCTATCTCCTCGATCAGCTCCTCGCGGCTGCGGCAGAAGGCCTCGAGAGGTTCCCGATAGATCTGGATGGTGTCCGGATAGAGGGGGGGATCGGCCGGGCTGCGTTCGGCCAGGGGGACGCCGGTAAAAATGCCGAACAATTCGTCATCAGGGGCAAGTCCCATTTCCGCCAGCAGATCCCTGTCCGGGCGCGGCTGCACCGAGATCAGGATGTTGTCGAGATGACGGCGGAGGTCCCAGGGAATGCGGGCGATTGCCTGTTCGACAAGGCGATTGAATTCCCCCGGGCTCAATTTCGGATGGCTACGAGTCATGTTTTTGCAGAAAAATAAATTGACGGCCACGTACTGTCCCTGATTAAATGGTAACGTCGAAGGCGATAAGATCAATGGGGACAAGACCCGGGACACGGTATATCCCTGCCGGGAGCATCCTCCATTATCCCGTGTTTGGCAAGGAATTCCCGGCAATTTCCGGCGATAGGCACCGATATCGTATTGCGGTGCTCCATAGGGTTTGCCGGACAGTGCGGGGAGTTGATTTTTCCGTATTTTTCCTTATTCTCCCGAATATTGTCGGGAGATCGCCGTTTCCCTGTCCCGCCACCTATCTTGTGAAATGAGGCCAGCCCATGAGTATTCTGTTTTCACCTTTGACCCTGCGCTCAATCACCTTCCGCAACCGGATTTTCGTGTCTCCGATGTGCCAGTATTCAAGTCCCGATGGAGTGCCCGGCGACTGGCATCTCGTGCACCTCGGCAGTCGTGCCGTCGGCGGTGCGGGGCTGGTGATGGTGGAGGCCACCGCGGTGAGTCCGGAGGGGCGGATCAGCCCCGATGACAGCGGGATCTGGAATGATGCTCAGGCTCAGGCGTTCAAGGCAATTGCCCGTTTTATCAAGGAGCAGGGTGCGGTGCCGGGGATTCAGCTCGCCCATGCCGGCCGCAAGGCCTCCTGCTCGCCCCCCTGGCTGGGGGGCGGACCGTTGGGTATCGATGAACGTGGATGGCAGCCGCTGGCCCCAGGCGCCGCCGCCTTTGACGCGGGCCATCCTGTGCCGCGGGCCATGACCATGGAAGACATGGGCCAGGTCGAGCACCAGTTCCAGGCTGCAGCCCGGCGGGCGTTGGCTGCCGGGTTCGAGGTGGTGGAACTGCACATGGCGCACGGCTATCTCCTCCATGAATTTCTCTCCCCCCTCGTCAATCGGCGAGAGGATGACTACGGCGGCAATCTCGACAATCGGCTGCGTTTCCCATTGCGGGTGGCGCGGGCGGTGCGGGCGGAATGGCCGGAGCGACTGCCGGTCTTTGCCCGGATTTCAGCGACGGATTGGATGGCGGGCGGATGGGATATCGAGCAATCGGTGATCCTGGCCCGGCAGTTGAAAGAGATCGGGGTCGACCTCATCGATTGTTCCTCCGGATTTGCCGTCCCGAACGAGGCGATTCCCTTCGGCCCCGGCTTTCAGGTCCCCTTTGCGGCCAGGGTTCGGGCTGAGGCTGGAATCGCCGGCGGCGCGGTCGGCTTCATCACCGAACCGGCTCAGGCCGAACAGATCGTGGCGACCGGTCAGGCCGATGCCGTGTTCCTGGGGCGGCAGATGCTCCGCGATCCCTACTGGCCGCTGCATGCCGCCCAGGCCCTGCATGCCGATACGGCGTGGCCGATCCAGTATCTCCGGGCCAGATAGCGTCGCCTGACAATTCCACGCCATGGAAAGGGCCAGGGCGCAGGAGATTTTTTCTGGCTCCTGACCAGTTCATGATTAATAATTATAAATGAAGATGTGTCCGGTCCGGTGCAATTGATTTCAAAATCGATTGAAAAAGGAGGGATTCGATGCACTCAATGACCTACAAAGACATTATCGATGAAAAGACGGCTGAGTGGCGGAACGGCCTGAAAAAACTCGAAGACCTGGCTGCAAAGTCCACTGCTGAGACCAGGGCGATACTTGATGCGAAGATCGAGCAACTCAATTCGGCGATAGATTCGGCCACGGCGCAGCTTCGCCATCTCGATGAACATGAAACCGTCGGGAACACCGTCGAGACCAAAGACAAGATTTTGAAGATCTTCAGCTCAATCGATAAAGATTTTATCGGTCATGAGGAGAAGATCCCGTATATGCTCTGAGAATAGTCTAAGAATTGCGGCCTGATCACATGAAATAATCGCTGCGGGCAGTTGCGGCAGTCAGATGATTGCCGAGGTTCCACGAGGAGCTGCTCGAAGGGGCGTGATGCGTGTCTGTTCGTCTCATGGACACGATTGCGCCCCGAATCGATTTTGGCCCCTTGTTCCGACTCGAATTCAGACAGGATGTGCGCGGTCAAGGGGAGGCGAGTTATCGGGTGAATGGATGATACGCAGAGAAATGATCGCATATTCCAATTTGTAAAAGAAGGGCGTGTTCATTAAGTACAATAGTGTCAGCCCTTGCGTCGGGGTCGATCCCCGGCGATGTGCGATGCCTTTTCCTGTCGGCCCGATACCATTCAATGAATATTCTCCACGTCATCAGCCAGCATCCGGAAAGCACCGGCAGCGGCATCTACCTGCAGAATCTGATGCGCCAGGCGGCGGCTGCCGGCCACCGCAATTTCCTGGTTGCCGGTATTTCAGCCGACCGGGCTCCTCATCTGGAAGGAATTTCTGAGGATTGCTGCCGCGTAGTCCGCTTTTCCGGTGGCGATCTCGATTTTCCCATTCCGGGGATGAGCGATGTCATGCCGTATGCCAGTTCCCGCTTCGGTGCCCTGTCGTCTGAAGCGATCATGGACTATGAACGGGCATTCGCGGCAGTGATTGGTGCGGCCGGCCGTGATTTCCCGATCGATATCGTCCACAGTCACCACCTCTGGCTGGCAAGCGCCGTGGCCAGGCGCGTTCTTCCCGGTTTGCCGCTGGTTGTGTCCTGCCATTCGACGGATCTGCGGCAATTTGTGCAGTGCCCCCATCTCCGGGGCAGGGTGCTGGATGATTGCCGCCGAATCGATTCGATCCTGGCGCTGAGTGCGGGTCAGGCGGAGCAGATCGCAGGTCTTTATGGGGTGGACGGAAAGAAAATCGAGGTCATCGGGACCGGATTCGATGACCGGATGTTCACCTTCAGCGACAAACCGGCAACCGGGCCGGTGCAGTTGCTCTATGCCGGCAAGCTGTGCCATGCCAAGGGGGTTGACTGGCTGCTGCGGGTGTTCGCCCGCCTCGGCAGCCAGCCGGTCCATCTGCATCTGGCCGGTTCCGGGGCCGGCGGGGAGGCCAGGGAGTGTCTCGATCTGGCTGGAGGTCTGGCGCGACGGGTCACGGTCCATGGGGCGCTCAGCCAGATCGATCTGGCCCGGCTGATGCAGCGCTGCCATGTATTCGTCCTTCCTTCCTTTTATGAGGGGGTGCCGCTGGTGCTGCTGGAGGCCCTGGCCTCGGGCTGCCGGATTGTCACGACCAACCTGCCGGGCTGTCTCGAACTGCTCGATAAGGTCAGTTGCGATCTGGTCGAGTTTGTCGATCTGCCGCCGATGGCGACAATCGATCGGCCCGACCCACGGCATTGGGGGCTGCTGGAGGACCGCTTGGCGATGGCGGTCGCAGCGATGATCAGGCGGGCCGAGCAGTCCCCGACGCCTTCCCGCGATGAGGTTGAAACCATCACCGCCCGGTCGGGATGGGGGGTGGTTTTCAGGAAAATCGCCGCGGTGTATGAACGGGCAGGGGGCGGTCGCGGTCCAGGGTGATGGCGATGGCGGCGATGTCGTCGTGCAGCTTGAAGCGGGGATAGCGGCGGCAGGTCGGATCTTCCGACTGGAGGCCGCGGACATGGTCGCGGAGGGCGGGGAGGCCGCCGCGGCGGTAGAGATCGGCAAACGCCTGCCAGTCGCTCGGGGCTTTGGGCTCGGCCTTGGGTAAGGCGAGGCCGTCGGTGAATAGCAGGATGTCCGCGATGCCGTCGAGGCTGCACCGGCCATGACGGAGGAAGTCCATCGATTCCGGCTCGCCGTTGAGCACCCCGTAGCTGACATTCATCTGCAGCCGGATCCTGACGATCTGGTCGGCCAGATGGGCATGGATGGACTGCGCCGTCGTCGGGGATTCCTGCCACAGCTGCAGCGTCTCGCTGTCGATATCCGGCTCCGGGGAGAGCAGGGTGTGGCTGCCGTCGCGGTGCAGCAGCAGGATCAGGCAGTCGCCGGTAAAACAGTAGTCGAAGGAGGACTCGTTCAGCCGGATGACGGCCAGGCTGGTTGACCACAGCCGGTGCCGATGATGCAGCGGTATGCGATAGCGCTGCTGGGCTTCGCGGATCAGGCGGTTCGCCGTCGCGGCGGCCTGCGGCAGACCGCCGCCACAGTCGTGAAAGGTATCGGCGGCGATCGTCGCTGCCCGAAGCCCGCCCGTCGAGCCGTTGCTGTCGTAAAAATGTTCCAGGCTTGTTGCCCCGTCGAACACACCGAAGAGGTCCTCGGCCTGCAGGAGGACATCCTCGTTGCACTCGCCGCTGCCCTGTTCATGAAGTGTTTCTATCATGCAGGGCGGCGGTGATGCCGCTGGACAGTGGATGGCGTATTGGTCGGTTGAAAGGTACATGCCGGCTCCGGACTCGAATGATTGTTCGCCATACAGTACTAATGAATGAAGATAAGCACAAATTGCTTGTTTCGATCATCCTCCGGGTTGCTATAGCTTCGATATATACTGACGCAATGTGACCATGGGGGGGGAAAGAGAGGGCCGCGATCCACCCGCTGTGTTTATCGGCAATCCTGCAGCAGAGATGATTGAAATACTACTAAATCCTGATCCGGCTGCCTGGCGCGGTTATTGCGGCCGGCATCACGCCGCGCTGTTTACCCACCTCCGGGGGTGGAGCAGCGCCCTGGCGGCGGCGTACGATCTGCCGGTATTTTTTCTGCTGGCCAGGGCCGCCGCTGCCCCGGGAGACACTGCGGGGATCCTGCCGCTGCTGCTGTTCTCGCCGCCCGGTGGAACGCGACGGCTGATCTCGCTGCCCTATACCGATGCCGCGGGCATAGTCGCCGATTCCGATGCGGTCCGGCGTCGGCTGCTTGCCGCCGCCCTGGAGCTGGCCGCGGCGACGGGGGCGGCGCATCTCGAACTGCGGCAGTACGGGCGGTTCGAGATTGTCCCTCCGCTGTCAGCCCTCACCGACTGGCAATGCACCGCCCACTCCTTCAAGATCGGACTTGATAGGCTGCTGCCGGCAACAACGGCAGAACTGTGGGACGATCTGCCGGCCAAGGTCAGGAACCAGGTGCGCAAGGCCTGGCGCTGCGGCTGTGTCGTCCGGATCGGCGGCGGGGAGCTGGTGGATGATGTTCATGGGGTTTTTTCCGATAACATGCGCGATCTCGGTTCGCCGACGCACGGGGTGGAGCTGTTCCGCCAGGTTATCGGCCAGGATGACCTCCGGGCCCGCTGCATCGTCGTCTATCACCGGGGCGTCCCGGCCGCCGGGGCGATGGTATTCGAACACGGCGGCACCCTGTTCAACCCGTGGGCCTCGTCGTTGCGGCGGCTACGGCCAATCTGCGCGAACATGCTGCTGTATTGGACGATGCTGGCTCATGGCATCCGCCAGGGCTGCCGTCGCTTCGATTTCGGCCGCTCCTCCCCCGGGACATCCACCAGCCGGTTCAAGATGCAGTGGGGCGCCGGCGCCCGGCCATTGTACTGGTATGTATTTTCGAGAAATGGGCATGAGTGGTATCCCTCCAATGAGTCCTTGGTCAGCGAGGACTGGAAAAGGATGGATCTTGCCGACTCCCGGCGCGAGGGACCGGCCATCCGGCGCTGGATCAGTCTCTGAGGGGCGGCGATGATCCTTTATCAAGATGGTGATCGCACCGTTTCCCTGCCGCTGCCGCTGTTTCTGGTGATCGAGGATGTCGGCTGGTGGCAGGGCGAGGACGGGTCGAGGCGCGGCGAGCCGTATCGCAACGGCTTCTGCCGCCGCCATTGCCTGGCCGATTACCGGGCCCTGGTCGACCTGTCGGAACGGCTGTCGATGCGGGTCGCCGTCGCCATGGTGGTCGGCGAATGGGACCGCACCAACCTCCTCAGGGATATTGCCGGAGCGACCTGGTTGGGCCGGGCCTGGGACAACCGTCGCAATCAGGGGCCGTGGCTGGCCGAAGCGGCCAGCTATCTGTGTCGCCACGAGCGCCATCTCGAATTGGCGGTCCATGGGCTCTGTCATGAATTCTGGCGGGACGGGAAGATGCAGCGTGCCGAATTTCATGATGATGACGGCCTCATGCGGTCCAGGGAGATCGTCGCCGGCCATCTCCGGGCCTATGCGGCCATCCTTCGGGACAATGGATTTTCAGGGTTTCCCCGGTTTTTCGTCCCCCCGGCGTTGCGGCACAGTTTCGGCAACGGCGATGGATCGATGCAGGCCGTGCTCAACGACTTCGGCATTACCCATGTGACAACGCGGTTTGCCAGGGCCCGGCAGTATTCTCCCCCGATCCACGACAAGCTCACCTGGGAGTGCGGAGTGGCCCTGCTCGAACGCGGCCTGTCGCCGGTGGCATGGCCCCAGGCCGCGGCGGAGCCGCAAGCACTGCCGCTCAACCCGATCGTCGCCCTGCACTGGGGCAACCTGCTGCACCCCGATCCCGCCCGGAACGGCGAGATCATCGCGCGCTGGGCGCAGCGGATCGTCGCCGAAGCCGCCGACATCGGGAGGATTATGGCCATCGATGTCGATGATTGCTGGCGCCAGGCCGCCGTCTGTTATCTCGCCCGGTTCCGTTTCGGTCAGCGAATGGTGGGCATCGATCTCCGCGACCTGCCGTCGCTCCCCTCGCTCAATGGCCCATTCTCCCTGAAGATCCGGGCAGTGCCGCCGGTCGGGTGGCGCTGCAGCGGGGCCCGGATCATCGGCCGTGGTACCGACAACGGCGGGATCACCACGGTGCGGCTGCAGCCCGAACCCGGTCATTCGGAGATCCGCATCGATATCGTCTGACGAATCGCAATCCCGGCCGATTCCGCCGGGTATCGGCGTCGCCCCGGACAGTCGCGTCTCATTGCATCCCCCCGGACTCGTATTTTAACGCAATTATCAGTTCCAATGCCGGATCGAACTGGCTACAATCGTTTTTGCAGGGTATTCTCTTGTCCTTTCACCTGGTCGAACGGAGAGTTGCTGCCGGCACCCAGCAGGTGCCGGTCCATGATATGATTACCCAAAAGGAGAGATCAATGCGTGAAGTGGTCCTTGTCGGTGCGTGTCGTACGGCGGTTGGCAAATTCGGTGGGTCCTTGAAGGATGTTCCGGCGGTCGAACTGGGGGCCATGGTGATCAAGGCGGCGCTGGATCGGGCCGGTATCAGGCCGGAAATGGTTGACGAGGGTATCCTCGGATGCGTCCTGACCGGGGCGCTGGGGCAGAATCCGGCCCGGCAGGCGATGCTCAGGGCCGGAATTCCCCAGGAAGTACCCGCCGTCACCATCAACAAGGTCTGCGGCAGCGGACTCAAATCGGTGATCATGGCAGCTCAGGCCGTCCAGTGCGGCGACGCCGACATCGTTGTCGCCGGCGGCATGGAAAACATGAGCGCCACGGCCTATGCCCTGCCGCAGGCCCGTTTCGGGTACCGGATGAATACCCCGGCCAACGGCATCATCGACATGATGGTGCATGACGGCCTGCACTGCGCCATGAGTAATTGCCACATGGGGATCACCGCCGAAAATATCTGCGAAAACTGGAATCTGTCACGGGCGGAACTCGATCGTTTCTCGGTCGAATCCCAGAAAAAGGCCGAGGCGGCGATCACCAGCGGCCGCTTCAAGGATGAAATCGTGCCGGTGTTGACCCCGAGACGGAAGGGCGATCCCTTCGTGTTCGACACCGATGAACAGTATTCGCCCGGTTCGTCACTGGACAAGGTCGGCCGATTGCGGCCGGCGTTCAAGACCGACGGCCTGGTGACCGCGGCCAATGCCTCCGGCATCAACGATGGCGCGGCGATCATCATCGTCATGGCCGCCGACAAGGCCAGGGAACTGGGGGTGACGCCGATGGCCAGGCTGACGGGCTATGCCTCCGCCGGGGTCGATCCGAAAATCATGGGCATCGGGCCGGCGGCCGCCTCCCCCAAGGCCCTGGCCAAGGCGGGCAAAAGGCTCGAAGAGATCGAACTGATCGAGGCCAATGAGGCCTTTGCCTCGCAGAGCCTTGCGGTTGCCAGGGAGCTGCAGTTCGACATGAGCAAGGTCAACGTTAATGGCGGGGCCATCGCCCTCGGCCATCCGATCGGGGCCTCCGGGGCTCGGATTCTGGTGTCGCTGCTCCATGAGATGATCAAACGGGATGCCGGCAGCGGCCTGGCCACCTTGTGCATCGGCGGCGGGATGGGGATCGCCGTGGTGGTGGAAAGATAGGCGGCGGGGCGATGATCGCCGGGAAGGATTGCCCCGCTCCCGACCCCTCCGGTCGTACCGGGATGAACCCGCCGGGCTGTCGCCAGGCCGGAGGCGGCGGGTTCATCCCCCCTCTGTCCCCGCCCCGGTCGCCGATGGGCGAAGCCTCCGCCGTCCCGCTCGTCATGTCACCCGACAGTATCTTCATCCCGAAGACCAGCCCGCTTCGGACCCACGCATAATGCTCCGTCTTCTCTTCCTCTCATTGCCCCATGCCGATCTCCAAACTGACCGTTGACGACCTGCGCCTCACCGTCGATCCCGACACGCTGGGATTTGCCGACACCTCGGAATTACTCGACCAGGCGCTGTCCTGGATCGGTCAGGAGCGGGCGGAAATCGCCGTCCGCTTCGGCCTCGGGATGGAACAGGCCGATTACAACCTGTTTGTCCTGGGCGAGGCCGGCAGCGGCCGGTCGTCGCTGCTGCGCCAGGCCATGGAGGTCGCCGCCGCCACCCGCGCCACCCCGCCGGACCTCTGTTACCTGTACAACTTCGATGCCCCGGAACGTCCCCGCGCCCTCCGCCTGCCGACCGGCCAGGGTCGTCTGCTCCGGCAGAACATGGCGCGGATGATGAACGCCCTGTTGGCGGATATCCCGCAGCAACTGGACGGCCCGCACTTCAAGGTCGAGAGCGAGCGGATCGCCAAATCCTACAAGGAGGAGGAGTCCAAGGCCTACGCCGAACTCGATGCCTTTGGCGAGGCCCGGAATTTCACGATGCACCGCGAGTCCGGCCACATGCTGTTCACGTTGCGCGGCAAGGAAGGGCATGGAATGACCGAAGATGAGATGCTGGCCCTGCCGAAGGAGCAACGCGCCGAGATCGACCGGGCCGAGCAGGAACTGATCGACGAGATCAACCGTTATCTGGAAAAGACCCGGCCGCTGGAGCAGGTGATGAACGATTCGCTTGCGGCGTTGCGCCGCAAGGTGGCCAAGCCGCTGCTCGACCGCGAATTGCGGAAGATTCGCACCGCCCTGAAGAACAAGGACCAGGACGCCGCCGGACTCGACACCTATCTCCGCCAGGTCAGGGATGACATCCTCGACAACCTGGAACTGTTCAAGGCCGCCGAGACCGATGACGAGCTGCGCAAGGAGATGTTGAACAAACTGTTGTCCCGTTGCCGGGTCAACCTGGTCGTCGACAACGACGGTCTGGGCGGGGCGCCGGTGATCGTCGAGGACAACCCGCTGTTCCGTTCGCTGTTCGGCAGCATCGAATACCAATCCGAGAATGACGTGCTGGTGACCGATTTTTCCCGGATTCGCGCCGGCAGCCTGCACAAGGCCCATGGCGGCTTCCTGATGCTGCATCTCCGCGACCTGCTGGCGGACGGACTGGTGTGGGAGAAGCTGCGTCGTTTCCTCCGCAGCGGTCGTCTCCAGATCGAGGAACCGGGGACTGCCTTCGCGCCGATTGCCGCGGTCTCGCTCGCACCCGAGACGGTTGATGTCGATGTCAAGATCATCCTGATCGGTTCGCGTGACCTGTATTATGAGCTGCAGGAGGGCGACCCCGAATTTGCCCGCCGTTTCCGGGTCAAGGTCGATTTTGCCGAGCGCTTCGCGGCAAGTGCTGCCACCCGCCACGCCTCGGCGATTTTCGTCGCCCACACCTGCAGGCTGCTGGGGCTGCCCCATTTCTCCGCGGGCGCGGTGGCCCGGCTGCTGGAGCAGGGGCATCGCGAGGCCGAGGACCGGTCCCGCCAGAGTGCGATATTCGGCCATACCGAGGCGCTGATCCTGGAAAGCGCGGCGCTGTGCCGGGGTCGGGCCGGCGGCCTGGTGGCGGCGGTCGACGTCGACCTGGCCCTCGCCGCACGTCGGCTGCGCCACGACTATCCCGAACAGCAGTTGCGGGAATCGATCGCCGAGGGCGATGTCCTCATCGCCCTGCAGGGCGAATCGGTCGGCCGGTTGAACGGTCTGACCGTCGTTGACCTCGGTGATCACCGCTTCGGCTTTCCGGTGCGCGTCTCCGCCCGGACCTATGCCGGCGAGGAAGGGCTGATCAACATCGAACGGGAGGTCAACCTGTCCGGCCCGATTCACGATAAGGGCGTCCTTATTCTCCATCACTATCTCGCCGGGCTCTTTGCCCCCAACGCCCCCCTGGCATTCAACGCCTCCATCGTCTTCGAGCAGGAGTACAGCGGTATCGAAGGCGATTCGGCCTCCTGTGCCGAATTGTACGCCTTGCTCTCATCCCTGTCCGGTCTGCCGCTCAAGCAGGGCATCGCGGTCACCGGGGCCCTCAACCAGCACGGCGAGGTGCTGCCGGTCGGCGGCATCAACGAGAAGATCGAAGGGTATTTCGATATCTGTGCCGCTGCCGGACTGGACGGCGGTCAGGGAGTGCTGATCCCGGCTCGCAACCGCCGCCACCTGATGCTCGATCATCGGGTGGTCGAGGCGGCGGCGCAGGGCCTGTTCCATATTCACACGGTCGAGCACGTGACCGATGGGCTCGAACTCCTCACCGGAGTGCCTGCGGGTCGCATCAACGCCAAGGGCGTGTATACGCGCGGCAGTGTGCTGAGCCTGGCCCAGAGCACCCTGCAGGCCTACCGCCGGGCCTGTCAGGCAACGGAGCACAAAAAGAAGTATTGAGAGCGGCATGGAGGCGGGGTGGCGCGGTCACTCTACCACGTCGCCAGGGGCTCGATCGCGGCACCCGGAATCATCGCCTTCCAGGAAAGCGACATCGCCGGAAACGGAATGTTCCTTCCAGGGTGCAGACCGTCCCTTATCGCTTACGGCAGTTGAACCCATCGGCTGATTACCACGCGACACAGTTCGGGCCATATGCCGACACTCCGTCTCAAGTATTCTCGGCAATGTTCGATTGCTGATCGATATGGTGCCGAAAAGAGGAGGGATGGGAAAAAAAATGCAAATTTCGTACTGAAAGAGTAGTCTGCGGGATGTGGATTTCATGGGCCTCGCACAGGAAGGCAAGCTTTGCCGATCGCCGACCCTGATGACGGCCAGGTATGGATACGGTATGAAGGATCAATACAAGACCAGAAAGGTGCTGATTGCTGAAAATGATGACCTGAGGCGGCGGATTCTGGAGTTGGAGCAGACATCGGCTGACGAAGGGAACCGAAGATCTGAACGGACGCGACATCGATCGTCCGATTCCGGTTCGAGTTATCAGGCACTGTTCAGATATTCAAACGATGCGATACTCCTGACCCAGCCGGACGGCACCATCCTCGACGCCAATCCCGCTGCCTGTGAGATGTTTGGCCGCACCCTGGAAGAGATCCGCAGTCTCGGGCGCAATGGCCTGGTCGATCGGACGGACCCGCGATTGCACGAGGCCCTGAGCGATCGGGCCCGGAAATTTGCCGCGCGGGCCGAAATCACAATGCTTCGTGCCGGCGGCGATAAATTCCCGGCGGAAATCACTTCCGCCGTATTCATTGATCAATACGGTCAGCAGAAGACCAGCATGATCATCCGCGACATAACCGAGAAACGCAGGGCGGAACAGGATTACCGAACATTCTTCCGCCAGATGGCGGACGGCTTTGTCGTGCAGGAGATCCTGCGCGACGGCGAGGGAATGCCGAGGGATTACCGCATCATCTCGGTCCATCCGGCGTTCGCGCGGATGACCGGCCTGCAGGCCGAAAAGATTATCGGCAGGACGGTCGTCGAGGTGCTGCCGGACTCCGAGTGGCACTGGCCTGAGACCCTGGGCAAGGTTGCCTTGAGCGGAAAACCAGCAGTCTTTGAACATTATCAGCAGTTGCTGGACAAGTACTTTGTGGTCACCGTCTTTCAACCCTTGCCCGACCAGATTGCCTGCATTTTCACCGATATCACCGACCGCAAGCGGGCCGAAGAGGAATTGCACAATCACAGCACCTATAACCGGTCGCTGATCGAGGCCAATCTCGACCCTCTCGTCACCATAGATCCCTCCGGCAAAATCACCGATGTCAATTCCGCGACCGAGCAGGTGACCGGGTATCATCGCCAAGAAATGATCGGTACCGATTTCTCCGATTATTTCACCGAGCCGGAGAAGGCCCGACAAGTGTATCAACAGGTGTTCAAGGAAGGCATGGTCAGGGACTATCCGCTTGAGATCCTGCACATGGATGGACGCATAACCTTGGTACTCTACAACGCCACGGTGTACCACGATGGTTCCGGCAGGATCCGTGGCGTCTTCGCCTCCGCCCGTGACGTCACCGGTCGGAAGAAAGCGGAGGAGGAAAAAGCGAAGCTGGAGGCGGTCAACCGACAACTCCGGAAGTCAGCGAGTCTCGGCCGCATGGCGGGAGCCATCGCCCACCACTTCAACAACAAGTTGCATGTGGTGATGGGCCACCTCGAACTCGCCAGAGTGAATCTGGCTCGAGGGGATATGTGTTCCAACAATCTCAATGTCGCCATGACGGCAGCCGATGAGGCGGCGGAAATGAGCAAGATGATGCTCACCTACCTGGGTCGGGTGCCCGGCGACCAGACGTTGCTGGACCTTGCCGCGATCTGCAGGACCGGTCTGACCGTGCTTCAGGAAAGCATGCCGAAAAATGTGTTCCTGGAAACCGACCTGCAGTCAGTCGGGCCGGTGGTCCTGGCAAATGCGAAACAACTCCGCCAGATTTTTACCAACCTTGTTACCAATGCCTGGGAATCAGCCGAAGAAAATAGAGCGTTGGTGATCCGTCTGGCCACCCGAACGGTCCCGGTCGACGCGATCCCCCTGGCTCACCGGTTCCCCATCGCCTGGCAGCCGGAAGCCGGCACCTATGCCTGCCTGGAGGTGCTGGACAACGGTTGCGGGATATCGGAAACTGATCTCCAGGAGCTGTTCGCCCCGTTTTTTTCGACGAAATTTACCGGTCGAGGTCTGGGGTTATCCATGGTCCTGGGCCTCGTGCAGGCGCGCAGCGGAGTTGTCACGGTCGAGAGTTCACTCGGTCGAGGGAGTGCCTTTCGCGTCTTCCTGCCGGTCGCAGCGGAGGGAGGTGCCGAACGGGCAGGGGATACGACCTCGGCCATGGCCGGCCGGCCGGCCGGTAAGATACTGCTGGTGGATGACGACGAAATCATCGTCGATATAACCAGCATGATGCTCGTGAGGCTTGGATTTACAGTGCTCAGCGCCGGTGACGGCATCGAGGCGGTGGAGATGTACCGCCAGCATCGGCCGGGTATCTGCCTGGTGCTGAGCGATGTCTACATGCCGAAGATGAACGGCTGGGAGACCCTGAGCGCTCTGCGCCGGATCGATCCCGACATTCCCGTGATCCTGATCAGCGGGTACAGCGAAGAGCAGGTGATGGAGGGCGACCATCCCGATCTCCCTCAGGCCTTTCTTGGAAAACCATACAGTTTCGAAGTACTCAAGGATGCCATTCGTCGCGCGCTCCAGGATACTTCCGGATATGAGTCCTATCGTGGCCTTCTCGAACAGACCGGCACCTGACCAGGGAACCGGCGGGACACCGGTGAGCGGAAAGGATACCGACACATCGGGGATCTGACCATCAACCGATTTTTTGTCATGCAGTTTTCACCGCGGCAGCAGCCATCTCGCACCCAGGGACAAAACCGGAGAGCGATGCGGTACACGCAAGAGGAGATAGTATGGAATGGAATGTAGAGGAGGTTGTCTTTCTTCATCCTCCCGACGTATATACCGGATCGTTCGACAATGCCAAAATGCAGGCCCGGCATGAACGGCAGATGCAGGACAAGCTCGAACAGATCAAAAATGCCATACAGCGGGAAACCGATCCCCTCAAGGCGATGAAAATCCTGCATGTCAGGGACCACCTTCAATTTTTTCGTAACAATCTGGTGCAGTTTCGCCAGGCCGGCAGGCTTGAGGAAGCGGTGCTTGTCCTGTATGGCAGGTTCAACAGTCCTTTCTCTTCAGGCGGTGATGCCGGGGTGTGGAACGAGCTGTTTGCCGTCTGCGATCCTGGACGGCTGCATGCCCTCGGCGAACCTGTCGGTTTTGCTTCCGCCACTGTCTACGGGGGATCGGTCTCGGGTATCAAGAGAAGTCTCAGTTGGACGCCTGACCGGCAAAGAGCGGAGGGGTTCGCGGAACGCTGGAAGGACCCTTCAATGGGTGGCGGCGAACTGTGCGAGGTGGATATCGTCAAGGCCGATGTCATGGTGTACCTCGGGCATCGGCATGAAGATGAGGTCATCCTCAAGCCGGCGTTCATCAACGTGGCGGAGATCCGTCCTTTCCGTAGGAGCGGAATGTGACCTGCGGTCATCCTGGGGTGTTGCCAAAGGGGCGCGGTCCGGAATCCAGGCGGTATGTGTTGAAAAAATCAATTCTCTTCGCGCCCCATCAGGTTTGCGGTTGTAAAACTTGTCATAATTCTTGACCATTCCGTGCCTGTTTGTCATGCAGCCCCCCTTTTTCAATGGGATCTTGCAATTTCTCCACTATCGAATACAATATTGTAAACGGCATCGTCTTTTTTCCGGTCTTCCGGACTTTCGACGAAACCGAGGATAACCGCCGGTGTTCAAAATTCTTGAAAATCCGGATCGAAAAAGGATTGTTGCCGGCCACGTTTCATGAAACGCGTAAAACAACAATTTGTCGCAACCTGGCGACACCACAATAGAAGGAGCCGCTCCATCAGTATTGATCATTACCGACAACATTAATTCTCCAACAAGAGGGCGATATGGCACAACTCCGGGATATGTGTTTTAAACGGACCGACCTAGGGACACTCGAAAAACATTTGAACTCGGATTCAATGAAATTATTGCAGCACTTCGATGGCCGTACCCCCTTTCATCAAATACAGCAGCTGGTGGGTCTTCCCGCCGCTGTTTTCAAAAGCAGCTTCCTCGAACTCTTTCAAAAAAAATTGATCGAGGAGGTCCACGATCCTCTCACGGCTTCGGCCGGACCGGTCTCATTCGTCAATACTTCTGTGCTGGATAAGCTTCGAATGGCGGCAATTCAGGTTGCCGGACCGATCGGCGAGCTTCTGGTGTCGGACTGCATTGAGAACATGGGGCTGCAACCCTCGAAGATCCCGGTTTCTCGGCTGCCTGAGTTGATACAGGCCATATCGGAAGACATTCCCGGAGAAAAGCAGAGAAGCATGTTCCTGGGTCAGCTTCCTCCGGACCTTCGGTTTCCCTGAGCTAACATGTTTGGCGGTTGATCTTCTCCCTGTCATCTTCAAAAAGGAGGAGCTTGAAGCAAGGCGTACATTGGGACTTCCGCTTATTTTTTAACAATTCAAGTGCTATCTGTTACCGGTGGAGTGGTTTATTGCCTGGGCCGTCAAACACATGAGGAGGATGACAAATGCAGAAGTGTAAGAGATGCTTGAGACTTTCGATGGGCCTGTTGTTGTCCGTTGTCGCGGTCCTGGCAGTACTCTCCGGTACGTCAACAGTCCATGCCGCGCCAGGTGTTTCCGGAGATGACCAGAATCTGGATAGTTTTGACAGCCAGGTGCTGGATCTTGCCAGGACCTGCGCATCCAATGTCACTCGGGAGTTGGAAAAACTTCTGGATTCCAACCGTCTGACCGAAGATCAATTATTCGACACCTTTTACATCCCTATTCCCAACACTTCACCGCAGAAATTCAACACCCAGTATGACAAATTCACCGACGAAGTCCTGATCGGGATCCTGGACTCCTGTCTGGGGAAGGATCAGAGGCTGGTCTTTGCCGTGGCTGTTGACGTAAACGGATACCTTCCCACGCATAACTCCAAATTTTCGAAGCCGTTGACGGACAACCAGGATTACAACACCAAAAACAACAGAACCAAGAGGATGTTCAATGATAAGACGGGAATCACTGCGGCCAAGAATACCAGATCTTTTCTGCTGCAGACATATCCCCGGGACACCGGTCAGAACATGTACGACATGTCGGTGCCGATTATGATTCGGGGAAAACACTGGGGAGCGATCCGAATCGGTTACGAGCATTAAGCCGTTGTACAACAATGAGGGAAACCAATATCTACCGAATCGGCATAAGGGGCCGTAACGAAATTGGAGGAATGTTTGTTTCAGCTATTTCGTAACGGCACCTAACCTCGAAGCCCAAGTTCATTATTTTCAAAGGAGAGGAGATCCACATGGTTAACGCGATCAGGAAAAAAGTAGGACTCAAGGTCTCATTGATAATCAATCTGGTCCTTTTCATCGTCATGGCTTGCGGCACCTTTTACTTGATCGTCAAACAGAGTAACAGCCTGGAAGCGGAACTGATGAATCGAGGAAAGATTCAATCGCTGATCGGGGCCAAGGTGGTCGGACGCGTTCTGGAAGAGGCAGTGGACAGCACCATGATCTCGCTGGATGACGTTTTTGATCTCGATTACCAGGTGTTCGGCAAATTTGAACCGCCAAAATACCATACCAAATACGATGCCTATCTCGACAGGGCCATCCTTGCCCTGGAAGACGAATTTCTCCAGGATCCCAGTAATATCTTCGCGGTAGCCGTGGATAAAAACGGTTATCTGCCGACTCACAATACTCGATATCAGCAACCGATTACCGGGGATCCAGCGAAAGATCTGACCGGCAATCGAACCAAACGGATATTCGATGATCCCATCGGTTTGAAGGCGGCGAAAAATACCGAGAAAGGCTTTTTGCAGGTCTACCACCGGGACACCGGTGAGGAGGTTTGGGACATATCCTCCCCGATTTATGTCAAAGGGAAGCAATGGGGGGGGTTCAGGATCGGTCTGTCGCTGAATGTCATCAATGCCGAAAAACGAAAGTTGATATTCAATCTGCTGGCTATCATGAGCGCCGTACTCGTGGCCTCGATCATACTTACCTTTCTGATCGTCAACTGGAGCCTCGCCCCAGTCCGGGCCCTTGCCCAGACTGCCAACAATATCGCCGATGGCAAAAAGCTGGAATCGGAAATCAGGAAAACAACCAGTGATGAGATCGGTGAGCTGCAAGCCGCCATCGAGCGGCTGCGGATGAGCATGTTGATCGCCCTCAAGCGGGGCAGGAAAATGTAGTATCGGAATGTGATTTGGGGGTCAGGCCTGATGAATAGGCAGGTCGATTCGTGTTTTGATCAGCGCTGCCAGCCACAAATGATTATTTTAGCCGCGATTGTGTCTGGCAGCATTCCGGTACCTGTTTTTCAGGACTGATCCCCGATATACCCCAATATGACACAACCACTCAGTACCTCTCCCTCGCAACTCGGAAGGCCGAGGTGATGTATTTTGTCACTGAGCGTTAGCGAGAAGTCTCGGCTTTCAGAGTCATGATATGCTCCCTCCGGTCGAAATGACGGGGATCGCAACCGTTCAGTTTGCAAATGGCTCAGTGGGGTTGTGAATATCCCGGTGCCGGGACATCGGCGGCACAATGGCCTGAATCCACTTCCCGGCTGATTCGAATCAGGAGAGGGCCATCTTCCAGGCGAGAAGGAAGATGGCAAGTGAAATGCCGGTGAGGATAGTCTGCAGCCAGAACGAGGAACGCAGGGCGAGAACCGGCTTCGTTCCAAAGAGATAGCCGGCGATGAGGCCGATCACCAGCCCGAAAAAATGGGCGCCGAGGTCGGTGCGTTCTCCTTCGCTGCCGACCATGGCGAGCATGGCCAGGCCGGCCATCAGCGGCATCAGCAGTTGGGTGCGACCGATGGCAGCATGGCGGCGGAAATTGAGGGAGGAGAGCATGCCGATGACGGCAAATATGGCCGTCGAGAAGCCGACGAAATGATGATCCCGGCCATGGGCGACGACATTGAGCAGGTTGGCCAGGCTTGCCGCCGTCAGGAGGGCCGCCAGGCCGATCCCGTTGCCCAGGAGCTGGAAGAGGTAATGGAGGAGGAAGGCGCCGAGTACGCAGTTGCTCAGCAGGTGGAGGGGATCGGCATGCAGGGTCAGGGCGGTCACCAGGCGGAAGTACTGGCCATCGTCCAGGATGGCGGTGGAATCCCCCGCCCCGGCGGCAAACCATGGCGAATCATGCCGCCATTCACCGGTCTTGAGGTAGAGAAGGATAAGGCAGCCGATGATGAATGGGCTGAGCAGTTGGAAGGCCGGCCTGTACCTGTCATTTTCAGGCCTCGGCGGCGGCCATTCCCGGTTTTCCTCCGTATAGGCGATCAGTTCGTAGATGGCCTTTTCGGCCGATTGTGCGGCTACGGCGATCCCCCAGGTCGATTTCGACAGGCAGGTGATCGTATGCGGTATATCGGCGGCTGAAAGCACCAGCGAGCAGATCCTGATCTCCTCCGGGTCATCGGTGGTGTGCACCAGTACCGGCGGTTCACCCATGCGTTCATCCATTGAGGTTCATGGAACATCTTCGGCTGCGATTTCCCGAGAGGCCGGGGTGCGGTCGTGACCGGGGGCGACGCCGTTCCGAAAAGATCGGGAGCGGTATACGGCAACGAATGACAGCGGATCGATCCTTCAAGGTGATGGCAGGGGTGTCCTGCGTGACGGGAGTCGATCGTACTTGCCGAGAAGCTGATACAGCCTGGCCTTTGAAATTCCTGAAATTTCGCATGCTTTTCTGGTTCTACCCTGGGCCGCGCGCATCAGCCGGTCGATGTACTCGGCCTCGAATTTTTCCTTCGCCTGACGCCATGGCAACAGGTTTTCCGCCGGCTCCCGGTCTTTGGGCGTGAGATAGCCGCGGCTATGGCTGATTCTGATCCTTTCCGGCAGGTGATGAGGAAAGAGGATACGGGCATGGGTGCCATTGGCGAAGACTTCTTCCATGGTCTGGAACAGTTCGCGGACGTTGCCCGGCCAGTCGTAGCTCGCCAGGGCCTCGATGAAATCCGGAGAAACCCCCTTCAGTTCGACCTTCATCCGGTCGCAGAGGCGGCCGATGCAGTGCATGGTCAGTTCAACGATATCTTCCTTCCGTTCCCGCAAAGGCGGGAGGTGGATGGTAAAGGCCTGGAGCCGGAAATAGAGATCGCTGCGGAAGGTCCCCTGCTGCACGCAGATCTCGAGGTTCCTGTTGGTGGCCGCCACCACCCGGAAACTGCTGGCCCGTTCCTCCAGGGAACCTACGGGGCGATATCGGTGTTCCTGCAGGACCCGGAGAAAGGATTTCTGGATCGAAGGGGGCAACTCGCCGACCTCGTCGAGGAAGAGGACGCCGCCGTCGGCATGGGTGATCAGGCCGTCCCGGGCCTGATCGGCACCGGTGAAAGCGCCTCGGCTGTGGCCGAAGAGGGCGCTTTCGATCAGCGTTTCGGGCAGCGCGGCGCAATCGACGGTGACGATGTTCCGGTCCGCCCGGCTGCTGTTTTCATGGATCGCCCTGGCGAACAGCTCCTTGCCGGTGCCGGTCTCGCCGGAGATCAGGACGTTGGCTTCACTGCCGGCCGCCTTGGCGACAATATCGAAACAGGCGTTCATCCTGATGCTGCGGCCGATGATCCTGTCTCGGTTGAGGTGGAACGGCGCGACCCGGCTTTTTCTTTTTTCCTCACGGTATTCAAGGGCCCTGGTCAAGGGCGGGGCAAGCTCGTTGATGACGTTGGCCTTTTCGATATATCCCCAGGCACCGCTCCTGATCGCCTTGCCGGCGCTGTCGCTGTCACCCCTCCCGGTGAAGATGATCACCTCGGGAGAAGAGGCGAAGGTCCGGAATCGGGGTATGTATTCCAGCCCATTGCCATCGGGCATCTGAACGTCGAGCAAAACGATATCGAACTCGACCCGCTCCGCCAGCCGCAGGGCGTCGGCCAGGGTGTGGGCGACGAAGTGGTTGTGACCGGATCGGCCGAGCCGTGTTTCGAGCATCCGGCAGATATCCCTGTCGTCATCGACCACGAGTATATCAGCCATTGCCTTTCCTCAATGATGGTGAGAGCAGTTTCATCTCGTCAGTGAAATCTATCCGGCGCTGTGGATCAACGCATTTTTTGGGCGGCTCCATGAAAAATGGCTGGCCGGCATGATGGGCGGCAGATCGGGTGTCGCCGACCTCAATCCGTCAAGGATATTCCCCGGATGACTCGCGGCCGATCCCTTTGGCGGCAATCCACGTGTCAACCACTCCATGACCGTTTGGCGAAGATGCTCCAGCTTAACGGACATGGCTGTCGATGGCAACTCGGGGTATGCTGTGCAGGCTGCATTCCATGTTTGTTGATACAGCCGGGATCGGCGATACTGCTCACGGGCCGGAATTTAGCTTGTTGCATGACGACTGGCGAGGGGAGGGGCCTCTCTGGGACGATGGGGCATCCCGACAAGGGGGAGAAATCCCCAGTCGGCTGGAGATCCGGTTTGGGGACCAGTCCAATGTAATGGACTTGGTCTCGTTTGGTGGACAGTAATCGGGCGATGAGCCCGGCTGAGACCGCATCTCGCTTTTTCCTTGCGGTTGTTGCCTGGGGCGGCCTTCCGGTTCGCCGGTTCGGGGCTGTCCCTGATTCAGTCTTCGAATGTAGACCCAGTCAGTGGCGGGATTGAGTCGGTTCGAGCAGGCGTCCGGCCTCCCCGGGTGCGGAAATGGCGGGAATGACCGATGCCTCAAGAGAGCGACGTTTCTGGTACATATACTGCACGAAATTTCGGGGAAGAGAGGTGCCACTCAAGAATTTTGCAACTCTCCCGGAAATCATGAATATATATCTCTATGCCGTCAACGATACGCCCCGTGTGGAGAAACTGGCGGCGAGCATTGGACCGATCGCCGGAGCGCAGGTGATACGGCTGGGCGAGGATTTTACCTTCGACCGCTGTCACAACAGGGGCATGCGGAACGACGATATCTTCGTACTCGTGCTTGACGGCGTCGCCGAGCTCAAACGCTTCCTGAACAATAAAGAGCTCCTTGCCGATTTCCGCCTCGTCATCCTGCTGGCCGATAACTCGCAACAGATGGCGGTGCAGGCGCATGCACTGATGCCGCGGTTTATTTCCCATCTTGATCGTGATATAGATGAAATCATTTGTGTTTTCGAACGGATGATCCGTTTTTGCGGCCGGAGCGAACGATGACAAGGAACTGGAAGAGGAATTAAATCCCGAAAACCATGCGTGAGATACTGCTCATCGATGACGACGAATGTTTTCGCGGCATGCTTTTCAAGCTGCTCAGCCGAAACGGTTACGCCGTTGTTGCCTGCAACGACGGCAGAGAAGGCGTCGAGCTGTTTCGCAAGAATCCGGAATTCCTCGTCATTACCGATCTTATCATGCCGGGTCAGGAGGGGATCGAAGCCGTCGTCCGACAGATCAATGTTCTATCTACCCGATGGATCGGCATGAGCGATCAGCAGTCTCTTCTGGTGTCGGACTTGGAGATTGGGCAACAGCGGCCGGTGGCATTGAAGATGGAGGAGTCCGGCCTGCGCAAGGTCTTCGGGTGCCTGCAAGCGCTCTGCGACACCGATCGGAGGAGGGGGCCGGTTACACCCTGATTTTTGAGACGGCAAAGGAGATCGCGACCGATGACGAAGCCGGTGGTGCTGATTGTGGAGGATGACGGGCGCCTGGCCATACATCTGGAGGGCATGCTCAATCGCCTCGGTTACGAGGTGGCGGGGCTCATCGCTTCCGGCGAGGAGGCGGTGGCCTTTGTCATGGAGAGAAAGGTGGATCTGGTGCTGATGGACATCGAACCGGCCGGTTCGATGAACGGTGTCATCGCCGCTCCCTGCGGCTACCTGATCAAAACCGGTGCTGGAGCGGGAACTGACGGCAACCATAGGCATGGCCCTGCACCGGCATTCCCATGACTGCAACCTCAGGGCGAACCAACTCGCCCTCAAGCAGAGCGAGGCCAGATACCGGCATATCTTCGACAGTTCACCCCTCGGTATTTTCCGCACCACCGTGGATGGCCGCGCCCTGGCGGTCAATGCCGAAATGGCGAGGATCGTCGGATGCGCCGATCCCGAGGAGGCCCTCAGCGATTTCACCGTGCTTGCCAGCCAACTCTATGTCGATCCCCAGCGGCGGCAGGAATTCATCAACCTGCTGCGACAGACGAAAGCCGTCAACCATTTTGAATATGAGGGGAAAAGGAAGGACGGCCGGCGGATCTGGATTTCGATGAACGCCAGGTTGACCTCTGATGATCCGGTCGATGGGAATGCCGGCGAGGAGATGATCGACGGTTTCGCCATCGATATCACCGAGCGCAAGCTGGCCGAGCAGGAGGTCCTGCTCGACGAGGCTCGTCTGGAGAGTCTGCTGCGCATCCATCAGCATCCGGCCGGAGGGAGGGGTCCAGGAACTGCTCGATTTTGCCCTGCGATAGATCCTCGCGCTCACCGGCAGCGAGGTCGGCTATACCTGTCAATATGATGATCTGAGGAAGGAATTCAGCCTCTGTGCCTGGTTCGACGGCGGAGTCCGGCAATGCGGCCTGATTGATCTCCAGGCCCGCTGGCCGCTGGAGCAGTGCGGGATCTGGGGGGAGGTGGTGCGTCGGGGGCGTCCCGTCCTGGTCAATGACGGCGCGGCGGCCGACCATCCGGGACAGGGCCTGCCGCCCGGTCAGGCACCGCTGGCCACAGTCAACCTGACCCCGGTCTGTTTTTTCGCCACCTACTGCGGGTTCCTGCTGGTCTATGGACCGTTGTCCGACAGGTACGGCCGCCGGCCGCCGCTGCTCGCCGGCATCGGTCTGTTCGTTGCCGCCAGCCTGTTCTGTGCGATGGCCGGAGGGGTGGAGACGATGATTATTGCCAGGATAGCACAAGGGGCTGGAGCTGCCTCGGCCTCGGCAAGCGCCCTGGCGATCAGCAAGGATATGTTTACCGGCCAGGTGCGGCAGCGGATCTTCATTCAGCTCGGCATCATAACGGCCGCCGCTCCAATGCTGGCCCCGGTGGTCGGCGGCTGGGTCATCAGCCTGACGTCCTGGCGCTTCATCTTCGTCATCCAGGCCCTGCTGGGGTCGGTGGCGTTCTTCGGGGTCGTGCGGCTTAAGGAAACCCTTCATACCATCGTCGCCGAACCCCTGTCGCGGGTGGCCTCCAACTATGCACGTCTGTTCCGCAACCGGCGTTATATCCTCCTGGCCCTGACGTTTGCCGTCATGGGAATGCCCTTTTTTGCCTTCATCGCCGCCTCGCCCGATATCTACATCACCCGGCTCGGCTACGGCGAGCGGCAATACGGCTATTTTTTCGCCCTCAACTCGGCGGCCTTCATGGTTGCCCCGATGGCCTTCTCCCGGGCGATACGAAAAAGACCGCTGATGCGTCTCCTGCCGTTCGGCTTCCTCGGAATGGCCTGCTCGGCCCTGGTGATGGCCGTGCCGCTGTTGCCCGACACCTGGCGGATTACGCTCCCGATGTGGTTCTTCACCTTCAGCTTCTCGTTCACCCGCCCCCCCGGCAACAACCTCATTCTCGAGCAGGTCGAGACGGATGTCGGCACGGCCGCATCGTTCATGGTCTTCATCTTTTTCATCACCGGCGCCTGTTCGATGTGGGCCATCTCCCTCGACTGGGCCGACAAGATCACGACCCTCGGCTGGCTCGGGGTCGGGTCATCCGTCTTCACCATCTGTGCCTGGTATCTGCTGCCCCGCCCGGTCACCCTGCGTCAACCCTGATTCCGGCGGTGATGCGGGTCTCAGGGAGACCTCGGCCACCGATCAGTGGCCGGTGGTCTCCCGGTGATTGTCATTTCACCGCTGCTCTGGTACCATAGCCATCTTACAGTTCGGAATGTGCAGGGGAAGTTCGGCCCCGATGGCAGCGGATCGTCCGAGTTGCCGGGGCTGTCGTGTTGAAGTGGAATTAACTACAGGAAAGGAGGAATGACGATGAACAGACTGTTGATGGCGATCCTGGCTCTGGGCTTGGTGCTGTTCACCGCTGATCTGCAGGCCGGCGAACACCGGATTGGCGGCGGCGCCAATTACTGGGTTGCGGTCGATGATCTTGACGAGGAAGGGGTTGATGATGACGATGGTTTTTCCTATCTCGTCAGTTATCAGCACTGGTGGGATTTTCTCGGCATCGAGGTGGATATGGAGCTGCTGCCCGATCGCTTCGGTGAGACCGCCTATGCCCCGGAGGCCTATATCCTGGTCGGCAGCACGATCTATGCCGGAGCCGGAATGGGGCTCATCCGCACCGACGGCGATTTTGCCGACGACCCGTTCTATGCCTTCAGGGTCGGTTTGAATCTCGAAATGCTGCCCAGTGTCTACGTCGATTTGTCCGCCAACTACCGATTCAACGATTCGGCGCAGTTGGAGGATGACGACACCGATATCGATACCGACACCATCTTCTTTGGCGCCGCCCTCCGCTTCGCCCTGTAGTCCCGGTTACGGGCAGATGCCGGGGGGAGGAGTCGCACTGCCGGTCCACCCCCGGCAACCGAGTGAAGCGCTATTTCACCGTCACGAGATTGTTGACCTTTTTGACGCCACGGACGGAGGAGGCGATCTCCGCGGCCTTCCGCACCTGTTCGGGGGTATCGACGGCCCCGGTGAGGGTGACCTCGCCGGAGAAGGTCTTGACGGAAATCGCGAGCCCCTCGAGTGCCTTGTTGGCCAGAAGCGAGGTCTTGACCTGGGTGGTGATGCCGGCATCGTCCACTACCTCTCCGGCGCTTCTTCCGGCCGGGGTGTAGCAGGAGATCAGCAGGGCGGAACAGAGTGTGACGACAAGGGCGAAAACGAGTCGCTTCGATTTGTGCAGCATAACGATGTCCTCCGATGAATGGCAGCAAGAGACAGCATCCCCTCATGGACGCTGCCGCATACTGTGCGTAA
>JROS01000047.1 GCA_000769715.1 Desulfobulbus sp. Tol-SR
CCCACCAATCCGACCACCAGGGTTATCGCCACCTTCGCTGCCAACAGCTGGGAAACGGACAAGAATGGCAATAACGTCATCGTCTATCACCTCAAAAATGTAAATAAGAGCATGTACTTCCGTCTGCGCGGCACGAACCTGGCGCCGGACACCCAGTACGAGACCGATAACGCCGGCAATCCGCTGCCGGACGCTCTGGTAACGCAGAACCTGGGCATCGACGGCGCCCAGGAGGCCTGGAACGATCTGTGGTTCTACAGCAACCCGATCTTCGTCTCCATCAAATAAGCCCTCCCCGACCGCCGTCCCCGGCGCGTCGGATCTCCCGACCGGAGGGGGCCTCGGCCCCCTTCCCCCGCCCGGTGGAGCCCCTCGTTACAGGATGTTGCTCGCCAGTTCCGCCAGTTCCGACCGTTCGCCCTTGCGCAGATCGATGTGGGCATAGAGCCGTTGTCCGGCCATCTTGTCGATCAGCGTGGAAAGGCCGTTGGAGTGGATGCCGAGGTAGGGGTGGTCGATCTGGTTGATATCCCCGGTGAAGACGATCTTGGTCCCTTCTCCCGCCCGGGTGATGATGGTCTTGACCTCGTGCGGGGTGAGATTCTGGGCCTCGTCGACGATCATGAACATCTTCACCAGGCTGCGGCCGCGGATGTAGGCGAGGGGCTCGATGGCCAGTTTGTTCTCTTCGAGCATGTCCTGGAGGCGCCGGAACATCTCGTGTTTTTCCGAGAACTGGCCGCGGATCACGCCCAGATTGTCATACAGGGGCTGCATGAACGGTTTGATCTTGCTGGCGATGTCGCCGGGCAGAAAGCCGATATCCCGGTTCGACAGGGGAATGAGCGGCCGGGTCAGCAGGATCTGATGGTATGCCGATCGGCTCTCCAGGGCAGCGGCGAGCGCCAGCAGCGTCTTGCCGGTGCCGGCCTTGCCGGAAATCGTCACCAGCTTCACCTCCGGGTTCAGCAGGGCGTGGATGGCAAAGGTCTGTTCGACATTGCGCGGGGTGATGCCATAGACGCTTTCCTTGGTCACCCGCCTGATGACATAGCCGTTCGTTCCGTCGGGGCCCGGTCCATAGGTGGCGAGGGCCGATTTTTTGCCGTTGCGCAGGACCAGATACTGGTTGGGCAGAAGGGCGGGTGTCGGGCTATACTCCTGCTCGGTCAGTTGCCCCTCGTGTCCATAGAGTTTGGCGATGATTTCAGAGGGCAGGTTTTCCTCGTAATGGCATCCGGAATAAGGATGAGCTGGATCGCGGACATAGTCGGTGGTGTAATCCTCTGCCATCAGCCGGATCGAGCGTGCCTTCATCCGCAGGTTGACATCCTTGCTGACGATGACCACCGGATGACTCCTGCTTTTCTGCATGATGTGGTAGGCGATGTTGATGATCCGATGGTCTTTCTTTTCCGGATTCGAAAAGATGAACTTCAGGTCGGGATGCATCTCCTTGTCGAGACGGATGGCGAGCACCCCCTTGCCTTCGCCGAGGGCCATACTGCCGTTGAACAATCTGCTGCCGCCACCGCTCAGTCTGTCCAGTTCGCGGACGAATTCGCGGGCATGATAATTGATGATCTGGGTGCCTTTCTTGAACTGATCCAGCTCTTCCAGCACAGGAATCGGAATGATGATGTCGTGTTCCTCAAAATTATAGATGCAGGTGCTGTCGTGGAGGATGACGTTGGTGTCGAGGATGAAAATCTTTTTCTTTTTCGGCATGGCATTCCTCATGAGGGAGAGAGGTGGTTGTTCTTCGGTTTTCAGGCTGTGGCAAGAAGTCGGCGAAGGTGGGTTGAAGTCGAAGGCATGCGGCAATCACCCTACACAAGGAGTTTGCCCTATAGAGGTTAGAAAATGGATAAGATCAGGTAACGGCACGGTTAGGCCCGGCGGCGACTGCACCGTACCCTGTCCAGTCCTGACATTTCCCTGGCAGAATTTTGAACAGAATCTGATCGTAAACAAACATTGAGTCTCCATGATGTAGCTTATCGATGTGTCCGGAGAACGGACGGGTCACGCCGAAACCAGGGCGTTCGCAGGTTTTCCTCTCGAATCGCTACGACAATGGAGATCAATATGGGCAATTACGATTCCCGCAAGGTTTTGATCGAACCTCCCTCCGCCTGTTGGTTGCTGCCCTTGGTCCTGACTCTTGCCATGGCAACACTTGCGGTCGGCCAGGTCCGGGCGGAACCACAGGCCCCCGGCAACCGCTGGCCGACCTGCAGCGCAAACGCGGCGATGCAGCGGCTGTCCTTTGTCCATGTCTCCGACATCCATGCCAGGTACAACCCGGAGCCCAACAGTGAAACCCCTGTCGGGCGGATCCGCGGCTACTATGAAGCGGTGAAAAGGGAAAATACCTACACCGTGTTCACCAACGGCGGCGACGATTACGAGAAAGGTTCGGTGGCCGAGGAGCTCAGCGGCGGCCAGTCGACCCGGGAGATCGTCAAGGCCCTCGGTTTCGACGTCCGGACCCTCGGCAATCACGATTTTGCCTGGGGCCTGGAGGAGGTGCTGCAGTACGGCGATGACCCCCGGGCGGTGGTGCTGTCGGCCAACTCCCGACTGGCCGACCGCAGCGGCGACAAAGCGAAAAGCGATCAGCAGCCCTGGACCGATTACGCCGAGCTGCAGGTGGGCTGTGTGAAAATAGGATTCTTCGGCCTGACCGCCCGCCCCTACGATGGTACCGGTCGCCAGCACGACGGCCCCATCTATTCCGAAGTTCCGGCCCTTGTCTCGGATTACGATCACATCGGCATCGCCAGGCGGATCATCGCCGAGCACCGCGCCGCGGTCGACCTGCTCGTCCTGGTGAGTCACCTGGGCATCACCGACGACATTTTGATGGCGATGGCCACGGACGGCATCGACTTGATTCTCGGCGGCCACAGCCACACCGTCCTCGACAAGGCCATCCGGGTCAAGGGGACCCGGATTGTCCATGCAGGTGCCAACGCCGACCACATCGGCAGGATCGATCTGGATTACGACCTCGGCACCAGGCGCATCGCCGCAAGCGACTATCGCCTCGTCCGCAACCGAACCGGCCTCATCCCTGCCGACGCCGGGGTTGATCGGGCGGTGGCCGGTTTCCTGCACCGCTACGGGGCTGAGATGGACGAGATCGTCGCGACCGTGACGAAGGACCGGAGCCGGCTGGAGATTGCCGGTCTCGCCGCCCTCGCCGCCGCCAGCCTTCCGGGCGTCGATGCGGCGTTCGTCAATCCTGCCAGTGTCTGGCGGGACCAGTGGCGGGGGCCCCTCACCCGGCAAAACCTGTTCGACACCTTCAAGGTCGAACGTGAACCGGCAGGAACCAACGGCACCAGCAGTCTCTACCTGATGCGGGTAAAAGGCGGGGATCTGATCCGGGCAAGACGGGCACTGCGGGACTTCTTATATTATGGTCCGCAGGAGTCGATTGCGGCCGATGCCTCCTACACCATCGCCGTGCACAAGGCGCAGGCGACCAGGCAGGATTATTTCTTCGGCCGAACGATCTCCCTTGTGCCGCCTCAGCCGGCCGCCGAGCTCTGGCAAACGGTGGCCGCCTTCGCCCGTGAGCGTGGCCGACTGGGGCTGACGCTTGACGGTGAAGTCAAGCCCCGGTTGATCGGCGACACTCAACGCCTCTTTGCCGGTGCGGGGCTGCAGCGGGTGCCGGTCGAGGCGCTGCAACCGCCACTGTAAGACCGGCAACCCGACGGGCGTTGCCCGATACCGGCGGTCAGGCCCGGTCCCGATGGCCTTGTTCTCGGCCTGGCCGTCCATCTTTTTCATAACCGGATTTTAACACGGTCCCAATATTTTCCAGGTAGTGTCTTCAGACAAAGAGATGCATTGCGGCGGCGGTGACGGGAATCGACTCCGCCCCGCCATACTTCGAGGAAATACATGGACACTGCAAATATGGATAACGCAAAGAAGCTCGGCAATAGGCAGCAAACCTCGGTGGGCGCCAGGATCCTGGTCGGGGTGGCCCTCGCCTCCAATATCGTCATCGGCTCGCTGCTCTACATCAACCTGCAGGCCAATGCCACGGTGGAACGGACGGTCAACGAGGTCCTGGTGATCCGGGAGGAACTGAGCGATCATCTCCGCCGGACCATCGTCGACCTGCAGAACGAATTCCTGTCCCTGCCGGCACTGTTCAGAAGCAATGATCGCCAAGCCGTCCTCGAGTCGATCGAGCGCGATTTCCGGGTCGTCGACAACGAGGTCTTGACCGGGAGAGACAACTATCAGCGCCACTATTCGCGGCAGGAGCGACGCGATCTCGCCAACGGGGAATTTGTCATCCAGCCGACCGCGGACGGGATGTTGCTGTCCTACGGCGTCATCGATGCCGCCGGGGCATTTACCGAGTCCGTCGAGCGAAAACACCTGGCTGCCGCCGACCCGACCGGGGATGCCACCCGGGTTGCGGCGACGATCGCCGCATTGTCGGAGCAGGCCCTGTCTCCCGAACAACTCCGGACCCGGATCCGGGAACTGTCCCGCAGATCCGCCGACATCGGCCTGAAGGCCGAACTGTCGAGGAACGAGATCCTCTATACCGTCGATGAAATCAGGGCCAAGGAGCGGCAACTGGCCGAGACCCGGACGAAGGTGCGTCAGTTCACCCTCGGCATGGGAGTGGTGGCGATCATCGCCAATATGGCGATCATCTTTTTCCTCGTCCGGCTCATCGTCGACCGTCCTCTGCATCGACTGGCCCAATCGCTCGAGGAACTCAACCCCGGCAGTTTCGCAGCGGTTCCCGGCCGCAACCACCGCGACCAGATCGGCGTGCTCTCCGAGGCCATCGGTCATTTCCGCGAGGTGCTGATCAAACTGCAGAACGAAAACCTTCGCCGGACCAGGGACAAGTCGATTGTCGATGAATCGATCGACATGGTCGCCGGCGTGATCCACACCCTCGAAGGCCGGGCCCGGGAACTGGTGGAGATGTCGGCGCGGCTGTCGGAACAGGCCGCCGCGGTCGAAATCCAGTCCGGCGCCATCCCCGTGCATGCCGGTCAGCCGGCCGATCAGTCGCAACCACCTCACCGTCAGGCGATGGCGGGGGACGATGGCGGACAGATCGAGACCCGGGAAACGGCGGTTCAGGACATTCTTGACCGCAGCAGGGATTCCCGCATCATCCTGGAGCGAATGACCGCCCCGATCGGGGAGATCGGCGATACCATCACCGCGGTGCGGGAAATCGCCGGGCAGACCAAATTCCTGGCCATGAACGCGACGATCCAGGCGGAGCGGGGTGGGGATGCAACGCAGAAATTGGGGATATTCGCCAATGACATCTGGGAGCTGTCGTTCAATACCGGTAACGCCGCCAAGGTGGCGATGGCCCGGGTGGAACAGATCGAAAGGGAGAATTCGACCCTCACCAGTACCCTGCAGGAAATCGACAGCCGGATTGTCGCCATCGGAAACATCATCATCGACAGCCCTCCTGTCGTTGCCGGCCGGCAGGCGGAGACCGCCGGCAGCGCCGTCCCGGCCAATATCGATGCTGTCCATAGCGCCGCGGCCAGGTCCCGGGAGCTCTCCCGTCAGGTCTGCCGCCATGCCAACGAGATCGCCACCCAGCTCGCCACCCTGCTGCACGAGACAACGACCAGGCTGCACCAGCTGGGAAGGAAGGAGGACATGCCGCAACTCTCGACCTTCACCCTCGCCCTCGACCGGGCCGGCGGCAAGGCCTGAAGGCCCCAACCCGAGCGATACCGCAACCGTACCAGGCAATCGTACCTCATACTATGAACAATCCGTCTTTCAAGCCGCGCCGGCAAGGGGCTGTGGCCATCCCGGGCCTCCTGCTGTGGCTGGTGGTCCTGGCGACGCCCGTACCGGTGTCGGCCTTCGACCTGCAAACCGTGGTCGACAAGGCCAGGGCCCTGGCCGCCGAGTCCTACGAGGCGCCCGAGGTCATCCCCAAATTCATGCGGGAGTTGAGTTACGACCAGTACCAGGATATCCGCTTCGATCCCGAACGGAGCCTGTGGCGGGAATCCACCTCCAGATTCGAAGTCATGCCGATACCGGCCGGCCTCTTTTACACCCACCCCGTGACGATCAACATCGTCGACGCCCAGGGAATCCATGCCCTGCCCTTCCGGCGTGAGCTGTTCACCTGCGACGACCCCGATCTCGCGAAACGGATCCCGCCGGACCTCGGCTATGCCGGGTTCAAACTCACCTATCCGCTGCAGACCGCCGAGGAGCACAACCAGTTCCTGGTATTCGCCGGGGCCAGTTATTTCCGTGCCGTCGGCAGGGACAACGCCTTCGGCCTCTCGGCCCGCGGCCTCGCCCTCGATACCGGCCTGCCATCCGGGGAGGACTTTCCCGCGTTCGTTGAATACTGGCTGGTACGGCCTTCCCCGGCGGCGAAGGAGATCATGGTCTACGCCCTCCTCGACGGCCGGAGCGTGACCGGGGCCTATGCCTTCACGATCACTCCCGGGCCGGCCACGAGTGTGGCGATCAAGGCGACGATCTTTCCCCGCACCGCTTTGAACCTGCCCGGTATCGCCCCGCTGACCAGCATGTTCTACTATGGCGACAATACCGCCCGACCGCCCGGGGAATGGCGACGCCAGGTCCACGATTCCGACGGACTGCTGATCCACGACGGGATGAGCGGAGAATGGCTGTGGCGGCCGCTGCTCAACCCCAGGACCTTGCAGATGGACGCCTTTGCCGTCACCAACATGCGCGGATTCGGTCTCCTCCAGCGGGACCTTGATTTCCGCGACTATCTAGACACGGAAGCCCAGTACCATCTTCGCCCCAGCGCCTGGGTCAAGCCGCAGGGCGACTGGGGCAAGGGGCAGGTGGTGCTGGTCCAGCTGCCTTCACCGAACGAGACCAATGACAACATCGTCGCCTTCTGGACCCCGGCGGAACAGGTAGCCGCCGGGGAACCGTTCACGCTCGAATACACGCTGCAGTTCGGCAATTCCGCGATTGTCGGGGAACCGATGGGGCAGGCGATCAAGACCCTGGTCGGCGATGGCAACCGCACCGGCGGGGGCGCAAGCGCCGGCGCCTACCGCTTTATCGTCGATTTTGCCGGCGGCCCCCTCGACAAGCTTTCTCCCCGGGCAAAAATAGTCGGCGCGGTGACCGCCCTGGAGAACGGCGAGGTGCTCGATCACTACGTTGAATATGTCCCGACGCAACGCTGCTGGCGGCTGTCGATGCTGGCAAAACCGGCCGCTGACGGTCCATTGGACCTTCGCGCCTATTTGAAGCAGGATCAGGAAACGCTGACCGAAACCTGGACCTACAGGCTGGCGGCGGACAACGATATGCGCAGGCAAGGAGATTGACATGCAGGAATGCGTCTATGAAGACCTTTTTACCAGAACGTTCGGCTACCTCAGACAGAGCGGCATCGTGCTGACCCGCGATACGGCGCTCACCACCTTGAAGATGATCGAGGAAATACTCGTCAGCGATTCCCGTGATGCCCTCGACCGGGTGGTCGTCGAACTGCCGCAACGCCTCGAGGCGCCCGACAGCCCGTTGCCCGTCCCCTGTCCTCCCGTCAATCGGGGGAGCATTGGCTATTGGTAGGAAGAATGCGTAAAGAAAGTGCCGGCATCCTCACCGCAGATCCACCCATGCACGCCGCTCACCCCACGCCCTGGCGCAAACGCGCGCGACTGCGCCGGACTATTCTGACGCTGGTGGTAACAAGCCAGTGCGGCATCGCCACCTATGCGATGATCAGGGTTCTCCCCTACCACGGCGGAGATCTCCTGGAAATCTGTCTGGCCCTCGTCTTCTCCCTGCTTTTTTTCGGGATTTCGGTCGGTTCCTGGTTCGGCATCTACGGTTTTTTCGTCCGTCTGGGCGGCGGCGACCGGATGTCGCTGCTGCAGCGACACCCGCCCCACAGCCTCGGCGATATCCCCCTTGCCCGCACCGCCGTCATCATGCCGATATACCACGAACCGATCGAGCGGACCTTCGGCGGTCTGCGGGCCGTCTATCGTTCCCTGGAGGCCACCGGACACCTGGAATATTTTGATTTTTTCATCCTGTCGGACAGTCGCGATCCCGAGGTCTGGCTGGCCGAACAACGCGCCTGGTATCGCCTGTGCCGGGAATTGGGCGCGGATGGGCGCCTGTTCTACCGCCGGCGCCAGCTCAACCTGAAGTACAAGAGCGGCAATATCGCCGATTTTTTTCGCCGTTGGGGGCGTAATTACCGCTACACCCTGGTGCTGGATGCCGACAGCCTGATGGGCGGAGAGACCATCGTCCGGATGGTGCGCCTGATGGAGGTCGAACCGGCGGTCGGCATCCTCCAGAGCGGCCCGACCCTGATCAACGCCAGGTCGCTGTTCGCCAGGGCCCACCAGTTTGCCAGTCATCTCTACGGCCCTGTGTTCACCGCCGGCCTTGCCGCCCTCCAGCTCGGTGAGGCCGCCTACTGGGGACACAACGCCATCCTGCGCAACGAACCCTTCATGCGCCATTGCGGCCTGGAACGGCTGTCCGGCAAGGGGCTGTTCGGCGGGGCGATCATGAGCCACGACTTTGTCGAGGCGGCCTACATGGTCCGCGGCGGCTACGAGGTCTGGCTCGAGCCGGAACTGGGCCAGTCCCATGAGGAGTCCCCGCCCACCCTGGTGGAGGATCTCACCCGCGACAAACGCTGGGCCAAGGGCAATCTCCAGCATCTCTGGCTGATCTTCTTCGCCAGCCGGATCAGGATGGCCCACCGCATGGCCTTCCTCAACGGCATCATGTCCTATCTGGCCTCTCCCCTGTGGCTGGCCTTTCTCCTCCTCTCCACCCTGGAGGCCAGCCGCCTCGCCCTCAGCCCGATCAACTACTTTCCCGCCCGCCACAGTCCCTTCCCGGCCTGGCCGGAATGGCATCCCGAACTCGCCCTCACCCTCGCCTCCAGCACCTTTGTCCTCCTCTTCCTGCCGAAACTGCTGGCCGTACTCGATGTGCTGCGCACCCGGCGGACCGCCGATTTCGGGGGGATCGTGCGGCTGCCCGTCAGCCTGGCACTGGAGACCTTGATTTCCGCCATCCTCGCCCCGATCCGCATGGTGGCCCATTGCCGCTTTGTGGTGGAGGCCCTTTGCAACCTGAATCTGTCCTGGGCCGGCCAGAACCGCACCGGTGAAACCGGCTGGCGCCCGACCCTGACGAGTCAGCTGCCGGGGTCGATCATCGCCTGCGCCTGGGCCGGCTTCGCCTATCGCCTGAATATGATGTTCTTTCTCTGGTCACTGCCGGTGGTCATCCCGCTGATCCTGGCGGTCCCTCTCTCCCTGCTGCTCGGCCGGGTATCGCTGGGCCAATCGCTGCGGAAACTTAAGCTGCTCAGCGTTCCAGCAGAAATGCAAGGGTGTGCCCTGCTCGCCGACCTGCATCCCCTTGCCGTGACCGGGGGCGGATGGCAGGGTTTGACGGCGTTTGAGGAGGCCGTCATCGACCCGGCGCTGAACAAGCTCCATCAATTTCTGGGACGGCGGCATCGAGGCGGGGCCGGATATGATTTTCTGCTGCAACTTCGGGATGTCTGCCTCAAGGAAGGACCCGCGGCCCTGTCCCCTCGGGAAATCGCCATGCTTGCCCGTGACCGGGAGTCTCTCGACTGGCTGCATCAGGCCGTATGGCAGGCGGATCAGGGCAGCTATTGGTCGGCATTTCATGAAAGGGGGAGGAAATGACGAGAGGCCCAGAGGCATTGTGCCTTCTTTTCTGCGTCGCTGCCTCTCTGATCTCATCCCGCCTCCCTTTCGGACCGCTGGTTGCCCACGCCGGAGACAACAGCGATGTACTGCATGAAATCCGTGTCGGTATCCTCGACCACGATACCGATAACCTGTGGAGCGGTTCGTCGTATGAAACCGGCACGGATGTGAACGCCGAGATCGTCCTGACCCCGGCCTACCCCCTGTGGGGCGGGCAGATTCGGCCGAATATCGGTGTTTCGATTAATGACACGGGGGCGACCAGCAAAATCTATACCGGCGGCGTCTGGCAGTTCCTCTGGCGAAATGGGTGCATGCTCGATCTCGGCGCCGGGATGGCCATCCATGACGGCGAAATCGACAATCCGCAGGCTGTGGACAGGAAGGAACTCGGCAGCAGGGTCCTGCTCCACTTCTCCCTCGAGTTCGGTTACGCACTGTCGGCGCACAACAGGATTTTCCTGATGTTCGACCACGTCTCCAACGGCTATACCGTCGACCCCAATGAAGGGCTGGATACACTCGGCATCCGTTACGGATACCTGTTCTGATACTTCCTTCCTAAACCAGACCAGGCAGGCATGGGCGCTTCCTGTTCGGACTTCCTCCTCCCCCGGGTATGACAATGCTCTTCTTCGCACTGGCATCGACGATTGCTCTCAGGCTGGCGGGTCCCTGCACCGTCGTCGCTCTCCTGCTCGTGGTGGCTCCCTCGGCCGCTGCCGCGCCGTCCCATCCTGCCTATCTCTATCAGGAGACGACCGGCAGGACGGTGAAGAACTTCCTGTGGAGCCGCACCTCCTCCGCCGGGGAAGAGGTGATTACGGTCAATGAGGGGGATGCGGTCTTTATCAATCGCTGCGATGGTGCGGGACGGACCCGTGCCTGGTCGTTCCGGGAAGGAGAGCAAACGATCGTTCACGCCACCCGTACCGGCAATCAGCTGAAGATCTCGGGAACCCGCCAGGGAAAAGCGATCGCCACGACCGTGACCGTTGACGATCGCCCCTGGTTTCAGCCGCTGTCCTTTTCCTTGGGGGCGTTTCTCGCCTCTGCCCGGACGAAGGTTTCCTTCTGGATGATCCGCAGCGACAAACTCGAAGTTGTGGCAATGCAGGCGAAAAAAGGAGAGGTGGAGGAGATCGCCGTTGCGGGCCGGAAGGTCCGGGCGCAGAAGGTCGTGATCAGGCGACAGGGCATGCTGGCCGCGCTGTGGCAGGCCGCTTTCTGGTTCAGAGAGGATGACCGGATCTTTGTCCGCTACCAGGGGGTCCATGGACCGCCCGGCACCGACGAGACGGTGGTCCAACTCTCGCAGGAGGTCCTGAAAACATCCACATCGCCGGGTCAGGCCGCGGTTGGTCTTACAGGCGATCCCTGACCAGGTCGAGGGACAATCTGGCGGTGGTGACGGTGCTGCGGCCGAAGACGACGAAGAAGATCAGCCACAGGGCCTGCAGGGAGATGATGATGCCGGGATGCCACAGTTGCCGGAGGCCGTGGCCGATATTCGGATCACCGAGTGGCGGCGCCCTGAACAGCAGCGTAATGACCAGCACGTAGGCGACGGCCAGCCCGCCCATTTTCTGGTAGGCCGATATCCTGGAAAAGCCCCGGAAATCGGCCCGCAAGGTCTCCGACAGGATCCGCCACAGCTGACTGACCCCGATGCTGACCACGAGGGCGGCAGTGAAGTGGCTGCGGAGGAAGAGCAGGCTGGCGACCATCGCCGTCAGGCAGGAGATGATGCTGGTCACGGCCTGGATCGGCACCAGCGGCTCGCCCGCGAGAGAGCTTTCATACACCGCCTTCTTGGTCTGGCCGCTGAACACGAGGGGATACCGGGAAAAGACCTTCCGAACCAGGGGGCTGCAGTCCTCGAGCCTTTTGCCGTAGCAGCAGCCGAAACTGATGCAGCCGAGACGGCCCAGCCCCTCTCCCAGGGTATAGGCAGTGGCCATGGCGGCCAGCACCGGCAGCACGGGAAGATTGCAGGGAAACTGGGTTTGCAGAATCCGCTCCACGGCGAGGATCAGCCAGGGGGCGAGCACGATGCCGACAAAGGCGGCGCCGCCGACCGTGAAGGTGTGCCGTTTTTTCTCGACGGCGATCGCCACGATCCGGGCGGCCGGGATGCAGACCAGCAGCAGCATGACCGTGGCCGTGACCGCGCCGGCCAGCGAGATGCGGGCGGAACCGAGCAACACCAGGAGCAGGCAGACCGCGAAGAGCTGGCCGGTGGCGATGAACAGGCCGTAATAGGTGAGGTTGATCCCCAGCCAGCGCCCCTCGTCGTCTTTGGCAACAGGGAGCACCGCCAGTATCTGCCAGCGCTCCCCCGGCAGATGGGCAAAGCCCCAGGCCAGCAGGAACGTGAGGAGGGAGCCGAGGGCGAGGAGAAAGATCAGATTGGTCATGGCAGTGCCGCCGTCAAGGGGGGCCTGCGTCGTCGGGCCAGCGGCGAGCGCACCCGGATGTCGGTTTCCACCAGCGGTCGGCCGGAGGCATCGGTGAAGCGGCTCTGCACCCCGGTGCGGCGCGAGTTTGCGACCAGATCGGGCAGGAAGTCGATCCTGCCCGGGGTGAACAGCAGGACGTCGGTCGAACTGCCGGGACGGTAGAGGCTTTTGGGGCAGCCCTTGTCCACGAAGAGGCTGGGATAGACCGCTATCGGGTCGTCGTATCGTCTTCGGCTGTAGGCCTGGACAATATCGCCGATCATCAGGGCGACGATCTCCACCATGACGACCAGGCCGACCTGTGAACCACCCCGGACATCGGTATCGATGACGGTGACCACCCGCCGGTTCTTGGAATAGATGGAGGCGACGGCCACCGAGGCCAGGGGATTGCAGGAATGATGACAGCCGTCGACCTCGTAGATATCGACGATCCGGCCCGACACCGGCAGGTGATTGTAGTGGTATTTGTCCGGGGTAAGACGGCAGACGGCGAAGTCGCCGCCGGCGAAAAAGCAAGGCCAGCGGCTGTCGCGACCGAGCAGCTCCTCGAGATCGAAAAACTTTTCCTTGATGAACAGTGACGATTTCCCGGCCAGCGAGCCGATCAGCAGCCGGGCGTCGGCCGGCGCGGCAACCACCGCCGGATCGTCGTCCATCGGCCGGCACTGCCAGTAGCGGATCTGCCGTTCGAAGATCCGGCGCATGCTGCGATAGAAGGACAGCGGCTCGAGGCACTCCTGCGGATCAATGTTGAGGCGCTGGAAGGCCAGGGCCCCCTGATGACGGCTCGGGCCGGGAAGATCGTAGCGGCAGAAAGCGAGCAGGTTCGACAACCAGGCCGAGGTCAGGGCCCGGAACATGACCGGGGCGCTTTCCCGCAGGGTGGTGTAGAGAAAGGACACTGTCCGGTCGGCGATCAGCTGTTCATCGACAATCCGGCCGCTGATGCGATCGATATACTGGTGCGGGAAGGCTGGGGAGGGCATGGCAATCATTTCGTGGCCTGCCGCTCGCAGTGGACGACGGCAAGCGTCATCTGCAGCAGCATCTGGAGGACGGCCGGCGAGGCGGTCTCATCGAGCAGCGCCGCCGTATTGTCCCCGATGAATGCGGCGCCGGAGCAGTCCTGGCCGCTGCCGGTCAGCACCTGGCGGAGATGCGGATCGCCGAGTTTTTCCAGGCGTTCGCAGTCTTCGGCCAGGACCGTCAGCCCCTCGGCGGTCTGCAGCTGCTTCAGGGTGGTGCGGTAGTAGAGCTCGCTGGCGCCGTTGAAGCTGTCGGCTGAGAGGCGCAGCGGTCTCCTGCTGCTGCCGCTGTCCTGCATGATGCCCTTGATCAGACCGGCCAGGGCCGTGCCTCCGGCATCGGTGAGTCGGCGGCTGAGATCGTCGATGGCCCCCGCCAGCCCCATCTCGGCGATCAGTTTTCCCCCATCCTGCCTGATCATCTCCAGCAGGGCCAGCCGGTATTCGTCGATCCTGATCCGGATATAGCCGTTGTAGCGCCGGCTGTTGCGCTGATTGCGGACGTGGCCGAGGATGCGGCGGAGAAAACGGTTCGGGGTGTCGGCCCGGACAAAACAGGTCGGGATGCCGATGGCCGCGGCAAAAAAAATCTGCCGGCGTTCACTCTCGATCGAAGGTTGATCGGGGATGTCCCGGTGCACCACCCGTTCTTCGATGACATACTGATAGGCGAGAGCGGTGACCAGGTTTTGCAGGTCGACCGCCCCGGCCATATCGTCCAGAAAACTGGGAAACAGTGAATAACTGCGGCCCTCGAATCCCGAATAGCCGATCGCGCTGAACTCGCGCTGCCGATACGGCAGATACATGGCCATGCGCTGATCGAAAATCCCCAGGTCGGCCAGTTCCTGTTTCAGGCGGGAGTGGTTGCCCGGCCGGCCGTCGAGTCCGGGGCAGGTCTCGGTGGACAGCAGGGTGACCAGATAGTCGATCAGGCGGAAATCGGGGACCAGATCGCCGTGCAGGCCAAGGACCGTGGCCAGCAGGTGGTCGATCGAGCGGGGGCCGAAGGGGGTGAGGGAGTGGCCGAGAAAACCGAGTTCGGCCTTTTTCCGCCACCGTCGCCAGAGCATGCGGAGATGGGTGTAATCGAGTTCATGGGGCAGGAATCCCAGGACCTTCTCCGGATGAAAATCGGCAAAATCGATGCGGTACGGGGCGGCGGTGTAGGTGGTGACGAACAGCGGCAGGAAGTGTTCGACAATCTTGACCACCAGATCGCCGAGGTATTTTTCCACCGCCGGGGTGAAGCCCGAACCGCCGTCGGCGGCCAGGGCCGACAGCATCCTGCTGCCCAGGGAGACGTGGGTGCCGTTGTTGGCCAGGCAGGTATTGGAGGTATTGGGCAGGATCACCAGGTTGCTGGTGATGATGCCCGCGTCCTTGAGCTTGCCGATGGTGTTGAGCTGGCTGCGCGACAGGGTCCGATGGCAGAGGGCCATGTACCGGTGCTTCTCTTCGCCGCGGTCCCAGCCGGCCAGGCAGGGACTCATGAAGAGATGGCGATAGTAGCCGTCGGGCACGATTTCGTTGAGTTTCTTCTGGCGGTGCGGGGCAAGGGGGGCATTGTAGAGCAGGCACTGCTGCCCGGATTCGCGCAATCCCAGGCTGGTATTGGCATACTGCACCAGGATCTGGGCGAGGAGAAAGCTCCTGGCCGTCTCCCGGGCCGCCATCCTGCCGACCTGGCCGTCTGCCGCCACCGGAATGGTGCAGGAGAGGATCTCCGGTGAGGTGTTGTCGCTCAAGAAATGGGCCAGGAGATCCCGGCCGGTCCTGAAAATAGCCGGGAAAGTCACCGCCGCGGAGCCGATGGCATCGGCCAGGGCCAGCTTGAGCAGGTAACTGACCGGCAGCCGCAGCCAGGTCTCGTCCCTGTATTCCACAAAGAAGCGATGGAGGTCGCTGCGCTTCGGACTCGCCGCATCACTTTTGTCGGCGAGGAGATCATGATCGAGCTGTCTCCTGGCATAGTCGCACAGGCGGTCCGGCCGCAGCCTGACCCAGCTGTTCTCCCAGACGTTGGTCTCGTTATGGTAGAGGAAGTCGCGGAGGGCATCGATACTCCGCTGACGGAGATCCCCCCGGGCCGCCCGTTTGACCGTGTTGCGGAAAAAGGTCGACTGCCGGATCGACAATGGCAGGTCGACGGTGTTGTGATCGCCGGCCACCGCCACCTGCAGTTCGTACTCCATGCCCGTGCTGGTATCGCCGATGGCGAAGGGGCGCGGGTGATGGTGGTGGATGTGACGGAGAAAGAGCGCCGCCTCGTCCTCGATGTCGTGATACCGATCGTTGCACTGCTGCTGGAGAAGTTTCATGATGCCCGCGAAGATACCCGGATCGGATCAGGAATCTGTTCGTTTTGGGTGAGAAATGGATGAAATCTCCGCCCTCCCCTTGCCAATCTCGACACCGAGGTCATGGAGGATCGCCGCCAGATTGGCCGCGGCCTCGCCGGTCTGCTCAAAATAGCGACTGCGCAGCTCGCAGATCAGCAGGCCCTGAAAATCATGGATGAACAGGGCGAAGAGGTTGTGGAACGGCACGGATCCCCAGCCGACCGGCATGTGGGAGTCACCACGGCCGAAGGGGATCTGCTGGGTCTGGATCTTTTCGTTGTAATAGACCGGATGGCCGAAGTTGTCATGGACATGGCAGTGGGCGATGAACGGGTCGGCGGCGCTGACCGCGGCAACCGGATCGAATCCGTAGTAGCGTTCCGCAAGCTGGAGGTGGCCGAAATCAAGGGTCATCCGGACATTGGGCCGGTTGATTCTGCGGATCTGGGCCAGTAGTTCAAAGGGAAGCTCGGCGTAGCAGTACGGCGAATGGTGCAGGTAGGGCCGGGCATTTTCCATCGCGATGATGACCTCGGGAAAGCGGTCGGCTGCCTCCTGCAGGACCTTTGCCTCGTGGTCGAGCAGCTCACGCGTCTCGTCAGGGGGAAGGGTCTTCGGTCCGCTGATGCCGAATTCCTCTTCGGCCAGGTAGCGGCCGGGATGATAGACCATGCACCCGGCCCCGATGATCGCCGAAAATTCCAGCGAGGCGTACAGCACATCCCGATGCAGTTCGGGGATATGCCGATTCATCAGGTTCAGGGGATTGGGGGCATGGGTGCTGCAGCGGAAGCCGAAATCGGCGAGAACCGTCCTGACCTCGGCGGTGCGACGGCGATCGAGCCTGCCATTCCTGACAAGGTCGAGACCGTGGATCGAGATCTCGGCGGCGCCCAGGCCGAATTCCTGGAAGGCCTCCAGGTCACGGCGCAGCGCCCTGAGGCTGCCGTCGACCCGCACCTCGTTGATGTTGCTGCCGATGCTCAACATGTGGCAAAGACCTCCCGGCCGGCGACAAAGGTTTTGAGGACCCGGGGAAAGTCGTCGGAATAATCGACCAGGACCATGTCCGCCTCCTTGCCCACTTCCAGCGAACCGGTGTGATCGGCAATGCCGACGGCCCGGGCCGGGGTCAGGCTGACCATCTTCATCGCCTCGTGCAGGGGCAGGATGCCGAGTCGCTCGAGGGTCAGCACGGCATGGAGCATGGTCATCGGCGAGTAATCGGAACAGAGGATATCGCCGTACCCCCGGCTGATCGCCTCCCTGGCGCTGAGATTGCGGGCCTGCGACAGACCGCGGACGACATTGGGCGAACCCAGGCAGACATCGATACCCAGTTCCCGGGCGGCTCGAACGGCCTCGATATTGACCGGAAACTCGGTCACCCCGATGTTCATCTCCTTGAGCCAGGTGATCTTCTCCCGGCTGTCGTCGTCATGGGAGGCGATGGCGATGCCGTGTTGCCGGCAGAGATCGATCAGCAGGGCGATGGAACGGGGGGAATTGTCGTTTTTCGCCTGCAGCTTGCGTTCGATGATCTCGTCCATCTCGGCATCGGTCTTGGCATACACCGGCCCATAGTAGTTTTTGAAGGCGATGATGTCCCCGAACTGGCCCTGGCCCGGGGAGTGGTCCATGAACGAGAAGAGATCGATCTGCCCGTCGCGGATCAGTCCTTCGAGAAAGGGCACGGCCCCGAGGTCGGTGATCTCGAAACGGGCGTGGATTTTGGTGTTCACCTTCAGTTTGCCGGCCAGACCGTTGATCTGGCGGATGATCCCCGCCGCCGTGTTGTTGTTGCGCAGGCCCACCTCCAGTTCGGCAAAGGAGAGGGAGTGGTACATGGTGGTGATGCCGCAGGAGGCGATCTTCTTGTCCAGCTCGTACACCGCGATGTCGACCGGGAAGAAGGTGTTCGGGCGGGGCTCGATGCCCTTCTCGATGGCATCGGAGTGCAGGTCGACAAAGCCCGGGAACAGGTAGTTGCCGCTGGCGTCGATGACCCTGATGCCCGGGATGGTTCCCTCGCGGATCTCGGCGATCCTGCCGTCTTCCACCTGGAGAGAGGCATTTTCTCTGACCCCTTCCGGGGTGACCACCTGGGCGTTTCTGATCACGAATCCGTGCGGCAGCCCCTTTCTCTTCGGAGAGCCTGCCGCACAAGGTCGCTGCATCCGGTCCGGCGGGATAGTGACCGGCCCGGGATAGGTGTCGAAATTTTCTGTCAGCATATGGAGTACACCGAGTCTGTGACCGACTCCAGCAGAGCCGTGTCGTGAAAGATGCCGATCATGGTCGTGCCTTCCCCGCGCATTTCCTTGAGAATATCCAGCACGATCTCGACCGAGCCCCGGTCGAGCGAGGCGGTCGGTTCATCGAGGAGCAGCAGGCGGGGTTTCCAGCTCACCGCCCGGGCGATGTTGACCCGCTGCTGCTCGCCGCCGCTGAAGGTCGCCGGGTAGGCGTCGAAGAGGTGGCGGGGGATGCGCAGCTGCTCGAGCAGCCGGGTGGCCCGCTGCCGCGCCGCTTCCCGACTTACCCCGTTGCGGGTGAGGATCGGTTCCATGACCACATCGAGGGCGGAGACCCGGGGGATGACCTTCAGAAACTGGGAGACATAGCCCATCTCCCGATGGCGGAGGTCGATCACCGCCCGGTCGGGCAGGGTGGCCAGGTCGACCGGCCCCCAGGCGGCCGAGTCGTAGCGGATCGCCCCGCCGGTGGGGAGATAGGTGCGGTAGAGGCATTTCAGCACGGTGCTCTTGCCGGTGCCGCTTGGCCCGGAAAGACCGAGAAAACCTCCCGGCGGCACCCGGAAGGAAACCGCCCGGCAGGCCTCGATCCTTTTTTCACCGAGGATGTGGAGGAGGAAGTTTTTTGACAGGTTGTCGACGGTAATCACTGGCGCTCCTTCGCTAGAGTTGTGATGCCACGAGCAGCTGGGTATAGCGGTGCTGCGGGTCCTGCAGGATCTGGTCGGTCAGCCCTTCCTCCACCACCCGACCCGATTTCAACACCATGGTCCGCTGGCAGAGCAGGTTGACGACCCCGAGGTCATGGGAAACCACCAGCATCGACAGCTTGAACTCGCGGCGCAGATTCCTGATCAGATCGAGCACCCGGGCCTGGACCGAAAGGTCGAGGCCGGTCGTCACCTCATCGAGGAGGAGGATCAGCGGCTTGTTCGACAGGGCCTTGGCGATCTGCACCCGCTGCTGCATGCCGCCGCTGAAGTTGCAGGGCGGCTCGTCCATCCGCCGTACCGGGATCTCCGTTCTCTCGAGCAGTTCCGCCGCCCGCTCGCGCATCCCGGCGATATTGCGCCACCCCGCCCCGAGCAGCCGCTCGGCGATATTGCCGCCCGAGCTGACCTGCATCCGCAGGCCCAGATGCGGGTTCTGGTAGACGATGCCCATCAGGGCATTCCGGATCTGCCGTTTCTGGAACTGGCTCATGGTCAGGAGGTTGGCGCTGAATTGGTCCTGATCGGCAAAGATCTCCGGCCACAGGGCGGCCGCCCCGCCGCGGTGCAGCTCCATGCTGCCGCCGCTGGCCTCCCATTCGAAGTGGAGCAGGCGCACCAGGGTGCTCTTGCCGGAGCCGCTCTCGCCGACGATGCCGAGGGCCTCGTCCGGGAACAGATCAAACGACAGATCGCTGCAGGCGGTGACCGAGTCGCAGTGCGGGCAGACATTGGTGTCATGCTCCGGCCCGGTGGAGTCAAGACAGCGATCGCAGCCAGGCCCGAACCGTTTCGACAGGCCGCGCACCCGAATCAACGGTTCCATGTCACGCTCCTCTTGTCGCAGTAGCCGGTATCGGAACAGAAATAGCTTCTTCCGCCGCCGATATTGTCGATCACCTCATCGAGGAAGGTGTCGGCCGCACCGCAACGGGCGCAGGTCTTGCCGGCAAAATTCTCGGTCCTGAAGGTGTGGTCCTCGAACTCCAGCGGCTCGACGGCGGTATGCGGCGGGATGGCATAGATCCGTTTTTCCCGGCCGGCCCCGAACAGGAACAGGGTGTCGGCCATGTGCAGTTTGGGCACGTCCCAGCGGGGAATCGGGCTGGGATCGGTGATATAGCGGCCGTTGACGGTCACCGGGTAGCGGTAGCTGATGGTGATCTCGCCGAAATTGACGATATCTTCATAGAGATGCAGCCACATCCGGCTGTAGTCGGCCTCGGCATGCATCCGCCGGGTTTCCATCTCAGACGGTTCCACTTCCCGCAGCGCCTCCGGATAGGGAACCTGCAGGACCAGGATCTGGCGGTCGGTCATCCTTTCCTCCGGGATGCGGTGGCGGGTCTGGATGATGGTCGCCTCACCGGTGTCGGTGGTCACCGCCACCCCCGCCACCTTGGCCACGAATTTTTTGATATTGACGGCGTTGACGCTGCCGTCGCAGCCCTGGTCGATGACCTTGAGGATATCATCGGGCACGACGAGGGCGAGGGTGATCTGCAGGCCGCCGGTGCCCCAGCCGCGGGCAATCGGCATCTCCCGCGAGCCGTAGGGCACCTGGTAGCCGGGGATGGCCACCGCTTTCAGGATGCTGCGGCGGATCTCCTTTTTCGCCCCGTCGTCCATGAAGCCGAAGGGGTAGCCGGACGAACGGGCGGTGTCGTCCTGCCGCCGGTCATCCGCCAGCCATTCATGCAGTTGCATCGTTATCCTCCCTGTCTTGTCCAACGCCGGCCAGTTCCCGGGATTTCCGCAGGCGGTCGAGGTCGGAGAGAAAATCGACATAGTGCGGCAATTTCCAGTGATTGCAGAAACCCATGGCCTCGATGCCGTCGGTGTGATAGAGGACGAACTCCTGGTCTTCGGCCGGGCAGCTCGGGTGGGTGGTGCGGGTGCAGCGTTCGAGGACCGCCATCGAGATCGCCTTGATCTCGTTCTGGCCGAAACACAGACCGTAGCCCAGGCTGAACTTCGGCGGACCGTCACCGGCCTGCATCCGGGCCAGCACCTCCGCCTCGGTGATCTTCACTTCTCCGATGACATAGGGCTCGCCGCTGACCGGGTGGCGGACCGTCAGCGGCAGGTAGCCGACTCGCAACTCGCCGAGCGTCGGGTGGATATTGCCGTAGCCGCGCATGCTGGAATAGGCCAGAGCGAGCATGCCGCCGGTCTCCCCCCGGGCCAGGGCCTGCAGGGTGGCGCTGCGCCCGGTCGGGAAAGTCAGGGGTTGGCGGGTGATATCGAAGACCGGTCCTTCCTGGCGGGCGGCATCCGGGGCCTCTTCCAGCAGACCTTCCCGGCGCAGGATGTCGATCACCTTGGGGAAGGTAGCGGGGATCTCGGCCTCGGCCGGGAGATGGCTGAACAGCCGTTCGCGAAACGCCCTCCGTCGGCTCTCGTCGTCTTCGAGCAGGTCGAAATCCAGCAGCCGCAGGGTGTAGTCGCTGGTGGCCCCAAGGATCTGGCCCCCGGGAATATCCTTGAAGGCGGAAGAGATCCGTCGGACGATGCGCATCTTCTCCGTTCCGAGCGCCAGGGAATAGCCCAGCCGCTGCTGGGTGGCGCGGAAGGCGCGGAGCATGAACGCCGCCTCGAAGGTATCGCCGGCCGCCTGCTTGAGGGCCAGGGCCGCCAGGGTCGGGGCATACAGCGAGCCCTCGCCCATCACCCGGTCGACGGCGAGAGGGAGCTGCTCCCTGATCTGCTCGACCCCCAGCGGCGGCGACGAGCCCTTGCTCCGTTCATGGGCAAAGAGCTGGCATGCCCGCTCTATCGCCTCATTCCCGCCTTTGACTGCGACATAACTCATATCAGGCCACCTTTATCCGGGACGAACGGGGAATGCAGGCCACGCAGCCGTTGTCGTCCACAAAGACGGCGTCGACGCCGAGGGGAAATTCGCTGTTGGCCGCCATCAAACGGTGTACCGCATCGATCGGCAGGCCTTGAATCCGCAGCCGGGCCGTACCGTCAACCCCGGGACCGGAGAGCATGATCTCGCCCCTTCCTTCCTCGAGTTCGTTCACCAGATAGACCACGGTGGCCCCGCGATCGGGGCATTCGAGGCTGCCCCGGCGGCAGCCGGCCAGATGGTCGCCGCCGGCGGAAGGACCGATGACCAGATAATCGGCATCCGCCGGGGCCGCCGGCCGGCAGCCGGTCCGGCCGCCGACGAGCCCTGCCAGCTCCGGGTCACCGATGACGGCGACACCCACCTCATGGTCGACCAGGGAGCCGAGCACCTCGACGGCGGACTGCCTGGTTCCAACAACGTCCGGCAGACGGTAGACCCTGCCGGGATGGCTCATCGCCTGCAGCAGCACCCGGAAGGTCGAATGGTGACGAATGACTGTCGTTGGATCCATGGCTATGCCCCCGGCATCAGATCGAAATTGACTTTGGTGGCGGCGACCAGGGCCGCCTGGTCCGCCTGCCGCTTATTCTGCCGCAGTTCTTCCTCGTGCAGCAGGGATTGCAGTGCCTGCCGGATGCCAGGGGCTTCGGGGCAGCGGAGCACGGCATCCGCCGCGGCCCGGGCCAGCGCCCGGCGCGGGGCATCACCGGCCACCAGGCCGTATCCCTCGCTGCCGTGGCAGAGGACCCGGGCCTCGGTCACCAGGACCTCTCCCACATGGAAAGCGGTGGCCAGACTGTCCTGCACCGTCAGCATCACCAGTCCCGTCCGAGGCGGCAGGCTGACCGTCAGCTCGACATCGGTGAACAGCTGCAGCAACTCATCGATCTTCTGGTCATCCATGGAATGAAGCACAATAGTCAAATCGGAGGATATCATGTGGTCTGTCCCTGTATTGGAAAGAGCGGGCCGTGCCCGGGGAGAATGCCGGCGTCAGTGCCGCAGCCCGGGTGTGCAGGGCGATGCAGCGGGAGGACGAAACTGTAGCCATGCCGTGCAAAGCCCAGCGACTCGTAGAAGCGGTGGGCCGCCTCCCGGTGACGGTTGCTTGACAATGCCAGCTTGTAGCAACCCTTGGTCTGGCAGAGGGCGCCGACCTGGGCTACTATCCGACGGCCGATTCCCTGGCCGCGCAGCGCCGCCGCCACCACGACATCCTCGAGGATGGCCGAACGGGCGCCGCAGTGACCGAGGTTGTCCATGATCAGCAGGGCGAAGGTGGCCGCCACCCTGTCGCCATGGCGCACCACGTAGAGCCGGTAATCGGGGTAGGTCTGGATGCGGGCGAAAATCCGGCCGGCCGCCGCCAGATCGAGGACCTGACCGTCGTCCTGGCCGAGCTGGGCATAGAGTGAGAGGATGGCGGGCAGGTCGGCTTCGCCTGCCTCGCGGATGTCGATATCCATAATTGTACCTTGAGTGGCTGAAGTCCTTGTATCAGGTATAACGGGCCCTGATGGCGGCACTGATCCGGTCGATGATCGCCACCGTGATCACGATGATGATGAGGATGGTGGTGACGTCGTGGTTTTCGTAACTCCGCAGTTTGTCGAACAGGTAGATGCCGATGCCGCCGGCCCCGGTAAAGCCGAGGATGGTGGCCGAACGGACATCGGATTCGAGACGGTAGAGGCTCATCGACACGAAAAACGGGGTGATCTGGGGAATGACCGCATAACCGATCACCTTGACAAAGCCGGCGCCGGTGGCGGTCAGGGCATCGATAGGTTCCTGCTGGACCGTCTCGATCCCCTCGGAAAAGAGCTTGATCAATACCCCGGAGGTGTGGATGCCAAGGGCGAGAATACCGGGCATGGGGCCGAGGCCGACCGCCGAGACGAACAGCAGGGCCCAGATCACCTCGTTGATCGAGCGGCTGAGATTGGCCAGAAACCGCACCGTCATGTAGATGCCGTGCTTCAGCAGCAGGGCGGAGCGGCGGTGACCGGGAATGATGATGTCGAGGGTGTTTCTCGAGGCCAGAAACGACAGCGGGAAGGCGATCAGGATCGACAGGATCAGGGCGAGCACGGCCATCTGCACCGTCTCCAGCATGGAGAGAAGGTATTTCTGCAGATGGCGGCCGCCGAGGTCGGGCGGGAAAAACCCGCTGTCCTCGAGATCGGGATTGCCGGCGATATAGGTCACCATATTGCCCCAGCCGTCCAACAGGCCGCCCAGGCTCATCTCCGTCGACCGCCAGCACCAGGCCAGGACCATCAGGCCGAGGCCGATGACCATGATATTGTAAGGGTGGAAGGGGTTGGTCCGGCGCTTTATCTCGTCAATGTGCATGCACTTCCTCGGACACTCTCATACCGGGAAAAGGGGTGCGGCCGGGACGAGGCAGACCCCGGCCGCTGGAAAAAAGGCAGTTGGGGCTATTTGGCGGCCATCTGTTTTTTCACCTCGATCTGCTCGCGGATCGGGTTGTAGGTCGCATCGTCGGTGGCGGCGTAGCCCTGCAGTTTGAGCATCTTCAGACCTTCCTTGTCGTCATAGGAGAGAAAGGCCTCCTTCAGGGCCGATTTGAGGGAATCCGGCAGGTCCTTGCGGCAGGCCATCGGTGAACCGGGGATCAACTCCGAGGTCCACAGGATCTGAAAATCCTTGTCGGTCTGCCAGGCTTTGCCGTTGCCTCGAGCGAGATCGAGGTCGTTGGTCGAGGCGATATCGACCTTGCCGCCCTTGACCGCCAGGATCGACGCCTCGTGGCTGCCGGAATAGATGACCTTGGAGAAATACTGTTCGGGGTCGATCTTCATGGTCTTGACAAAGAAGACGGTCGGGACGAGGGTGCCGCTGGTCGAGTTGGGGTCGGTGAAGGCCCAGACTTTGCCCTTGGCATCGTCCATTGACATGATATCGGACCCCTTGCTGGTGATGATCACCCCCTTGTAGCCCTTGGAACCATCCTCCGCGACCTCCATGACCATGGCCTCGGCGTTGGCCCGATCGGCCGCCTCGACATAGGATTTCGGTCCGAAATAGGCCAGATCGATATGTTTGAACTGCATGGCGGTGATGACCCCGGCATAATCGCTTGCAACCTGCAGCTTCACCGGGATTTCCAGCTTTTTTTCCAGGTATTGGGCGAGGTTGCCGAAGCGTTCGGTGATATTGTCCGAGGACTCGGTGGGGATCAGGCCGAACTTCAGTTCCTTCGGCCAGTCGGCCGGTGCGGCATGAGACGCCGCCGGAATACAGAGGGACAGGGCCAGGGTGATGAGTGCGCGGTGAAGCCTTTTCATGGTTTTTCTCCTTGTGGTTGATGATCGAGATGCTATCGAAGCCGGATCAAGCCTGACAGACTGCCGGTTGGAACGAACCCGAGGTGATCGGGTCGCAGAGAGGGTCAGCACCGACCTGGTCGGTCTGATCCTGGTTATAGATCTGCGCGACGGCGGCGGCACCGAGCCGCTCCGGTGGTCCGTCATAGACTATCCGGCCGTGGTTGAGGCCGATCACCCGGTGGCAGAATTCCCGGGCATAATCGAGTTGATGGAGATTGGAAACCACCGTGATGCCGTATTTTTCGTTGGCCTCCCGCAGGGTCTCCATGACATTGCGGGCACTGACCGGATCGAGCGAGGAGATCGGTTCATCGGCGAGGATGATCTCGGGCCGCTGGGCGATGGCCCGGGCGATCGCCACCCGCTGCTTCTGTCCTCCCGACAGCCGGTCGCAGCGGCTGAGCGCTTCCTGTTCAATCCCGACCACCTTCATGTACTCGTAGATCTCGTCGTACTGCTCCGGGCTGTAATGTTTCACCAGGGCCGACAGCAGCGGCTTGCGGTGCAACATGCCGCTGGCGATGTTGTCGAAGACGCTGAGTCTCGAGACCAGGTTGAACCCTTGAAAGATCACGCCGATCCTGGCGCGCAGGGCCTTCAACTGATGATGGCCGATTGTCCCCAGGTCGCAGCCGAGGACCTTGAGGCGGCCCTCGATGATTGAGGTGGTGGCATTCAGCCCCATCAGCAGCGTTGATTTGCCAACGCCGGACGGCCCGATAATGCTCAGGAATTCCCCCTTGCCGACATGCAGGTCGATGCCGCGGATGACTTTCTTGCGGCTGTAGCCCAAAGACAGATTTTCTGCTGTGATATGGCCCATCGGTTTTTGCCTCCGCTCTCGTTCGGATTTCTTCTTGTCTGCCGTAAATCGTGGTGTGCTGCTGTTGCTTGCGATGCTGTTCCCATCAGGATTGCAATTGTCTGTGATGATATCGGGGCCAGATGAAGATGCTGTTCATTCTCTATGAGAAAATCGTTTGTTCTAAGTGAGAGACGGGAATCTTTTGAAAGGTGGGGTTGTGCCGGGTAACTGCCAACTGCGGGTTTTCAGAGGACAGAGGGGAAAGACCGCGATGCAATTCTCCGCCCTTCCATTTCGTTTTTTTTCTCTCTGTCATTTCGAGCGTCGGCGAGAAATCTCGTTGTTCCTGCATGGCGACAGGAGATCTCTCCCTTTGGTCGAGATGACAGAGGGGGGTAGGTCACGATGACTGACAGGAAAGGGCGAAAAGCGGGTGAATGGTCGCGATTGGAGAAAGAAAGGGTGACAGGGCGGGGGAAAGATCGTGATGACCAGAAGGAAGGGGGCGCAATGACAGGGGAGAATGTCGCGATCACCGGTGGGACCGAGCCTTCAATCTACAGATGATCCGTCTACATTCAATCTGTAGAAGATCCGCCTATGACGCCGATGTCATATAGTCGCCGCCGTGTTCAATCTCCTGCCGGAACTTTCGGTATTTCTTAAAACACCTGCCTTTTGCCACTTCCGAACCATATCCTGATCATTTTCTAACCTGTTCTCAATAACCATTTTGTAATTACTCCTCCGATCAAAAACTGTTGGATAATCGGCGATGCTCATATCTGAAGCTCTTTCATTTATGACAAAATCCGAGGTCGATGCATCCAGGCAGGGGCGTTGACAACAGTGTCTCCCTGCCACTCCGGAAAATCCGGACTGATTGCTCTTGTCCCCGGACCCTGCGGAAACCGAAGAAAAACGTATTTATACCGGAAAAGGTCATCCCTGGGCATCGGTTATAGATTGCCGGCGGCTTACGGGAAAACCGCTGTTGAGACAGCCAAGTGTGGCGTCATTGTTGCGCTGGTGCTTCAGCGCGAAGGAGAAAGTCATGAAAAATCCATTTTCGAGTACCATAAAGGGTAGCAAAGGTTCGATGCGAGCCTTCGGTGGAATATTCCGGTCCAAATACATCGAACTGATTCTGGCCGTTGGCTTGTTTATTCTTCTCGATTCCGGTGTATTGATCCTCAACTTTTACACTTCCTACCAGATTGCCAACGATGCCCATGCGATCCAGCTTGCCAGTCGTATGGGAACGCTCAGTCAAGGCCTTTTGCATGAACTCTACCAGGTTCAGGATGATGCCGACAACCCGAGTGGCAGCTACTCGGAATCGATCGATATATTTGCCAAATCCTACAAGCTCTTTGATGAAACACTCGATGCATTCAAAGTCCAGGGTGAGATTCCAGGCCGGCCGGTATACTGAGTTTCTGTTTACGTTCGAGGGGGAAAGAGTAGCCGTTCAATCGTAACGACAAGGAACTCAAGGTGTTCCGTTGTAAGGTGCATTAACGAATCGGTGCAGCGAATGGGAACTCCTGTGCTGATTATCACGAGACAATTGAGGAGAGGGTAATGAAAATGCTCATAGTTGATGACTCGCTGATTATTCGCAGGAAAATAGAGCGAGAGATCAACCTTCCGGAATTGAAAGAGATTTACACGGCAAGTAATGGGCAGGAGGCCGTGGAGGTTTTTACGGCCCATGAGCCTGAACTGGTCACCATGGACCTGACCATGCCGAGGATGGACGGCACGGAATGTGTCAAGCAACTGGTAGCCATCAATCCCGACACGGTTATTCTGGTGATATCGGCGCTCGCTGATAGAGCCACCGCCATCAAGGCCGTTAAATACGGAGCCTATGGTTTCTTATGTAAGCCCTTCACTGAAAGTGAAATTAACGAGGCGCTTACCAAATGTATTGCTTTCAGCAAAGAACTGAGGGGCTGATATGATAACGGAAAGGGATATCGAAGTGTTTATCGACGGAATAAAGCATTATTTCCGGACCAGTACAGAAATAGATATCGTCGTGGAAACCCCGTATCTCATCTCTGCCGATGAAATATCTGTCAACGATTACACCGGAATCATAGGAATCTCCGGAGAACGCAAAGGTTTCGTCCTGGTGACGGCCCCGACAGTCATGCTCCGTTATCTTGTGTTGAGCCTGGGTGAGAAAGCCGTCACCCCTGACCTTGTCCACGATGTGATCGGTGAAGTGGCGAACACGATTTCCGGTAATGCCCGCCGATCTTTCGGGCCGGGATTCATGATTTCGGTTCCTCTGATAGTGCAGGGGCAGCCGGAACGGATTGGGGCTGCCAAAGATACCAATGGTTATGTCATTCCGTCTCGTTGGAATACCTTCCCATTTCAACTGGTGGTGTCACTGCAGTAACAGTCCATCATCTCTTCGTCATCCTCGCCGTCACTCACCCATCCCCCGCGGGGGATGGGTGGCCTCAAACAGCTCGCTCCATCAATTGGTTGAAAAGCTCGTCTGGCGTGGCTCCAGACAATGCTTGATGGGGTCTAACCATATTGTATCGCACGACAAACTTCTGAATTCCCTTCTCCAGTTCAATTGGCGTCGCTAGGATTTCAAATAGATGTCCTCGTATTTGATCGTTCTCCAGAAGCGCTCAATAACAACATTATCTAGCCACCGGCCTCGTCCGTCCATACTCATTCGAATTCCTGATCCTTGTACACAATCTTGCCATTGCTCGGAGGTGAAATGACACCCCTGGTCAGTATTGATATCGGCCGCTTTTATTGTTGCCCTTGCTTTCCAACCGACAATTACCCTACATTGATAATGGGAAGACTCTTTGCAATGTCGTCGGACAAACCATTTTCCGGGGGTGGTATGGAGCGGCAGATCTATCTCGCCTACGACGGTTCAATCAATGCCGATTGGGTCTCCCGCTACGCCATTCGGATAGCCGCAACCTTTCACAACCGCAGGATCATCCTGATCCATATCCTCGATCATTCCGCCTCCAGACGCAGGATAGACGAGAAGATTGCCGCCATCGCCCGCGAATGCGAGGTGCACGGCATCGAGTGCCGGAGTGTGATCCATGATCTCGACCGGGATGTTTTTTCCAGCCTGCTCCGGCTTATCCCTGCCGGCGACAACAGTTACTGCCTGTGCGGGGCGCGGATCGCCTCCCGGGGCAGAGGTTTTCTCGCCGGCACGGTCTCGGAGCGACTGCTCCGCTCGCGGCTGTTCAATGTCATGGCCATCCGGGTGGTCAACCCCGGCCTGATGGGCTGTCCGAGAACGCTGCTGTTCCCGCTGGCCGGCCATCCCCGCAGATTCGATGCCGCCATGCCGTTTCTGCGGCTGTTCACCTCCACCCCGATCACCCTGCATCTGCTTCGGGTGATAGTGGTCAACCCCATCCAACTCCGCTACATTTCAGCTGAAATTGCACGAAAAAAGATCGCCGCAGGCCGGGAGTACCTGCATCGGGTAATGAGAGAAATCGAGGAAGAGATCGCCGACGCCCCCTGGCATCTAGATCCCCATGTGGTGCTCTCCGACAACTGGGCCGAAGAAATTCTCGTCCAGGCCGGCAAGGTACGGGCATCGATGATCCTGCTCGGGGCTACCGAACGAAGCCAGCCATCACGGTTTTTCTCCAGCAACCGGCTCGAACAGATCCTCCGCAACACCCCGTGCGATGTCGGGATTTACCGCAAGCGATGACACGATTGCCTCAGCATATCGGCACCATTGGGCCGGATCGGGTGTATGCCTCTCTCCACACCCGTCCTGAAGGCTTGACACCGGCCGAGGTGGCGGAACGGCAGGCCCATATCGGCCAGAACAGCTTCGAGGTGATCGATCGCTGGAAACTGCTGCGGCTCCTGGGCCGGCAGTTCACCAATTTTTTCGCCATCCTGCTGGTCATCTCGGCGCTCATCTGCTTTATCGCCCAGCGGATCAATCCCGGGGAAGGCATGGGAGTCCTCGGCTGGGCCCTGACCGGTGTGGCGCTGCTCAACGCCGTGTTCAGTTTTTTCCAGGAATACCGGGCCGAAAAGGCTATGGAGGCGCTGAAGAAATTTCTGCCCCACCTGGTCGAGATTTGCCGCCAGGGCCTGATCTCCAAGGTCCCTGCGGCAGAGCTCGTCCCCGGCGATGTGGTCATTCTGGCGGAGGGGGACAAGATTGCGGCGGATATGCGGATTGTTGCCGCGGAAGGACTGATGATCGACAATGCCCCACTGACCGGGGAATCGATTGCCGTCCGGCTGTCGCCCCTGGCCCGGGAAAAAATACTCGAGGAATGCGACAATATCGCCTTTGCCGGCTGCACCGTGGTCAAAGGCGGCGGGCGCGGGGTGGTGTTTGCCACCGGTCTCCGCACCCGGTTCGGCCGTATCGCCAACCTATCCCAGACCATCCGCCGTAGCGACTCCCCCCTGGAACGCGAGATTTCACGGATGATCCGGGTGCTGACGATCATCGCCTGCAGCATGGGGGTCAGTTTTTTCCTGTACGGTGTCGCCAGCGGCAGATCGCTGTGGATCAATCTGGTGTTCATGATGGGCATCATCGTCGCCAATGTCCCGGAAGGGCTGCTGCCGACGCTGACCGTGGCGCTGGTCATGGGCAGCCTGCGGATGGCGCGAAAAAATGTCCTGGTCACCAGCCTCAATGCGGTGGAGGCGCTCGGGGCCGTACATGTCGTCTGTACCGATAAGACCGGCACCCTGACCTTGAACAGTCTGACCATCACCACCATGATCGACCCGGTATCGGGGGAGGCGATGACGGGGGAGCAGGAACGGACGCTGACGGCGCTTGCCCTCAGCGCCTCCGACGTCCGGGCAGCGGCCGAACAGGTGCTCGGCGATCCGCTGGATGTGGCGGTTGCCCGGCACTGGCTCGGTCTTGCGCCCGACGGATTGGCCGAGGTGCAGCGGCAGGTCCGCCGCTATTTCGCCTTCGATGTCGACAAACGACGAGCGGCCGGGGTCTTCGCCGACCAGGGCAAGGCGCTCTTTGTGGTCAAAGGCGCCTTTGAGGCCATCCGGCCGATGGTGACGGCGATCGCTGCCGCCGGGGCAGGTGCGACACTGATCAACGCGGCGCCGCTGGCGCAGCGGTTGGCCGCCAGCGAAGCGATCATGCAGCGGATGGCGGCCCAGGGCCTGAGGGTCCTCGCCGTTGCCTGTCGCGATCTTTCGGTGGCGGAGGCGGAGGCCTGCAGCGCCCCGGAGGCGACAGCCGACTTCCTGGAGCATGATCTGGTCCTGGCCGGGTTCATCGGGGTGGAAGATCCGCTCAGGCCGGAGGTGCCGCAGGCAGTGGCCAAATGCCATGCCGCCGGCATCGCGGTGATGATGATCACTGGCGATCACCCCGCGACGGCGCTGGCCATAGCGGCCAAGGCGGGGATTGTCCAGCCCGGCTGCAGCGATCATCTCACCGGCGACCAACTCCGGCAGCTGACGGTGCCCGGCCTGGTCGAACGCCTGGAGCATGGTGTCCGGGTCTTTGCCCGGACCACGCCGGAGCAGAAAATGAAGATCGTCACCGCCCTCAAACACATGGACAAGGTGGTGGCCATGACCGGCGACGGGGTCAATGACGCGCCGGCCCTAAAAGCGGCCGACATCGGTATCGCCATGGGAAAAATGGGAACCGACGTTGCCAGGGAGTCGGCCCAGGTGATCCTGCTCGACGACAACTTCGCCCATATCGTCGACGGCATCGAAGAAGGCCGGACCGTCTTCCAGAACATGAAAAAGTTCACCAACTATGTCCTTGTCAGCAACGGGCCCGAAATACTGCCCTACCTGCTCTATATCGTCCTGCCGGTTCCGCTTGCCCTCAACATCATCCACATCCTCTCCATCGATCTGGGCACCGACATCATTCCCTCCATGGGTCTGGGCCAGGAACCGCCGGATCCGGAGATCATGAGCAGCCCTCCTCGGAACCGTACCGAGGGATTGCTGACACGGCGACTCATTCTCCACAGTTACGGCTTTCTCGGCCTGCTCGAGGGGCTGTGGTCCCTCTTTCTCTTTTTCTTTGTCCTGGTTGACGGCGGCTGGCGCTACGGCATGGATCTGCCGACCACCTCGCCGCTGTACCGTTCCGCCACCGGCATCACCCTGGCCTCGATCTTCCTGATGCAGATCGGCAACCTGATCGGCCGCCGCTCGCGCCGGGGGTCCGGCCTCGACAGGGGGATTTTCCGCAACCGATTGCTCCTCGCCGGTATAGCCATCCAGATTGTCTTCGCCTGGGCGACCCTGTATTATCCACCGCTGCAGAAGGTGCTGAATACCGGGCCGGTGGCGCCGGTGTTCTTTGGGCTGGCCTGGCTGGGGATCGTCTGGATCTTCGGGCTGGATTATCTCTCTAAGTATCTGGGCACGCGGCGATCGCCGGCGGCAGCCGGTATCCACCGACCAGGGCATTCTGATCGCCGTTGAACCGGCAGCGTTGGATCGGAGAGACAATCCACGGGAAAAGTCCAGGGTGGTGTTCTCACAACACGAGCAGCCGCAATCGCCGCCATTCAGCCCCGTTGCCACAGGATGTGAGCGATCTCCAGCGGAACCGCAACGCCATCGAAGTGCGGGATCGCCCGCGGTGTATAATCGGATTGCGGGCGCGCGGCAGATACGGCCGAGCGGTAAACGTACCCTCCCGACGCCCCCGCCAGTTGGCGGTCTCGCCGCATCTCCTGCCGGATCGGGCCGTTTTCACCTATCCCCTCGGCATAGACCTCGACTCGCACCGCATTCGGGTCGAGTTCATTGAGATAGACCTGAACCTCGTAGAGGTACTGGTCGCCGGTGGTCTCCACCTTGACATCGCCGAAGCGCAGCTTCTCCCATTTCTGTTCCAGCTCGTGCTGCCAATCGACCGAATGCCGGCCGATCGCGCCGTTATCGGCAAGACGCAACCGGTAGGCTATGGCCGCCGGAATGTAGTATTGCTCGGTATAATCACGGACTGCGCGGCTGGCGGAGAAGCGGGGAGTCAACCGCGCCATGCTTTCCCGCATCCTCGCCACCCAGGCCGTGGGGATGCCGCGCTCATCGCGGCTATAAAACTCCGGGATCACCTCCCGCTCGAGCAGATCGTAGAGCGCCTCGGCCTCGCTGGCATCCCACGCAGGATCATCGCCATGCTCCCGGCCATCCCCCAGCGCCCACCCCAGATCCGGTTCGAAGTCTTCGGCCCACCAACCGTCCAGTTCCGAAAGATTAACCCTACAACGGCACTTAACATGTTGCGTTGTAGGGTTAATCCCGTCATTGACCAGCACCTTCATGCCGCTCCCTGAAATTGACACCCTCTCGGCAACATCCCCATCGTGTCGATGTTGCCGCCCCACTGGCGCCGATCATTGGCGCGCTCCGGAAAATTCGCCACTCAATCTATCGGCATGAAACCATACCAGTCATGCCGGCGGTCGGATCGCACGATGTCTTCCGCGCTCAGGCCCATAAATTCTCCGTCAGAGGGAGTCTCAGCCAATGCCATCTCATGCAGCTGGATGTAATCCGATCGGCAGCGGTCATTGATTGCGATCACGATTGTGATTACTCTCGACGGGGGCTATACCACCAAGGCTAACGAAGTTGCACTACTCCATGCCAATACGATTATCGAAGCATTGCTTGCCGAGCAGAAGGGAGGCGGGAGATGAGTGGTTTTTACTGCAGCATTTCGGACATAAGGTTGAACTGGCGGGGGGTACTTCAAGGACATGGCTTGTTCGCCCACAGGGGTATCTCGCTGGATAATTCCTCTCCTCCACGCCTCTTCAACTCCCCCTGAAAGGAAAAAAGCCCGGCGGTATGTGTCCGCCGGGCTTTCATTGTGCCTGCTGCAGCCGCTTCGGGCGATATCAGCCGAACCGGCCGGTGATATAGTCCTCGGTCAGCCGGTGCCTGGGGTTGGTGAAGATCCGCTCGGTCGGGCCGACCTCGATCAGGTCGCCGAGGTGGAAGTAGGCGGTGCGCTGCGATACCCGCGAGGCCTGCTGCATGGCATGGGTGACGATGACGATCGAGTACTGCAGCCGCAGTTCATCGATCAGGTCCTCGATCCGGGCGGTGGCGATCGGGTCGAGGGCCGAGCAGGGCTCGTCCATCAGGATGACTTCGGGGCTGACGGCGATGGCCCGGGCGATGCACAGCCGCTGCTGCTGTCCGCCCGACAGTCCGGTCCCAGGTTCATGCAGGCGGTCCTTCACTTCTTCCCACAGCCCCGCCTTGTTGAGCGAGATCTCGACGATCTCCTCGAGCTCGGTCTTGTTGCGGGTGAGGCCATGGATCTTCGGCCCGTAGGCGACGTTGTCGAAGATTGATTTGGGAAAGGGGTTCGGTTTCTGGAAGACCATGCCGACCCGGGCCCGCAGCGGCACGACATCCACCGACGGAGCATAGATGTCCTCGCCGTCGAGCCGGATCTCGCCGGTCACCCGGCAGCCGGGGACGGTGTCGTTCATCCGGTTGAGGCAACGGAGAAAGGTCGATTTGCCGCACCCCGACGGCCCGATCATCGCCAGCACCTCGTTGCAGCCGACATCGATGCTGATCGAGCGGATGGCGCATTTGTCGCCGTAATAGACGGCGACATCCCTGGCGGTCATGCGGGGATTGGCGACAAAGGGCTCGCCGACGGTCTGCCGCTGCGCCTCCTGTCCGGCGGTCTGCAGCTGGGATGCGGCAAAACCGGTTCCTTCCATCGTCGATTGATTGGTGTTCCCTGCCTGTCCGGATGTCAGTTTCATAAACATGCTTCGTCTGCCGCGATTGGCTGCCTGTCAATGGATTGCAACGGAATGGGGCCGGCCGGGGCGATGATCGCCCCGGCCGGCCGGTTGATTGCAGTGTATTACATGGTCTTCAGATTGGCGACGTCATCGGCGTATTTTTTCCGCTCCGCGACCGGCATCGGGATCATCCCCTTGTCGGCGAGGTAGCCGTCGTCACCCCAGGCCTTCTCGCTCG
>JROS01000048.1 GCA_000769715.1 Desulfobulbus sp. Tol-SR
TCAAGGATGCCATCGAGTTCGACCTCCCCAAGCGCGGCGGCAAGACCCGGCCACTGAGCAAGGAGGACTTCTCGCAGAAGAGCGCCATCTTCCTGCAACCCACGGCCCAGTTCGACACCCTCGTGGCCCTGCCCGACAGCGCCAACCGCGCCAAGGCGATCATCGACGCGATGGAGTCCATCGAGGCCGACTACAAAAACCTGCGCGGCGTCCTGCCCGAGAGCGAGTACCAGGAACTCGACAACGCGGTGCTCGGCCAGCTGCTGCGCACCCTCAACCCCGAGGAGCTCAAGCGCGTCTCCGGCGATGTCTTCGGCCGCATCTACGAGTATTTCCTGACCCAGTTCGCCGACCAGAAGGCCCACGACGGCGGCGAGTTCTTCACCCCGGTGTCGCTGGTCTCGCTGATCGCCAACGTCATCGAACCGGCGGGCGGCACGGTGCTCGACCCGGCCTGCGGCTCGGGCGGCATGTTCGTGCAAAGCGCCCGGGTGGTCGAGCGGCGGCACGAAAACCCCACCGAGAAGCTCACCTTCTACGGCCTGGAAAAGAACGCCACCACGATCCGCCTGGCCAAGATGAACCTGGCGGTGCACGGCCTCGAAGGCGACATCCAGAAGTCGATCACCTACTACGAAGACCCGCACGAGCTGCTGCGCAAGGCCGACTTCGTCATGGCCAATCCGCCCTTCAACGTCGACGAGATCGACGCCGACAAGGTGGGGAGCGATCCGCGCCTGCCCTTCGGCCTGCCCGGCGTCAACAAGAAGGGCAAGGTATCGAACGGCAACTACGTCTGGATCAGCTACTTCTACAGCTACCTCAACGTTCAGGGCCGGGCCGGCTTCGTCATGTCCTCCCAGGCCTCCAGCACCGGGCGGGATGAAGCCAAGGTCCGGCAGAAGCTGGTGGAGACCGGCGACGTGGACATCATGATCGCCATCCGCTCCAACTTCTTCTACACCCGCACCGTCCCCTGCGAACTGTGGTTCCTCGATCGCGCCAAGCCCGAGCAGCACCGCGACAAGGTGCTGATGATCGACGCCCGCAACATTTATCGAAAAGTCACGCGCAAGATTTTCGATTTTTCGCCCGAGCAGGAGCAGAATCTCCTGGCCATCATCTGGCTCTATCGGGGCGAGACCGGGCGCTATCTCGACCTCGTTGCCGGTTACTGCCGGCGCATGCTGGCCGAGGGCGCGGCCTGCTTCACAATGAAAGACGGCGAAGGCAAAACGGTCGAACCGTCCAACGGCGAGCTCAAGAAGGCCGTGGACCTCCTCGCACGGCTGGCCGAGACCAGCCGTGACCTGGTCAAGCGGAGCGACCCGCTCTACAAGCTCGCCTGCCGCCTGATCGAGACCTGCGAAAACGAATGTGCCGCCAAGGGCGGCAACACCTGGCCGGGCCGCGACATCACCCGCGCCCGCAAGGCCGCCGACGAGGCCCGCGCCTTGGCGGTGGACCAGCTCAAGCTTGTGCGCTACTTCTGAAAACAGGCCCACTGGCTGACCGAACGCTTTCCCCAAGGCCAACTCCGCGATGTGGAAGGGCTGGTCAAGCTGATGGACAGAGTCGAGATCGCGGCCAACGACTGGAGCCTCACCCCCGGCCGCTATGCCGGCGTCGCGCCGGAGGAAGAGGACGAGGATTTCGACTTCGAGGAGGCGTTGCGCGACATCCATGTGGAATTGGAGGATTTGAACGTCGAAGCGGTAAAACTGGCTGTGACGATTAAGAAGAACTTCGAGGAGCTGGGGGGATGAAGCGAAACTCGGGACACCCTAGAGGTTGGCGACCAGCCCATCTCGAAGATTTGGTGTTCTTCCAACGTGGTTTTGACATAACAAAAGCAGAACAGCGCCAGGGGAATATTCCCGTTGTCTCCTCATCAGGAATTCAAAGTTATCACTCTGAGGCGAAAGTCGAGGGTCCAGGCGTAGTGATAGGTCGCAAGGGATCGCTTGGCACCGTTCATTTCGTCGATTGCCCTTATTGGCCACACGATACGACTTTATGGAGCAAAGATCTTCGAGGGAATGACCCACGATACGTCTATTATTTCGTACACACGATGGGTTTTGAGCGATACGACGTAGGCAACTCAAATCCAACCCTCAATCGGAATCACATTCACGGTCTCGACATACTTATTCCACCGCTACGCACTCAAAAGGCCATCGTTGAGGTCCTCTCCACCTACGACGACCTGATCGAGAACAACCGGCGGCGGATTCAGTTGCTGGAGCAGGCGGCGCGGCTGCTCTACAAGGAATGGTTCGTCCACCTCCGCTTCCCCGGCCATGAACATACCCCAATCATCGAAGGCGTGCCGGAGGGGTGGGAGAAAACTTGTTACAACGAACTTTTTGAATTCCATGGAGGTTTTGCCTTTAAGAGCAAAACGTATCAAGCTGAAGGCAAGTATGGCATCGTAACAATTAAAAATGTGCATGACGCACGATTTGTCCCGGAATGTTCCTCTCGACTTGATTCTGTCCCAGATAAGATGAAACCTCATTGTTTGCTGTCAACTGGCGACATACTACTGTCTCTAACAGGCAATGTGGGGCGCGCTTGCATAGCTTACGGAGAAAACTTCTTACTGAATCAACGTGTGGCAAAAATAGTTGGTAAAGATATACCCAGAAGTTTTGTATATTGGACTTTTAGTAGTGATGCTTCCCAACGTGAACTTGAGAACCTTGCCTATGGAGTTGCTCAGTTAAATCTGAGTCCAGTTAAGCTAGGTGAACAGGAATTTCTCAGACCATCTTCTATGCTCCTAGAAATGTTTGCCGAGATTTGCGAGCCGGTTTTTCAACAAATTTGCACACTGAATCTATCCAACCAACAACTCACCAAAGCCCGCGACCTCCTCCTGCCCAAACTGATGAACGGGGAGGTGGCGGTGTGAGCAGTCTCAAGGCAATCGAGAAAAGGGTTTTTGAAGACCTGTTCGGGATGGCGAGCGGTTATGTGCTCGACTTCTCGAACAACACGTTTGCCGAGTTTTTCCGTGAGACTGCCGGTATCGACATTTATGCGCCGGAACAGGCAGATGGGGTTTGGTGGACAAGGTGGACCGTGTGGACGTTGTATAACAGGGAGGGGTCATGTCTGACCTGATCCCCAAACATGGCGGCTATCGCAAGCTGAAGAGTTTTCAGGTGGCCCAACTGGTGTATGACATCACCGTGCGGTTTTGCGACAGATACATCGGCCGGCGCAGCCGTACTCACGACCAGATGGTACAGGCGGCGCGATCCGGAGTGCAGAACATTGCCGAGGGCTCGCAGGCCTCGGCGACCTCGAAAAAAACCGAACTCAAGCTCACTCAGGTGGCCCGCGCCAGCCTGGAGGAACTGAAGCTCGACTACGAGGATTTTCTGCGGCAGCGGGGGCTGGTGCAGTGGGAGCGGGCACATCCGCTCCGGCAGGAGCTGATCGACCGGCGCTGTCAGACTGCCGACGAGGTGGCGGCGTGGGTCGTGGAAGTGGCCAAGAAAAGTGGACATTGTGGACAGAATGGACAGTGTGGACAAAACCTTGAAAACCCGCCATTGTCCACTGGGTCCACAGAGTCCACCCGGTCCACCCGGTCCACCCTGTCCACCCTGTCCACCACAACCTATCCCGAGCTTTCCGCCAATGCCACACTGGTGCTGTTGACGGTGGCCTGTTCGCTCCTCGACCGCCAGGTCGAGCGGTTGGCGCAAGATTTCGAGAAGGAAGGCGGTTTCACCGAGCGCCTGTACAAAGTCCGCACCGCCAAGCGACGGAGCGCGCCATGACCGGCATGAAACTCCAATCCCTCCTCGCCCAGATCGCCCTCGGCGAAGACTCCTCCCGCCAGTTCTAGGCGGATGTGAAGAACGCCGACTCTCTCGCCTCGGAAATGGCAATTTTTGTCAATGCGGGCGGCATGGTTATATCCGGTCACTTTGACCCGACAAGTGACCTTTTAAGCATGGAGGCAGCGGCATGAATACTTCGGAAATCCTTATTTATCAGGCCGCCGACGGCAAAATCAAAATTGATGTCCGGCTGGAAGACGAGACGGTCTGGCTGACTCAGGATCACATGGCTGGGCTGTTCGGCAAAAGCAAGAAGACGATTTCCGAGCACATCCGCAATATTTTCAGTGAAGGCGAACTGGACGAGCAAGTGGTTGTCCGGAATTTCCGGACAACCACTCGACATGGCGCCATGCCTGACAAAACCCAATCCAGAGACGTTCAATTTTACAACCTGGACGTGATCATCTCCGTCGGATACCGGATCAGATCCCACCAGGGCACTCAGTTTCGCATCTGGGCCACCCAGCGGTTGAAGGAATATATCGTCAAGGGGTTTGCTCTGAACGATGAGCGCTTCAAAACGGGCAACTCGATGGCCTATTTCACGGAGCTGCAGGAACGCATCCGTGAAATCCGCCTTTCCGAGCGCTTCTTCTATCAGAAAATCAAGGATATCTATACCACCAGCATCGACTACGACCCCAGGGACGAAAAGACCGTTGAGTTTTTCAAGGTGGTTCAGAACAAACTCCTCTGGGCCATCAGCCGGCAAACGGCGGCAGAACTGGTGTATCGCCCCGGGCGGACGCCGCGCTGCCCCTGATGGGTATGCAGTCGTTCGACAAGAAAGGTGATCTGGCGGTGCGCAAAAGCGATGTGAACATCGCCAAGAACTACCTTGCCGAGGACGAAATGAAGCTGCTCGGCCTGCTGGTGGAACAGTACCTGGCCTTCGCCGAAACCATGGCCCAGCAGAGAATTCCCATGCACATGACAGACTGGATTCAACGGCTGGATGCCATTATTCAGCTCAATGGCCGGGAGTTAGTGACCCATGCAGGCAAAATCAGCCACCAGATGGCCCAGGAAAAAGCCGCTCTGGAGTATGACACACCGAAGACACCCTCGTCCAGCAGACCACCGCCGAGTACCTGGATCAGGAGCTCGGCTGGGAGTCGGTGTACGCCTACAACAACGAGGACTTCGGGCCGGAAAGCCTGCTGGGTCGGGAATCGGATCGCGAGGTAGTGTTGACCCACCCCCTGCGGGCCAAGATCGAGGACCTTAATCCCGGGCTACCGGCCCCGGCCTATGACGATGCCGTCCGTCAGGTCGTCACGGTTTCCGCCACGCAGACCATGACCGCCACCAACCGTGAGAAGTACGAACTGATCAAGGACGGGGTGCGGGTCACCTTTCGCAACGCCAAAGGCGAGCGGGTGCGCCAGCGACTGCGGATCTTCGACTTCGATGTTCCCGAGAACAACCATTTCCTCTGCGTGCGGGAGCTGTGGGTGCGGGGCGATCTGTACCGCCGCCGGGCGGATATCGTCGGGTTCATCAACGGCCTGCCGCTGTTGTTCATGGAGTTGAAGAACGTCAGCCGCGATACCCGCGCCGCCTATGAGCAGAACTTTCTCGATTACAAGGACACCGTCCCGCATCTGTTCCATCACAACGCTTTTGTTGTGCTGGCCAACGGGGTGGATGCCAAACTCGGCTCGGTCTCCAGCCGGTTCGAGCATTTTCACCAGTGGAAACGGCTGGCCGAGGATCAGCCGGGCGTCGTGGCCATGGAGACGCTGCTCAAGGGGGTGTGCGCGAAACACAATTTCCTGGACCTGGTGGAAAACTTCATCGTTTTCGACGACTCGGCCGGGAACCCTCGAAAGATTCTGGCCCGCAACCACCAGTTTCTCGGCGTCAACCGGGCCATCGAGGCGGTCCGCGACCGCAGCCATCGGAGCGGCAAGCTGGGGGTGTTCTGGCATACCCAGGGTTCGGGCAAGAGCTATTCGATGGTGCTCTTCACCCGCAAGGTCCATCGCAAACTGGGTGGCAACTTCACCTTTCTGATTCTCACCGACCGCGACGACCTGGACACCCAGATCTACAAGACCTTCGCCGACTGCGGCCTGGTGGACAACGACCGCGACCCGTGCCGGGCCGCAAGCGGCGAGCATCTCGCCCATTTGCTGGTCCAGCACAAGTCTTATGTCTTCTCACTTATCCAGAAATTCAACCAGACCGTGGTCGAAGGCGAGGCCTACACCCGGCGCGACGACCTCATCGTCATTACCGACGAGGCCCACCGCACCCAGTACGGTACGCTGGCACTCAACATGCGCAACGCCCTGCCGCCTCGGCCAGGGCCGCTACCAGCTGCGGGTGCCCGGCGAGTTCCAGACCCCGGAGGAGATCTACGGCCTGGTGATCGGCACCCACAAGGGCGAACCGGTCTACCTCAAGGATGTGGCCCGGGGCGTCGACGGCTTCAAGGAGGAGAACAGCATCTCCCGGCTCAACGGTCGCGACGCGGTCAACCTGGCGATCAAGAAGCGCGCCGGAGAGAATATCATCGCCATCAGCCGGGCGGTCGACCGGATCATCGCCACGGGCCGGACCGCCTGGCCGCAGGCCACCGAGGTCACCAAGGTCCTCGACAAGTCCCGCGATATCGAGATGATGATCGCCGACCTCGAGAACAACATCCTCTCCGGCCTGGTCCTGGTCCTGCTCGTCATCTTCCTGTCGATGGGCTTCCGCAACGCCATCCTGGTCAGTCTCGCCATCCCCTTCTCGATGCTGATCTCGTTCACCATCCTCTACGCGATGGGCATCACCCTGAACATGGTCGTCCTGTTCAGCCTGACCCTGGCGCTGGGCATGCTCGTCGACAACGCCATCGTCATCATCGAGAACAGCTACCGCTTCATGCAGCAGGGGGCGGGCCGGGTCGAACAGGCGGTCGCCGGGGTGAGGACGGAACCGGGCGAGCAGGCCCCTGCACCCCTCGCAGCCCTGGCCCCCAAGGAACACCGGCGGTCGAACGGCGGGACGCTGGCCGGCTCGAGCGATCTGTACAACGTCAAGGACGTCTATATGCAGGGGACCATCAGTGCCGGCGGCGGCGCGTCCTTCAGCTCCAACGCGCCCCAACCATGTCGGCGTGCGCTTTCTCGATCTCGCGGACCGCAGCGAATCGTCGCATGACACCGTCAACACCATCCGCGAACGGGTGAATGCCATCCCCGGCGGCAAGATCACCATCGCCATGGAGGAGGAGGGCCCGCCGACCGGGGCGCCGATCAATCTCGAGATCTCCGGTCCCGACTTCCAGGTGCTGGGCCGGATCGCCCGGGAGGTGCGCGACGCCCTGATCCTGATGTCGAAGGCATCCCCTCGGTGCAGGTGGTGGTCGACCGCCGGAAGGCGGGGCTGTTCGGCCTCACCACCGACATGATCGGTTTCGCTCTGAAAACCGCCTACAACGGCCTCAACGTCTCGTCCTTCCGCCAGGGGGACGACGATTTCGACATCACCCCGCAGCTCGACGAGGTCGACCGCCGGGTCGTCGACGTGCTCCACGAGCTGCTGCTGCCGACCCCGTCCGGCGAGACGGTGCCGCTGTCGACGGTGGCGACGGTGACCTTTGCCGGCATCATCGGCGACATCAGACGGATCAACAACGAACGGGTGGTGACGGTCAAGACCAATATCGAGGAGACCAGGACCACCGGCCCGGTGGTGCGGCAGCAGGCCGCCGGGTTCATCGACCGGATGGCGCTGCCGGCCGGCTACGCGATGAAGTTCACCGGCGAGCAGGACGAGCAGAAGGAATCCGAGGAGTTTCTGACGAAGGCCTTCCTCGTCGCCCTGCTGCTGATCTTCCTGGTCCTGGTGGCGATGTTCAACTCGGTGAGCCTGCCCTTCATCATCATGACCTCGGTGGTCCTGTCGCTCGGCGGCGCCTTTCTCGGCATGGCCCTGTTCCGCTCCCCGTTCGGCATCATCATGACCGGAGTCGGGGTGATTTCGCTGGCCGGGGTGGTGGTCAACAACGCCATCGTCCTCCTCGACTACACCGGCAAACTGCGGCAGCGGGGCTATGCCCTGAAGGAGGCGGTGCTGGCCGCCGGCGCCACCCGGCTGCGGCCGGTGCTGCTCACCGCCATCACCACCATCCTCGGCCTGATCCCGATGGTCACCGGAGTCTCGTTCGATTTCCATACCTGGTCCATCTCCTGGGTCAGCGAGTCGAGCATGTGGTGGAAATCGATGGCCAACGTGGTGATCTTCGGCCTGATGATAGCCACCTTCCTGACCCCGGTCGTCGTCCCGACCCTCTACTATCTGATGGCCCGGGTGACTGAAGACCGGCGGCATCTGGTCGCGCGGCTCAAGGCCCTGTACTGGAAACCGTATGCCCGGCTGGCCGGCGAACCCCGTCCGAAAGGAGACACCTGATGCGTACCCTCATTGCTTCTATCGTCCTGCTGATCCTGATCGCCGCCCCTCCGACTGCCGGCCGGGTCGCCGAGAGCACGCAATTGACCGTCACTGAGGCGGTTGCGGCCGCCCTCGCCAACAACCTCGGCCTGCGGCTGCAGAAGGACGATGTCGAGGCGGCGGCCGGGGTCAGGGAGGCCGCTGGCGGTGAATTCGATGTCTTCTTCACCGGCGAGGCCGGCGTCGCCGGGCAGCAATACCCGCTCCTCGCCCCCGACACCCCCGAGGAGGAGCGAAGCGGCCAGTGGACCGCCGGGGTAGAGAAAAAATTCATCACCGGCACCGAGGTCAGCCTCAACTGGCAGAACAGCCGTTTTTCCAGCTCGCCCCGGATCTATCTCCTCGACCCGTACTACCGCTCCAGCCTCACCCTCGCTCTCCGTCAGCCGCTGCTGAAGGGCTTCGGTGTCGCCAACCAGACCGCCAACCTCCGGGCCGCCGACAAGAACCTGGCGGCAGTGAACCTGCTGGTCGGCAGCGAGGCCGCCAACCTCGCCGCCAGCGTCCGAAGGGCGTACTGGAACCTGGTCTACGCCTGGCAGGATCGGGAGGTCAAGGTCCTGTCGATCAAACTGGCGGAAAAGCTCCTCGACGAGACCACGACCAAAATCGAGGCCGGCCGGCTGGCCGAGGTCAACCGCTACCAGCCCGAATCGGAAGTGGCCCGCCGCGAGGAAAACCTGATC
>JROS01000006.1 GCA_000769715.1 Desulfobulbus sp. Tol-SR
CGGTCCGGCTTGTCGGGTCGGGTCGGGCGGTGTAGAGTGTATCCAGGAGGAAGAGTGTATGGTAAAGAAGAAATCCCGTGTCGAGCCGATCAGGAATGATCTGCCGGTATACCCCATCGGGGTGGCATCGCGACTGCTCAATGTCCACCCCCGCACGTTGCGCATATACGAGGACGAGGGGCTGATCAAGCCGGAACGGGCAGGCGATCGCCGGCTCTACTCCCAGAACGACATAACCTGGGTCGGTTGTCTGCGGTCGCTGATCCACGATGAAGGGATATCAATCCCCGGGATCAAGAAATTGCTCCAGTTCGCTAGTTGTTACGAGATCACCGGCTGTCCGCGGGAGACCTGGTGCAATTGCGATGCGGTTGTCGACCGGGCCTTGCCGCGCAGCCTGAGGGTGGCCGGCGATCCCGCGGCGGAGATGGAGGCCCGGCGGAAAGAACGGGCCGAACGGGAAAAGGAACAGCAGCAAGCCATAGCCGTAAAGCCTGAGGCGGAACGCAAGGCCCGCTGACGCCGGCGCAGGATACGCCGTGTCGCGTTCATCCCGGTCTCCTCTTCCCAGCCGCGTCCCGGTCGGTCTTTGGCCGCTATCCTTCCTTTTCCTGTGGTTCGGCAGGATTATGGAGGCCGTAATGTTCGATCTTCCGCCGCAGGGTGTCTTTGGAAATCCGCAATTCCCGGCAGGTGAGCATTTTTTTCCACTGGTTGCGTTCGAGTGACTGGTAAATCGCCTGCCGTTCTATGTCCTCCAGGGTCATTCCCGGCGTCAATCCGCATGGTTCCGGTGCTTCCAGCGAGGTCCTGACGCCGATATGCTCCGGCAGATGCGACTCCTGGATGTATCCTCCGGGGCAGAGGATGAAGGCGTACTCGATGATGTTCTCCAGTTCCCGGATGTTGCCGTGATAGGAATAGCGCATCAGCCGGGCGATCGCCTGGTCGGAGACCCCGACGATGTCCTTTCCTTTCTCGGCGCTGAATTTCTTGACGAAATGCTCGACCAGCAGCGGGATATCCTCGATCCGTTCCCGCAATGGCGGCAGATAGATGTTGACGACGTTGAGGCGGTAATAGAGATCGTCGCGGAATTGGCCTTCCCGCACCAGCTGCGGCAGGTCTCTGTTGGTCGCCGCGATGATCCGGACATCGGCCTTCACCGGGGTGTTGGAACCGAGCGGTTCGTAGGTTTTCTGCTGCAGCACCCGCAGCAGCTTGACCTGCAGCGACTGGGGGATGTCGCCGATCTCGTCGAGAAAGAGCGTGCCGCCTTCCGCCGCTGCAAATCGTCCGACCTTGTCTTTTTTGGCGTCGGTAAAGGCCCCCGCCTTGTAGCCGAAGAGTTCGGATTCGAGCAGGGTGTCGGGCAGGGCACCGCAGTTGACGGTGACGAAGGGCCCGTCCTTGCGGTTCGAGGCATGAAAGAGGGCGCTGGCGATCAGCTCCTTTCCGGTGCCGCTTTCCCCCAGGATCAGGACGTTGCTCTCGCTTCTGGCGATGTCCGGCATGATTTCGAAGAGCCTCTGCATCGCCGGACTCTTGCTGATGATCTGGTCGAAGGTGTAGCGTCTGGTCAACTGTTGGCGCAGGCTGATCTCGACGCTGAGGTCGCGGAAGGTCTCGACCCCGCCGACGACGTTGCCTTCGTGGTCCACCAGCGGGGCGGCGCTGATGCTGACCGAATGCGAGCGGCCGTTGCGGGTCTTGATCGTGATGGAGCGGTTGGATACCGCTTTCCCTGTGTAGAGACTCTCGGCGATGGCGCAATTGCGGCCGCAGATCGAGGACTGGAAGATCTCGCTGCAGTTCTTGCCGACGGCGTTTTCCCGCGACCAGCCGGTGATCAGTTCCGCCGCCAGGTTGAACGAGGTGATGGTCCAGTTGCGGTCGACGGTGAAGACCCCGTCGGCGACCGAATCGAGTATCAGTTCGTTCTGCAGCCGGAAGGTATTGTCCCTGAAGGTTTCCACTCCGCCGATAACCTCGTTGCGGTGGTCGAGGAAAGGGGCGGCGCTGACACTGACCGGGATGGAAAAACCGTCCTTGCCGATGATGAAGGTCTCGTAGTCGACGATGGTCCGCTTTTCCCGCATGCTGACGCCGAGGGCGCAGCTGTTGACGCTGGGGCTCGAGAAGAAGACGACCGAACAGATCTTGCTGAGAACTTCGCTTTCTTTCCAGCCGGTGATGCGCTCGGCCGCGGCATTGAAGGAGGTGATCCTGCCTTCCGGATCAACGGTGAAAACCCCGTCGGCGACCGCGTTGAGGATCATCTCGTGCTGCAGCGTGGCGGTGATATCCCTGAAGGTCTCAACCCAGCCGACAATCCTGTCACTGAGATCGACAAGGGGGGCGGCGCTGACCTTGACCGGGATGGAGCGGCCCTCTTTGCCGAGGATGTAGGCCATGCGATCGGTGATCGCGGTTTTCTTCAGGATCGACTCGGCGATGGCGCAGGTTGACTTGCAGATACTGGAATGAAAAATGGATTTGCAGGGCTTGCCGATGACATCTTCCTCGGACCAGCCGGTGATCTTTTCCGCGGCGCTGTTGAACGATGTAATCTTGCGGATGTGATCGACGGTGAAGACACCTTCGGCGATGCTGTTCAGGGCCAGACGGCTGGCGGCCAGCGGTTCGCTGAGGTCGGCGAAGCCGATGATGGCGCCGAGCATCAGGCCGTTCTGCCCCGGCAGGGTAATGACCTTCAGGTTGATGGCATTCTTTTTGCCGGTGGTCGGGCAGCCGAGATTGAGCTGGACCGAATTGCTGCCTTTCTTCCTGGTCAGCGGTTCGAGTTGGGAACAGATGGCGCTGAATCGTTTGTCGTTATAGAAAATCTCACGACAGTGGCGGCCGATGATATCCTTGTCGTCGATGTCGAGGATATCGCAGGCCTTTTTGTTGAACGAGGTGATCCGCCAGTTGTTGTCAACGGTGACGTACCCGCTCTCGATTTCGTCGAAACTGGTGAGGTCTGTTTCCGGCACGATGCAGCCTCCGCAGGGATGGACAGGTGGGGTTGTTGCCTGGGTACCCCTCCATCATAGGCTGAACGGGCGAAAATAACAATGGGGTTGACTTCTCATGCCGGCCAATGGTCCCATATCCTGCCGGAATCGCGGCATGAGCTTGCTCAAGATTTATTGCATTTGCTCGAAATGCGCTGTCGATAATTCCATTGTGGGGGGATGGTAATTTAGGTATACAATATGGTTGTATACTACAAACGCCCTGATCTTCCCGACGTCCCCCCGTGCGGCCATACCCGACGACCATGCCTCCGGCAGGAGCCGTTATGCAGAAAGACTGTCCGTCATTCTCCGATACCCCGATCACCCCCGACATCGATCCGGGGAAACGGACTGTGCCGGCAGGGGCCGGTATCGAACTCTTCCACTCCATTCCCGACCCCGTGCTGGTCGTCACTCCGCAGGGAGCGATCGTCGAGGTCAATCTCGCCCTTCTCCGGGCCATCGGCAGGACCCGTGACGAGGTCGTCGGCCGGGGGGTATGCGAGATCATCCATGGCGGCCGCTGGCCTCACATCAAGTGCCCGCTCGAAGAATTCCTGCTGACGAGGGAGGCTCGGGTCGAGGATACCCGTCTGCCCGGATTGGGCGGGGAATATTCACTGACCATCGTTCCGGTCAGGGAAAAGGATTTGGAGACCCGGCACATGCTGCTGATCGCCAGGAAACTGACCAGGGACGAGGTCCGCAAGGTCGACACCATCCGCACCGCCCAGCTTGCCGCCATCGGTGAACTGGCCGCCGGCGTTGCCCATGAGGTCAACAACCCGATCAACGGGATCATCAATTACGCCCAGCTCCTCATCGACGAAACCGAAGACAACACCCTGCAGTCGAAGTTGCTGCACCGGATCGTCCAGGAGGGGGAGCGGATCGCGACGATCATCTACAGCCTGCTCTCGTTTGCCAGGGAAGACGGCAACGAATTGACCTGGGTCGATCTCAACGAGGTGGTGCGGGCCAGCCTTTCGCTCGTGCAGCATCAGATGAAGAACGAAGGGATCATCATCGAGACCGACTATCATGAGCCATCCAGCCTGATTCGGGGAAATTTTCTGCAGATGCAGCAGGTGGTCCTCAACCTGCTGAGCAACAGCCGTTATGCCCTGAACGAACGGTACCGCGAACCATCTCCGTATAAACGCATCCGTATCAGCTGCCGACCGGTCGAGCTCGAGGGCCAGGCCTTTATCCGTCTCTCGGTCCAGGACTGGGGTACCGGCATCCCCCAGGGTATTCTCGAAAAACTGTTCGAGCCGTTTTTCACCAGCAAGCCGGCGGGGCAGGGATCGGGTCTGGGGCTGAGCATCAGCTACGGCATCATCAAGAATCACCACGGCCGCCTGCGGGTCGATTCGATGCTCAATAAATTCACTGAGATGATTATCGAGATTCCAGCCGCCGATGTCTGAATCCATGGAAGATGTCCATATTCTGATCGTCGATGACGAAGAGAGCATCCGGGTCACCTTCGAGATGTTTCTCAAGCGCGAGGGCTATGGCAAGGTGACCACGGCCGCGACGATCGAAGAGGCGCTCGTCGCCATCAATGAGGAACACTTCGACCTCATCATCAGCGATATCGTGCTCGAAGGCGCCTGCGGCACCGACCTGCTCAAATATATCCAGCAGACCGGGGTCCAGTGCCCGGTGGTGATGATCACCGGTTTCCCCAATCTCAACTCGGCGGCCGAGGCGGTGCGCTACGGCGCCTTTGAATACATCTCGAAACCGGTCAACAAGGAAACTCTGCTGCGGATCGTCCGCCAGGCCCTGAAGCACTGGCAGCTGGCGAAGGAGAAACAGGAACTGCAGCGGGAAAACGAGAAGTTCCGCCGCTATCTCGAGGTCATCTTCAGCTCGGTCAGTGACGCCATCATCACCGTTGACGAGGCGATGCGGATCATCCAGGTGAACGATACTGCCAGGACCTGGATGGCGGAGGTCCATGGCGACGAGGTGACCGACCTCCAGTCGCTGCCCGGCGAGATGGGAATGGCCTGTCTCCAGGATGCCAGCCGGGTCATCAAGGAAGGGCAGGTCGTGCGGGAGCACCAGGTGGAATGCCGCAAGGCCGACGGGACCATCCGCATGATCAGCCTCACCGCCGCTCCCCTGAAGGATGCGGTCGAGGAATTCAACGGGGCGGTGATTGTCGCCAGGGATATCAGCCTCGGCCTGCCGGAATCGCACGGTGGGCTGCGAAGCCGGTTCCACGGGTTCATCGGGATCAGCCCGCAGATGCAGGAGGTTTATCGCCTGATCGAGAACGTCGGCAAGGTCGATACCTCGGTGCTCATCACCGGCGAATCGGGTACCGGCAAGGAACTGGCGGCGGAGGCCCTCCATGCCGAGAGCTGGCGGTGTGACCGGCCGCTGGTCAAGGTCGACTGTGCCGCCATGGCCGAGGACCTGCTGGAGAGTGAGTTGTTCGGTCATCGCAAGGGGGCCTTTACCGGGGCCGACCGCAATCGGCCCGGGCGCCTGCTGCAGGCCGACCACGGCACCCTGTTTCTCGACGAGATCGGCGATATTTCCAGCCGCATGCAGCTGCGGCTGCTCCGTTTTCTCCAGGAACAGACCTTCACCCCGGTCGGCCAGGACACCCCGCTTCAGGTCGACGTGCGGGTCATCGCCGCAACCAATGTCGACCTGCGCGAGAAGGTGCGGCAGGGATTGTTTCGCGAGGATCTCTATTACCGGCTCAAGGTGGTCGAGATCATGCTGCCTCCCTTGCGCGAGCGCCGGCAATGCATACCGCTGCTGGTCCACCATTTTCTTGCCCTGTTCCGCGAAAAACTCGGCCGCAGGATCCATACCATCTCCGACCAGGCGCTGGACGCCCTGACTCGCTACCCATGGCCTGGCAATGTCCGGGAACTGCGGCATGTGATGGAGCGGGCCTGCATCCTCTGCACCGGATCGACCTTGCGCCGCGAGAATCTGCCGGTTGATCTGGTTGGCATATCCGAGAAGACCTCGTCCGATACCCTCCGACAGCCGGGGTCGGCGACCCCGTCCTCGCAGCAGTTCGTACCAGCCGCGGCCACCGATCAGGAAATGGTCCAACAGGCCCTCCTGCAAAGCGGCGGCAACAAGAGCCTGGCGGCGAAATTACTGCATATTGACCGCAGCACCCTCTACCGTAAGATGAAACGGTACCGTCTGGTCTGATATTTCATCCAGCCAACGTGTTGCATCAGTGTTGCAGAAGTGTTGCGATACTGTTGCAGTGTGGCGCCGACCTGTTCACTGCAACACCATTGATGCCACAAACGATCCATTGCAACGCTGTTGCCCAAGTTCGATATACTGCTGCAGGCCATTGATGCATGTCTATTTTATATATAAAAAACATAGAGATATAAAATTTACCAAAAATAATTCCGATTCTGGCATCTATGCTGCAGTGAAGTCTGCATGGATCGAAGAGTCTGCAGCCGCCTGGAGCACTTTTCCCTTGGAATACAGGCCACCGTGCAGATGAGCTACCCGGTTAATACGAGAGCTGAAATGGAGGCGGAATCATGAAGAATACAATTCAGGTAGATCAGCGGGTCAGAACTGGCGTCGGCGCAGCCGGCAGTGTCGGGACAGAGATATCGAAGGTCGGCGTTTCGGTGGTGGCGATATTCGGGGTCATCGTCGGGCTGTGGAGTCTCGCCTCCCTGGTTGGCGGTCTGGTTTCCAGCGGCGGCCCTCTGGGGTTGGTCGGCAACTGGTTCAAAGCGGTGTTCGGCCTGTAGCATCCCCCCGGATGAGGAAATCTGTCGATGGTGATCGACGAGAAAAGGGTTTGAGGTATGGGCGTTCTGTCGTCAAAGGCGGAACGCCCCCGCCGTTTTGACGTGGTCTCTTTTTTTCTTACTGAAAGTGCAGTATACAATTAGAAATTACATGTATTTCTGCATTTTCAGAAGGAAGGGTCATGGCCATCGTCGTCAGAAATCTCCTCATTTTTTTCATCATCCTCGTCTGTTTTCTCCTGGGATTGTTTTTCTGGTCGATCGAAAACAGGCTGCCGGTCCGCAATTATACTGAACTTGTGCAACAGCTTGCCGAAAAAAACGTGGCGGCACTGAGCTTTACCGGGAACAAGGTCGAAGTCAGCACCAGGGATGGCGGCCATTACGTCACCCGGGTCATGGATCCGTCCAGCCTCGCCGCCTCGGTTTCCGGAGGAGCGGTGCCTATTGCGGTGAACGAGGATTACACCCTCTACTATTTCCAGGGCGGCCTGTTCTTTTTCGCCCTGATGCTCGGGTCGGTGATCTGGTTCTCCCTCCAGGCCAGGCGTCGGGGTGAGGAGGAATCGAGATTCGCCCGAGACAAGAGGATCCTGCCCGCCACCAACGGCAACAAGGTTACCTTCGATGATGTGGCGGGGGTGCCGGAGGCCAAGGAGGAACTGGAGGAAATAGTAAATTATCTGAAGAATCCAGGCCAGTACAGTGCGGTCGGCGCCTACATCCCGCATGGCGTGCTGCTGCAGGGGTTGCCTGGAACCGGCAAGACCCTGCTGGCCCGGGCTGTCGCCGGCGAGGCCGGCGTGCCGTTCTACAGTTTCAGCGGCTCCGATTTTGTCGAGATGTTCGTCGGCGTCGGGGCCTCCCGGGTCAGGGATATCTTCCGGGATGCCAAGAAAAACGCCCCCTGCATCATCTTCATCGACGAGATCGATGCGGTCGGCATACGTCGCACCACCGGGGCGACCGACAGCCAGGATGAGCGGGGGCAGACGCTCAACGCCCTGCTGGTGGAAATGGACGGCTTCAGTTCGACCGACAACATCATCGTTCTCGCCGCCACCAACCGGCCGGATATCCTTGATCCGGCGTTGAGCCGGCCGGGCCGCTTCGATCGCCAGATCACCATCCTGCCTCCTGACCTCAAGGGACGGACCAGGATTCTCGAAGTCCATTGCAAGAAAGTGCAGCTCGGCCCGGATGTCGATCTGGAACAGATCGCCATGATGACCTCGGGCTTCACCGGCGCCGAACTCGCCAACCTCGTCAACGAAGCGGCGCTGATGGCCGCCAGAAACGGTCGTTCCACCATCGAGCACGAAGATTTCGACCTGGCGCGGGACCGGGTCATGATGGGGGTGGAGCGCAAGGGCATGGTCCTGACCGAAAAGGACAGGTTGCTCCTCGCCTACCACGAGGCCGGCCATGCGATCGTTGCCAGGCTGCTGCCGGAATCGGATCCGATCCACAAGATTACCATCATCCCCCGAGGCCGCGCCCTGGGGCAGACCCAGCAGCTGCCGCGGGGGGACCGTTACGCCTACAGTTCCGGATACCTGAAAAACCGGATCAAGATTTTTCTCGGGGGACGGGCGGCGGAGAAGATCGTTTTCAATACCCAAACGACGCGGGCCGAAAATGACCTGGTGCTTGCCACCGATATCGCCACCAATATGATCTGTCGCTGGGGCATGAGCGAGACCCTCGGTCCCCGGGCCTTTGCGATCGAAGACGGCGGTTTCCTCGGCCTCGGTCCCAGCGGTCTGGGGGTGAGCAGCGATACTGCGGGCATCATCGATCGGGAGATCAAGGCCCTGTTGAATGAATGCTTTGATGAGGCGGTGAATATAGTCGACCAGGAACGGGTGTTCCTGAAGTCGCTGGCCGAGATCCTGCTCCAGGTCGAAACCCTCGACAGCGAAGAATTCGACATCATCTACCAATGCGCCGTCCGCAAGAAAGAGAAGATCGAAAACGGCGATGATGCAGGGGAATGCGCCGACTGTCCGGCCAAGGGGCATTGCCTGCACTGCAAGGCACGCAGCGAGTCATCATGTACTCTCTGAGACGGCTTCTCTTGTTGGCCTTCGTCCTGACGGTCGCCGTCCTCGCCCTGATCGTCACACTTGGCGTGCGACAATTTCAGCTCAATCGCCAGTACAACGAAATCACCAGCCAGAGCGGCGGGATGATATTCCGCTTTGCCACCATCAGGGAGATGATCACCGCCGGACTGATTGAAAACAGCCGGGCGAAACTGGTCCAGGCCATCCCCGAGTTGGAAAAACTCCATGCCGATATCGGCCGTATGGAGGAGCAACCCTCGATACCGCCGCAGCTGAGAATGGCCATGGTCGGCAGGATCGATCTGGCCGCCATCGTCATTTCCCTCAGAAAGCTGATCGACGACGAGGAGCGGGCGGATCGGGGACGACAACTGCAGGAGCAGCTGCGCATGGTCGCCGACCAGCTGCTCCAGTACGACCGGATCGTGGTCGGACAGGCCCGGGCGAGCATAGTCAACCTGCAGAAGACCATCATCGGCATCATGGGACTGGGGATCAGCCTGGCGAGCATCGGACTGGTCTATCTCTACCGCAACACCTTGGTGCCGCTGCTGAAATTAACAGAGCACCTGCAGGTTGCCGAGGACAGTGGCGAGCAGGTTGTGGCCGCCGCCCATGCCTGCCGGGAATTGATCGATTTGACCAAGGCGATAGAAGACCATCTCCATGCCTGCAGGCACAATGGCGAGAGTGAAAATGCCGCGGCCTTGACCATGCTGGCGGAGACCGTCAACGAGACGACCAATCAGCTCAACGGTATCATCAATTACGCACAGCTTCTGACAGATATGGCCGAAGATGAAGCCTCATCGCCTGAAAAACGTGAGATGCTGTGCAAAATCATAGAAGGTGGGACAAGGATTGCCGGGATCTGGCGGAAGGTCATCTCGTAGGTTGGGAAGGGGCGTCTTGTGTCTGTCTCCCGTGCTTAGGGTGCTGCTCGTGCCAGTTCGCAGCGATAATGGTCGCGCAAAAAGGGTACAATTCGGCCCGAGAGGAGGAAGAAAGAGAAATGGCTGAGAACTTACCGTTGGAGAAAAAGCCCGCTGAAGAAGCCGAGACCGAACCGCATCTCACCTGGCAGGAACAGGTCGGGTTGTCCTGGAAGACACCGATGGGCCTGTTCGGAGTCGCCCTGACGACAATCTGTTTTACCTTGCTTATCCTCGGTCTTTTCGCCCACATGACCGGCCTGATCGAAAACCATTACGCCGCCATCGTCACCTTCCTGGTCTTTCCGGCCGGGGTCCTGTTCGGGTTGATCCTGATCCCGGTCTCGTTTTACCTCCGTCGTAAACGCTGGTTCAAGAACAGCCTCGGCAAGGCCTTTCTCATCATCGATTTCAGCAAGAAGATCCACCGTCGGACCGTATTTCTGTGCCTGGTACTGTCGGTCATCAACCTGACGATCTTTGCCCTGGTGATCTATGAGGCGTATCATTTCACCGAGTCGGATTTCTTCTGCGGTGCCGTCTGCCATACGGTCATGGACCCGGAATACACCGCCTATCAGCGTTCTCCCCATGCCAAGGTCGGCTGCGTCCAGTGCCATATCGGCTCCGGCGCGGAATGGTACGTGAAGGCCAAGCTGTCAGGCCTGCGGCAGGTCAAGGCGGTATTGGACGGCAGTTATCGCACTCCGATCCCGGCCCCGGTCGAGCATCTCCGTCCGGCCCGGGATACCTGCGAGGCCTGCCACTGGCCGGAAAAATTCCATGGCAAGAGGACCAAGCAGTTCATCTCCTTTTCCAACGACAATCAAAAGGACGCCTCCATCCAGGAAGTCGCGCTGCATATCGGCGGGCGCAATCCCTACACCGATACCTTTGAAGGGATTCACTGGCATGTGAGCAAGGATGTCAAGGTCGAGTACCAGTCCCTCGACAACATTCGGACGGCCATCGGCAAGATCAAGGTGACCAAGCCGAACGGCATCACCGAGGAGTACGAAGTCCCCGGCGGGTCGGAGGAGCCCAAAGAGGGCGAAGGGGTATGGCGGACCATGGACTGCATCGACTGCCACAACCGACCGACCCACGTCTACGAGAACCTGTCGGAAAAAATCGATCTCGGTCTCTATTCCAAGAAGATCAACCCCGACCTGCCCGGGATCCGGGAGGATTCGTTCACCGTGCTGCAGGCTGCGTACACAAGTCGTGACGAGGCCAGGGAGCAGATTGTCGAGGACCTGGTAACCCTGCAGGCCAAACGTCACGGTGATGCCTTCGTCAAGGAACACGAGGCGGCGCTGATCGCATCCGGTAAATATCTGCTCGAGGCCTATCTCGGCAATGTCTGGCCGGATATGAAGGTGACCTGGGGGACCTATAAAGGACACAACGGTCACCAGGACGAGGCCGACGGCTACGGCTGCTTCAGATGTCATGACGATACCCATGTGACCAAGTTCGGCAAGACCATCTCGCAGAGCTGCGATCTCTGTCACGATGAGCCGCAATGACAATGCCCGGCTGATATGCTGACCAAAAAAGCCCGGTGGAGAGACTCCACCGGGCTTTTTTTATGCCTGTTGCGGCGACGATATATCGGCACGGCAGAATCCGCCGGTACCGGACTACAAGCTTTGCCGGTTAATCAGGGCGACGAGTCGAGATGGGCGGAAGGCCTTGGCCGGGCCGCAGGGCAGCAGCCTGCCGTCGGCGCTCGAGCGGTGAATCAATCCGGCCTCCATCAGTTCCTCGGTGATCTCCCGAATCAGTTGCTCCTTGTGATCGGGGAGATTTTTTGCCACCTCCGATGCGGTGAGAAGTCGCTGGTCTTCAAAGGCCCGTTGCACCTCGATCATGACGGCAAAGGCGGCTCCGAGTCGCTGCTCCCCTGCCGCCGACGAGGTGAGCGGGATCATGCTGCTGTTCTGCAGGGACCAGGCGAACTGGGCTCCCGCCAGGACGATGATCCAGACGAGATGGATCCACAGCAGGAGGAGCGGCAAGGTGGCGAAGGAGCCATAGATGGCGTTGTACCGGGATACCCCGATCTGCATCGACACGAAGAGGCTCTGGACGCCGAACCAGCAGATTGCGGCGAGCATCGATCCGGCGAGTGCCGGCAGAGTCCTGACCCGGGTGTTGGGGAAGAAAACGTAGATGACGTGGAGTGCCAGGGTGATGAAAACGATCGGGATCGCCTTGAGCAGCATTCCCTGCAGCCACTGTGCCGGAACCAGGGCATCGACCTGGGCGAGGAGGTTGGGGTTTTCGATGAAGGCGCTGGCGGCGATGCCGATATTGACGGCCAGCGGCATCAGCACGAGCAGGGTGATGTAATCGGAGACCTTGCGAAGGAAGGAACGCCCGGCCCTGACGTGCCAGATGATGTTCATCGCCGCTTCGATCTGGTGCAGCACCAGCATGATGCTGAGAATCAGGGCAAGCGTGCCGATGGTGCCGAGGGTGGTGAAGTTGGTTCGGTCGACGTAGGCGAAGATCCTGTCCACCGCCGAGCGCAGGTGTTCCGGAAAGGAAGTGTCGGCGGGTACGGTTTTGCTGCCGGATTCAGCGGTCATTTCCTGACTGCCGAAAATGGCGATGGAGTCGTAGGCCAGCTGTTTCAGGTGGTTGTCGCCGCCGAGCCCCTTGATGACGGCGGTGCTGATCGCCAGGATCGGGACGAGGGAGAGGAGAATGGTCAGGGTCAGGGCGGCGGCCCGCAGGGACAGATCGTTGCGATGAAATTCACGCAGGGTGATGACGATGACACGGAGAAGACGACGCAGACCGGATATCGGCCGTGATCGCCCCTCGTCCCTGTCGTCAATCCAGGAAAGCAGTCTGGAATAGAGACCGCCGATGAAGGTTCTCATTCCCCGTCACCGTCGGCCGCACTTTGCATGTCGATACTGTGCGGCAATGGCCATGTTGGTCTTTTCTTCAATCGGCCCGGCAGTGGTCATGGTTGTTCGTCAACGCCATAGGGTCAGCCGATGGCGAGCTCCTTTTTGCCGATCGCTTCGCTCTTGACCCGGTCAAGCAGTTCGGCCAGTACGGGTTTGATGTTCTCGCGGATGTCGCCGGCGACGATGATGAAGAGGAGATCGTCGCCGGGGGTGAAGCGGCCCGCTCGCGCTTCGATGATGATCTCGAAGATTCCCTCTCGCTTCAGATATTCCTGCCGTAATGCTTCGATCCTGGCAAAATCGGGTGTCACTTCGAGGGCGGTGACGGCAGTTCGGTCCTTTCTCGACCAGTTCCTGACAACACCGTTGTGGATCAGGATCATGCCGACATTGTCCTTGAAGCCGGGACGCTTTTTCAATTCTGCGATTGTCTGTGAAATGTCCATGATATTGTTCCTGAAATGTGTGGTCGGCAGAGTGGCCGGCCGGTAGGACTGCGCGCAGGTTCGCGGCGTCGGCCCGATGCGGGAAAAAATCACTCCGGCATGGGCCGACGGCGCTGAAAAGCGGGGATGGGTGGATTGAGCCTCTTCCCGGTTTCCTGTTCCAGTTCCAGATTCGGCAGGATGGTCATCCTGCAGGGTTGACCGATGCCAGGCCTTCGGTCTTGGATTTCAGATGGAATTGTTGCCGTTTCTTGAAAAAATTATCGACGGAGACCCTGTCGAAGACCAGAACCAGGTCCCGGCCGGCATTGATTCTGGCGGCCGCCTTGAGGTTGTTCAGGCGCTGCAGCACGGCTGTTGGTGTCGCCGTCCACTTCGCCAGGAGGTTCAGGGACTCTCCCGGTTGAACCTGTATCTTGCCATAGCGTTTGCCGTGGTGGATAGTGGTCTTGTATACTGCGAATCTGGATCTGGTCGGCTTCGATGTCGCAGCGTGTGTTTTGCCTGGTGCGGCAGTGGCGATTGGCTGGAGGTTGCCGGATGTTTTGGCAACACGGAGTTTCTGGCCGACGCGGATGACTGAAGAGTCGAGCCGGTTGTTCTGGACCAGCGCCCGGGTGGAAATGCCGTATTTTCGGGCGATAGCGGTCAGTGTTTCACCTTGTTGCACGTGGTGGACTGCGCCTGTTGTGACCAGGGCCGGTCTGTCGCTGCCCTTGGCGGCGATGACCGGCTTGTCGGCTGAGGCCGGTGCCGGCAGGCGGAGGGCGTATCCTTTCGGGACCTGGTGTCGGCCGGTGAAGACCTCCGTGCTCAGGGCCGGGTTCATTCGCTCAAGATTGCTCTGCGATACCCCGTAACGTTTCCGGATCTGGCGGATATCGGCGCTGCCCTTGAGGGTGACGGTCCGGGTTGGGAGCGGCCTGTCCAGGCGGACTCCGGGGTTTCGCTCGAGCTCTTTGGCACTCTGGAGGGCGGCCAGGAATTCTGAATAGAAATTTCTGGAGGCAAATTTGAAATGCCCTTTGTCGTACTCGGTGAAAATCCGCTCATAGGAGCCTTTTTCATTCAGCGCCCGCTTCATTCCCGCCGTTCCGTAATTGTATGAAGTCAGTGCCAGCGGCCAGCTGCCGAGCTGATTGTAGCTGTTCTTCAGGTACTTGGCGGCGGCGTGGGCGGCGATGATGGGGTCACTCCGCTCGTCGACGGCCCGGTCGATGCGGAGATAGTTTTTGCCGGTGCTGTTGGTGAATTGCCAGATCCCCGAGGCGCCGACCTTGCTGTAGGCCTCGATGTTGAAGGAAGATTCGACATGGGGCAGATAGGCCAGGTCCTCGGGCAGGCTGTAGGACCGCAACACCTGCTTGATCGCCGGGATATAGGCCCCCGAACGGATCACACCGGCCAGGAAGCGTTCCTTCTGGCCGGTCTGGGCCCTGACCGAGTCGGCGGCCAAGGCCAATCTCCGCTGGCGGTTACCGCCGGAGAACATCGCGGCGACCCGTCGCTCCTCGCCGGTGACGGGCGCAGTTCGGGACAGTTTGCGAAGGATGGCACTGTAATGCCGCACCTTGCGGTCGATGAGCAGCTTGTTCGCTTTTCCCGCCCCGGGAACCGAGTCGTCAACCTTGGTCACGACCTCATAGATGATGGAAAGATCGTTTTTGTCGTGAATGACGGCGGTATTGAGGGAATACCTGGTATAGATATTCTTCCAGAATGCGACATTGTGCTGGATAACCGGATAGAGTGGAAAATGTGCATTGCCGGAGGCGGCATGGGTGTTGGGTGGAGTGCACGCAACCATGGCGAGCAGGAAGACGAAAAGGCCCCGGAAGAGATGGACGATGGCGGTGCCGATTGCTGAAACTGGTTTCTTCATGCTCGATTTACCAGGGAAAAATTAATCGATATGGACTATATATCACAACATCCGGCGGATCGGAATATTTTTCGCTTTTAATTACACGGAAAAACAAGTGATCAACAATCGTATGAGGGTGCGGGATGTATACACCGATATTGGCCACGCTGGGGTACATTATCTCGAGCGATCGGCAACAGACTCTGCTCGTGCATAGAAATCGCCGGCAGAATGACCAGCATCTGGGAAAATATAACGGGCTGGGCGGCAAGATGGAGCCGGGCGAGGACATTTACCAGTGTCTGGTGCGGGAAATTTACGAAGAGGCGGGCATCGTCTGTGAAAAGGCGGTGCTGCGGGGCACGATCAACTGGACCGGTTTCGGCCCGCACGGGGAGGACTGGTTCGGCTTCATCTTCCGGGTCGACGCCTTTTCCGGTATGGCGAAAGCATCCAATATTGAAGGGGATCTGGCGTGGGTGGATATCGCCCTTCTCGACACCCTGCCGATGTGGGAGGGGGATAAATTTTTTCTTCCCCTGGTCTTCGATGACGATCCCCGGACCTTCCATGGGTATATGCCGTACCGCAATGAGACGCCGCTTTCATGGCAGTATACGCGGATCTAGAAATCGGTCTCAGTGGGCGGAACGACCCTGTTTCCGGCGGTTTGGAGGAAATGGCGATGGATTCCGGAATATCTTGCGGAGATCAGAGTGCATGGTATAGTCAGCGTCAGCACTGAACAGGTATTGAAGATAAAAGCCAAAGGAGCAGAATATATGAAACAGGAAAGCGAACTGGAGCGTCTTGAGCATTTTGTCAACAGCCTGATTGCCCGCTACAATGATCTGCAGAAAGTAAGCGAGCGGCTGGCCCAGGATGTTCAGGAACGGGATGGAATCATTGAAGAACTTCGGGAAAATGTGGCACAACTCGAATCGGAGCGGACCGAGATCGGCAACAGGGTCAGCGGGATAATCTTCCAGATAGAGGAGTGGGAAAAGAGTGGCGCCGCCTCTGCCGGACAAGCCGCAACAGCCGACAATCCCGAAGGGAGAATACAGGGGAATCTGTTTTCGATAGGGAGTGAGTCTCAGGGGGCAGTGGAGAATGACTGAGATCCGGGTCGCCTGATTCAGGCATCAACAGGCGATGAGCGGATGAGGCGCAAGGGATCATGACCGAATCGGAACGATTAGTTCGATTCAAGCTTCTCGGGCAGGAATACGCCTTTTATACCGGGGCATCCGAGGATGAACTGGATGCCGTCTTCTCCATGGTGAGGGCATTGGTTGAGGAGAATATCCACGGTCCCCAGGGTTCTCTGCCGATCAGCAAGGTTGCGGTCCTGGCCTGTCTCAATATTGCGTCACGGCATGTCAGGCTGCAGCAGGAGCATGAGAATTACCAAATCGAAACCGAGGAGAGGCTGAAACGGTTGAATGAGTTGATTCGGGCGCGGTTGATCAAGGACTGACCACTCCGGGTATAAAATGTTTTCGTTTGGATCAAAGTCTGCTATACTGGACTCGTAAAGATTGAAGTCCAGTTATTTAAATTTTAAGCAGTATTGAAAATTTTCATGTGGCCTCGTGTCTTGAAGACACGGCAGTTAGGTATTTCCCTGTGCTGTTGGTGATCTGCGGTGTGTGTTGAGCCAACTCTCATTAAAAGGGTACTTCCACTGGTAGATGATGGAAAATCGTTCGCGAATTTCCTGAAGATAGCACGAAGCTGCCCACCTAATTCATTAGGTTTAACTGTCCTGCAGACACGGCAGTGTGGGGAAATCATTTCCATCAGGATATAAATATCCTGTTTGAATATATTCTGGATCATCCGGTGATCTTCGGGCCACTTTCCCGGTGACGCGGTTGCTCCAGAAAATCAAGATTGGCGGCGGGAACGCCGGAAAGCGGGCTTAACTGAAATCAGGAAGCAGAGTTGCTTTTTAAACAATATCTTCTCATGTGCCGGATCGAGAACATGGTGCATGAAAGGAACATCCCGTACGGTGGGATGTTGAGTTGGGGAAAAGTCACATGTTCACATGATTTCCTGGAGATTATTTTGGACATGGGTTCGTCGAACGATCCGGTCCAGGTGGTTTCCGTGATAATCTGAAGTGGGACATCCTGTGATGCGGTCAAAAAAAATCGTCATCTTTCGAGGCCTTGCCGGATCGTGTTGTCGATGGATGTACATCGATACCGAGAGAACGGTATGGCGGAAGAAGGACTGCAAAAATGATATTATTCATTCCGGGCCGCAAACAAGCTGAACGGATTGCAGGTTAGCGGACGTCTATCTGATCATCCCCCCTCTCTTTCTTGATTCCTTCCTTATCTGGTTGCCCTCCGTTTCCTCCCTCCCCGTTGCGCCAGTCCCTAAAAAAGGATTGTATTTCCATGGGCATACTTTATCACCCCATTGTCTTTCTCTGTCTTGGTATCTGTGCCGGTCTCGTTGCAGGAATCTTCTTGCGAAAGCGCTTTATCGAAGGACACCAGAACAATATCCGGGCCCAGAGCAAACAGATCATCGAAAACGCCATTGTCGAGGCGGAACAACTGAAGAAAGAGGCCCTGCTCCAGAGCAAGGAAGAGGCCTATCGGGTAAAACAGGCTCTGGAGCAGGAACTCAAGGCCGAGCGGGATGAGCTGAAGGATGAGATGCGGCAGCTCAACAAGAAACGTGAGGCATTGAAGCAGGAGTGGGATGGCTATGACGTCAAGAATGCCGAACTGGTCGCCGGCGAGAAGAAGCTTCGGCAGCGGGAGGTTGAGATAGAATCCAAGCTGAAGGATGTCGATCAACTGGTTGATAAACAGCGGTACGAGATGGCGAGAATTGCCGGGATCAGCCAGGAAGAGGCGAAAAAGATGCTGATGGACTCGCTGGAAAGCGAGGCCAGGATGGACGCCGCCAAACGATTGGTCAAGATCGAGAATGAAATGAAGATGGAGGCCGACCGAAAAGGGAAAAATATCCTCGCCCTGGCCATCTCCAGGTATGCCGGCGATTATGTCGCCGACAAGACCGTGTCGATGGTGCCCCTGCCCAATGACGAGATGAAGGGGCGGATCATCGGTCGGGAAGGCCGAAATATCAGGGCGATCGAGGCGGCCACCGGAATCGACATCATCATAGATGACACCCCGGAGGCGGTTATTCTCTCCGGATTCAACCCGGTGCGGCGCGAAATCGCCCGCCTGGCGCTGCTGCAGCTGATCAGCGACGGGCGCATCCACCCCGGCCGGATCGAAGAGGTCGTCGCCAAGGTCACCAAGGAACTCGAAATCACCATCCGGGAGGCGGGCGAGCAGGCCACCTTCGATGTCGGCGCCCATGGGGTCCATGTCGAGCTCATCAACATCCTCGGCCGGCTGAAGTACCGCACCAGCTATGGTCAGAATGTGCTCCAGCATTCCCTCGAGGTCGCTTTCCTCTGCGGGATCATGGCGGCGGAACTCGGCATCGATGTCAAAATGGCCAAGAGGGCCGGTCTGCTGCACGATATCGGCAAGGCCGTCGACCATGAAGTCGAGGGGTCGCATGCGATCATCGGTCGTGACCTTGCCAAAAAATACGGGGAGCCGGAAGAGGTGGTCTATGCCATCGGCGCCCACCATGAAGACCTGCCGCCGCAGAGTGTCCTCGATATCCTCGTGCAGTCGGCCGACGCCCTGTCCGGCGCCCGTCCCGGCGCCCGGAAGGAGATGCTCCAGAGCTATGTCAAGCGCCTGGAGGATCTCGAAAACATTGCCAATGCCTTCAATGGCGTGGAAAAATCCTATGCCATCCAGGCCGGGCGCGACCTGCGGATCATCGTTGATTCGAAAAAGATCAAAGACAGCGATGCCATGCTGCTGTGCCAGGATATCGCCAAGGCGATCGAGACGCAGCTCACCTATCCGGGACAGATCCGGGTGACGGTGATCCGGGAGACCCGGGCCGTCGAGTACGCCCGCTAATCGAATACGTACAACTACAGGAGAGGATGCCGGTTGCCTTATGCCTTCTATAGATGAACAGATTGCCTTGATTGAACGGGGGGTGGTCGACTGTATCTCTCGCGATGAACTCGTCAAAAAACTCGAAAAATCAGCGCGGACCGGGATTCCGTTGAAAATCAAGGCCGGTTTTGATCCGACGGCCCCGGATCTGCATCTCGGCCATACGGTCCTGCTGCAGAAACTGAAACATTTTCAGGACCTCGGTCATGATGTGTATTTTCTGATCGGTGATTTCACCGGGATGATCGGTGACCCGACCGGCAAGTCGGAGACCAGAAAGGCCCTGACGGTCGAGCAGGTCGCCGAGAATGCCGAAAGCTACAAGGAACAGGTCTTCAAGATCCTCGATCCCGAGAGGACCAAGGTGGTGTTCAACAGCACCTGGCTCGGCAAGCTCGACTCCTATGACATGATCCGACTGGCCTCGGAGTTGACCGTGGCCCGGATGTTCGAGCGGGAGGATTTCCGCACCCGTTTCGAGACCGGCAAGCCGATCTCGATCCATGAATTTCTCTATCCGCTGATCCAGGGCTATGATTCCGTGGCCCTGCAGGCCGATGTCGAGCTGGGGGGGACCGATCAGCTGTTCAACGTCCTGATGGGCAGGGATCTGCAGCGTTCACGAGGGCAGGAACCGCAGGTGGTCCTGACCCTGCCGCTGCTTGAAGGTCTCGACGGCGTCAACAAGATGAGTAAATCCCTCGGCAACTACATCGGCATCACCGAGTCCGCCGACAGCATCTACGGCAAGGTCCTGTCGATCTCCGACGATCTGATGTTCCGCTACTACGATCTGCTCAGTGATCTCGGCCGATCGGAGATCGCCGCCCTGAAGGCGAAGCTGGCCAACGGCGAGGTTCATCCCAAGGAAGTGAAAAAGCGGCTGGCCCGGGAGTTGACGGCACGATTCTATTCGCCGGCGGCCGCCGTGATGGCGGAGGAGAATTTTGAAAAGGTCTTCCAGAAAGGAGGCCTGCCCGATGTCATTCCCGAGGTCCGGCTGGCTGCCAACGGGGAGATCTGGGTGCCGCAGCTCCTCGTCGATGCCGGCCTGGTCACCTCGACCTCCGATGGCCGGCGGATGATACAGCAGGGCGCCGTCAGCCTTGATGGCGAAAGGGTCGGTGATCAGGGGCTCAAGGTGCAGGCTGCGGGCGAGATCCTGATCAAGGTGGGGAAACGGCGGTTCTGCCGGGTGTTCTTCTCCTGAGCCGAAGCGATCGGCAGAAAAACGAAAGGGGTGGGAGGCCTGGTGCCTCCCACCCCTTTTTTGTGTCGAAAGCCTGTGGAACGGTAGGCCGGTCCGGGTTCTGCCGGCAACGTCCTCAGTTGAGGGAAGGATCCTTTAAGTGGAGCTGGCAATCACTGCAGACTCCCGTGAATTCAATATGGTGTCCAATCACCTCATAGCTGCTGGCGACGGCGGCGGCATCGTTGATATTGGGCTGGACCGGGATGTTGATATCATCGACCTTGCCGCACTGTGAACAGCGGATGTGGTAGTGCGGGTAGACGGTGGCATCGAAGCGTTTCTGGGTTCCACCGACCTCCAGCTTGAGGATGACGCCGCTGTCGGCCATCAATTCCAGGTTCCTGTAGACGGTCCCCAGGCCGATCCGGGGCAGCCGCTTGCGCACCATATCGTACACCTCGTTCGCCGTCGGATGAGATGTGACCTTGGCGAGTTCTTCAAGGATTATCTGTCTCTGGGTCGTCAACCGCATGCTGGGAAGTTGGTCCATGGTCGTATCGAGTGGTGGAAGTCTATTGGCAAATGATAAATCTTATTAGTTGGCATATAATCCCACCTCAGGAATAATTCAACAAGAAACTGCCGTCCGATAAAGGGCTTGAACCTCTATCCGGCTGAATACGGACCGGTTTCCGGCAAGAGGTTGCCGCACGTGGCGTTTTACTCTTGAGTGGTCAGAAAAGGATTGAAATATCCGAACCTGAGGGCGGGGAATTCCTTTTTCAGCGCCTTCAGCCAGGGGCGCATGCCCATGGCCGTTTCGGAACGTGGGAGGCCGATGGTCCTGAGGTACCATTCCGGATCCATATTGAGATTGCGCAACTGGATCATGTCCGGACGGCAGGAGGCGACAAGGGTGCACAGGGCTTCGAATTCAGGAGCGGAATCACTCAGGCCGGGCAGGATGAAATAGTTCAGCGAGACAAAGCGTCCGGCGCTCTTCATCAGCCGGATTGACCGCAGGACATCGGCAAAGGCATAGCCGTTGGGCCGGTAATAACCGGTATAATAGTGTTCCTGGGCCGAATTCAGGCTGACCCGGAGGCTGTCGAGTCCGGCGTCGACCAGTTTTTCCAGGGCCTGCGGCAGACTGGAATTCGAATTGAGATTGATCGTTCCCTTGCCGGTCTCCTGCCTGATGAGCCGGATGGCAGCGGCAATGGTATCGGCCTGGAGCAGGGGCTCCCCCTCGCATCCCTGGCCGAAACTGACGATGGGTTTCGGGGCCTGGTCCAGGTGCTCGACCGCCATCGTGCTGATCTCTTTCGGCGACGGGACGAAGGTGATCCTCTCCTGGGTCGATGGACAGCACCCCGACGACTGCAGCGAGATGCAGCCGACGCAACGGGCGTTGCAGGATGGCGAGGTCGGGATCGGGGCCTCCCAGCGGCCGAGGAAATAGTTGCGGGCGGCAGGGCAGCCGTAGACCAGGCAGCACTTGCCCAGGTGCTGGATCAGCCGGTTGTCCGGATGCTGTTTCAGTTTGCGTCGGGTCCTGGTGTCGACGGCCGACGGAGTGAACTGGTCGCTGTCCTGGCGTTTGTCGGGATCGCTGCGGAAGGCGGCGACCCAGAAGCGCCCCTTGCTCCAGCCGACGGCGGTGTAGGCGAAGAGGGGCAGTGTCGGGGCGCTGTCGGCGGTCTGGAAGGCGGCGGTGAGGATCGAGGTGTGGGCCGGGGCCATGAAGGCAGCCACCGCCTGGATCGGTGCGCCGGGTTCGAACGGATTGTCCTCCAGCAGCAGCGGTTCCGAAGTCTCGGGGTCGAATGCGACCGGCAGCCGGCCCGGCAGAACGAACAGTTCGCTTCCTTTCGGCAGGGGAATGAGGTCGGTACGTTCCGGGGTGACGAAATGGCCGTTACTCATGCCGGCCATATGCAGCGGAGGATAATCTATGATGGAGCCTTGGCTGTCGGCAAAGACCAGAGAAGGGATGGAATCAGGGTGGATCACGCGGAGCGGAGCACCCTGAACACGGAATCGACTGCAAGATAGATATCGAGGTCGTCGCCGAAGACATCCTGGATATCCGGGTGATTGATAAGATCCTCGACAATGTACTGGGTGATATACAGGCTGACGATATTCGGGTCCTGGGCGATGGTCCTGATCGGCGCGACCTTCATCTGCAGTTCGAATTCATCGATGTAGCCCAGCTGTTTGAGCTGTTCCTCGAGATTTTCGCGGATGCGCTGTATCGACGAGGTTTCGATGATCTCCCGGTCGAGGAGCCGTTGTACCAGTTTGGCGGCCAGGGCCTCGGCGTTGTCCTTGGCCTGATGGAACATCTTCCGCCGTTCCTGTTCTCTCTTGCGGTCTATTGCACGTATGGTCTTGTCTGTTGCTCGGTTGGAACTGATATGGGCTTTGGCCATGAACGTCTCCAGGTATGTATGTTTTCCGGCCGGGACCGGGATGGACTAGGCGTTGATGCCGACGGGTAAACCTTTTTATATAAACTGAAAAGCTAAATATCACTACTGTAAAGTTGGGCGAAGTGCCTCATTTCCAGGGTCTGGTCGGCCGGCAACTTCAGCTCGTACCGCTGCAGGTATTCCGCCGACATCCTGTGCGTATTGAAAATGGGAATATTGAGCAGCAGGTTGTTGATGCCCTTGTCGAGAAAGACCTTTGATGTATTCTTGTCATAAAAAGCCCTGAGAATCAATGGCAGCAGTGAATAAAATGAGGTGGAGTCCTCGAAGTAGAGCAGTTCTTCCCGGGATTCGGAGAGGCTGGCACCGTCGATGGGGCCTTCATGGCCGAATTTCCAGCCGGTGGCCCCGTCATGGTATCCTTCCACCCACCATCCGTCCATGATCGACACATTGGGGACGCCGTTCATCGCCGCCTTCATGCCACTGGTCCCCGATGCCTCGAGCGGTCTCTTGGGGCTGTTGAGCCAGCAGTGCACCCCCGCCACCAGTTTCTTGGCGATATTCATGTCGTAATTGGGGATAAACACCAGATTCACCAGGCCGTCGCTCTTGCGGTACAGTTCCTCCTGGTGGTTGAGCAGATTCTTGATCACCGTTTTGCCCGGTTCGTCGGCCGGATGAGCCTTGCCGGCAAAGAGAAAATTGATCGGCCAGTTGTTCTCGACCGAAATCCGGCAGAGATGCTCGATATCGTTGAAGATCAGATCGGCACGCTTGTAGGTGGAGAACCGGCGGGCAAAGCCGACCGTGAAGACCTCGGGTTTCAGGCTGCTGTCGGCGTCAACGAGGGTCGAGAGGAAATTCGGGGGGTCGATCCAGGTCATGCTCATCTGGGCCCGATGCAGGATCAGCATCCGGTTGACAGCGTCGATGAGGGTCTTTGAGTCGGCCTGCCAGGCCGAGCTCAGTCTGTCCCTGAAGTCGGGGTCGTCAATGATCACCGTTGCCCGGGCGAAGACCCCGGGGTCATGGCGCCAGCCGGAGAGCAACGGCGTGGCGTCGAACACCTTGGCCCGTTCGTCGCTTATCCAGGTCAGGTGATGGACACCGTTGGTGATCGCCGCAATCTTGCCGGCGAATTGCGGGAACTGCCGGCAGGTGACGTCGCGGTGCAGGCGGCTGACGCTGTTGGCCGATCGATTGACGTGCATGGCCAGTTGGGTGAAGTTGTACGAATGCGGGCTGTCCTCGTCATGGGCGAGCAGATCGAGGATCCGCTGGCACGATTTTTCACTGATACCGGCATACAGTGATTTGTTGAAGCGATCGTGGCCGGCCTTCACGGGGGTATGGATGGTGTAGACGAGTCGCTGTGAGACGATCCTGGCCGCCTCGAACACCTGTTCGTCGCTTGCCCGCTCGATGTGCGGGTGCTGCAGGATCCTGGTCAATTCATCGACGATCAGCTGGATGGCGACGATGACCCCGTGCTGCTCGTTGAGGTGGAAGGTCTTCGAGGTGATGCCGAGCGCCCGCAGGGCCGGCAGGATGCCGATCCCGAGCATGCGGCGCTGGATGGCCTTGATCATCGACGATTCGGCATTGTACAGCTTGGACGCGGCATTACGGATCAGGCTCGGAGTTTCGGGACGATAAAAATCGAGGAGGATCTCCGGGACAAAAAAATCGAGATCGCAGCTGACTTCCATTTTCATCCATACCTGGGCGGTGGCGACAGTCTCCTGGCCGTATTCGTTGAGGAAGGGGACTGCAATCTGCAGCGGTCTGTCGGGATGGCCGGGGTCCTGCAGCAGGTAGAGTCCCGGTGTGGACTCGGGCTGCCAGTCGACGGCCTGCGAGATCTGCCCCAGTTGGGAATCGACGTATTGGGCGAAATAGCCCTGGCGGTAGAGCAGGCTGACGGCGATCACCGGCAGATGACAGTCGGCATAGCTCTTCAGCGTATCGCCGGCGAGAATGCCGAGGCCGCCGCTGTAGGTGGGGATATTTTGCGGGCCATGGATGTATCTGTGGTAAAAATCCTGCAATCGGCTATCGATGATCTGGTGGCTGTCGGTGATATTCTCCAGTCTGTCACGGACCGGGCTGTAGGCATCCGGATCAGCACCGATTTCCATGGAGATATAGATGACGGAATCGCCGGCTGGATCGGTGAGGTGGCCCCAGACGTGATCGAATGTCTGTTGGCTGACTCCGAAAAAGGTGCCGATCGGGCTGGTGGCGATCATTTCTTTTTCCAGCCGATCGATGGTGATGGGGCGTGGTGCGTTCATGGTAACCTTTCCTGCAGATAAAACGGAAATGAATCAAAAACCGGAGATAAATCGGAACATAGCATTTGACATCCAAATGCGTCTGGTAATAATATGACAGTGACTCGAGAAGTACAGCTACTTTTTTTTGATCGGGTCTTCCGGACACTGTAGATTGTGCTTGAATTTTAGATAGTATTCTTTGTATATAGCGCATTAGTGAAAAAATGGGCCTTACCAGTGGTGTTCACTGGAAGGGTTTTTTTATTCGGGCTGTCCGCCATTTTTTTATCCACTATCATATCGGACTTAGGAGGTTTCGTCATGATGAAGAGATTACAGGTCGTAGTACCCGCATTGCTGTGCGTGTCTGTTCTGGCACTGACAGGCTGCGGTAAGAAAGCTGATACCGATGCAGCAATGAAGACGGATGCAGCCCCGGAAGAGTCGCTGGACTCCAAGGGAACCGGCATCTCCGAGGGTCGTACCTCAGAGGGCATGCTGCCTGTCTATTTTGATTTTGATGATTCTTCCATCCGGGCGGATCAGACTTCCCGCATTCAGCTGAATGCCGATTTCATCAACAAGGGTACCGTCAATGTCCGTATCGAGGGCAACTGCGACCCGCGCGGCACCAACGAGTACAACATGGCCCTTGGCGAGAGACGTGCCCTGAGCGCCAAGAAGGCTCTTCTCGAACTCGGCGTTGCAGAAGCCAAACTGACCACCGTCAGCTACGGTGAGGAGCGTCTTCTGCTGCACGGCGAAGATGAGATGTCATGGGCTCAGAACCGGCGTGACGACTTCGTCATCGTTGAATAATTAACAACGCTTAAGTGCAGTCCAGGCTGAGAGGTAAATTTATATTGTGGAGAAGGCAATGGTGTTGAAAAAGCTGTTGATCGTCGGCATGTTCTTCATGCTCACTGGATATTTCACAGGCGGTGTCCAGGCCGCCGAGATGAAGATCGGGGTCATGAACGTACAGAAGATCATCGCCCAGTGCGAGGCGGGAAAATCCGGATCGGCCCGTGTCAATCAGAAATTTAAGGAACTGCAGGGCAGGTTCAAAGGCGAAGAAGACACCCTGAAAGCCCTCAAGCAGGAAATAGAAAAGAAAAGCTCAGCCTGGAGCGAAGAAACCAAGTCGGCAAAAATTCGTGATTTCCAGAAAAAACAGCGCGAACTGCAGGCGAAAACCGAGGATGCGCGTTTTGAGCTGAAACAGCTTGAAGAGAAGGAAATTGGACCGATTATAAAGGCCCTTGAGGGTGTTGTCGTGAAATATGGCGAGAAAAACGGTTATACCGCCATTCTCGATAGTAAAAACGGTGTTATCTATCATGATCCGGCGATCGATGTCAGTGATATCATCATCAAGGAGCTGAACAAAAGCATGGGCAAGTAACAGCGGTCCATGCCACCAGGCATTTGAAGTGTGTGCTGTACTGAAACGATGCAAGGGGAGATTCCCTTGCATCGTTTTGTTTTTTCAGGAACTGTGGTGAGGAGAGTATGTCGATCAAAAGTATGACCGGGTTCGGCCGGGGAGAAGTGAAGACTGAAGGAAGAACCTGGATTGCCGAGCTTCGCTGCGTCAATAATCGCTATTTCGATCTCAAGACTCGCCTGCCGAAGAATTGTACAATGTTTGAAGAACCGCTCCGTAAGCTGCTATCGTCGAAATTGCAGCGGGGGCGAGTCGATCTTGTCGTCAATACCAGCGGCGAGTGTGCGGATATCGAACAGGTAAAGGTGAATCTCGATCTCGCCCGTTCCTACCACCATGCCCTGGCCGAGATCTGTTCGGCCCTGGACCTGCCGGATCAGGTCACGGTGAGCCAGATTGCATCGATGCCGGATGTCCTGGTCCGCGAACAGGAAAATGAGGGCCCGGAGACTGTCTGGCTTCAACTCGGAACCGTGGTGCGGGAGGCGCTCGATCGTTGTGACGAGATGCGGTTGCAGGAGGGGTTGGTGCTCAGGGATGATCTCAGAGCCAGGCTCAGCCTGTTTGCCAGAACGGTCGACACCATCGAAACAGCCATTCCGACTCTGCTGCAGCAACGTCAACGGACCCTGGAGGAGAGATTGGAGAAACTGCTCGGCCAGGTTCGGCTCGATCCGTCCCGCTTGGCCCAGGAAGTGGCGATTCTTGCCGACAGGACCGATGTCACGGAAGAAATTGTCCGGCTGCGCTGCCATATCGGGCAGTTTCTCGCCTTCCTCGAGGAAAAGGCGGCGGTGGGACGCAAACTCGATTTTCTTGTACAGGAATTTCTTCGGGAAGTGAATACACTGGCCTCAAAGATCAACGATCCGGCAATTGCCCACCTGACGGTCGAACTGAAGAGCGAACTGGAAAAGATGCGGGAGCAGATCCAGAATATCGAATAGCTGTTACGGCAGAGTCTCGATTGCAGAACAACGTTGAAGAGATGAGGAGGACAGGATGCAGTTGTTGAATATCGGTTTTGGCAACACCGTCATGATCGAGCGGATAGTGGCGGTGATCAACACCGGATCGTCGCCGGCCAGGAAGCTGAAGGAACTGGCGAAGTCCGAGGGAAAGCTGGTCGATGTCACCGAAGGGCGGAGGACCAGATCGATCCTGGTGATGGATTCAAACCATGTCATTCTCTCTTCGGTGCAGCCCGACACGATCAGCCAGCGCATCCAGGCGATGCAGCCGAGTTATCATCTGGCCGGCCTTTCCGCTGCCGAGAAGCCGGGCGAGACGGAATCGTGATGGGCGGCAGGCTGTTCGTCATCTCCGCCCCGTCGGGGACCGGCAAGACGACGCTGCTGCGCCGGGTCATGGCCGGCATCTCCGGTCTGGCCTTTTCCGTGTCGCACACGACCAGGCTGCCGAGGGGCGGGGAGCGGAACGGGATCGACTATCACTTTGTCGATCAGCACGAATTCCTGGCCATGCGCGACAGCGGCGTGTTCCTCGAGTGGGCGAACGTCTACGGCAATTATTACGGCACCAGCCGGCAGGAGATTGACGGACGACTGCAACTGGGGCTTGATGTCATCCTCGATATCGATGTCCAGGGGGCTTCGGCCGTCCGTAAGGCAGGTGGCCCGGATGCCTCCCATATCTTCATCATCCCGCCCAGCCTGCAGGAGTTGGAGCGGCGGCTGCGCGGTCGGGGGACCGAGAGCGAGGAAAAGGTTCAAACCCGGCTCCAGACCGCCCGACTCGAGATGCGGGAAGCAGGGCAATACCAGTATCTCATCGTCAATGACGTCCTCGACGAGGCGGCGGAACTGCTGCGGGCCATCATTCTTGCCGAACGGGCCAGGGCCCATCGCCGTCCTGACGGCCGGCACATCGGACTTGAGCTGGATTTATGACAAGCCGAAAGAAAGTACAGCCACCGGGGGCGGAAAAGCGGATCAGGCTGAGCGACGACCTGATCTGGGGCGTGCACCCTGTCCTGGAGGCGCTGCAACGCGAGCCCGGGCGCGTGGTGGAGGTCATCCTTCACCGGGAAAAACGCAGCGGCAGGATTGAAGAAATTGTCGGGATGGCGCGGGAGAAGGGGATCAAGACGACCTTCGTCCCATCCTTGCGCCTGGTCGGCGATGGTGCCGGAGACATCCGCCATCAGGGTGTCGTGGCCCGGACCAGCCAGACAGCGCTGCTGCCGTTCGACGAACTGGTGCAGCGCTTCGCCGCCCGGGTGCGCAAGGGCGAAAGGCCGCGTCTGATCGCCTGTGATTCGCTGCAGGACCCGCATAACCTCGGGGCGATCATCCGCTCGGCCCTGGCCTCGGGGGCCATCGGGGTGGTCCTGACCCGCGAGCGCTCGGCCCCGCTCAGCGGAACCGCTGCCAAGGCCTCGGCCGGGGCGATCTCGCACATCGACATCTGCCAGGTCACCAACCTGGTCGCCGCCTTGAAGAAGATCAAGGAGGCCGGGGCATGGGTGTTCGGCGCCGTCAAGGAGCCGGCGGCCCAGTCCCTCTATGCCACCGATTTCCATCTCCCGGCATGCATCGTCGTCGGCAGTGAGGGGGAAGGCATCCGGCCCCTGGTCCGCCGCGAGTGTGATATCCTGATCTCGATCCCGATGGCCGGCACCCTCGACTCCCTGAACAGTTCGGTGGCGGCCGCGGTCATCCTGTTCGAGGCCATGCGGCAGAACGAGGGGGCTGTCTGACCGGTCGCCGGGCTACAGCCAGCCCTTTGTCCTCCCGCCGCCGGATCCCCGGTTAACGTTTCTTCTTCTCTGCCAGCCTGGCCTTCAGCAGATCGCCGAGGCTGCCGGTCCTGGCCTCCGCGGGCTCCCTGCTGCTCTTTTCCACGTACTGTCGATATTCACCCCGCTCGTTTTCCTCGACATTCTCGGGTGAGACGTAGTCTGCCGGGGCCAGGCTCATCTTGCGGCCGGCCGGATCGATCGATTCGACCTTTACTTCGATCTCCCGGCCTTCTTCCAGAACCTCGCGGGGGTGATGGATCCTGCGTCCTCCGCCGAGTCTGGAGATATGGATGAGGCCGTCGATGCCGGGCGCCAGGGTGACGAAGGCACCGAAGGGGGCAAGACGGGCGACCCGGCCGTGCTGCGTCGATCCTTCCGGGAACTGGAGCGGGATGTTTTCCCACGGATCGGCCAGCGCCTCGCGCAGGCTCACGGAGATCCGGTCCTTGCCCCAGTCAAGGGATTTGATGACGACCTTGACCTGCTGGCCGACGCTGAGGTGATCGGCAATGTTGTCGACCCGGCTCCAGCCGATCTCCGAGATCGGGATCAGGGCATCGACGCCGCCGATGTCGACGAAGGCCCCGAAATCGCGCAGGGAGGTCACGGTCCCGTCAATAGCCTGTCCTTCCTCCAGAGTATTCTTCAATTCCTCACGCCGTTCGGCCCGTTCCTCTTCCTGGATGGCCCGGGCCGAGACGACGATATTCCTGCCGCCCTCGTCGAAGCGGGTGATCCGGAACGGCAGCCGGGCGCCGATGAATTCGCCGGCGGGATCGCTGCTGCGGCGCAGGCTGATCTGGGAGTGGGGGCAGAAGGCCCGGACATTGCTGCCGAGGGTGATCTCGAAGCCGCCCTTGATCTCCCCCTTCACCAGGCCCTCGACCGGGATGGCGCTGCGCCAGGCCTCCTCGAGGTGGTCGGCGTCGGAGCCGGAACCGATGCGGCGGGTGAAGAGATGTTCCCCTGACCGGCTCTTGAGGAAATAGACCTCGATCGTGTCGCCGACTGCCTTGGTCGGCTGTCCCGCACTGTCGGTGATCTCGGAGGTGTTCATGACCCCTTCGCTCTTGCCGCCGACATCGAGAAAGACCGACTCGCCACTGATGCCGACGATGGTCGCCGTGATCTTCTGGCCGGGGGCGATGCGCCGTAATTGTTTTTTCTCTTCCTGGTTGAAGAGGTCTGCAAAACTGTCGTCTGTCATGCTCATGATGTACCTGTTGAGTGCTGCTGATTGGTAATATTCCCCTGCCCTGATGCACGGCAGGTTCCTGCTGACTGCCCGAGGAGGGAGTCGCTCCAGCCTGACGTTCGGCCGCTTCTGGATCGAACCGGCATGCTGGACGCTCCGGTTTCTGTCTGCTCGTATCGCATTGTACCTGATGCGGGGAAGGTTGTCCGCATGAGAGTGATATCCCCGCCCGTTGTCCCCTGATGGAACCGGGCTACGCGGGATGGCGGATGGCCAGGGTCAGGACCTGTTCGCCATCCTGGAACAGCAGACGCTTACGGCGCAGATCGCCGAGAAACGCGTCGAGGGCCGATGTCGAGAGCGGCTGGAATCGCTCCTGAATCTGGTCCCTGGTTCTGATCCGGCCGCAGTAGAGATAGATCTCGCGGGAGCGGCCATGCAGTCGATGGTGCAGGGGCGGGCCGTCGGTGCGTTCCTGGCGGATGATCAGGAACTCGCCGCCATCCCGATAGCTCAGGGCCGGCTGGTCCGGGTGTTTCCGGTTGTGGTGAAATGCACGCCAGGTCGCGATCCGGTCGGCGACGGGACGCCACAGTTGTCGCTGCCGGCGGCGGCCGCCCCGGTAATCCATGATGAATACGCCGATATCCTGAGCTACTTCGGGTGGCAGGAGGGCACGGTACCGGTGTTCCGGCGCCAGGGCGGAAATACCGAACGTTCGAGGGGCGCGACAGACCGGTGACCCCTGCCCGAGGAAGAAGACGGCCTTGGCCAGCGGTCTGAAGGGGAGGAGAACGTCGAGGTTGTCGATGGTCTCGGCGACCTCCTCTGCCGTACTGCCGGGAAATTCGAGGATGAGATTGCCGTCGAGGTTGATCCCGGCGGCGGCGCTGTCCCTGATGATCGCGATGTTGTCGATGACGGTGAGACCCTTGGCCATTTTTCGCAGCAGGGAGTTGGACAGCGCTTCGATCCCGACCTGGATGGCGTTCAGCCCACCGCTGCGGTAAATTTCGAGTTGTTCCTGCGTAGCGATGCCCCGGATTTCGGCGAAGAAGCGGCGATCCCGGCCGGACTCCCCCTCCCGGCGGAAGAACAGGTCGGCCTCGCCGGGCGGCAGGGCGTTGTCGGTGAAGAAAAAGTCGAGACAATGGTGGGTCCGGGTCAGGGCCTCCACCTCGGCCGCCATCCGTTGGTGACTTTTATGGCGATACCCCTGCCACTGAAGGTTGAGGTTGCAGAAGGCGCAGCGGTTCCACCAGCAGCCCCTGGAAAATTCCAGCGACAGCACCGGGATGAAGGGGAACTCGGGAAATACCGTTTTGATCTCGATGAAGTAGGGACGAAAATCGGGTATCGGCAAAAGATCGAGATTTTCCAGTTGGTGACAGGGGACAGCGGGGACGGTGGTGCGCCCGACGATGGCCTTGGGCAGTCCTTGCGTGTTTCCGGCGAGAAAGGCGCAGAGACCGAGGAGCGGCCGTTCTCCCTCGCCGTCGACGATGTAGTCGATCTGGGGAAAGTGGCGCAGCAGTGCTCGTCCGACCGTCCCGCTGCAGGACGAACCGCCGAGTACGACCGGGGCGCTGCAGCCTTGTTCTCTGATCAGGCGGGCAAGGTGGAGCGACGACAGCAACTGACCGAAACAGACGGTAAAACCGAGCAGCCGGCAGGAGGAAAAATCCTGGTGGGCCACCCAGTTGCGGCAGGCCGCTGCAATCGTGGCGACGAGCTCGTCATAGTCGGGGGATTTCCCGCCCGCGCCACCCTCACGGAGACTTTTCCCGAACAGCCGGCGCGCCTTGTCCCGCTGCCCGGGAAAGACCAACGGGGCGAACAGGGCCTCGCCGGCCCAGCTGGTTTCCGAAATCCGCCGGTAGACATCGATCCCGATGGCGGCGGCGATATGAAGGAAGGGGTGGGCGGTCGTGATTTCCGCCCCCATCTCCTGTTCGACATAGGCCTTCAGGGCGGCGAGCTGGAGGGATGGCCGGTTGAACAGGGCCCAGGGCATCGAGATCAGCGTCGCCCTGAAGCATGAGGCGGACGCGCTGGCGGTCATTCGTCCTGATGGATGATCTCGGTGCCTTCGGGTGGACTGAAGGAGAACAGGGTTGAAAGGGCCTGCTCGTCCTTGCCGTCGAGGGTGTTCTCCTCGATATGACTGAGGGTCAAAACGGTCCGGGTGTCGAACTGGTCGCGGATCTCGATGCGCTGGATAAGCGAATCGGGACCGATCCACAGATGGATGTCCTGCACCTGCGATTCGGCGGATTTGGGGACCAGCTGGATGACCCTCAGGTCCCGGTATTCGGTGTCGACGATATTCTTGTTGGGACCGAGGATGGCGAACTCATCGGCCAGCCTGCCGGAGCCGGTGAAAAAAGAATAGGTCATATCCTCTTCGATCACCTTGGCCGGCGAGACGATCATCTGCTGCAGGTTCTCGAAATACATCGAAAAAGTCGTGCCGTCACTGACGAGTACCTGTCTCTCCGGGCTGTCGTAATCCCAGCGCATCCGCTTCGACGTGCCGGTCTTGAGAAAGACCGCCCTGCCGCTGCCCTCGCGCGGCCGGCCGGCCAACTGGCCACTGGTTGATTGGACGAACGAGAAGGAGAGGCTGCGCATCGCGTCATAGCGCTCCTGCAGCCGGGCGGCGACCGTGCCGGGCGGGTCGGGGAAGTTGTCCACCGCCCAAGCCGGTACCGGTTGAGCTGAAAGAAGGACCAGGAGCAAAAAGGCGAGGAGGACGATATGGCAGCTGGGGTGAAACGGCTTCATACAAGCTCGAGCTCCAATGGGCGGTTGAAGATTTTGGCGGCGACCTGCTGCGCCGACTCGGTCAGATCGGTGACGAAATATCTGCGGGTTGCCGGTTGATCGCCGTTGTTCCTGATGAGGTCGGGGTGTTCGGCGAGAAAGTGCTGCAGGTAGTGGGCCGTCTCGATCGACGAATCGACGAGGTTCACCCGGTTGCCGATCCGCGGCTGGATCAGGTCGGTCAGCAGCGGGTAATGGGTGCAGCCGAGGACCAGGGTGTCGATCTGCTTGTCCTTGAACGGATGGAGATAGCGGCGGAGGATCATCTTGGTCTCGCGCTTGTTGATCCAGCCCTCTTCGACCAGCGGCACGAGGAGCGGGCAGGCCTGGGAGAACACCTTGTACTGCGGGGCCAGTGCGGTGATCGACCGCTCGTAGATATTGCTCCTGACCGTCGCCCTGGTGCCGATGATGCCGATGCGGCCGGTGCGGCTGCGGGCGAGGACCGCCTGGACGGCCGGGGTCACCACCTCGATGATCGGCACCTTGAATTCCTGGCGGAGACGTTCGGTGGCGACACTCGAGGCGGTGTTGCAGGCGATGACGATGAGCCGCGATCCCTTTTCGAGCAGGAACTCGGTGTTGCGCAGGGAATAGTCGATAATGGTCTCCGCGCTCTTGGTGCCGTAGGGGGTCCTGGCGATATCGCCGAGATAGAGGATGGAATGATCGGGCAGGAGCTGCTCGACAGCCCTGGCCACGGTCATGCCGCCGATGCCTGAATCGAAGATGCCAATCATGAATGTCTATGGAAGAAAGGTGGAACCGCTGCATGCGGTAGCGGGAGATGCTGCGGAAATAAAATAAAAAATGAAGGTTATCTATACCAGAAATGAACCGAAACAACAAGCGGGGCGTTTCCCTCCAGGCCGCTGCCGGGAATCCGGGTGGTTCGGCCCGAGAGATGCCGGTCTTGAGGGGATGATTTTTCCCGGCTCATTTTCACTGCCTGTTGACAGCGGCGGGCGGGAGAATTATTTTAGCACCAGTTTCGGAAGGGGGCCGTCTCCAGGCAGAGGGGGCGGCGCTACAATCTGAATCGGACCTGTGGTCCGTGTAACCATAGTCGAGGAAGTACGATAATGCCTGTTTACGAATACGAATGCAGCGATTGTCACAAGGTTTTTGAGGTCCAGCAGAAGCTATCGGACGCACCGTTGAGTGTCTGCCCGGAGTGCGACGGATCGGTTAAGAAGCTGATGTCAATGAGTTCCTTCCAGCTCAAGGGTGGCGGCTGGTACGCCGACGGCTACTCGAGTTCCTCCGGCGGTGCCGGCAAACCGGCACCGGCAGCCGCCGCTTCCTGCCCGTCTGGCGGCGGTTGTGCCAACTGCCCGGCGGCGACCGCCAGTTAAGGGTTTTCTCCGCCTATCCCGCCGATGCTGTGGCCTTCGCGGTAACGACAGCCATGGCATCGCCGTACGAATAGAACCTGTAGCCTTCCCTGACCGCCGTCTCATAGCACAACAGCAGGGTCTCGCGTCCGCAGAGGGCCGCGACCAGAAACATCAGCGATGAGTTCGGCAGATGGAAATTGGTGATCAGGCAGTCCACCACCTTGAAGGCAAAGCCCGGATAGATATAGAGATCGCACCAGCCTTCGACTGCAGCCGGGGTGCCGTGGCACTGTCTCGCCGCGAACTCGAGGGCCCGCACGGTGGTGGTGCCGACGGCCCAGATGCGGCCGCCGTTTTGCCTGGTCGTGGCGATCATTGCCATCGTGGCGGCGGGGACCTCGATATATTCGGCATGGATCCTGTGATCCCTGATTTCCTCGGTCCGCACCGGCGCGAAGGTGCCGTATCCGACATGCAGGGTGATGGTCGCCAGTTGCACCCCCTTGTCCTTCAGGCGCTGCAGCAGCGCCTCGGTGAAATGGAGGCCGGCGGTCGGGGCGGCGACGGCCCCGGGTCGGTGGGCGTAGACCGTCTGGTAGCGCTCGCGGTCGGCCGCCGTCGTCCCCTCCTGGCGCAGGATGTATGGCGGCAGGGGAACCTGGCCGCAGGCGGAGAGGGCCTGGGCGATATCTTCGCCTTCCCCGAACTGCATCTCGAGGCGGGCCTTGCCGTCGGCCAGGAGTTCGATGACCGTGCAGACCGGACCGCCGTCGAGGAGCAGGCGACTGCCGGGCTGCGGCCGCTTCGAACACCGGAGCAGGGCCGTCGCCCGGGCCGGTCCTGCCGAGGAGCCGTCAACGCGGGCGGGAAATTCGAGGAGAAAGACCTCGATTTTGCCGCCGCTGTCCTTTCGTCCCTGCAGCCGCGCCGGGAAGACCCGGGTGTCGTTGACCACCAGCATGTCGCCGTCGTTCATGAGGTCGACGATGTCGGCAAATCGTCGGTGACTGATCGCCTTGCTTTCGTTGTCGAGGACCAGCAGGCGGGAGTTGTCACGGCGGTCGGCCGGATGTTGGGCGATCCGCTCCGCCGGCAGGTGATAGTCGTACGCTGAGAGGATGAAATCCTGTTGCATGTGGGTGTTGTTTTCAGTAGTAAGAGATGAGATGGACGTCGCCTCCGTTTCCGCCGCTTCAGCAAGTCTGGGGCGGAGACCGGGCATACTACCTGGGATCTGTCAGTGAGGGGGCTGCTTTAGATACCATGTTCCTGGCCGTTGCCGCAACTGAAATGGAAATGGCGCCCCTGGGCCGGATGATGGTTGCCTCCGAGGTTCGCTGCGAGACCCTCGTCACCGGGGTGGGACCGGTCGAGTCGGCCCTGCGGCTGGTGCGCTTCCTCTGCACGGACGGGCGCCATATCCGCGGGATCATCAACTTCGGCGTCGCCGGGGCCTATGTCCTCCTCGAAGGATCTCAGTTGGCCGCGCCCCTTGATGTCTGCCTGGCCGAGCGGGAGATCGCCGGTGATTTCGGCATCTGCTACGGCGACAACATGGATTACCTGCCGGAGGAGCTGACCGGCCGGATCGCCTATGACATCGACCGTTCCCAACTGCTCCAGGCCGGGCTGATCCTCCAGCGCAATGGCCTCAATCCCCATATCGGGACCTTCATCACCGTCAATGCCGTGTCCGGCACCAGGGCCCGCGGCGAGAATCTGAGGCAGCAGTGGCAGGGGTTGTGCGAAAACATGGAAGGCGCCTCGATAGCCCGGGTCGCCGAGGCCTTTGCCCTGCCGTTCCTCGAGGTGCGCTGCATATCGAACATGGTCGAGAACCGGAACCCGCAGAACTGGCGGCTGGACGAGGCCTGCGAGATCGCCGCCAGGGCCGCCTCGTTGCTTCTCCGTGAACTGGAACTGTAATGAAACAGCTCTCTTTAGGCTACTCGCCCTGCCCCAACGACACCTTCATCTTCTACGCCATCAGCCATGGGACCATCGATCTCGGCGGCCTGAAATTCGGCCGGCCGCAGCTGGAGGATGTCGAGACGCTCAACGCCTGGGCCCTGGCCCATCACCTCGATGTCACCAAGATCTCCTGCCATGCCCTGGGCCATGTCAGTGACGAATACTGCGTCCTCGCCGCCGGCGGCGCTCTCGGCCGCGGCTGTGGACCGCTGGTGGTTGCCGCCTCCGGCATTCCCGTGGCCGACCTTGCCGGTCGACGGGTGGCCATCCCCGGCCGCCTGACCACCGCCGCCCTGCTGTTCCGCATGTTCCAGCCGGCCTGCACCGACCTGGTGGAGATGCGATTCGACCGGATCATGGCGGCGGTTCGCCGGGGAGAGGTCGATGCCGGGGTCATCATCCACGAAAGCCGTTTCACCTATGGCGAAGAAGGATTGACCTGTCTCCAGGATCTCGGCCAGTGGTGGGAGACGATCTCCGGCCAGCCGATCCCGCTCGGCTGCATCGTCGCCAGGCGGAGCCTGGGCGGCGCGATGATCAAGCGCATCGAGCGGACGGTGGCGTCCAGCGTCGAGTATGCCTTCCGCTTTCCTGAGGAAAGTCTGCCCTATATCCGGGCAAACAGCCAGGAGACAGCTCCGGAAATCGTGCAGGAACATATTCGCCTGTATGTAAATGATTTTTCCCGTAATCTTGGTGACGAAGGAATGGCGGCGATTACCGCCTTCCTTCAGCGCGGTCGGGCTGCCGGCGTTCTGCCGCCGGAGACTGCCGGACAGGCGCCCCTCTTTGCCTGTCAACTCGGGGACGGAAGATGAACGACGCCGGCCTCGAGATGGCGGAGTGCAGCCGACTGCCGGTCTTTCGGCTGATCGGGGGGGACGGAGTGACCGATCGGGACTTCGGTCGTGCGCTGGTCGGCGAGCTCGCCGGTCGGGGCATGCGGCTCCTGATCGTCCGTTTTCCGTCGGGCGGTGGGCCAACGGCCGCTTCCTTCCCGTCCCACATGGCGGCGTGGGCCACAATGGCGGACGGGTTTGACGGTGGCGGTCGATCCAGGATCGCCTGCTTCGAGGCGGCGGAATGCCGTCATGCCATGCCGCTGCTGACCGATCTGGCCCGGCACTATACTATCGTCATGGTCGACGGGGACTGCGGCCTGCCCCTCAACACCTTACGCCTGGCGGCCAAGGCGGAGCCGGCGACAGGTGACGAGGCGAGCGTCAATCTCCGAACGGCCGATCCACGCCAGGGGGTCGCGGCCTGTGCCGAGCTCCTTCTTTCCTGGCTGGAAGAGGTCTGGCAGATGGCCCCGGTCTGGGCCTGTGTCCTGATCGGCGGCCGGAGTTCGCGGATGGGCCGGCCGAAGCACCTGCTCGAGAAATCCGACGGCCGGACCTGGCTGGAGGACACGGTCGAGGTCCTGCGGCCCCACGTCGAGAGAGTCGTCCTTGCCGGTCAGGGGGAGATTCCTTCCTCCCTCCGGGATCTGACCCGGATTGCCGATGTGCCGGGCGTCATCGGCCCCCTGGCAGGAATCCTCGCCGCCATGCGCTGGCAACCGGACGTCACCTGGCTCCTCGTTGCCTGCGATATGCCGTCGCTGACATCTCCCGCGGTGCAGTGGCTGCTCGACCGGCGCCGTCCCGGTCGATGGGCCGTCATCCCGCGACGGAGCGCCGACAGCCATGTCGAGCCGCTTTTCGCCTGCTATGACCGGCGCTGCCGGACACTGTTCGAGGAACTGCGATGCTCTGGTTCCCTCAAAATCGGGATAATTGCCCACAACGTCAATGTCTACCGTCCGGTCATCCCGGAAGCATACCTTCAGGCCTGGGACAACATCAACACCCCGTCGGAATTCGAACAGTACCATGATGGCCGCGGCACCAACCGGGGGCGACCGGGGAGACGCAACCCATGAACCCACCGGCCGGTTCATCGTCGTGGAGGGAGGGGCTGATGTCTTCGTATGACGAACAATGCGCCGAAGATTTTCGCCGGATCAGGCACCGGATCGAGCCGTATTTCGTTGATCTGCGGACAGCCTGTCCGTATGGTCTCCCTTTCGTCGCCACATTTCACCAGGCGATGCTGTGCCCGATCGAACAGCGGGTGATGGAATTATTTCTTGCCGCCGGCTACCGGCGCAACGGAAACTGCCTCTATACCATGCACTGCGCCGACTGTGCAGCCTGCATTCCGATCCGTCTGGACGTCAGGGAATTCCGGCCGAACCGGAACCAGCGGCGGGTACAGAAAAAGAACGTCGATGTTGTCTGCAGTGTCGTGGACCTGGTCCAGGACCGGGAGAACCTCGACCTCTGTCAGAAATTTCTCGCCCGGCGGTATCCGCAGAAAAACAACACCGCGGAAGGATATTACCAGAATTTTTTCCTCAACGGCATTGTCGACAGCCGCCGGATCGAGATGCGCCTGGCCGGTCGTCTCATCGGTGCCTCTATTGCCGATATCGGCCGGAACTGGGTCAATGCCGTCTATTTCTATTTCGATCCGGACGAGAGCAGCCGCAGCCTTGGCACCTCCAACATCATCACCCTTGTCGATCTGTGCCGCAAGTGGGGCATCGACTACATCTACCTTGGCTATTATATCCGTGAAGTTACGGCGATGAGTTACAAGACCGCATTCAAACCCCATGCCCTGTTGGAGGAGGGGCGATGGCGGTCCTATCGATCGTAGCCTGCCGGCCGGGGAGGGGGCAGCGGGAGGATGAAATGAATTTTTATAGTATTAATTCGGTATGATGGATTGTTCGCCCGGATGTTTGACGAATGATTTTGATCTGTGATATGCTGAGTTGAGGCATGAGCGCCACGACCTTTTTAAATTGGTATTCCATGATGGGGGTGGACCAATGAAAAAATGGCACATGGAGGGCATTGTCAATACCGGCAACCAGTACGGCCGTCGGTTGATCGTGCCTGATGAGGGGCAGATGTATGGCAGGATACGGAACTACAGATCGTCGGTATCGCGGGAATGTGTGCTGGTCGTCGCGATCCGGAACATCGCCGGTTGGTTCCTGCGTCTGATCTGATGACAGTTCCCTGCTCCGGCCGGGATTATCTGCGGCCTGAATTCACTTCGAAACCGGTGCGACCATGAACTCAACCTGCGAGGCCCTGTTCTTCGAACGGGAGGGGGATGCTGTCCGTTGCGGCCTGTGTGCCCACCATTGTCTGATCGGGGAGGGAAAACGGGGGATCTGCGGGGTGCGGGAAAACCGGGGCGGGAAGCTGGTCTCACTCGTCTACGGCAACCTGGTGGCCGAACATATCGATCCTATCGAAAAAAAACCGCTCTTCCATGTCCTGCCGGGCAGCTTATCCTATTCGATTGCGACGATGGGCTGCAATTTCCGCTGCCTCCACTGCCAGAACTCCTCGATCTCCCAGGTCGACCGCAGATCCGGCGATCTTCCCGGCAGCACCAGGACGCCCGAGAGTGTCGTCGAGGCGGCGCAGCGCTATGGCTGCCGGTCGATCAGCTACACCTATGTCGAGCCGACGATATTTTTCGAGTTCGCCTATCAATGCAGCGTCCTCGCCGCGCCGCAGGGCCTGAAGAATATCTTCGTGTCCAACGGCTACATGAGCCGGCAGGCGGCGGAGATGCTGGCCCCGGTTTTGACCGCGATCAATGTCGATATCAAGTCCTTCAGCGACCAGTTTTACAAGAAGGTCTGCGGTGCCAGGCTGCAGCCGGTGCTTGACACCGTCGAGCTGCTGCATGGGCTCGGGGTGTGGGTCGAGGTCACGACCCTGATCATCCCCGGGATGAACGATTCACCGGAAGAACTGGCTGCGATCGCCTCGTTCCTGGCGGCCATCGACCGCAATATTCCCTGGCATGTCACCGCCTTTCACCCGTCGCACCGGATGCTCGATATCCCCCCCACCCCGCGGTCAACCCTGACGACCGCCGCCCGCATCGGCAAGGACAAGGGGCTGCTGCACGTCTATGAAGGCAACGTTGGTACCGGCGGCGAGGACACCATCTGCGGTGCCTGCGGTGCCGGTCTGATCGAGCGGCGGGGGGTCGAGGTGGTGGCGAACCGCCTCACCCGGGGGGCGTGTCCGGATTGCGGCGCCCATCTTGCCGGCATCTGGGACTGACTGCCGTCCTCGATTTTCTGATCACTCCCTTTTTTCTGCCGTTTTCGTTCAGTGGTCCTTTTTCTGCCTGACAAACAGGTGGCCGCTGATCCTTGTCAGCAGGATGGCGAACAGGGCTGCGGCCATGCCGAGCAGGACATCGAAATAGGGCGGGGCGGCCAGGGCGATGCGGATGATCAGGGTCGACAAGGCAAATCCCGAGTTGCGGAAGATCGCCGCGAAATTGGGGTGAAAACACTGGGAGATGAGGACGACGAGGATGTCGGTCAGGATCAGGATCGTATAGAATTCATGGAGGAAATCCGTCTCCCGGGTCCCGAAGTAGGTCTGGATCCCGCTGTGGATCCCCATCGTGCAGAAGACCAGCAGCAGGATCAAGGCGATGCCCTTCTTGGCGGCGACGAAGCTGTAGAGATCGACGGGGCGCATGGCTTCGTCGGCGGACTTGGCCTGGACCCGGTAATAGTACCCCAGCAGGGCGAAGATCAGGAGGGCGCCGAAGCCGCTCGAGAGGATATGGAGGATCGCCACCTGGTTGCCGGCGAACGCGATCGGTTCCGGGAACTGGGACAGCTCCTTGAAGGCGTTCCGCATCAGGATCAGCGACAGGATCTCGAACTGCTTGCCGACCGAACGGCTGAACGAACAGGGGAGGGTGAAGATCAGGCTGATCACCTCGAGGATCAACACCACGGTGAAGGCAGCCTGCACGGCATAGAAATGATTGCCGGGGATATACCGGGCGACGGAGGCTGGGAGATAGCCCTGACGCTTGAGTTCGATACCGATCAGACTGCCGAGGAAGAACATGACCAGCAGGACCGATATCTTCCTGTGCATCTTTTCATGTTCCCAGAGATGATGCAGTGGGTCGAAGAGATAGGTGATCCGTTCGTAGAGAAAATTCATGGCCGGCGGATCCGGGACAGCCTTACCCGGGCGAGGCAACAGTGGGGAAAGGACAACTCGACGAGATCAGTCTCTATCATGCGGTAGGCCCGGTAATGCAATATCCCGGGTCACCGCTCCGGTGGTTTTCGGATGCTGCCCTGTGATATCGATGGGAAGGCGGGGCTGGCTCGGAGGGCGACCTCGCCCCGGACATCAACGGGAGGTGGTTCGTGGCTCATGACGAATTCGGTCCAGCCCCAGGAGGCGTTCATGATCTCGACTCCGACGCTTTTCTGGGTGTTGTCTTTCTTCGTCCAGCACGGCCTGGCCAGCATCTTGAAATTTTTCCCCTGGCCGGAAACGACGATCGAGAGACGCTGGCTGGTGTCGCACCTGAGCGGAAGATCGGTCAACCTCAGGCCAAAACGTGACAGATCAGTCACCATCCCGGAATAAAAACCTTTGCCATCGGATACATCCGCCCAGAGGTTGTTTATAGTCATCCGTTGGTGTCGTCGTTTTTCCATGACTTCCCTTGTGTTGTTCCGGCCGCTCCAGGCGCCGGGAAGAATTGTACGGTGTAATGTGTTACCCGGTGCCCCTGATGCCGCCCCGACAATCCCTGCTGTCCCGCCGGATGAGCGGAAAATGCCTCGCTTGTATGTGCCGTAATGCTGCAGCCGCCAATGTCCGGAACGATTGAGTTTATTTGAAAATTATATTGTCCTCTGTTTGAACTCTACGTAATTTGTTGCTGTTTGACAAGAAATAAGATCAGTCGACACGGGAGAAGGAAAGGCGGAATATCCTGACTGGCGGTGGGATTGAATGAAGGTGTGAACTTGAGTTTGACACCAACGGCAGATATTCCGGGATAATCCGAAATCCGGCTGGACCGACGACCAGGTTGCGGAAGTGTGGCCGGATTGTGCGATGGCGGGAAATATTCTTTTACTTCCAGAAATCAACCGTTATGATGACGAAGGATCCCGATCGTATCGAACTACCTGTAATGGATCAATGACTCCGGCTTCCCCTGACATTCTGGAGGAGAGAATGAGATGAACAGGACGTATGTTCTCTGGGTGACACTGCTCGTCCTGGTTGCGCCTGCATCGTTGCAGGGAGCCCAACTCAACTGGATGGGGCACTGGAAGGGGGAGGACAAGCGTGAACTGCTGGTCCATGAGGTCAGGAAACAGTATGAGTTCCTCCACCCGGATGTGACGGTGAATCTCCAGTTCGATGTCGATATCGAAGGGGAGGGCGACTATTACAAAATGAAGGTTGCGCACAAGATCGTCGAAATGATCACAACCGGCAGGATCGAATGGGATGTCGTCTTCTGCGACCTTCCCGTGTATAACCATGTCGCCGATCTGCTTGGCGATCCGTTGTGGGGGCAGAAGCATCTGGTCGATTTTGCCACCGTCCCCGGTTTTCTCGGGAGCCAGAAAGACTTCATCGTCAATACACCGTATTACAGGGAACGGATGGGCGGCATTTTTGCCGGCCCGCATATCGAAGGGATTGTCTTCTGTCTCTGGACCACCAGGCAGGTGGTGAAGAAAACGGGTATTGCGGTCAAGGAGCGGGGGATGACGAGCGATGATTTCCTCGCCTATGCCAGGGCACTTGCCGCCTACAACAAAGAGCACGGGACTTCAATCCCCTTCCTGCATCTCAGTTCCTTGAACAGGATCGAGGCCCTGTTCGAATATCTGTTCAAGAGCCAGTTTTCCGACCCTGGACTGGTGATCGAGGAGAAATATGATGCCAGCAAGGCCAAGGCCAAGGCCTTTCTGCCCGGCGGAACCTGCATGTACAGCCATTTCCGCGGCGTTTCGCCGCAGCACTATCAAAACGGCATTCCGGTGGAACAGCCGTACGTGAAGCAGCCGAATGGACTGGTCGGCCTTTTTGTCAACGCCTTCGCGGTGATGAAAAGAAGCCCCAACCGCCAGGCGGCGATCGACCTGTCGATGATGTGGGCGGAGCCGGAAATCGCCCGAGAAATGGGTGGAGTATACAAGAAATCCGACCGGCATCCGCGGCAACCTCCAGGAACCGGTGCTGGGCCTGGTCGACGGGGATGTCTACGGTGAATTCCTCCACGACATGGAACAGCAGTACAGTACGCTGCCGATGCGCAATTTTCGTGCCCCGACCTATGTCTTCGGCAAGGGCATTCCGGTAGGCGAGGAGGAATTCCGCACCAGTCTGGCCCTGATTCTCGAGGGAAAGCTCAAGGCCAAGGACTATTACCAGACGCTTGTCCGCCGGAGCCAGCGGTGACGAGCCAATCCGGCGTCAGGACGAGGACCGGATGCCTCGCACATGCCACGACCACACGGCACCCGAAGGGCGAGGCCATCCCGCCTTCTTACGAGCTACCCCGGCCAGGAAGAGTTTTCATACAGTAGATTGATTATGTGGTTGATCGAGCGCACCAGACTGAATATCCCCGTCAAAATCCTCCTCGCCATCCTGGCCATCGAGGTCGTCCTGCTGATGGTGATGGGGATTTTTTACAGTTCGCGGTTCAACCGGGAAATCGACAGTCGCATCGCCGACAAGCTGGCCCTTCCCGGTGTGTTGATGAATCAGCGGGCCATGCCCTATGACAAGGTCAAGGACCTGCGTGCGCTCAGCGACCTGGTTCAGGAAAAGGTGGTCGATGCCTTTATTTTCGGCCGGGAAGGGAAAATTTTCTTTAATTTTCAACCGTCCAGGGAGGGCAGGATATACACCGATTTTCTCCTGGAGGAGGAAAAGGGCGTTTTCGTCCTGGATATGGATCAGGCCCGGCAATATGCCTTCGTCGACGGGAGCGGGGCGCACTACCATATCGAACGTGACCCCCCTGACGGCCAAAGGCACCCTGCCGGGAGGGCTCTACGTCAGGATCTCGGCCGATGCGATCAAAGACCGGAAGATGGGCACTATCCTGTTTTTCAGTCTGGGGGCCGCCCTGGCGATCATCCTGACCACGCTGATCTCGGCGTTTCTCGTCCACCGGATGGTCGTCCCGCGCATCATCGAGGCCTCGGCGATTCTGAAAAGATATGCCGCCGGCGATTTTACCGCCCGGATCGTCAATCCCGGCGTGCCCGACCAGTTGGGCGAGTTGATGCGGCAGGTCAATGCTCTGCTCAAAGAGATCGAGGACTCAACCTGCAAACTGCAGGCCCTCAATCTGGCGGCCGAACAATTCTCCCGGGCCGATGACAGGGCAGAGGTCTTTCGTATCGCCGCCGACAAGATCGAGGAAAACCTGCCGGTCCGCCGGAAACCGGATGAACATGAAGCCGGTTTCCTGCTCACACTGCCGGTCAAACGGTGGAACAGCGCCGCCGACGGGCCTTCCCTCCAGTTTGTCGCCCAGACGGACGGCCGGCAGCTGTCGCCGGGAGAGGCCGGTTTCGTCCAGGCCCTGTCCGGCCTGATGGAAAGCGCCCTCGAACGCATCGCGGCCTTCCAGAGAATCAGCGAGGCGGAGGAAAAATACCGGGAGCTCTTCGTCTCGGCCCTGGAAGGGATCTATCGCGCCCGCCTGGACGGCACCCTGCTTGAGATCAACCCGGCGCTGGCGGCAATGATGGGATACGATTCCGTCGCCGACCTGCTCACCCTGGCCAAGGGCAGTGCGCGGATCAAACAGAATGTCGCGCTCCATTCCCTGGTCGAGGAGTACGTGGGATCGGCGGAATTTCAGGCGATGATGCGGCTGCATCCGGAAGTGAAGGTGACGGTGGTGGATGCATCGGACAACGTCCGGATCAACTGCTCACCGGTCCATATCCAGAAAGTGATCATGAATCTGGTGATGAACGCGGTCGAAGCCGTTGCTCCCGGTGGTGGATCCGTCGTCGTCAGGACCTCACGCCAGGAGCCGGGTGGGGTCGATGACCTGGCCGATGGCGGCCAGGCGGTGCTCGAGGTGGGCGACGACGGTCCCGGCATCCCCGAAGAATACCGGGCGCATATCTTCGAGCCCTTCTACACCCGCAAGGTGATGGGAAAGAAAGGGACGGGGCTCGGCCTGACCGTCGTCTGGAACGTCAGCGGTTTCTCGGAGAGCGCCGACGTCAAGGCGGCGATGCAGCTTGGGGTCGGCGGTTTTGTCAAGAAACCGTACACGATGAGCCAGTTCGTCCGGGCGATCAAGACCGAGATGGGGCGGCCGCCGGCATCGGCGTGATCAGCGGCCGCCGCTAACCGTCCTTTTTTTCCTGTTCTTCCTGCTGCTGTCTCAGGCCCGCCCACCAGTCGAGACGTTTTTTGATCTCCTTTTCGAAACCGAAGGTCGAAGGCCGGTAATAGGTCTTCTCCTCCATCTGCTCCGGAAAACAGCGCTGATAGCTGTAGCGGTTGGTGAAGTCATGCGAGTAACGGTAGCCCCGGCCGTACCCCAGATCCTTCATCAGTGCGGTGGGGGCGTTGCGGATATGCAGCGGCACCTTGAGATGGCTGGTGGCGATGGCGTCGGCCTTGGCCGAGTTGTAGGCCACCTCGGTGGCATTGCTCTTCGGGGCCGTCGCCAGGTAGACGATGAGCTGGGTCAGGGCGGTGCTGGCCTCCGGCATGCCGAGAAAGTGCACCGTGTCCTTGACCGCGATCGCCTGCACCAGGGCCTGCGGGTCGGCCAGTCCCACGTCCTCGGTGGCCAGTCGCACCATGCGCCGGGTGATGTACATCGGGTCCTCGCCGGCCTCGAGCATCCGCGCCAACCAATACAGGGCCGCCTGGGGGTCGCTGCCCCGGATCGACTTGTGCAGGGCCGAGATCAGGTTGTAGTGCTCTTCGCCCCCCTTGTCGTAAAACAGCGAGCGGTGCGACAGGGCCTTCTCGACGGCCTCGGCGTCGATGCGGTCGCCGCGGTCGGCGTTGCGGCAGACCATCTCCAGGTGGTTGAGGGCCCGGCGGCCATCGCCGCCGGCCTTCTCCGCCAGCAGGGCGAGGGCTGCGTCGTCGAGGTGGAGATCGCGGCCGACGAGGGTGAGGGCTCGCCCGAGGATGTTTCTGATTTCCCCATCGCCGAGCGGTTCGAGGACGAAGACATGGCAGCGGGAGAGCAGGGCGGGGATGACCTCGAAGGACGGGTTCTCGGTGGTGGCGCCGATGAGGATGATCGCCCCAGATTCGACGTAGGGGAGGAAGGCGTCCTGCTGCGATTTGTTGAAGCGGTGGATCTCGTCGATGAAGACGATGGTCCGCCGGCCCTCGGCCAGGAGGAGCCGGCGCGCCTTCTCCATCAGTTCCTTGACCTCGGTGATTTTGGCCAGTACGGCGCTGAACGGGACGAAGGCGTGCCCTGTCTTGCGTTCGATGATCCGGGCCAGCGTCGTCTTGCCGGTGCCGGGCGGCCCCCAGAGGATACAGGAACTGTAGCTGTCCTGCTCGATCATCCGTCGGAGCAGCGAGTCCGGCCGCAGCAGCCTGTCCTGGCCGAAGAGGTCGGCCAGTTCGCGGGGGCGGGCCCTCTCGGCCAGGGGGATGTCCCGGGCTGTGTTGTCGTCGTCGCCGGTCATCGGCAGCTGTCTGGGCATGGTTTTGTCCGTATCCGGGAGCGGGAAATCGTCATTGTCGGGGCGGGCGGCGGTACAGCGCCGCGAGGGCTGCGTAGCGGCGGCGATTGACCCCCAGGTCGGAGTATCCGAGGCGCGACGCGGAGCGGAAATGGACGACGTGGCTGGTATCGTCCAACAGGAATTCGACATCGTCGCGAAAGCCGAACGTGGCGCTGCTGAACACGCAGTGGATATATGCCGGCGTATCGGTGACGATCTTCACCTTGCCCGGATAGCCGGTGATTGCCTGCCGCAGAGCCTGGTGGGTCTCCTGCCGGTCACCGGTGAACGCGAGCGGCGCCACGTGGCGTTGTTCATCCTCGGTCTGGCTTGAGACCGCATTGGGTGTGGGGGGCAGAGGCGACAGCCGTCCCTGGCGCAGGCCGACGGCATCAGGCGTCCGGCCGTTTTTGAGGATGGCGAGGGCCACAACGATTGCGAGGATCAGAACTATGAGGAAAATGGTCTTGTCTGTCATCGGTGTCGCATTCCTTGGGCGGTGATGATCGGTTGACGGGGCATCGTGTCGGTTGGCCGGCGGGGCTTCGGGTGCCGATGTCAACTCTTGAGGATAGCGGAAATCATTTCTGAACGCCTTTCAGGGGAGAGATACGGCGTCATCCGTACCTCGAGGACCTTTTTCTGGCGCTCCATCCGGCGGTCCATCGCACTATCGATCTGGGCGATGAGATCCTCGATTTCACAAGGTTTCTTCAGGTAATTGAAGGCCCCGTGCCTGATCGCTTCGACCGCCGTGCCGACAGTGGCCTGGCCGGTCAGCATGATCACCTCGACCAGCGGTTGGCGTTCCCCGATGGCGTTGAGGATGTCAATCCCGTTCATGCCGGGCATCGCCACATCGAGTATGACGACATCGATGGCATGTTCCTCCAGCCGCCGCAGGGCGGTCGCTCCCTCGGTCGCCGTGGTTATCGGGAACCCCCGTTTATGCAGGCGCTGGGCCATGATTTCGGTGAATTCTATTTCATCGTCGACAAGAAGAAGGGATGTGGCGGAGGAAGACCGTGTCATGGCGAATTGAGAGGGGAAGAGTTCGAAGGGCCGGTTTGCCGTCTTTGCATGTACAGTATTGATTCCTGATCGGCGGTGCAAGGAGGAAGTGGACGGCCGCAGACAAATTTGGCTCCCGGCCGCTCGAGGTGAAGTCGACATCCGCCGGCCCCCGGCCGGTGGCCGGCCGCATGAATGAACAGTGGATCAACCCGTTGATTTTATCGATTGATCGAATATATAATGAAAGTCCAGATAAATACACGGAATTGTCGCGGCGACCGGAGAGATCCCGAAAGATATATCCGGCTCCTGCGGCAAGGTTCATGGCATGGGCAATCCCCGGAAGGGGGCCAGGGGCGGAGATCAATGGCCTGCCTGGCTGCGGCCAACGCCGATCGGGCGGTCCAAGGTCGGGATCGCCGGCAGTGGTGTCGAACCGCCGGTTCGTATCGGCAACGGCTATCGTTCAAGTCACAACACAGGAGGAGGGGAAACCATGCGCTGGCAGACAGGACGGAGGAGCGGCAATATCGAGGACCAGCGGGGGAGTCGGGTCCCGAGGGGATTCAAGGGCGGCGGCATCGGCATCCTGCTGCTGGCCCTGGTCGCCATGTATTTCGGCATCGATCCGGCCCTGATCCTCAACATCGGTGAAACCGTGCAGCAATCGTCCCCCGACTCGTCGGCCCCCTACCAGCCGAGCGCCGAAGAGCAGGAACTGGCCGAATTCGTGGCGGTGGTGCTGGCCGATACCGAAGACACCTGGAACGAGGTCTTTGCCTCGGCCGGCAGGACCTACAGCGAACCGAAGCTGGTGCTGTTCTCCGGGGCGGTGCAATCGGCCTGCGGTTTCGCCCAGGCGGCGATGGGGCCGTTCTACTGCCCGGCCGACCGCAAGGTCTATATCGACCTGGCCTTCTATCACGACCTCAAGGCCGATCTCGATTCTCCGGGCGATTTCGCCCAGGCCTATGTCATCGCCCATGAGGTCGGCCATCATGTCCAGAACCTGCTCGGGATCAGCGATAAGGTTGCGGCGCAGCGCGGCCGGGTGGCCGAGGTCGAATACAACCGGCTGTCGGTCAGGCTCGAACTGCAGGCCGACTGCCTGTCCGGGATATGGGCCAGCCATGCCGACCGGGTGCGGCAGGTGGTCGAACCGGGCGATATCGAAGAGGCCTTGAACGCCGCCTCGAATATCGGCGACGACCGGCTGCAGCGCCGCTCGCAGGGCCAGATCACCCCTGATTCCTTCACCCACGGCAGTTCGGCGCAGCGGGTGAGCTGGTTCCGGCGCGGCTTCCAGGCCGGCGAGATCGGCAGTTGCGATACCTTCCAGGCGAAAACGTTGTAACGGGGCAGGAACAAATCGGCAGGGAGTCTGGTGAGAGTGGCGCACCCGGAGGGATTCGAACCCCCGACTCCCAGGTTCGAAGCCTGGTGCTCTATCCAGCTGAGCTACGGGTGCGTGCGTGAGAGCTTTCCGATACCATTTCCGCCGGCGAAGGTCAAGCCCTTGTGCTGGAACCGGGGCCGAAAAAACGGCGGTCCCGGGCTCCCCGCCGCGTCCTTGTTCCCGGTAACGCCGCTAACGGCCGCCAAGCCCCTGCGATCCGACCTTGGCGTTGATCCCCCGCCGCAGCACCTCCCGATTGTAGAGATCGAGGGCGTCGCGGCGCTTGAGCATCCCCACCACCCACCGCTCCTCGAGGCTTTCCACCACCGGGATCTCCTCGATGCCCTTGATATCGAAGAGCTGCATCGCGGCGAAGAGGGAATCGTCCGGGGTCAGCATGATAATGTTGCGGTTGCAGATTCCCCCCACCTTGTAGGCGATCCGTTCCTTCTCCTCGCGATGGAGGATATTCTTCACATCCTGGAGCGAGACGATCCCGGTCATCTTGCCCGAGGTGTCGATGACCGGGAAATAAAAGCCCTTGCCCATGCTGAAGATCTGCAGCAGTTCCTTGATGTTGGCATCCTCGCTGATATAGTAGACCTCATCGCTGACGGCGGCCCCGACCTTCAGCGATTTCAGGATCACCGTCTCGCGCCCCTCGTGGATATTGATCCCTTCCCGGCTGAAATCGACGGTGTCGATCGAATCCTCGCAGAATTTGCTGGCCACCACGGTGCCGATGATCGAGGTGATCATGATCGGGATGATGATCTGGTAGTTGCCGGTCAGCTCGAACAGCAGGAAGATGGCGGTCATCGGGGCGTGGGTCGCCGCGGCGAGAAAGGCGCCGATGCCGACGGTGGCGTAGGCCCCGGACCCGGCGGTCAGATCGGGCATGAGTCGGTGGGTGACGGACCCGAACGCCCCGCCGAGGACGGCGCCGATGAACAGCGACGGGGCGAACACCCCGCCGGCCCCGCCGGACCCGAGGGTGATCGAGGTGGCGACGATCTTGAGCAGGACCAGGGCGAGCATGACCCAGGCGATGCCCTGGCCATGGAGGACATCTTCCATATACTCGTAGCCGTCGCCCATCACCTGCGGGAAAAAGATGCCGATGCCGCCGATCAGCAGGGCCCCGGTCAGCGGCTTGAGCTGGGGGTGGAGAGCGATTGCCCGGTAGCGGTCCCGGACCGCGTAAAAGACCCGGATGAAGAGAACGGCGGCCAGGCCGATGAAGATCGCCATCAGGCAGTAAAGGGGGATCTCGACGAGGTAATTGACCACCGAATACTGGGGGATGGTGAAGACGCTCATCTCGCCGTACCAGCCGCGGGTGACGACGGTGGCCATCGCCGAGGCGATGACCAGGGCGGCGAAGGAGGAGATCTCGTAGGTGCCGAGGAGGACGATCTCGGCGGCGAAGAAGATGCCGGCGATCGGGGCGTTGAACATCCCGGCGATGCCGCCCGCGGCCCCGGCGGCGATGAAGACCTTCAACCGGTTGCCGGATACCCGGAAGAATTGACCGGCCTGGGACCCCATCGCCCCGCCGATCTGGGCGATCGGGCCCTCCACCCCGGCCGAATTGCCGGTGCCGATGGTCAGCGCGGTGGCGATGATCTTGAGGGCAATGGTCCGCGCCCGGATGATGCCGTTCTCGAGATTGACCTTGCGGAGGAAGGCCGGCAGACCGTAGCCGTTGACCTCCCCCGGAAACAGCAGCGACAGCGGGATCAGCAGCACCATGCCGGCCAGCGGCAGCAGCGGCAGCAGCAGCAGGTGCCAGCCGCCCCGGTCGATGCCGAGCAGGCTGGCGCCACCGTCGAAGACCAGGGCATGGACCGCGTCGACCAGGCTGCGGAAGACGATGGTCATCAGGCCGGCGCCCAGACCGATGCAGGTGGCGATAAGTATCATCCGGGTGTTTTCACCCGGCAGAAACTGGCGGAGGGTCTTTCTCATCGTTTCTCGGGGATGGCGCAGCCGATTGCCGCTGCCTGGCTGAGGAAGAAATCGTCGGTCATGCCGGCGATGTAGTCGCGGACCATGGCCGCCGGCGGCTGGCTGTCGAGGTAGCTGCGGTTCATGTCGGTCATCAGGTCGACCTGGCCGGGCGGACGGCGGCCTGATTCCAGCCCATCGAGATAGGTGGTGAAGAGGGCGGCGTAGCATTCACCGATGAGCGGCAGATCCTTCCGCGTCTGCGGCGCCAGGTAGATCCGCTCGTAATTGAAGGCCTTGAGCTCATGCAGGGCGTGGGCGATCTCGGCGCTGAAGCCGACGGCGGGGGTGATGTCCGTGGCCGTGTCACCGGCGGCCGGCACGGTGCTGGCGGTGATCAGGTCGGTGGTGAGGGTGTAGACGATGGTGCCGTTGGAGTCGCCGAGACTTCTTCGGCAGGACTCGGGGATGTCGTTTCGCCGAATCAGACCGAGGATGATGGCGTCTTCGATGTCCCGGCCGATATAGGCGATGGTGTCGGCCAGGCGGACGACGCAGCCCTCGAGCGTGGCCGGCACCAGTTTCAGCCCGGGCTCCTCTTCCTTGGCCTGCAGGCGCCGGTCGAATTCGGCAAAGGAGGCAAGCGGCGTCGGGCTCAGGCGGCCGCTGTCGATCTCGCCGTCGTGGCTGAGGATGCCGTCCAGGGTCTGGAGGCTCAGATTCCACCCCCGGCCCTTGCGTTCCAGACGGTCGAGGAAACGGACCGACTGGATATTGTGCTGAAAGGGGGGGAGGCCGTGCTCCCGGCAGAGGCGGGAGAGATAGACCTCGCCGCCGTGGCCGAAGGGGGGATGGCCGATATCGTGGCCGAGGGCGATGGCCTCGATCAGGTCCTCGTTGAGGCCGAGAAAACGGCCGATGGTGCGGGCGATCCTGGCCACCAACTGCACATGGAGGACCCGGTGGGTGATATGGTCGTTGGCGACCAGGCAGAAAACCTGGGTCTTGTCGATATAGCGGGTGTAGGCCCGGGAGTGGAGAATGCGGTCGGCGTCGAGGGCGAACTGCTGGCGATAGCCCGGCCGTTCATCGTCCCTGCGTCTGACTGCCTGCCGGCTCGGGGCCGCGGCCGGTGACAGCCGGCGCTCCTCGTCGGAATCGAGGGCGTGCAGGCGGGAAAAAAGGGCGGTGGGATTGCTGTTGTCTGGCATGCGGCTGGTCAGGTCAAAGGAAAAATGACGCGGGCTTCCGGAAAGGCTCGATAGTATACCTGGATTGGCGGAAAATGCACGCTGTTCCAACCGGTTCCGATGCGCCGAGGGCGATCGCCGGTTGGCGATGGCGAGACCGGGAGCCGGTCCCTGTGGCTCAGATCTTTACGTCGTCATGGCCTTTGGCCTGCTCGAGGCAGCCGGAAAGGCACTCCTCGCAACTGATACGCGTCCGGCCCTCGGCGCAGAAGCTGGCGAATCCCTTGATCAGATCCTCGCCGCCGCGCGGGCAGCACTGCATGAACTGGGTAAAGCTGATCATCCGGGCGATAACCTCGGGCGGCGCGGCGTGTTCGATCCGGCAGGCAGCTTCTTCGGCGGTCGGGCGGTCGATGGCCAGGACCTCGATGAAGAACTGCTTCAGGGTGTTGTGGCGGAAGATGACATCCTTGGCGACCTTCCGCCCTTTGGTTGTCATCGTGATCGCCTCGTAAGGGGCGTAGTTGATCAGGCCTTTGCGGGCCAGAGCCCTGAGGGCCTCGGTGACCGAGGCCCGGCTGACATCGAGCCGGCTGGCGATCTCCTTGCTTCTGGCCACATGCTTTTCGTTGACTATATGAAGGATGGCCTCGATATAGTCTTCCAGGCTGGCGCTGAGATCTTTTTTCTTTTTCATGCGAGTCGATTTCGGGGCGCGGAGGATCGGGCAGTGATCTGAAATCGGCGGGAAAACCGGTTGCCAAGTCTCCAAAGCCCTGTTATACGACCGTAACCTACTGTCCTTTTGCCATATCGTCAAGCGGCGATGAACATGAAGCACGTGTACCGGCAGAAAACCGATGTTAAGTGAATTGCGAATTGAAAACCTGGCGTTGATCGAGTCCCTCCATCTCGACTTCGAGCAGGGGGATGGAACCGGACTGATCGTCATGACCGGGGAGACCGGAGCCGGCAAATCGATCATGATGCGGGCCCTCGGGCTGCTGGCGGGCGGCAGGGTCTCCGCCGACTGGATCCGGTCCGGCATGGATTCCTGCACCGTCGAGGCGGTCTTCGTTCTGAAGCCGGAGAACAGCCGGCTTCGCCGGCTGCTGACGGAGAGTGGTCTCGGCGATGATGATACGGTCATCATCCGCCGCATGATCACCGCCGCCGGCCGGAGCAAGCTCCATATCAACGGTTCGCCGGTGACGACCCGGCAGGCGGCGGACCTGACGGCGGACCTGCTCAGCATCGCCAGTCAGCACGACCACCAGCAGCTGCTGCAACCGCAGCTGCACCTCGATTTTCTCGATACTTTGGGCGACCTGTGGCCGCAGCGGGAGGAATACGCCGCAGTCTTCGGGCGCTGGCAGCGATGCCGTGCCGAACTCGAACAGCTGCGGCGTCAGGAGCAGGACAAGGAACGGCGGAAGGATTTTCTCAAATATCAAGTGGATGAGATCATGGGAGCGGCTCCGGTCGAGGGTGAGGACGAGCAGCTTGCCGCCGAGAAAAAACGGCTGAAGAGCGCCGACGCCTTGATCCGGTTGAGCCAGGAAAGCTATGCGCTGCTGACGACGACCCTCATCGACGGTCTGGCCCAGATCCGCCGCAACATGGAACAGGTGGTGGCCCTCGATCCGCAGGCGGCGAAACTGGCCGAGGACCTGAGCGGCTACAGTTTCCTCGCCGAAGACTATGCCCTCGAACTCCGCCATTACCGCGATTCGCTCGAGAGCGACCCGTTCCGTCTGGAGCGGGTCGGCGAGCGCCTCGATGTGCTGCAGGGCCTGAAACGCAAGTACGGCGAGACTCTGGCCGAGGTTCTGCGGTTCGCCGCGGCGGCCGGGCAGGAGTTGGAACAGCTGGAAGGAATGGAGGCGCGGGGCCGGGAACTGGAGCAACAGACCGCGGCCCTGGAGGTCGAGGCCTGCGCCCTGGCCGCCCGGCTCAGCGCCCGGCGGCGGGAGGTGGCGGTCGAGATGGAGCGGGCGATGACGGCCGAGCTGGCCTCGCTGGCCTTCCGGCAGGCCGGTTTCATTGTCAACTGGCAGGTGATCGAACCGGTCCCGGCCAACCTGCGGGCCAGCGGCTGGGACCGGATCGAGTTCTTCTTCGCCGCCAATCCCGGCGAGCCGGCCCGACCCCTGGCCCGGGTGGCCTCCGGCGGGGAACTGTCGCGCCTGATGCTGGCGCTCAAGTGCCTGTTCGCCCGCCGCGACATGGTCGATACCGTCATCTTCGACGAGGTCGACGCCGGGATCGGCGGCGAAGCGGCCGAGGCGGTGGCGCGCAAGATTCGCGAACTCGCCAGCCATCACCAGGTGTTCTGCATCACCCACCTGCCGCAGATCGCCGCCCGCGGCCACCTCCACTTCCAGGTGGCCAAGGAGGTGGTGGACGGCCGGACCCTGTCGAAGGTCCTGCCGCTCACCCGGCCGCAGCGGGTCCGGGAATTGGCGCGGATGCTGGCCGGGGAATCGGTCTCCGGCCATACCGAGGCCTGGGCCGAGGAATTGCTGGCCAAGGGCGAGGCGGCGGCATGACGCGGGCCCTGGCCCTGTTTTCCGGCGGTCTCGATTCGATCCTGGCGGCCCGGGTGGTGGCCGCCCAGGGGATCGAGGTGCTGGCGGTCAAGTTCGTCACCCCCTTTTTCCACTATGACCTTCTTGCCGATGTGGCCGGCTACCGCCGGGAGATCCGGGACAAATACGGCATCGAGGTGGTGGTCGAGGATATCAGTGAGGGCTACCTGGAACTGCTGCGCCACCCGCGGCACGGTTTCGGCAGGCACTTCAATCCCTGCATCGACTGCAAGATCATGATGCTGCGGCGGGCCAAAGAGATGATGGCGGCGGTCGGGGCCTCGTTCCTGGTGACCGGCGAGGTCCTCGGGCAGCGGCCGATGTCGCAGCGGCGCGACACCCTCAACGTCATCGGCCGGGACTCGGGCAGCCGCTCCATCCTGCTGCGGCCGCTATCCGCCAGACTCATGCCGGAGACCCTGGCGGAACAGCAGGGGCTGGTCGACCGCTCCCGCCTGCTCGATTTCAGCGGCCGCGGCCGATCGCGCCAGATCGCCCTGGCCGAGGAGTTCGGGATCGGCGATTTTCCCTCCCCGGCCGGGGGCTGCATCCTCGCCGATCCGATCCTCAGCCGCCGGATCGAGCGGCTCTACGGCGGTCAGCTGGCGCTGCCGATCGCCGACCTCACCGTCGCCGATGTCCGCCTGCTGCTGGTCGGCCGTCAGTTCGTCCTGCCCGGCGGCGGCTGGCTGGTGGTCGGCCGGGTCAAGGCCGAGAATGACCGCCTGCTGGCGCTGGCCGCCGCCGACGATGCGGTGCTGCGGATGAATGACCGGCCGGGCCCGATCGCAGTCGTTCGCCGGGCCGCCCGCTGTTACCCCGAGCCGGCCGTCATGGCCGCCGACCTCGACCTCGCCGCCGCCCTGGTCGCCCGCTATGCCCGCAAGATCGACGGCAGGCCCCGGGCCGGCGAGATCGTCATCACCCTGTCCGGCAGCGCGCGGCATGTTGCCGCCGCGCCGCTCGCCGACGAAGACTTTGCCGGCTGGATGCTCTGAGGACGGTTCAGCCCCTCGCCGATTCCCGTCCTTCCCACAGCTGCTCGACGACCTGCCGGTACTGGTCTTCGCTCATCGCCTTGGTGATCTTCTTCAACAGCTTCTCCCGCCCTGGAAAGGAGGCGATGAGGTAGGCCCACAGCTGCTTCATCCGTCCCAGCAGGTGGCTCGGCCCGGCCAGCCGCTCGCGGTAGGCGGCGTACAGCTCATCGTGAAAGATCCGGATTCGGCGGGTCCTTTCCGCCTGTCCGGGCCTGGCCATGCCCTTGAGCGCCGCCGGCAGGAAGGGGTCGGCGAGGGCGCCGCGACCGATCATCCAGCGGTCGATCTGCGGGAACCGTTGCTGCAGGGCGACAAAGCCGGCGACATCGACGATGTCGCCGTTGTAGGCGAGGCGGTGCCGGGTCAGGGGCAGGCAGGCGGCAAAGCCGTCGAGATCGGGCCGGCCCTCGTACAGCTGGCTGCCCAGGCGGGCGTGGATGATGATCTCGGTCAACGGGTAGGCGTCGAGCCGGGGCAGCAGGGCCGGCAGCTCGCCTTTGTCGTGCAGGCCCAGCCGGGTCTTGATCGACAGGCCGAGCCGCAGCCGGGGAACGACCGCGTCGAGCAGGGCGAGGACCAGCTCGGGATGGGGCAGCAGGCCGGATCCCCGCTGCTTGCGGACGATCATCGGCGCCGGGCAGCCGAGGTTCCAGTTGATCTCGTGATAGCCGAGGTCGGCGATCCGGTCGGCCACGGCCAGGAAATTGGCGGCATCGTTGTGCAGCAGCTGCGGGATCAGCGGCAGGCCGCCGTTCAGTTCGGGGAGGATGTCGCGCAGCAGCTTGTCCGGGAAACGGGCCTGTCCCTGGGGCTTGACGAAGGGGGCCATCGCCGCGTCGAAGCCGGGGAAGTGGCGGGCGAAAATATTGCGGAACAGGACTTCGGTCACTCCCTGCAGCGGGGCGAGGGTGAGGAAGGGCGGTGGTCCGGCGGGGGTGGGGCTCTGGTTCGCTGTCATAGTCCGGGGGAATTCGGTCGGCCGGGAGCTGTCCATCGCTTCCCGGGTGTGGTACACTGGCCACATGGTGGTGTTGAAACGAATGAGGCGGGAGTATAGTCAACAACGATGAAAAATGAAAGGACGGTCCAACGGCAGCGGCTGGCGGGCCTGCTCGAACCATGGCCGTCGGAGATCGGCGCAGCCCTGCGGCGGCTTGGCGCCGGTTACGGCGAGCTCTTCATTTCCGGCGGCACCGTTCGCGACTGCCTGCTGGGCCTTACCGCCGGTGATCTCGATCTGACGGTGGCCCGGGATGCCGCCGGCTGCTGCCGGGCGCTGATCGCGCTGCTGGGCGGTGGGGCTTATGTCGACCTCGGCCGGACCGGCGAGGATGTCGCCCGGGTCGTCTGGCGGGGACTGACCGTGGATTTCGCCGGTTTTCGCGGGCGGGCCCGAACAATTGAAGAGGATCTGTGCCGCCGGGACTATACCGTCAACGCCATGGCGGTGCCGCTGGACGGACTCGGCGACGGCCGGGAGGCGGTGCTGGTCGACCCGCTGCGCGGCTGCGACGATCTGCGGCAGGGCATCCTCCGGGGCTGCCCCGGGGCCTATGACGACGACCCGCTGCGGATGCTGCGCGGCTTCCGCTTCATGGCGACCCTGGACTTCGCCCTCGATCCGGCCAGTCTGGCCGAGATCGGCCGCTGTGCCGGTCTGATCGCCAGGCCGGCGGTGGAGCGGATCAATTATGAACTCGGGCTGATCATGGATTCGCCGCGGGCCTGTCCGACCTTCCGGGCCATGGCTGCGGCCGGGCTGCTGCGGCACATCGTTCCTGAACTCTATGCCGGGGTGGGGGTGGAGCAGCCGGAATTCCATCATCTCGATGTCTTTCATCACTGTTTTGCCGCCTTCGAGGCCATGGAGGCGATCATCGCCCGACCGGGGCGGTACTATCCGCCGGCGGCGGGACGGCTGGAGGCCTATCTCGCCGCCGGGCCGGTGCGGCGCTGCCTGAAGTGGGCGGCGTGGTGCCACGATATCGGCAAGCCCGCCGCCAGGGCGGCCGCATCCGAGGGTGATCGCATCACCTTCTATAATCATGACGAGATCGGCCGCCGCATCTTTCACCTCTTTGCAGAGCGGTTGAAATGGGGTAAGGAGGAGCGGGAGCGGACCGGGCAGCTGATCGCCATGCACATGCACCCCTTCCACCTGTGCAACGTCCGCCGCCGCGAGCCGCTCAGCAAACGGGCGGTGCTGAAACTGAGCCAGCGGGCCGGGGCCGACCTCGACGGCCTCTTCCTGCTGGCGATGGCCGACAGCCTGGCCAGCCGCGGCGACAAGAAGCCGCCGCGGATGGAGGCGGAACTGGTCGAGCTGTTCGGCCAGGTGCTGCGGATCATCGAAGAGGATATCCGGCCGGTGGCGGCCGGACCGCCGCTGCTCACCGGCGATGACCTGATTACCGAACTCGGCCTGACGCCTGGCCCCCTGTTCCGCACCATCCTGCGGGAGCTCGAGGCCCTGCGGGTCGAGGGCCGGATCACCGCCAGGAACGAGGCGCTCGCGTGGGTTGCGGCCTTTGTCGCCAACGGTGGCGGCGATGGCGCCGAACAGCCGTGACAACCGCCGGTAACCCGCTGATTTCGTCTTGTCAAAGAAAACCAAATGGACTAAAACGTGCGTAAAGTTCAGGACTACTATTTCAAAAAGGCCAAAAAGGACCAATATCCGGCCAGATCGGTTTATAAGCTGGAAGAGGTTCAGGCAAAGTACCGGTTCATGCGGCGGGGCGACAGCGTGCTCGATCTCGGCTGTTTTCCCGGCAGCTGGTCGCTGTTTGCCGCCGAGGTGGTCGGTCCGAAGGGCGTCGTGGTCGGGGTCGACCTGCAGCAGGCGGTCGAGTCTCCCCGGCCCGGCAGCGCCCCGATCCACTGGCTCTGCCAGGATATCATGGAGCCGGAACTGGTGCCTCTGGTGCGGCGGATCAGGCCGGCCTTCAAGGTGCTGATCTCCGATCTGGCGCCGAAAACCACGGGCAACCGCTGGGCCGATGCCCAGCATTCGATCGATCTGGTGCGCCGGACCCTGGCCCTGGCGGAGATCCTGCTGCTCGACCGCGGCCACTACATCTGCAAGGTCTTCCAGGGCGAGGACCTGCCGGCCTTTGTCGACGAGGTCAAGCAGCGTTTTGCGATGGTCAAGGTGCTCAAACCGAAGAGTTCGCGGGTCGAGAGCCGCGAGGTCTTTGTCCTGGCGATGGAATACCGGAGGCCGGAGGCGGTTGCCGCCACCGCCATTCCGGACCATGTCGGCATGGATGGGATGAATGAAAGCGACTGAGGGGCGACCCCGGTCAGAGGATATCGATCAACAGATAGGGAAGGTATGTCAGGTCATTCGAAATGGTCAACGATCAAGAGGAAGAAAGGGGCGATTGACGCCAAACGGGGTCAGATCTTCACCCGGCTGATCAAGGAGATCACCGTGGCGGCGCGCAGCGGCGGCGGTGACCCCGAGGGTAATTCCCGGCTGCGGGCGGCGATCAACACCGCCAAGACCGAGAATATGCCCAAGGAGAATATCGCCCGGGCGATCAAGAAGGGGACCGGTGAAATCGCCGGCGAGGTCTACGAGGAGATCCTCTACGAGGGGTATGGTCCCGGCGGCGTCGCCGTCCTGGTCGACTGCATGACCGACAACCGCAACCGCACGGTGGCCGATATCCGGCACTATTTCGCCAAGAGCGGCGGCAACCTCGGCGAGTTCGGCTGCGTGTCGTGGATGTTTGAGAAAAAAGGCCTGATCCAGGTCGACAAATCCCTGATCACCGAAGAAAAGCTGATGGACATGGCGCTCGAGGCGGGGGCCGAGGACGTGGTCGAGGAGGAGACCGAATACCAGGTGCTGACGGCGCCCGAGGATTTCGATACGGTGCGGACGGCGCTGGAGGAGGCCGGTTTGACCTTCCTCGAGGCCTCGATCACCCGGATACCGAAGAACACGGTCGAGGTCACCGACGAGAAGAATGCCCGCAGTCTCATGAAACTGCTCGAGAATCTCGAAGATCACGATGACGTCCAGAATGTCAACGCCAACTTCGATATCGATGACGAGCTCATGGAGCAGATTTCTTAAGGGGCGACGGTGCAGCGCCACTTTCCGGCGGCAGCGGCGCCGTGGCAATGATCGGGCTGCCGGCAATGGAACGGATTCTCGGCATTGATCCCGGTTCCCGGATAACCGGCTACGGGGTGATCGAAATCGACCGCGGGCGGCTGCGCTTCATCGCCTGCGGCACGATCGTCACCGACCGCAAACATCCCTTCGCCCACCGGCTGAACGAGATCTTCGATGGCGTCAATGAGGTCATTCAAGTGAACCAGCCGGCGGTGGCGGCGGTCGAAGACGTCTTTCTCGCCGCCAATCCCCGCTCGGCCCTGAAGCTCGGCCATGCCCGCGGCGCGGCGGTGGTGGCGGCGATGCAGAACGGTCTGGCGGTCCATGATTACAGTCCGCGCCAGGTCAAACAGGCGGTGGCCGGGTATGGCCAGGCCGAGAAAACCCAGGTCCAGCACATGGTCAGGGTCCTCCTCGGTCTGTCGGCCACGCCCAGCGCCGACGCCGCCGATGCCCTGGCCGTCGCCATCTGCCATGCCAACCAGTACCGGGTGACGAAATGATCGCTGCGCTATCAGGCAGGATACTGTTCAAACACAACGACCGGGTGGTGGTCGATGTGGCGGGCGTCGGCTACGAGGTCTATGTCACCACCGACTGCATCTCCCGCCTGCCCGACAAGGGCGATGAGATCTTCCTTCATATCCATACCTATGTCCGCGAGGATACCCTGGTCCTTTTCGGCTTTCTCGAGGAGCAGGAGAAGGAAATGTTCCTGATGCTCAAGACGGTGGCCGGGGTCGGGCCGAAACTAGCCCTGGCGGTGCTTTCCGGGATGGCGGCCGGCGAGCTGTGCCGGGCCATCGCCGAGGGCGACGGCAAGCGCCTGACCGCGCTGCCCGGCATCGGCAAGAAGACGGCGGAGCGGATCTGTATCGAACTGCGGGACAAGGTTGGGCGGCTGGCGCCGGACGCATCTCTGGCCGGCATTGTCGCCGCTGCCCCGGCCCGGCCGGGATCGGCGGTTTACGATGTCCTGTCGGCCCTCGCCAATCTCGGTTATCCCGACCCGGTGGCCCGGCAGACGCTGGCGGCGGTGAAAAAACGCATCGGCGAAGAGGCCTTCGGTGGTATGAGTTTTGAAGAGATGATCAAGGAGGCCTTGAGGGCGCTGGCATGAACAGGGAAGAAGACATCGCCGTCGATGGCCGTCTGGTCAACCCCCAGCCGCTCAGCCGGGAACCGGTGAACGACCACGCCCTGCGGCCGCAGCGGCTGGCTGACTATATCGGCCAGAAGCAGGTCTGCCGCAGCCTCGATATCTTCATCAAGGCGGCCAGGGGAAGGGGGGAACCGCTCGACCATGTCCTCTTCCACGGTTTTCCCGGTCTCGGCAAGACGACTCTGTCGTATATCATCGCCAACGAGATGGGGGCCGGGATCAAGGTCACCTCCGGTCCGGTGATCGAAAAACAGGGCGACCTGGCGGCGATCCTGACCAGTCTGCAGGAAGGGGACGTGCTGTTCATCGACGAGATCCACCGCCTCAACCATGTCGTCGAGGAGGTGCTCTACCCGGCGATGGAGGACTTCCAGCTCGACCTGATCATCGGCCAGGGGCCGGGGGCCCGCTCGGTGAAGATGGATCTGCCCCGCTTCACCCTGGTCGGGGCCACCACCCGCACCGGTCTGCTGACCCCGCCGCTGCGCGATCGGTTCGGCGTCGTGCTGCGGCTCGAATTCTACTCGCCGGAGGAACTGGTCACCATCGTCCTCCGCTCGGCGGCCCTGCTGGGAATGCGGGTCGATCACTCCGGGGCGCTGGAACTGGGGCGGCGGTCGCGCGGCACGCCGCGGATCGCCAATCGCCTGCTGCGCCGGGTGCGGGATTTTGCCGAGGTCGGGGGGCACCAGGTGGTCAATGCCAGGGTTGCCGACGCGGCCCTCGATCTGCTCGGGGTCGACCGCTTCGGCCTCGATGACATGGATCGCCGCATCCTGCTGACCGTCATCGACAAGTTCCACGGTGGACCGATCGGCCTGGAGACCCTGGCGACCGTGGTCTGCGAGGAGAAGAACACCCTTGAAGACGTCTATGAGCCTTTCCTCATCCAGTCCGGTTTCATCAAACGGACCCCGCGGGGGCGGGTGGCGACCGTCAAGGCGTATGAGCATTTTCAGCGCAAGTCGCCGTCCCGGCTGAAGAATCACCCATCGCTGTTTGAAGAGCTGGAAGATCAGTGAGTGCTGAAGGTCAGAGCAGCCAACCCCCGAACAGAGGAGACATGATGCGCAAGACAATCAGAGATATCAAGGCGATGAAGGCCGGCGGCGGCAAGATCACGATGCTGACTGCCTACGATGCCTCAATGGCGGCACTGTTCGCATCCTGCGAGGTCGATATCCTCCTCGTCGGGGATTCGCTGGGGATGGTGATGCTGGGCTATGATTCAACGGTGCCGGTGACGATGGCAGACATGATTCACCACGCCGCCGCCGTGCGTCGGGGTGCGCCACAGGCCTTTGTGATCTGCGACATGCCTTTCGGCTCCCACCATACCGGGGTGCGGGACGCGGTGCTCAACGGCCTGCGGATCATGAAGGAGGCCGGATCCGACGCCGTCAAGCTCGAGGGCGGTCTCGAGATGTGCGGGGTGGTGAAGGGGCTGGTGGAGGCCGGCGTGCCGGTCATGGGCCATATCGGCCTCACCCCCCAGACCGCCAGTCAGCTCGGCGGCTTCAAGGTCCAGGGCAAGGACCTCGCGGCGGCGCGGCGGCTGGTCGCCGAGGCCCGGGCCCTGGAAGAGGCCGGGGCCTTCGCCCTGACGATTGAGTGTGTGCCGGCGGGGCTGGCCGAGGTCATCACCTCGTCCCTGTCGATTCCGACCGTCGGCATCGGGGCCGGTGTCCATTGCGACGGCCAGGTCCTGGTCGGTCATGACATGCTCGGGATGTTCGAGAAATTCCAACCGAAATTCGTCAAACAGTATGCCAGCCTGGCGCCGCTGATCAAGGCGGCGGTTGCCGGCTACAACCGCGAGGTGCGCAGTGGCTCCTATCCGGGCGTAGAGCACAGCTTCGCCGACAGTATCGATTACCGCCAACTCCTGGCGGAATAGCATCTCACCACGGGGCGACCTCGGTCCTTACGGCCGAGGTCGCCTGCCATCCCAATACAGCGCCCCTCCGACCGGGCCTTCCCGGTTCTCGTCCCGAACTTGTCATTTTGGCTGTATCTCTCTCCCATCTTTATCCACTTTTCGCCACATGCTCTGTTCAGGAATGTCGGTTCAAGGCCTGATTGCTGACGCCGTGCTTGAAATATAAGGCCACGTCGACTGTTGCCAGCGACGATGGGCTGGAGGCGGGAATTCCGCGGAAAATTTCTATACACTTCATGTGGTATAAGTTGGTCTAGTTAGTCTATATATAGTTACATCGCGCACTTCCTGTCGAATTGGTTACCTGCCTGAAGTTACATGTATTTTTCCTTGACAGCATCACTCATCCTGAGATAAAAGATCAGATAGTGGGGCAAAGTGGTGGAAAGGTGGTTGCTGGTGGTTGGGGGGAGGAGAACGGCGGTTTCATGATCAAGAGCAGATTTCGCAGCCGGTCGGAACACACACTTGATGACAAGGGAAGGTTGAACTTTCCCAGTCGTTTCCGCGAAGTGCTTCGCCAGTATGAGTCTGAGACCTTGATGATCACCGCCTGGGGCAAGCAGCACCTCCGTGCCTATCCGCTTGTCGCCTGGGATATCCTGGAGAACACGTTGCTCACGGAAGGCAAGGGGCAGCAGGGTATCACCAGTTTCGTCCGTTATGTCATCGGCGGCGTCACCGAATGTGTACCCGATAAGCAGGGGCGGATCCTGTTGCCCCAGAACCTGCGGCAGGATGTCGGGTTGAAGAAGGATGTTGTTCTGACCGGAATGCTTGATTGGATCGAGATCTGGGACAAGGACGCCTGGACCCGGGATAACGATACGACCGGCGAGACGTTCAACGATTTCGGCGAGAGCCTTGCCCGTCTCGGGATCCTCTGATGGGTCTGGAAGCGGCGATCGAAGAGATCCATCGCTCGGTCCTGCTCGACGAGGTGCTGCAGTACCTCGATCCCGTGCCGGGAGGCCTCTATGTCGACGGTACCCTCGGCCTGGGCGGACATACGGCGGCCATCCTGTCCCGCTGTGCACCGGACGGGCGGGTGATCGCCTTTGAATGGGACGAAGCGGCGATCGAGCTGAGCCGCAAGCGCCTGGTCGGTTTCGGTTCGCGACTGACGATTATCAGGAGCAATTTCGCCGAGATCGTCGTCGGCCTCGAGGGGCTGGGAATCGACCGGGTGGACGGCGTGCTGATAGATATCGGCCTGTCGTCACTGCAGTTGGACAGGGGGGGGAGAGGGTTCAGTTTCCAGCGGGACGAGCCCCTCGACATGAGAATGGATATCCGCCAGGATACAACGGCTGCTTCCCTCCTGGCGTCGTGTAGCGAAGAACAACTGGCGGATATCTTTTTTTATTTTGGTGATGAATACCAGGCCCGGCCGATTGCGGCAGAGATAGTCAGGGCGCGGGAAAAAGATCCGATTCGCACTACCCGGCAGCTGGCGGGGCTGGTGGCGGCAGCGGTGCCGCGGAGATTCCATCCGAAGAGGATCCATGTCGCGACCAAGGTGTTTCAGGCCCTGCGCATCGCCGTCAACACCGAACTGGAAAACCTGGCCCGGATACTTGACGAGGCCGTGCCGCTGTTGAAGCCCGGCGCACGATTGTGCGTGATTTCCTTTCACTCTCTCGAGGATCGGATAGTGAAAAGAAAATTTCGTCAAAACAAACAGTTGGAAATACTCACGGCAAAGCCCGTCATGCCGCGGGCCGAAGAAATGGAGGACAATCCGCGCTCTCGCAGCGCGCGGTTGAGGGTCGCCTGCAAAAAAGCGGAACAATGAGGGGGGAGAGTCATGTTGTATCAGGGATCAACGCACGCGTGTTATCGTTCCGCCGTACCAATCAGGATACGGCAATATCTGAATCGGACCGGCAGTATTGAACTACCGGGCGGTGTCCAGGTCTGGAAGGCCATCGGTAAAGGCCTGGTGGTCCTGCTGCCGGTGGTGCTCGGGATGCAACTCCTCTTCGGTCACCTGATATCAGGTGTCGAGGAGTCTATTGCTAAAGCCGACGACCTCCATTACAATCTCATGATCACCAACAGCCTGCTCAAGGCTGAGAGATCACGGCTGCTGACACCGGAACAGGTCACCTCGGTTGCCGGTGGCGCGCTCTCTCTGTATAAGCCGGAAAAGGGGCAGGTGCTCAGGTATCATCGCGCTTCCGGGCAGTTCAGGTATCTCTGAGTGGAAACATGGCAAAACAATCCCGTCTACGTACGAGGAAGAATACCGGGCGTAGACCGGCGATCCTGTTTGCCATCCTCCTGATCGTACTGTCCGGTGTTGCCTGGCATTACATAGACTTCCACAAGGTGTTCATCCGGGTACGGGATTTTTTTGATGTCGCCCGGAAATCGATGGATTCCGGGAGTGACACCCGGGGGACAATCTATGATCGCAATTTCAAGGAAATAGCGGTCTCGCTCCCGAAGGTCTCGGTCTGCGCCAGGATGAGGGAGATCCCGTCAGCCGAGGAGACCGCGGCCAAGCTCTCCTCCGTCCTGCGGGTCGACAGTCAGCAGATCCTCGAGAGACTGCAGGGAGATGCCCTGCGGACCTGGGTCGTGCAGAATATCAGCCAGCAGCAGGAGGAATCGGTCAAAAAGCTCAATATCCCCGGGATATTTCTGAGCCAGGAGAAGGCCCGCTTCTATCCCCAGGAAGAAACAGCCGCCCACCTTGTCGGTTTCGCCGAAAACGACATCGGCCTCTCGGGAATCGAGTACTATTACGATTCACTGCTCAGCCGGCACACGACGGTCAGCGAGGAGAATGCCGATCATCTCCGGGGCTTCCCCCATCTCGTCTTGACGATCGATCTGAAGATCCAGGGCATCCTCGAGAAACTGGTCGGAAACATTATTGCCCGCCAGCCGGGCGTCAAAGCCGGGGCCTATTTGATGGATGCCGGGTCCGGGGCGATGGTGGCGTCGGTGCAGTACCCTGCCTACAACCCCAATAATTACCGGGAATATCCGGAGGCAGTGCTGTCCAACCTGTTTCTGGAGCCGATGCTGCTTCCTGTCCAAATTCGCCGCTTTCTTCGGGATGCCGCCCTGTTGAACAGTCAGAACGAGGTGACCGGGGCCCAGCTGCCGTGGAGCCTGATCCCTCCCGACGAGAGTCTGGGCAGCCAGGTTCGGCTCTGGGACAGGATCGGTCTCAACGAACCGCTGCCGCCCGAGTTTATCGAAGACGGCAAACTGCTGTCGGCATCAAGTGAGATGCATGAGATAGTTGCCAAGGAAGAGGAGAACTTCGATACGGTGCCGGAGTTCCTGACGCCGTTGCAGTTGCTGACCTCGGTGACCTGTCTGTTGAACAGCGGGGAAAAAATCCGGGCCAGGGCGGTCTCACAGTTGGTTGATGCGGAGACCAAGAGGGAGTACCCCCTGCCGGGGAGGCAGGAATCCCTCATCGGCCAGCAGACCGTTTCAGCCCAGACGTCGCGGGAAATCATGCGATTGCTGGCAGGGCAGTCGCAACCGGGCCAACTCGATTCGGTCTCCTATGAGACGGAAAATCTGGTGGCGACGGGGAAAAAATCCTTATGGCATCTGAATCGCCACCGCCTGCAGCTTACCGTTGTGCCCTCCCTCCATCCCGAATTGGTCCTGCTGATGGTGGTCGAGGCTCCGGCTATCGAGGTCAGGGCCAAAAAGACGGAGGACATGGATCTGGCCAAGGCGGTCGATTCGGTGGTGGAACGGATTGCCGTCCTCCAGCAGGTGGGAATGACGGTCTCCGATGTCGTGTCGCCCGGAGAGCAAAAGAAGATCAATTATACCGCAGCAAAAGACGATGCCATGCAGGACCGAACGATCAGGGTCGGTTCATTATCGGAGGAGGACAAGGTCTTCCCGATGCCGGATCTGAAGGGGATGAGCCTGCGGAAGGCCCTCCGGACACTGGGGCAGGCGGATGTCAGGATTCGGATCGTCGGCACCGGCAAGGTCACGGGGCAGGAGCCGAAGCCCGGGGAGCTGCTGGCAAAAAATGGTGAATGTGTCCTCGTGCTGCAGAAAGAAGAAGCTGTTCGCCTGAAAAATCTGGAAAAAAAAGAACCGTTGCAAAAGGAGGCACGGTAGCGATGGGTGAGGAACAGGGAAAGAGATCATGACCGGCACATCAATGAACCGCTCTTCGGTGCCGCTCGCACAGCTTCTCGGCAGGCTGCCCCACGAGGTGATCCGGACAGGGACAGGGGGGCAGGATCGGATGCCTCATGTTGCCGGAATAACATCCGATTCACGCCAGGTTCTCCCCGGCAGCCTCTTTGTCGCCATCGCCGGCACTCTGCTCGACGGTCATGTCTATATCGATGATGCGATCCGTCGCGGCTGTGCCGCCGTCGTCGTCGAGAAGGGACGTTTCACCCCCGCCCCGGCGCCGGCCGGGGACGCCTGCATCGTCGCCGTCGACGACAGCAAGGAGGCGTATGCGGAAATGGCGGAGACCTGGTACGGCTCCCCCTCGGCTTCGCTGCGGCTTATCGGCATCACCGGAACCAACGGCAAAACGACGATCACCTATCTCCTCGAGGAGATCCTCACCGGCCTGGGATACGCCGTCGGCGTCATCGGGACGGTCAATTACCGCTATACCGCCGCCGGCGAAAAGGCCGTTCTGCCCGCCTCCCATACCACACCCGACGCCATGCACCTGCAGGAGCTGCTGCGGCGGATGGTTGATGCCGGCATCAGCCACGTCATCATGGAGGTCTCCTCGCATGCCCTGGCCCAGGCGCGGATCGGCAACATCCAATTCGATGTCGCCGCCTTCACCAATCTGACGCGTGATCATCTCGATTATCATGCCGACATGTATGAGTATTTTGAAACAAAAGCACGCCTGTTCACCCACCACCTGAAGGCGGCGGGCAATGCCGTGATCGGTTATCCCCAGGGGACCGCCGAGGAAGGCGGCTGGTCCGGGATGCTCGCCCTGCAGTGCCGGGATCGAGGGATTCGAGCGCTGATCTGCGGCGCCCATCCGGAAGCCGATATCCGGCTGACCGGGTTTGAGGCCGACCTGAGGGGCAACCGGATGACGGTGGCAACCCCGGACGGCGGGCACTCCCTCCATTCTCCGCTCGTCGGTCGCTTCAACGCCGACAACGTCATGGTTGCGCTCGCCGTGGTCCATGCGCTCGGGATTCCGACCGGCAAAGCGCTGCCCCTGCTCGCCCGGGCGCAGGGCGCCCCCGGCAGGCTGCAGCGGGTGGCGATCGACGGTGACGATACCGCTGGTCGGCCTGTCGTCCTGGTCGATTACGCCCACACGCCGGATGCCCTGGAAAAGGTGCTGGCGGCGCTGGCCGCCCTGCCGCATCGACAACTGGTCAGCGTCTTCGGCTGCGGCGGCGACCGCGATGCCGGCAAGCGGCCGGTGATGGGGGGGATTGCCGCGCAGATCAGCGAGGTGGTGATCGTGACAGATGACAACCCCCGCAGCGAACGGCCGGAGGCGATACGGGAGCAGGTGGCGGCCGGTGTCGCCGCCGCCGGGATGCCCTGTCGGCCGGTCGGTTGGCTGGCGACCAGGGACTCGGGCGAACGGGGCTGCGTCATCGTTGCCGGGCGGGGAGAGGCGATTGCACTGGCGATCCGCACCGCCGGCCGGGGGGATATCGTGCTGATCGCCGGCAAGGGCCATGAGCAATATCAACTGCTGGGCGGGGAAAAACGATTTTTCGACGACCGCCTCGAGGCGATGGATGTCCTGAGCGGCTGGACCGTGGGTGCCGTTGTCGCGGCGACGGGCGGCGAAGGACCGGAAACGACACGCACTGAGTTCCTCGGCCGGGTGGTGACGGACAGCCGTGCCGTCCAGCCCGGGGATATCTTCGTTGCTCTCGAGGGCGAGCGGTTTGACGGCCATGACTTTGTCGGCCAGGTCGTCGCCAAGGGGGCGGGTTGTATCGTCGTGTCGCGGCGCCTCGAGACACGATACGCCGGCGCTGTGCCGCAGGTCGTGGTCGGCGATACCCAGCACGCCCTGGGAGATATGGCCAACTACCGGCGGCGGCTGATCCGACGATTGACTGCCCCGGTGGTGATCGGGCTGACCGGCAGCTGCGGCAAGACGACGGTCAAGGAGATGACCGCGGCGATCCTTGCCCGGCACTGGCCGCCCGGGCCCGATAACCCGGTCGACAGTGTGCTGAAGACGACCGGCAACTTCAACAACCTGATCGGCATGCCGGTGTCGCTGCTGCCGCTTACGGTCAGGCATCGGGCGGCGGTGATCGAGATGGGGATGAACCGGTTCGGTGAAATCGCGCGCCTGGCGGCGATCGCCGAGCCGGATATCAGCTGCATCACCAACATCCATGCCGCCCACCTCGAAGGACTGCACTCGATCGAAGGGGTCGCCCGGGCCAAGGAGGAGCTGTTCGCCGGGACCTCGCCGGATGGGATCCTGGTCGTCAACGCCGACGATCCGCTGGTCGGAGATTGTGCCGCGAAATACCGGCAGCGACAGATCACCTTCGGCCTGCAGACGGCGGCAGGGACTCCGCTGCCCGATTTCCGGGCGACGGAAATCGAGGTCGGCGGCGATGGCAGGATAACCTTCACCTTGCACCACCCGGGTGGTTCGGTCAATGTCCGGCTCACCGCCGCCGGCCCGCACAACGTCACCAACGCCCTGGCCGCCGCCGCCCTCGCCTGGTCGGCAGGTGCCGATGGCGACGCGATCGCGGCCGGCCTCGGCGATTTCCGGGCGGCAACGAAACGGATGGAGATGATTGCGGCTCCTGCCGGTTATGGCATCCTCAATGATACCTACAACGCCAACCCGGCCTCGATGGCGGCGGCCCTGCACACCCTTGCCCAAATGCAGGCGCGGGTGTCGGCCGCGATTCTCGGCGACATGCTCGAACTCGGCGACAGCAGCGAGGCGGCGCATCGGGAGGTGGGCAGGCTGGCGGCCGAATGCCGGGTTCATTACCTCGGTTTGGTCGGTGATTTCGCCCTGCTCGTGGCCGAGGCGGCGATCCTGGCCGGAATGGGGGGGGAACGGGTCAGGGTGTTTGCCGACAAAGAGCAGGCGGCAGCGTGGATCGAGGATCTGGTGCGGGATGGGAGACTTGGCAAGGGGGACTGGCTCCTGGTCAAGGCCTCACGTGGATTGAAATTGGAGACTGTCGTCTCCCGGTTGACAGGAAAGGCTTGAGGAATGACGGTGATCAATGTACAAAGCTGTTTTCTGTTTCTTGAGGACGGACCGACCCCAAATTGAACACGTGAGAATGACCCGATGCTGTATCATTTATTATACCCCCTTCACACCACCTTTATCGGTTTCAATGTCTTCCGCTACATCACCTTCAGGTGCATCTGCGGCGCCATCACGGCGTTTCTGATCATGTATATTTTCGGCCCGGCCTTCATCCGGGCGATGAAGCGCCTGCAGATCGGGCAGGTGGTCCGGGACGACGGCCCCGTGACCCATCTCGCCAAGCAGGGGGTACCGACGATGGGCGGTCTGCTGATCCTGGTTTCGATCTCCCTCTCGACCCTGTTCTGGGCCCGGCTGGATTCGAGCCTGGTCTGGCTGCTCCAGTTTATCACGCTGTTCTTCGGTCTGATCGGCGCCGTCGATGATTACCGCAAGGTCAGCAGGAACAACAGCAAGGGGCTCAGCGCCCGCTGGAAGATGGTCCTGCAGATCGCCGGCGCCTCGGTTGTCGGCCTCTATATCCTGCTCCACCCCGGCTTCGACGGCCACCTCAGTCTCCCCTTCCTGAAGAATCTCAATCCCGATCTCGGCTGGTTTTACGTCATCTTCGCCATCATCGTCATCGTCGGCGCCTCGAATGCGGTCAATCTCACCGACGGGCTCGACGGCCTGGCGGCCGGACCGACGATCATCGCCGCCGCGGTCTACCTGGTCTTCTCCTATCTCGCCGGTCACCTGGTACTCTCCCAGTACCTGCAGATCCCCTATGTCCCCGGCAGCGGCGAACTGGCGATCTTCTGCGGCGCCATCGTCGGTGCCTGCCTCGGCTTTCTCTGGTATAATGCCTATCCGGCGCAGATGTTCATGGGCGATGTCGGATCGCTGGCCCTGGGCGGCGCCCTGGGTGCCGTCGCGATCATCATCAAGCAGGAATTTCTGCTCGCCATCGTCGGCGGCATCTTCGTCCTGGAGGCCCTGTCGGTCATCATGCAGGTCGGGTACTTCAAGATGACCCATGGGCGGAGGATCTTTCTGATGGCCCCGTTCCATCACCATTTCGAGAAAAAAGGCTGGCATGAGTCGAAGGTCGTGGTCCGCTTCTGGATCGTTTCGGTCCTCCTCGGTCTCCTGGCCATAGCGACATTGAAGCTGCGATGAGAACCAACCCCTTGATCAAACCGGGAATGCGGATTGCCGTCATCGGCCTGGGACTGTCCGGTCGGGCGGCGGTCCGGTACCTGTCGGCCTGCGGGGCCGAGGTCGTCGTCTCCGACAGCCGCCGTGAGGCCGAGTTTGTCGCCCAGGAAGGCGGCTTCCTCCAGGAGACCGGGGTTGCCTGGGAGGCCGGCGGCCACAGTCCCGCCTTTTTTGCCGGGGTCGACATGGTCTTCGTCAGTCCCGGGGTCCCGCTCGACCTGCCCCTGCTCGAGGATCTGCGGCGGCGCGGGGGCGAAATCGTCGGCGAACTGGCGGTCGCCGCCCCGGTCCTCGCCGCCCCGGTGCTCGCCATCACCGGCACCAACGGCAAGACCACCGTCACGACCCTGATCGGCCAGCTGCTGCAGGTGGCCGGCAAGAAGGTCTTTGTCGGCGGCAACATCGGAACGCCCCTCTTTACCCATCTCCTGGACGGGGCCGGAGCCGACGCCATGGTCCTCGAGGTGTCGAGCTTCCAGCTCGATACGGCGGGGGGATTCCGACCCGATATCGCCCTGCTGCTCAACATCACCCCCGACCATATCGACCGCCATGGCAGTCTGGCCGGCTACAGTCGGGCCAAGCTGAAGGTCTTCGCCAACCAGGGGGCGGCCGACACCGCCATCCTCAACGGCGACGATCCCTTCTGCCGCCAGGCGCTGACGACAATCACCGGCCGGGTTCTGCTGTTCGGCCATAGCGCCGACTGCCGGGCCAGGATCGACGGCGACCGGATCGTGGTGCGCTGGCCGGAGGAGGAGATCTACGATCTTGCCGGGAGCCGGCTGGCCAACGCCATCGGTCTGATGAACGCGGCGGCGGCGATCCTGGCGGCCAGATCGGCCGGCTGCAGCCCGGAAGAAATCCTGACCGGCCTGCTGGCCTTTCAGCCGCTGCGGCACCGGGTGGAGGAGGTGGCCCGGATCGATGGGATCACCTACTACGACGATTCCAAGGCGACCAACACCGGCGCCGTCCTGGCCGCCCTGGCCCGGGTGAAGGGCAAGGTGGTGCTGATCGCCGGGGGCAGGGACAAGGGCGAGGACTATGCCCTGCTGCAGGACGGGGTGCGGGACAAGGCTAGGTGCGTCATCCTGATCGGCGAGGCCGCCGATCAGATCGCGGCGGCGCTGGCCGGGGCCGCACCGCTCGACCGGGCGGCGACGATGGAGGAAGCCGTCCGTTTGGCCCAGGCCGCGGCGCAGCCGGGTGATGCCGTGCTGCTGTCGCCGGCCTGTGCCAGTTTCGACATGTTCACCAGCTATGCCCACCGGGGCGATGTGTTTGCCGCGGCGGTGCGGGGGCTGAAGGGGACGGCCGCACCGGCGGCCGCCGGCGGGGGCGTATGAGCGGACGGCGGCCGATCCATCTGATGCTGACCGGTGGCGGCACCGGCGGCCATCTCTTCCCGGCGATCGCCGCCGCCGAGGCCTTCTGCACCGAGTATCCCGGCACCCAGGTGCTCTTTGTCGGCACGAAACGGAAGATGGATGCGGTCAGCCTCGGCAATCACGGTTTCACCGGCTGCAGCGTCGACTGCCATGGGCTCAAGGGCAAGAACCCGATCGAGCTGGTCAGGGCGCTGCTCGTGCTGCCGCTGTCGTTTGTCCAGGCCATCGGCCATATCCGCCGTTTCCGGCCCGATGTGGTCCTCGGGGTCGGCGGCTATGTCACCGGCCCGGTGGTGGCCGCCGCCCGGACGCTCGGCATCCCGACCGTCATCCACGAGCAGAATTCGGTGCCGGGCCTGGCCAACCGCAAGCTGGCGGCGATCGTCGACCGGATCTGTCTGTCGCTGCCGGACAACGACGGGTTTTTCCCGGTCCGGAAATGTGTCCTGACCGGCAACCCGGTGCGCCAGGGGATCGCCGATCTGGCCCGCCGCGTGCGCCCGGAGCCGGCAACCGGCCTGACGGTGGTTGTGCTGGGCGGCAGCCAGGGGGCCCATGCCCTGAACATGCTGGTCCGGGACGCCTTCTGTGGTGCGGGGAGACAGCGGTTGGGCGGCCTCCGCCTGATCCACCAGACCGGGGAAAAAGATGAGGCGGAGATCACGGCCAGTTACCGCCAGGCCGGGGTTCCGGCCGAGGTGGCCGCCTTTTTCCGCGATATGCCGGATGTCTACGGCCGTGCCGATCTGGTGGTATCGCGGGCCGGGGCCACGACCCTGAGCGAACTGGCGGTCCTTGGCCTGCCGGCGCTCCTGGTTCCCTACCCCTTCGCCGCCGACAACCACCAGGAAAAAAACGCCGAGTATTATGTCCGGGGCGGCGGGGCCCTGATGGTGCGGGAAAAAGACCTCACCGCCGACCTGCTCGCCGAACAAATCGGCCGACTGGCGGGAGATCAGGTTGTGCGGGCGAAGATGGGGGCAGCGATGCGGCAGGCTGCTTTGCCGGAGGCGGCGCAGGCGATTGTCGCCGTCTGCCGGCAGTTGATCAGCGGGAGATAAGCCGGATACCGGCCTTTAAAAGGCAACCATGTACAGGAAAACCAAACACATCCATTTTGTCGGGATCGGCGGCATCGGCATGAGCGGTATCGCCGAACTGCTGCTGAACCTTGGCTATACGGTCTCCGGCTCCGATCTCCACAGCTCGGCGATCACCACCAATCTCAGCCGTCTGGGGGGCACGATCTACCAGGGGCATCGGGGCGAGTGGATCACCGGCGCCGATGTCGTCGTCACCTCCTCGGCCATCGCCGCTGCCAACCCCGAGGTCGTCGCAGCGCGGGAGCAGTTCATTCCGGTGATCCAGCGGGCCGAGATGCTGGCCGAACTGATGCGGCTGAAGAAATTCGGCATCGCCATCGCCGGCAGCCACGGCAAGACCTCGACGACTTCGATGGTCTCCTGGCTCCTGGCCCGGGCCGGGCTCGATCCGACCATCGTGGTCGGCGGCAAGGTCGACAGTCTCGGCGGCAACGCCAAACTGGGGCAGGGCGATTTCCTCGTCGCCGAGGCCGACGAGAGCGACGGCTCCTTCCTCAAGCTGTCGCCGGTGGTCGAGGTGGTGACCAATATCGATCTCGAGCACCTCGACTACTATCGCGACCTCGACCATATCAAGGAGACCTTCCTCCAGTTCATCAACAAAATCCCGTTCTACGGGGCCGCCGTCCTCTGCCTGGATGACCAGAACATCGTCGACCTGCTGCCGTCGATCGGGCGGCGGATCATCACCTACGGCCTGAACCCGCAGGCCGATGTTTACGCCGAGAACATCTTTTTCCGCGACGGCCGGGTCCATTTCATCGTGAAGAAGGGTGGTGCCGAACTGGGCGGCCTCGATCTCGCCCCTCCCGGCCGGCACAATGTCTATAACGCCCTGGCGGTTGTCTGCGTCGGACTGGAACTGGAAATCCCGTTCGGCGTCATTGCCGGGGCCCTGCGCACCTTCGCCGGGGTGCAGCGCCGGATGCAGAAGAAGGGCGAGGTCGCCGGGGTCACCGTGATCGACGATTACGGCCATCATCCCACCGAGATCCGGGCGACGCTGGCGGCGATCAAGGAGGCGTGGCCGGAGAAGCGGCTGGTGGTACTCTTCCAGCCGCACCGCTACAGCAGGACCCAGGCGCTGTTCAAGGAATTTCTGACCTGTTTCCACCAGGCCGATGTCCTGGTCATGACCGAGGTCTATGCTGCCAGCGAGGAGCCGATCGCAGGGGTCAACAGCCGGGTGCTGCTCGAGGAAATCAAGCGCCATGGGCAGCGCAATACCCTGTATATCGCCGATATCGGCACGATGGCGGCGGAGTTGCCGCCGCTGCTGCAGGACAATGATCTGGTATTGACGCTGGGCGCCGGCAATATCGTCAAGGTCGGGGAAGAGCTGCTCCTTCTCCTCGATCAACGGCACCAGTAGGAACGTATGGACCCCGCGATCAGGGAGGAACTCAGCAGGATCGTCACCGCGCCGGTGCAGTGGGACTGTCCCCTGGCCGGCTACACCTCGTTTGCGATCGGCGGCCCGGCCGAGGCCCTGGCCAAAGTTCGTGACCGCCGGGAACTGGCGGCGCTGCTGGCCTTCCTCGGCCGGACGCGGGTGCCGTGGCGGATCATCGGCCGCGGCACGAATCTCCTGGTCCGGGACGAGGGCTTTGCCGGGGTCATCATCCTGCTGGGGAACGGTTTCCGGCAGATGGAATTCGGTCGCTGCCGGGCCGGGAGCTGCATGGTTGCACTCGGTGCCGGCTGCAGCCTGGCCAAGACGGCGGCGGTCTGCATGGACCGGGGGCTGACCGGCCTCGAATTCGCCGGCGGGATCCCCGGTACCGTGGGCGGGGCGGTGATCATGAATGCCGGGGCCTGGGGTGGAGACATGGCGGCTGTCATCAGGACGGTGACGGTTCTCGGACCGGAGGGCGAACGGGTCCTGTGTCGGGACAGTCTCGATTTCGGCTATCGCTGCTGGCGGGACTTCCCCGAATTCGGCGGTCGAGCGGTCGTGGTCGCGGTCGAATTGGAGCTGAAGGTGGACGACCCGCAGGAGATCCGCCGGCGGCATGCGGCGATGCAGGCCAGGCGACGTGCCGGTCAGCCGCCGGGGCAGGGCAACGCCGGCTCCTTTTTCAAGAATCCGGCCGACGATGCCGCCGGCCGGCTGATCGAGGCCGCGGGCCTGAAAGGGACCAGGGTCGGCGGGGCGATGGTGTCGGAGCGGCACGCCAACTTTCTGGTCAACACCGGCGGCGCCACGGCGGCCGATGTCCTGACCCTGATGCGGCTGGTGCAGGACAAGGTGCGGCAGGACAGCGGTATTGAGCTGGAACCCGAGGTTCATTTCCTCTGAAAGCTATGAAGAAGCGGATTCAGGATGGCATAGGGAAGATCGGGAAATTTTTTTCGCGTCGGAAGAAAAAAGCCGGCTACCGCTCGTTCGATCCCCAGTTCCAGACAGCCTACGGCGACAAGAGGACCGTCAAAAAGAAGAAGCGACGGATTCCGCTGTCCTCGCTTCTCCAGTTGTTTTCCAGGAAGAAGGTGGTCAGGGATGAGGGCTACCGGCGAAAAGAACCGACGAAGATCCCGGTGGTCAGGATCGCTGTCGTTGTAGTCCTGTTTCTCGTCGTCGCTGTTGGTTATCAGGTCGGGCGGGGGTGGCAGGGGTGGCGGAGTATCATGCCGGCCTTGCCGATTTTTCAACTGCACAAGGTAACCGTTATCGGTGGTTCGGCCATTAAGGAGGGCGCCTTGCGCAGCCAGGCCGGACTGGTCCTCTACCGATCCAATCTCCTGCGGCTCGATACCGCTGAAGTGGAGAGGAAGATCGCCGAAAACCCATTGGTGAGTTCAGTCAGAGTCGAACGCGACTGGCCGTCGTCGGTCATTGTCAGGGTCACCGAACATGAACCGTTCGCCATGGTTTATCGCCTTGGTGAAAAGGATGATTCCGGGCTGTTCTATATGAACAGGGACGGCAAGGTCTTCATCAGGGTCGGTGCCGGGATGGATATCGATCTCCCCGTCATTACCGGCCTTGAACGGGTCAAGGAGGAAGAGCGGAGGCGGCAGGCGCTGACCGACATCCTCGGGTTCCTGCGGCAGACCCAAAAGAACAATCCGAATCTGCCGATGCAGGCGGTTTCGGAAATGCATGTCAACGATATCGGAGAACTGGTTATTTTCCTTGTGGAATATCCGTTCCCTATTTTTTTTGGCCGAGGGAAGGCGGAGACCAAATATAATCGACTGGTGAAGGTGCTCGAAGTTCTGTATAAGAAACAAGAGAAAGAAATGCAGATTTCCCGGGTGGAGTATATCCGGATGGATTATCTGGAAGACAAGGTGCTGGTGGCACAGAGCGGATCAGGTTGAACAGGATGGATGAAATGCAGGAAGTTGAGATTGATCAGGCCTCCGACCAGGTGGAGATGGAGCGGGAACCGGGAGAAATTGTTGTCGGCCTTGATATCGGGACGACCAAAATCTGCTGCGTGGTCGGTGAGGTGTCGGATGAGACCACCGAGATCATCGGTGTCGGCATCGTTCCCTCGCAGGGGTTGAAAAAGGGTATTGTCGTCAATATCGAGAGCACGGTCAATTCCATCAAGCAGGCCATGCGGGCGGCGGAAGAGACCGCCGGCTGCGACCTGCGCGCGGTCGACGTCTATGTCGGGATCGCCGGCAACCATATCAAGGGCTTCAATAGTCCGGGGATCCTGGCGATCAACAATCGCGAGATCAAGAAGGCCGATATCGATGAGGTGATCACCGCCGCCCGCACGGTCAAGATCTCGGAGAACCAGCGGGTCATCCATGTGATGCCGCAGGAATACATGGTCGACGATCACACCGGCATCCAGAACCCGATCGGGATGACCGGGGTGCGGCTGGTGACGAATGTCCATATGGTGACCGCTGATATCGGCGCGGTACATAATCTGGTCACCTGCTGCAACAAGGCCGGGCTGGAAGTTGCCGATATCGTGCTGGAATCCATCGCCGCGGCCAACGCCGTACTCAGCCGGGACGAAATGGAGCTCGGTGTCGCCCTGGTCGACATCGGTGGCGGCACCACCGATGTCGCGGTGTTCTGTGACGGCACCATCCGTCACACCTGCGAGATCGGCCTCGGCGGACACAACCTCACCAACGATCTTTCGGTCGGACTGCGCACGCCGCTGCAGGAGGCCGAACGGTTGAAGGAGGACTTCGGCGGGGCGATCGCCTCGATCATCAAGCCGAACCTGGTCGTCGACGTGCCGACGGTCGGCGACCGCGAGCCGCGGAAGGTCACCCAGAAGGTGCTGGTCGATATCCTCGAGGCCCGGATGATCGAGATCCTCGAAATGGTCGATCGGGAACTGGTCGCCTCCGGGCAGAAGAATCGGATCAACGGCGGCGTGGTCATCACCGGGGGGACCGCCCTGCTGGCCAATGTGGTTGACCTGGCGGAGCAGATCTTCGATATGCAGGTCCGCATCGGCTATCCGACGGGCATCTCCGGGCGGGTCGATGAGGTGTATTCGCCCCGATGCACGACGGCGGTGGGATTGGTCATGTATGGTCGTGAAAAGGGGCGGGAAAACCGTCAGAATGACATGTCGGTGATCGGGAAGATGAAGGGGTGGTTTAAAAAAATAATGTAGTGCCGAGTTTTTGGTTGAGGGAATGGCCGCAAGTGCTATATTCCGTAAATTAATACGAATTATTGACCTTGTGGCTTAAAGGTCCAGTCAATATTGGAGAGAGATTATGCCGTTCAGAATGGCGGAGCAGGAAGGTGTTGCAACTGTGAAGGTCATTGGTGTCGGCGGCGGTGGGGGCAACGCCATCAATACCATGGTGACCAATCGGCTCCAGGGGGTCGAATTCATCGTTGCCAATACGGACAAGCAGGCCCTCAATCTGTCAAAAGCGGACATCTGTCTCCAGATCGGCCCCGGCATTACCAAGGGGTTGGGGGCGGGCGCCGACCCGGAGACCGGGGCCCAGGCCGCTCTGGAATCCCTGGAGGACCTGAAATCGGCCCTGAAGGGGAGCGACATGGTCTTTGTCACCGCCGGCCTCGGCGGCGGTACCGGTACCGGTGCCGCGCCGGTGGTGGCCCGGGCCAGCAAGGAACTTGGCGCCCTGACCGTGGCCGTGGTGACCAAACCCTTCAGCTTTGAAGGCCGTCACCGGGCCAGCAATGCCGAGGTCGGCTGGAAGGAACTGCAGAAATATGCCGATACGATCATCACCGTTCCCAACGACCGTCTGCTGTCGCTGATGCAGAAAACCAGCAAACTCGCCGACATGTTGAGCATGGCGGACACGGTGCTGCTCCAGGCGGTGAAGGGGATCACCGACCTGATCAACATGCCGGGCCTGATCAATGCCGATTTTGCCGATCTCCGCACGGTGATGCGGGAGGTGGGGCCGGCGGTGATGGGTTCCGGTCGGGCGGTGGGAGAGAACCGGGCCATCGAGGCGGCGAAACGGGCGATCGACAATCAACTCCTCGAAGACGTCGGCATCGATGGCGCCCGGGGGTTGATCATCAACATCTCGGCCTCGGAGGAGAGTTTTACGCTCGCCGAGTTCATGGAGGCCTCGGCCCTGATCCAGGAAAAAGTCGACCAGGATGCCAAAATTGTGGTTGGCGCCCTTTATGACGATTCGCTGGAAGATGCCCTGCAGGTGACGGTCATAGCCACCGGCATCGGTGATGTCCTCAAGAAGAAGGAGACGATCGCCCAGGTGGATGATCTGGTGAAGAAAAAGCAGATTCGCGAGCCGGATGTCCAGACGACCGCGGTACCTGCCCAGGCCAATCGTCATCCCAGGGTCGCACCGCTTCCCGGTTCCAACTTCGATTCATTTGAAAACCTCGGGGTGTCCAATATCAACGAGGGTGAAAGGGCGCGCAGGAACAACAATTGGAACGACGACTATCTGGAGACCCCGACCTATCTCCGGAAAAAGGCCAATTAAGGCGGAGTGGCTGGAATCGACAGACGGAAACCGGGAAAAGCCGGGATTAGTCCGCGTCAGGCGCTCCTCGACAGGGAACGGGGGGGATTCCTGAAGAAATGGACCGGTCGCCTGCCGGTGGCCTTGGTCTATCCGAACACCTACCAGGTTGGCATGTCGAGTCTCGGCTTCCAACTGGTGTACAGCCTGCTCAATGAGGAAGAGGCGGTCGTGTGCGAGCGCTTCTTCCTGCCATCCGCGGGGAAGTCTCTCCGCTCGATCGAGTCAGACAGGCCGCTCGGCCATTTTTCCCTCATCTTCATCTCCATCAGCTTCGAGCACGACTACCAGCACCTGGTGGCGATGCTCCTTGCCGCCGGGATCGAACCCTGGGCCGAAAAACGGGATCCGGTGATCTCGGCAGATTCCCCGTTGCTGGTCTGCGGCGGCGTGGTCGCCTTCATGAACCCCGAGCCTCTGGCGCCGTTTGTCGATCTGTTTGTGGTGGGCGAGGCCGAACCTGTCCTGCCGCAGTTGATGCGAGCGTTGGCCGCCGGCCTCTCCGGCTCCGCCTCGCGCCGGGATCTGCTGCGGTCGATCAACCGTGACCTTTCCGGCTGCTACGCGCCCCTGCTGTATTCTCCGCGATATGACGAGCGGGGTCGGTTCGCTGGATTCGACCGGCCGGCCGGGCTGCCGCCGCGGATCAGGAAGGCAAGTCTGTCGGCCTGCGCCGTTGCCGGGCATTCGCAGTTGCTGACTCCCGAGGCCGAGTTCGCCGACCTCTATCTGACTGAACTCGGGCGGGGCTGTTCGCGCGGCTGTCGGTTCTGTACCGCCGGATTCGTCTATCGGCCCCCCCGCCTGTGGGATGTGGCGGCGGTGATCAGGGGCCTCGAGGCCCGCGACGCCTCGGTCAGGCGCATCGGGCTGCTCGGCATGGAGATGGCCGATCCGGCCGCTCTCGACCAGATTGCCGACCATATCGGACTGAATGGCTGCGCCCTGTCTTTTTCCTCGCTGCGGGCCGACCGGATCAGCCCGCCATTGCTGCAGCTGCTCGGCAGGAGCGGGCTGAAGAGCGTGGCCATCGCTCCGGACGGCAGTTCCGAGCGGCTGCGCCGGGTCATCAACAAGAACATCAGCGAAGACGATCTCCTCCAGGCCGCCGAACAGCTGGTGACGGCCGGCCTCTTCAAGTTGAAGATCTACCTGATGATCGGCCTGCCGACCGAAACCGACGACGACCTGCGGGAGTTCCTGGCCCTCGTCGTCAGGATCAAGGAGCGGATCGACCCGATCGGCAGGTCCAGGGGCCGGTTGTGCGAGATTAGGATCTCGGTCAACTGCTTTGCTCCCAAGCCCTGGACCCCGTTCCAGTACCATCCCTTCGGCCTGAGCGAGCCCCTGCCGCCCGGTGAGCATGGGGATGCCCGTCAGGTCGTCGCCGAACTCCGGCGCCGCCAGGAACTGCTCCGTGCCGGGATAACAGGGCTGGCCAATGTCCACCTCACCCATGACCGGCCGGAACAGGTTCTGTTCCAGGCGCTGCTGGCCAAGGGGGACCGCCGATTGGCCGCCGTCCTGCTGGACATGGTCACCAACCGGTCGCCATGGAAGAAGGCGATGGCGCGGCAGCAGCTGGAAGTCGAGCAATTCGTGATCTGCGGCCATGACGAGACGAGTGTCTTTCCCTGGGACATCCTCGATCATGGCATCGGCCGCGGCTATCTCTGGCGGGAATACCGGAAAGCCTTCGCCGAGAAGACCTCGCCGCCGTGCGATACCGCGATCTGTCGCCGTTGCGGGGTGTGTCATGGAATCTAGGCAGGACCCGCAGGAGGTGTTTGATTCGATCCGCCGGCAGAAATTCGACACCGGCCTGCAGCCATTCAAGCTGGTCAAGTATTTTTCCTTTACCAGTCTCGGCGTTATCCTCGTCTTCACCCTTATCCTGTCGTGGATCATCTCGAACCATGCCCGCCGGGTCATGCTCGAGCAGAGCCAGGAGTACGTGCTGCTCCTCGCCGAAAACATCAACCAGCAGGTCTTTCGCCGCTTTGTCCTCCCTGCCGTCGTGCGCTACGGCGGCATCGCCCTCAGTAACCCCGAGCAGTTCGAGAACCTCGACCGGATCGTCCGCGGTCTGATCCAGGGCCTGAAGATCGACTCCGTGACCATCTTTGATTCACGGGTCAATATCATCTCCTACTCGACCGTCCCCGAACTGGTCGGGGTGAAGGACAAGGGCGGGGTGGAATACGAGCAGGCCCTGAAGGGCAAGGCCAATTCGCGGTTCATCTACCGCGGCTCGGTGTTCAGCCTGCTGTCGGTGGCCCCGGCGGTCAGATGTCAGCTCAGGGCCTATATCCCCTTTCGCCAGGTGCGTGAAGACGGGGAGAGCGGCGAGGTCATCATGGGGGTCATCGAGATCGTCAAGGACCTGTCGAACAACTACGCCTCCATCATCGACCTGCAGAGCCGGATCATCCTGGTGTCGGCGGCCGTCATGGGGGTGTTGTTCCTGGTCCTGCGGACGATCGTCTCCCGCGCCGGCCGGATCATGGAGAGCAAGGCCCTGGAGCGATTGCGGCTCGAGGAGAAACTCAACCAGACGGAGAGACTGGCGCATCTCGGAACGATGGTCGCCACCGTCTCCCACGAGATCAAGAGTCCGCTCGGCATCGTCCGCAGCACCGCCGAGATCCTCGAAAAAAGGATTCGGAAGGTGGCGCCGGGCAACGAACATCTGGCCAGGATCATCGTCGATGAAACGACGCGGCTGAACAACATCGTCGTCGAATTCCTGGATTTTGCCCGACCGCAGCAGATGAAGATGGAGAGGGGACAGATCAACGCCATCATCGACAAGGTTCTGGCCTTTCTCGCCCCGATGTTCAGGGAGCAGCAGGTCAATGTGATCGCCGATCTGGCCCCCGACCTGCCGGAAACAGCGGTCGATGTCGATAAGGTGTATCGCGCCCTGCTCAATATCCTGCTCAATGCCACACAGGCCATGGAGCACGGCGGCACCCTCCAGATCAGCACCGGCAGCAGCGACGGCGGGCGCCGGATCGAGATCGTCATCGGCGATAGCGGTTGCGGCATGGATGAAGACAAGCTGACCCAGATCTTCAAACCGTTTTTTACCGACAAAAACAAGGGCACAGGCCTTGGTCTGGCGATCACCAAAAACATCATCGAGGGGCATCTGGGTGAAATCCTCGTCGCCAGTCGCCCGGGCGAAGGGACAACCTTCACGATCCGCCTGCCGGTGGCCTAGGGCCCGCCGCCATCGATGCCGATCCCGGCCGGCTGGGCCTTGTTTTTTCCGGTATGGGCGGTTGTGGCGCCAGTCGTCGCCGGCCGGGAACAACGATCGTCAGCCGGATCAAGAGGGTGCTGCCGGAGGCCGACGTGACCCTCATCGATCAGGATAATCTGATTTCCTATGGCGGTTGCGGCATTCCCTATTATGTGTCGGGCGATGTCTCCGACGAGCAGGAGCTGCGCTCCACCAGTTTTCACATGGTGCGGGATGCCTATTTCTTCACCCAGGCCAAGGGAGTCAGGACCATGACCTCCACCCGGGCCTTGGCGATCGACCGCCGGGAGAAGACCGTCGAGGTCGAGGATCTCGGGACCGGGGTCAGGAGTGCCATTCCCTATGACAACCTGATGCTCGCCACCGGCAGCCAGCCCTTTGTCCTCCCCATTCCCGGAAATGAAGCCGACGGCGTGTTCACCATCAGCGATCTTCACAAGGCGATCGAGATCAAGAAGAGAATCGCCCGGGGAATGGTGGGCAAGGCCGTGGTCATCGGCGGCGGTGCGATCGGGATCGAGATGGCCGAGGCGCTCACCGACCTGTGGGGCATCGAAACCGCCCTCGTCGAGTACATGGACCAGCTCCTGCCGAAGATCGTCGACTGGCCGATGGCCTCCGCCCTCGCCAATCATCTGCGGCAGCACAATGTCGAGGTGTATCTCGGCGAGGCGGCGACCGAGATTGTCGTCGACAACGGCAAGGCCGTGGGGGTTCGGACCGGGAAGAGGACGATCGATGCCGATATGGTGATCATGGCGGTCGGGGTCCGGCCCCGGTCGCAGCTGGCTCGGGAGGCCGGCCTCAACGTGGCCGCGAACGGCGGGATCGTCGTCAACGACCGGATGCAGACCTCCGATCCGTCCATCTATGCGGCCGGCGACTGCGTCGAGATCCGTCACCTCGTCTCCGGCCGGGGCCTCTATGCCCCCTTGGGCAGTCTGGCCAACAAGGAGGGGCGGGTCGCCGCCGACAACATGGCCGGTATCCCCGCGGTCTTCAAGGGCGGGATCGGCAGTTTCGTGATGAAGGCCTTCGAGATGTCGATCGGCGCCACCGGTCTCAGCCTTGAAATGGCCAGGGCGCAGGGATTCCAGGCGGAATCGTCGCTGACCGCCTCCGCCGATCGGGCCCACTTCTTCCCCGGCAGCGAGATCATCTGCCTTGAGCTGGTGTTTGATCGCCGCACCCGGAAAGTGCTGGGATTCCAGGGGATCGGGCCGATGAACGATTCGCTTTCGGTACGGATCGATGCGGCGGCGGTGGCGATCACCGCCGGGGCGACGATCGATGACTTCGCCACGATCGAGATGGCCTATGCCCCCCCCTTCTCGACCGCCATCGATGCGATCAACAGCGCCGCCTATGCGGCGGAAAATCTCTGTGACGGCCGGATGCGGCAGATCGACATCGAGTCGTTTCTGGCCTGGCTCGCCGATCCCGCAACCCAACCGGACTGGGTCGCCCTCGATGTCAGGCACCCAAAACAGGCACAGCCGAATATCGAGAAATTCGGGGCGGAAAGGTGGCTGTCGCTCCCCTATGACAAGGTCCGCAGCGGCTATCAGGTGCTGCCGTCGGACAAGATGATGATCATCGTCTGCAATGCCGGTTCCCGCTCCTATGAAAGCCAGATCGCCCTCGATGCCGTGGGCCTGCGCAACACGCTGGTCTTGCCCGGCGGGTATAACATGATCAAGCGGATCGACGCCGATATCCTGGTCTGATCCGATCGATCCGGTCACCCCTCCATCCCAGGTCGTGTCGATCCTCCTCTCCGCATCGCCGGTCGCGTCGAGTCTGGCGAGGCGGGGAAGGGGGGGGCGTTGAACCGCATCGTCACCGCCCTCAAATCACAGTGCTTGACCTCGGGAAACCGCCTGCCTGATATGGTCTTCGATGCGGTCGAAATGGCGGCCGACGTCTTCCGGTCGATGGGCATCCGATCCGGCGACAAGGGGGATGCCCAGGTTGATCGCCTTGTGCAGGATCGTCGATGAAGGGAAGGGCTCGCCGCGGATCGGCAGGCCGGAGGTATTGATTTCGAGGCACATCCTGCTGTCCTTCACCAGGGCCAGTAATCTGCCGATCTGCTCCAGATGGTCCGGCGTCCAGGTCAGCTCGGGGAGATAGCGCAGGGCGGCGTCGAGATGGCAGAGCACATCCGCCGGCAGCAGGGTTACGGCGTCGATGAGAGCGTCGAGGTATCGGGTCAGCAGCGTTTCGGCCCCGAACTCCCGGGCCCGCTGAATATTCCCGTCCTTGCGGCTGAGCAGGTTGAGATGCTGCTCGGTGGCGGCCAGGCGGGCATAGTGGAAGGACAGCCCGATCCGGTCCCACGGTCTTCGGGCCAGCCTGTCGCGGAGTCGCTCGACGTGTTCCGGGTTATACCCTGCCTCGACGCCCAGCCCGATATCGATCCGTCCCCGATAGATCCGCTGCAGTCGTTCGCCCTCCGAGAAATACGCATCGAAATCGCTCTCGGTCAGCCAGGTCGCCTCCATGTAGCTGACACCATCCTCCATGTGCTCGAGAAAAACGATCTTTCTCAGGCCTTTGGTGATGGCGGAGCGGACGTAATCTTCCATTTCGCCGCTGGCGTGATGGCAGAACCGGGTATGGATGTGTCCGTCGCAGGAAATGTCGATGGTGGGCGCGGGAACGGGCATGGTCCCTTCACCGGGGGAAACGCGGGGTATTCGGGGGGAGGCGGGTTTGGGAGAGCGGTCGCCGGTCAGGCATTTCCTTTCGGAAAGAAATGCACGACGCCGTCGATCGCCGAGGTATCGCAGATATGTCCCATTTCCAGCCCCAGGTCGATATAGTCTTCGAGGCCATCCACCTTCAGGGAGAGAACCGGACCATCGGGGAGATGGTAATACAGGGTGCTGACGGCGGAAAGATCGATCGGGGAAACGAACAGCTTCATTCAGGATATCCTTTTCAACAACAATGCAGGGGAATTTGAACGGACTTCGGACAACAACAGGAAACACGACATATACGGCGTTTTCCGGAAAACTGCAAGGATTAACAGATTCCCCGCGATACTTCCTCCTGCCTTTCCGGGCGATGCCGCACCGTTCCCGATTGAGTTTGACACGCCGGCCGGCCATGTTTATTATACGGGATTCGCGATGTACCACAAACTTCCGCCTCGGGCGGTCTGCAATCATAATCGACAAGGTGAAGGAATGAGTCAAGACGATTTGAATATCAAGGGAAAGCCTCTCTTCGGCAAGGACAACAACCCCTCCAATATCCTCCCCCAGAAACTGACCCTCAAGAGCAGAATCAAGTTTCGCTGCCATCCCGGGGTCCGTTGCTTTACCGCCTGCTGCGGCGGGATTAAGATCATTCTGACTCCGTACGACATTCTCCAGCTCACCAGGCGCCTGAATATCCCCGCCCATGAATTCCTGCAGCAGTACACCCTGCCGACCTATCTTGAAAAAACCGATATGCCGGGAGTGATGATCAAACTGCGCGAGGAGGACAACAAGTGCCCCTTCGTCACCCCGCAGGGCTGCACGGTCTATACCGATCGGCCTACGGCCTGCCGTTACTATCCGGTCGGCATGGCCGATTTCCATGAAGGCGGCACCCGGGACGAGAAGGGTGAGGAACTGCCCAGCGCCGAGGATAAATTCTTCTTCGTCGTCAAGGAGGACCACTGCAAGGGTTTCGAAGAGGACAAGGAGTGGACCATCGAGGAATGGCGGAAGGACCAGGGGGTCGACGTCCGTGACGAGATGAACAAGGAATGGCTGCGGCTGGTCATGCGGCGCAAATCATTCGGCCTGCAGGCCACTCTCTCCGAGCAGGCGAAGCGGATGTTCTTCATGGCCTCCACCGATCTCGCCCATTTCCGCCGTTTCATCTTCGAGAGTTCCTTCCTCGACACCTATGTGCTCGATGAGGAAACCATCGACAGGATCAAAAACGACGACGTCGAGCTGATGCTGTTCTCGTTCAGGTACCTGGCGTCCACCCTGTTCGGGGTGCAGAATCTGAAAATCAGGGAAGAGAAGATCCGGGCGAAGGTCGAGGAGATCAAGAAGCGGCAGGACGAGTCGGTGCTGCAGTCGGTCCGGGAGTACGAGGAGATGAAGGCCGAGCGGGAAAGGCAATAAGGCGCCGGTCGGTACAACGGTCAAGGAAACCATCGGCGCCGCAGTTGTGGCGCCGGCTGGTAATTTGCAAATGAATAGGGGTTCCGGTCTTCTGACCGGAACCCCTTTTTTCATGCCTGCCCCCGCCTTGCGGCGGGGGAGTCTGGCGAATTACTTCTCTCCCTCCGGTTCCATCGCCTGGGCGCGTCCTTTGAGGAATTTCCAACTCCGGGTGACATCCTTCTGGGACTGGGCCATCAGGGCGTCGGCCTCTGTCGGATTGACCATCTTCAGGGCGCGATAGCGGTTCTCACCGAGGGCATACTCCTCGAAGGTGATCGACGGATCCTTGCTGTCGATGGTCAGCGGGTTCTTGCCCTCGGCATCAAGTGTCGGGTTGTAGCGGTATAACGGCCAGTGGCCGCAGGCAACCGCCTTTTTCTGCTGCTCCAGGCCCTTGGCCATATTGATGCCGTGGTTGATGCAGTGGGCGTAGGCGATGATCAGCGACGGCCCGTCGTAGGCCTCGGCCTCGGTGATGGCCTTGATCGCCTGGGTGGGATTGGCGCCGAGGCTTATTCGGCCGATATAGACATTGCCGTAGGTTGAGAAGATCATGCCGATATCCTTCTTCGGCAGTTTCTTGCCGCCGGCGGCGAACTGGGCGGTGGCGGCGCGGGGGGTCGATTTCGACATCTGGCCGCCGGTGTTGGAGTAGACCTCGGTGTCGAGCAGCAGGACGTTGACATTCTCGCCGGAGGCGAGGACGTGGTCGAGTCCGCCGTAGCCGATGTCATAGGCCCAGCCGTCGCCGCCGATAATCCATACCGATTTCTTGACCAGATAATCGGCGACGTGATACAGCTGGACGGCGATCGGGCTGGTCTTGCCTTCGAGTTTGGCCTTGAGCTCGGCCACCCGCCGCCGCTGTTCCTCGATCGCGGTCTGGGTCGACTGATCGGCCTGGAGGAGGTCGTCGGCCATCTTTTTGGTGATCAGCTTGCCGCTCACGGCCTCCTGCAGCAGTTCGGCGGCCTGGGAGGCGAGCTTGTTGACCGAGAAGCGCATGCCCAATCCGAACTCGGCGTTGTCCTCGAACAGCGAGTTGGACCAGGCCGGCCCGCGTCCGTCGGCCCGTTTGGCGTAAGGGGTGGTGGGGAGATTGCCGCCATAGATCGAGGAGCAGCCGGTGGCGTTGGCCGCCAGCATCCGGTCGCCGAACAGCTGGGAGACCAGTTTGACATAGGGGGTCTCGCCGCAGCCGGCGCAGGCGCCGGAGAACTCGAAGAGCGGCCGCAGGAGCTGGCTGCCCTTGATCGAAGCCGGGTTGATCTTGGCTGGATCGATCTCCGGCAGATCGAGGAAATACTTGACATTTTCACGCTCCGTCAGCCGGAGTTCCTCGGTATTCGGAATCATCTGCAGGGCCTTGGTCTTGGCCGGGCAGACGCTGACACAGAGGGTGCAGCTGCAGCAATCCTCGGTGAAGACCTGGACGATGAACTTCGAGCCCTTGAATTCCTTGCCCACCGCATCGGTGGACTTGAGGGCCGCGGGCGGATTCTTCAATTCCGGCACGATCTTCGTGCGGATAGCGGCGTGCGGGCAGACCAGCGCGCACTGGCCGCACTGGATGCAGTTCTCCGGCAGCCATTGCGGGGTGTGGACGGCGATGTTGCGTTTCTCGTACTGGGTGGTGGCCGTCGGCCAGGTGCCGTCATCCGGGATCTGCGAGACCTTGAGCAATTCGCCCTTGCCTTCGATGATCTTGGCCGTGACCTCCTTGACGAAATCCGGGGCGTCGGCGGGGACGGTCGGCGGCAGTTCATGGCCGGTGGCGGTCTTGCCGAGTTTGACCTCGACGATATTCTTGATCGCCTCGTCGACCGCGTTGTAGTTCATATTGACGACCTTGTCGCCCTTGTTGCCGTAAGTCTTCTTGATCGCCTTCTTGATCGCGGCGATCGCCTCTTCCTGGGTCAGGATGCCGGAGATCATGAAAAAGGCGGTCTGCATGATCATGTTGATGCGGGCGCCGAGGCCCAGCGCCTGGCCGAGGGAAACGGCGTCGATGATGTAGAACCTGGCCTTCTTGGCAATCAGGTCGCTCTGCACCGTTTTCGGCAGTTTCTTCCAGATATCCTTCGCCCCGAAGCTGGTGGTGAGGAGGAAGGTGCCGCCGTCCTCGAGGTTGCGGAGCATGTCGTACTGGTCGAGGAAGGTGAAGTTGTGGCAGGCGATGAAGTTGGCCTTGTTGATCAGGTAGGGGGCGACGACCGGGTTCTTGCCGAAACGGAGGTGGCTGGTGGTGATCGAGCCCGACTTTTTCGAGTCGTAGACGAAATAACCCTGGGCCGAGTTGTCGGTCTCGGTGCCGATGATCTTGATCGTGTTCTTGTTGGCGCCGACGGTGCCGTCCGAACCGAGGCCGTAGAACATCGCCCGGTAAACGTCCTTGCCCTCGATGTCGAAGGAGCGGTCGTAATCGAGGCTGGCGAAGGTGACATCGTCGTTGGGGCCGACGCAGAACTTGTTCTTCGGGACCATTGTCACCATGTTGTCGAATACCGCCTTGACCATCGCCGGGGTGAACTCGGCCGAGCCGAGGCCGTAGCGGCCGGACAGGATGATCGGTGGAATGGTGGTGCCGTTGGCCTCGATGGCCTCGCCGACGGCGGCGCGGACATCGAGGTAGAGCGGCTCGCCGATCGCTCCCGGCTCCTTGGTGCGGTCGAGGACGGTGATCCGTTCGACGGTCGGCGGCAGGGCGTTGACCATGGCGCGGCCGTCGAAGGGGCGGTACAGGCGGACGATCACCAGGCCGACCTTCTGTCCCTGGGACACCAGGTAATCGACGGTCGAGGCGACGGTCTCGCAGCCCGAACCCATCATGACGACGACGTTCTCGGCGTCCGGGGCGCCATGGTAGTCGAAAAGATGATACTGACGGCCGGTCAGCCCGGCCAGCTTGTCCATCGTTTCCTGTATGATCGCCGGCACGGCGTTGTAGTATTTGTTGACGGTCTCGCGGCCGGTGAAGTAGACATCGGGATTCTGGGCGGTGCCGCGGATCATTGGCCGGTCGGGAGACAGCGCCCGCTTGCGGTGGGCGATGACCAGGTCGTCATCGATGACGGCGCGCATGTCGTCGTAGGTCAGCTCCTCCACCTTCTGGATCTCATGCGAGGTCCGGAAGCCGTCGAAGAAATGCATGAAAGGGATGCGCGATTTGAGCGAGGCCTGGGTGGAGATCAGGGCCATGTCCATGCATTCCTGGACGTTCTGGGCGCAGAGCATGCCCCAGCCGGTCTGGCGGGCGGCGTAGACGTCAGCATGGTCGCCGAAGATCGACAGCCCCTGGGCGGCCAGCGACCGGGCGGTGATGTGGAAGACCGTCGGTGTCAACTCGCCGGCAATCTTGTACATGTTGGGGATCATCAGCAGGAGGCCCTGCGAGGCGGTGAAGGTCGTGCAGAGGGAACCGGTGGTCAGCGAGCCGTGCAGTGCCCCGGCCACCCCGCCTTCGGACTGCATCTGGGTGACGACCGGAATGGAGTTCCATATGTTCTTCTGCTTGACGGCCGCTTTCGAGTCCGCTTCGGCCGCCATCGGCGAGGATGGCGTAATGGGGTAGATGGTGATGACTTCGCTGGTGGCATAGGCGACATGGGTGCAGGCCTGGTTGCCGTCGATGGTGACCATTCTTCTCGACATGAGCTGTTCTCCTCTGTAGGAACGGGATGCGCTGCCCGTGCAGCGCGTTTTGAATGAATGATGCTGTCGATGTACAACTGATGGAAATGCCTCACCCGTTTACAGAAATTCCCGCCGTACGACGGCGGGAATCGGGATCCGGCATTCAACGAAAGATCGCATAGTCTTCGTCAAATGATATATTATAGAGCCTGTCAAGGCCAATTACAATAACTGTAATATTGAAGATAAAGCTAAACATACTAGATCATTTCTCGATGCTTCGCAATCATTAACATGGATGATGATGTATATAAAAAAATTGAATGCATTGTTTGCAGCCGCAGCCTGTCCCGGCCGACGTTGGCGGTGGACGGGACAGGCGATATGAGCCGGGGCAGAGGGTTGTGGATATGAAAAGTCTTGCATGGGGGGATCTCGAGGGAGTGTTTGGATTTCTCTCGGACCATAAGGATTTTGTCTTCCTCGATACATCCCGTCCGGACCGGGAGAACCATACATCCTTGCTGTTCACCGAGCCGGTGGCCCGTCTGCGCTGCCACCGGGGAGAGGATGCGGGCAAATTCCTGCGGACCGCCGAGGATTGGCTCGGGCAGGGGTTGTGGCTGGCCGGCTGGTTCGATTACGATTTCGGCGGCCTGCTCGAGGAAAGGCTCGCCTTCGACCGGGGGGCAGCCGACGCTCCCGCCGCCCTCGCCGACCTTGGCGTGTACCGCCAACCATACATCTACGATCACGCCACCGGCACCGGTGATCTGCCGGCCGCACCCTGCGGTGCCTCCGTCCCGGGCTGGCGGATCGACGGCCTGCAGCCGAACGTCGGCCACGCTGAATATCTCCGGGCTATCCGGCGGCTGCGCGACTACATCGCCGCCGGCGACACCTACCAGGTCAACTACACCCTCAAGCTGCTGTTCGCCTGGAGCGGTTCGGTCGAGGCCTTGTACCGCGATCTCCGCCACAACCAGACCGTTCCCTTCGGGGCCTGTATCCGCCGGGACGAGGAGCGGATCCTGTCGTTTTCGCCGGAGCTGTTCTTCCGCCGCGACGGCCGGGAGCTGACGGTCCGGCCGATGAAGGGGACCTCCCGCCGGGGCCGGACCGCGGCCGAGGACCGGGATCTGCGCCACGGTCTGGCCCGGGACCCGAAAAACCGGAGCGAAAACGTGATGATCGTCGACCTGCTGCGCAACGATCTGGCCAGGCTGATGCATCGCCTCGGCGGCGGCAATGTCCGGGTTTCGTCCCTGTTCGATGTTGAGACCTACGAAAGCCTGCTGCAGATGACCTCGACCGTCAAGGCCCGCCCCGACGGGGAGGAGGCCGGTGCCGATTTCCATCTCTACGAGCTCTTTCATGCCCTTTTCCCCTGCGGCTCGGTGACCGGGGCGCCGAAGATCCGGACCATGGAGATCATCAACGAACTGGAGAGGGAGCGGCGGGGCGTCTATACCGGGGCCATCGGCTATCTCGCCCCCGACGGCACCGCGGTCTTCAGCGTCCCGATCCGGACGGTGGTCCTGCGCGGCGGTCGCGGCGAGATGGGGATCGGCTCCGGGATCATCATCGATTCCGACCCCGAGCAGGAATGGCAGGAATGCCTGCTCAAAGGCCGGTTCCTCAGCCACTGCCGCCCGGGATTCGAACTGTTGACGACGATGCTGTGGCAGCCAGGTTCGGGATACTGGTGCCTTGACCGGCATCTGGCGCGACTGAGGAGATCGGCGGCGGAGATGTGCTTTTCCCGGCCGGAGGCCGAGCTCCGGCAGCGGCTGGAGCGGCAGGCCGCCGCCTTTGCCGGCCAGTGCATGCGGGTGCGCCTGACCCTGGCCAAGGACGGGGCGATTGGAATCGCCGCCGTACCCTGCGACGCCCCGACGCTGCTCCGCCTGCCGGCCCGCCCGGAGCCGGCCGCCGCCGGTCTGGCCGAGATCGAATTCTCCCCGCAGGCGATCGATGGCGATTCGCCCTGGCTGCGGCACAAGACGACCTGTCGGGACCTGTACGACCGGGAGTTCAAAGCGGGGCGGGAGCGGGGGCTGTTCGATCTGCTGTTCGTCAACCGGCAGGGCGAGGTGACCGAGGGCTGCATCAGCAACGTCGTCATCTATGGCGACGGCCGCTACCGCACGCCGCCGCTGGCCTGCGGTCTGCTGCCCGGGGTGATGCGCGAACAGCTGCTCCAGGATCGGGAGCGGCCGGTCGTCGAGTCGGTCCTGACGCCGGCCGATGTGGCGGCCGCCGAGGCGGTCTACCTCTGCAATGCGGTGCGCGGGCTGGTGCGGGTGACGCTGCGGCGGGCGGCAGGGGTGTCTTGACCGCCGGGCCGGCTAATGCACCATCCCCGGTCCCGGAGCGGCGTCCATCGGCATGGGGGGGATGATCAGGTTGTGCTGGCGGCCCAGTTCGCGCACCATGGTCATGAAGGTCGAAGGGAGCGGGATGTCGCGGTCGCGGACCAGGATGCCGAGGGCATCGGCCCGGGCCAGGACGGAGGCGTCGTCACCGAGCCCCTCCTGGCTGTCGCAGAGGGCCTGGACCCGCAGGGCATCGGTGATCGGGGCGCGGAGACCGGGGTTTTCCGTGCTGATGCCGAGGAGTTCCTGTTCGATGGTGCCCCAGTGTTCCTGGCGGAACCGGACGAACTGCTCCTCCGGGTTGGGGGTGCCGAACAGCTCGTTGGTGATGGTCCCCGCCAGCCGCGACAGGTGGGCGGGATCACTCTCCGGCCGTTTGCGGGCGAGCTGGGCGCGGATCTCCTTGAAGACAATCATCTGGATGACGCTGAGCCCTTCGCGGAGGGCCGGGAGGAGCTGGGATTTGATTGCGGCTTTGTCGTTGGTCATGGCGTTACAGGAGGATCTTGACTGCAGGATGGCTTTTCAGGCGGTCGAAGATTGTCAGTCGGGTCTCCTCGTCCCCGACCTCGATGGTGGCTTCGAGGCTGTGGTATCTTCCCCCCCGGCTCGACCGGCTGACCGAGATCTGCACCGGGTGCGGGGCACAGGCCAGGATAATGGCCTGCTGCAGGAGATCGGCTTCTTCGCCGATGACCTTGTAGCTCCAGATGCAGGGGTAGACGATTTCCGGCCGGCGGTGTTGATGGTCCATGAACAGGTGTCGGGGGTGGAGATGGCGGTTGTTGGAATCGGCATCAAGTAATACTGATTTGTCCGCCAGGAGTCAAGGGAAAGGGAGCGGAAACGCGCTGCCGCCGGTGGCGGATGAACGTCTGACAACGGCGGATTGAGCTTGTCATCGCCGTGACGGCACGATACTGTGGTAACGACAGACGGTGATCGACGATGGCCCCGGACAACGGCGCGGTGCAGCAGGGGAAGACGGTATATGGCACGGCAGGACAGGAATGGGCACAGGATGACGAGCGACGAACAATACCGGCGGACATCGCCGGACGATGGGCTCGACGCGCCGGTCATGAGCGGCCGGGAACGGCGGCTGCTCGACGCGGTCGCCGCCCCGTGTGTCGTCACCGACCTGCGGGGCAGGTATGTGCACGGCAACCCCGGTTTTCATCGCCTGGTCGGGCAGGATGCGGCGGCGATGGCCGGCCGGACGCTCTCCGACTGCCTCTCCGCCGACGTGGCCGAAGCCCTCCGTCTGGTCGATCGAGAGTCGTTGGCGGGAAACACGAGCCAATCATGTGACGGCAGCGTCGTCACCGCGTCGGGAGCGACCAAGTCGGTCCGCTGCGACCGAACCCTGCTCCGGGATGACAACGGGGCTCCTTCGGCGATGATGACCACGCTGGTCGACCTCTCCGATCTGCAGGCGGCGCAAACGGCGCAGGCTGCCGCCGAATTGCAGCGTGAGGCGATCAATCAGGGCTTTCCCGGCATCCTCGGCTATTTCGACCGTAATCTGCAGGCGGTCTGGGTGAACGACGGCATCCGCAGGTTCTGCGCCGATCCGCTCGGCCGGAGTTGCCGGGAGATCTTCTGCCGCCGCCGGACCTCCTGTGATCATGCCTGTGCCATCTGGCGGGCGATGCAGTCGGGAAAGATCGAGAAGCGCGTCAAATGCGTCGAGCTTTCGAACGAGGAAGGGGAGGAGCAGGTCTATGACGTCACCGGCGTCCCGGTGGTGCTGGCGTCCGGGGCGATCGACGGCGTCGTCATGATGGCCAGGGATGTCTCGGAGCGCCATCGGCTTGAAAAACAGCTTCGCCATACCCAGAAGATGGAGGCGATCGGGACCCTGGCGGGAGGGATCGCCCACGACTTCAACAACGTGCTCACCCCGATCATGGGGTATTCCGAGATCGTGCGTCTGAAGATGCGGCGGGACGGCTACCCCGACCAGACCGTCAGCGACTATATCGACGAGATCCTCAAGGCGGCGAGGCGGGCCAAGAGCCTCGTCGAGCAGATCCTGACCTTTTCCCGCAGCCACGAAAAAAAGGAGATCCTGCAGCACATCCATCCGATCGTCAAGGAGGTGATGAAGCTGATGCGCGTCACCCTGCCGGCCACCATCCAGATCAAGGAGGAGATCGACGAGCATTGCGGTCTCGTCTCGGTCGATCCGGTGCAGATCCACCAGGTCCTGATCAATCTCTGCACCAACAGCGCCCACGCCATGGCCGGCCGGCGCGGCACGATGACGGTGCGGCTGGCGAAGGCCGGCCGGGACGAGGACGGGATGGAATGGGTTGAGCTGAGTGTCGCCGATACCGGTTGCGGCATCGAGGCCGAGATGCTGGACCGGATCTTCGAGCCGTATTTCACGACCAAGGAGAAGAGCCGGGGGACCGGGATGGGACTGGCGATGGTGCATGGCATCATCACCCGTCAGGGCGGGCGGATCACCGTCGAGAGCCAGATCGGCGTCGGCACCGTCTTCCGGGTCCTGCTGCCCATCTCGCGTGAGCCGACCCAGCTGGAACAGATCATCTCGATGACGGAGATCATGCAGGGGGAGGGACGCATCCTGCTGGTCGACGACGAGGAACAGGTGGTCGATGTGACCGGGCAGATGCTGCGCAGCCTCGGTTACGAGGTCGTCGGCATGACCTCGGCCACCGAGGCGCTGAGTCTGTTCTCCAAGGGGGAACGTGAGTTCGATCTGCTGATCACCGATCTGACCATGCCCGATCTGACCGGCATCGAGTTGACCGCCCGGTTCAGGTCGCTCCGCCCCGATCTCCCCGTCGTCCTCTTTACCGGTTACTCAGAGCAATTTTCGCGGCAATTGGCGGATCAGGCCGGAATTCTCGATTACTGCACCAAACCGCTGACGCTGCGGCAGCTGGCGTCGGTGGTGCACCGGGTCCTCCGCCGGGCCGACGTTGCCGGCCGGGGTTGAGCGCAGCCGGTCCCGTCTCACCGCCCGTCATCCTGATCGCGACGGCCGTTGATCAGGCTGATCTGATCGTTCAGTGTCCAGAGGTCATAGATCCAGCCGATGCCGAAGAGCCCGGCGGTGCACAGATAGAGCAGTCCCGTCAGCCACTTGCCCATGTACATCCGGTGGATGCCGAGCAGGCCGACGAAGGCCAGCAGCAGCCAGGCGACATTGAAGTCGACCGCGCCCTCGTTGAAGCGGATGTCGGCTTCCTCGTTCATCTTCGGGATCAGGAAGAGATCGACGATCCAGCCGATGAACAGCAGGCCGAGGGTGAAGAAGTAGATCGTGCCGGAGATCTGCCGGCCGTAGTAGAACCGGTGGGCGCCGAGAAAACCGACGAGCCAGAGCAGATAGCCGACGACGATCGAATGGGTGGGGGAATTGTCCGTCCGCATGTTCCTTACCTGTGGATGAAGGTTTGCAGTTTCCTGACCCGCCGCCAGGCCGCGTCGATCCGCTCCTCGGACAGCCGGCCCTGCCGTACCGCCTCGACGATACCGGCGGTTATCCTGCCGACCATCAACGGATCATACTGAAGGTTATTCCCAATGATGAGGATGTCGGCCCCCGCTGTCAAGGCCATGATGCAGGCCTCGGTCAGGCCGTAGCGGTCGGTGATGGCCCGCATCTGCATGTCGTCGGTGATGACCGCGCCGTCGAAACCGAGATCGCGGCGCAGCAGACCGCCGATCGCCGCCGGCGACAGGGTGGCCGGCAGCAGCGGATCGATCCGGCTGTTGAAGAGATGGCCGACCATCACCAGATCGGCCATGCCGTCGGCGATCAGGGTGCGGTAAGGGGCCAGTTCCTCCTCCCGCCAGGCGGCGCTGATATCGACGAAGCCGAGATGGGAGTCGGCCAGCGACGAGCCGTGGCCGGGAAAATGCTTGAGGCAGGTGAGGATGCGGCGCCGGCGGTGGGCGGTGATCCACTCTGCGGCATGGCGGCCGACGACGGCCGGGTCGGCGGCGAAGCTGCGTTGATAGCGGCCGATGATCGGATTGTCTCCTTCGACATCGAGGTCGACCACCGGCGCGAGGTTGAGGTTGATGCCGACAGCGCCGAGCATCTCGGCGGTGCAGGCGGCGCTGATCGCCGTCAGACCGACATCGCCGCTCT
>JROS01000158.1 GCA_000769715.1 Desulfobulbus sp. Tol-SR
AATTGATGCGCATATAGTAAGTCAGGGTGTGGCGACGCTTACTCGAAATTCACGATTTATGGACAGACACCAGTTAATCAATTCCTGCATCCTTTTTCGATGCTCCTCCTGCACCTTTTCCACCATAGCGAAACGCCTTTTCTCCTCCCAGGCCCTTACCAGGGTCCTGCCTGAACTAAAGGCCTGCTCGCGGTTTTTCTCAGGCACTTGGGTGTCCGGCCCGGTGGGACCCATGACGGCCCAGACAGCATCAACCGGAACCGCACCGCTAACCATGAGAAAATGATTAAGGTATTGGACAATGGGCCACTCATGTCCTCCACCGGAAGTCACCACGCATGCCCCGTATTTGCCATCAAGGGCCATGCAATGAATCAGACTGGAACAACGATCGATAAACACCTTTAATTGGCCGCTCACGTTGAAGATATAATTGGGCGTGGCCAGGATGATCCCGCCTGCCGCAATCATCTTCTCCTTTATGGACTCAAACTCGTCCTTTTGGGGGCAGCGGCCCTTTTTGTGGCATTGATCGCAACCCAGGCACGGCTTTACGGAATCGCCTCTAAGAACAATAGTCTCACATGCCGCCCCTTCACTTTCCGCACCTTTTAATACTTCTCCAAGCAGCTTTCCCGTGTTCCCTCTCTCCCCATGGGGGCTTCCGATGATGCTAAGAATTTTCATGAAATTGCCTCCTTGTGCATCTAAGGTGTTGTCATCGTAAGATCATCAATACCCCAAAAATCAGTATCAGCAGAATAAAAACAGGACCGTAAACCCTCTCCAGGGTGCTTGCCCTGACACGGCCCAACCAGATCGGCCCCCAAAAGGCCCCTGCGCCTGCTCCCAAGGAGAGAAAAAAGGCCAGGGTCCAGTCGAACTGGCCCAGCAGCAGGTGACCGGCAAGGCCGGAAACAGCGTTGAAAAAAAGGACAAAGACAGATGTCCCCACCACCATGTCCACCGGAAGGTTTAAGACATAGAGCCCGGCGATGACCGGCGGAGTCCCGCTGAGTCCAAAAAGCCCGGCCATGACGCCGGAAAGAAACCCAAGGAAAAGCCCCAGCAAGATTTTCAATCCACTCATCCGCACCTGCGCCCTGCCGGGTCGATGGGTATCCCTCATCCTTTTTCTGGCCGAAAGACACATTTGAAGAGCCATCAAAAGCATGAATACGCCAAAGGCCTTTTGAAGGAGGCTTGCAGGCACAAGGCTTGATGCATAGGCGCCGATCCAGGCACCGATCAGGCCGCCTACCCCGAAGACTATCCCTGCGCCAAGGTCCAGATTTCCCTGCCGGAAATGACTTATGCTAGCGCTTATGGTGGTGGGGATGATCGCTGCCAACGAAGTGGCCACGGCGACCTGGGGCTGCACCTGAAACACAAGACTCAAAACAGGGACAAAGTAAAACCCTCCACCTCCTCCGAACAGGCCCACCAGGCAGCCGGCAATAAAACCAAAAAACAACAATGAGATAAAGAGAGTAACACCGTCCATTTACTTTAATTCCCCATCCAAGGAAGATTATCCCCATTAAGACCGGCCCCAAAGGTCTGCCAGCACTCCGAGCACAGGGCCAAAAAAAATACCGGCAAGGTGAATACTGTGATCAGCAGCCCCACAGAATAAACAGGCATACCGAGTTCCCGGGCCATGGCTGGAAAAGCGGGGGTTATACTGGATACCCCCATAACAGCACTGAGCGTAACACCAAAGATCAGCTGAAGGTTGGGATCAAAATATATAGGCCTTTTTCTGGCCGATTTCATGCAGACTCGCCCACCCTTTTCAGGAAGGCCTCTCTGCGCTCCTTGTCCCATTGGGAGCAGAAGGCGGGTTTGCCCTTCATGGTCCTTCGCATACACAGGGAGCAGGCGGGCTCGCAGGCCACAATCGGGCCGGGCACGATCCCTTGGGCTTTTTGGGGCCAGAGGGGATCGGCCAGGAGCACGCGGGCCAGGCCTATCAGGTCTGCCGCGCTTTCCTGGAGTATCCTCTCCGCGGTCTCCGGGCTTTGTATCCGTCCTGCCGTGACAACAGGCGTACCGGAAACGGCCTTTTTGATCTCGGAGGCAAAATGTGCCATGTAGGCCTCCTCCTTTTCCCGTTGCTGGTACTCCGGCAGGACAAAGGCATCGTATGTGCCGGCCATGACCGAAAGGTAGGCAACCCGCCGGTTTTCCAGCTCCCTTGCATAAACGGCGGTCTCTTCCGGATGAAGCCCGTCGGGCAGCCATTCGTCAGCCAGGAATCGATACCCCACCGGGTAGTCTTGCCCCGCCTCTTTTAACACCGCATCCACCACTTCCAATGGGAAGCGCATCCGGTTCTGAAGCGTTCCACCATACTGATCCGTGCGATGATTGGTCCTGGGAGAGAGGAACTGAACGATCAGATAGCCGGTGCCCCCATGGATCTCCACCCCGTCAAATCCCGCCTCCCTGGCCCGACCGGCGCCTGCTGCAAAGGCCCTGACAACCTGCTCTATGTCCTTTTGCGTCATCTTTTGCGGGACCACATCGCCTGTCTTCACAGGCGAAGGCGCCAGTCTTTCCGGGGTATAGGCATACCGCCCGGTGTGATTGAGCTGAAGAAAGGCCAGGGCGCCTTCGGCCTGAATGGCCCTGGCAAGGTTTGAAAGCCCAGGGATGAAGCGGGCATCATCGATCCGCAGCATGTAAGGAGAGCCTAAGCCCGACGGATCGACTCCCGTGTGCTCCACCACGATGGCCGCAGCCCCGGAGGCGGCCATCTCCCGGTAGTGGTCCAGCAGCAAGGAACTGACCGTGCCGTCCGGGTTGGCGTATCCGAGATAAAGAGGCGTCATCATGATCCGGTTTTTAAAGACCGCCCTGTTTATCCTTAGTGGGCTGAAAAGCCTGCGTTCTCCTGCCATGGTGTTTTTCCTCCTTTCCGAGGGGCTTCTTAATCCGTTGCACTTATCCGGGCCCTGCGCCTACCCGAAAATCTACAGTCGCGTCCACAAAAATCTGGTAAGCAGACCTACTCCCAGTAACACGTCACCCCCCCAGCAAACCCCACTCCATTTATCCCGGTGTTTCTGTCTCCAAGCCCCGCATTTGAGACATGGTGGAACATACATTCAACATCGAGCGATAATTCTGTTTGGATTGCATAACGAAAACCGAGACTGGCCTGCGAATTAGGGTTCAATTTCATTTCCAACAAGGTTTTGCGAGTAATCCTTGTACAGGTCGGTGTATAAAATACCGGCCCCTGCCTCTTTTCATAATCCGTCCCCACCATGGCGCAGCGGAAGCCGACAAATAATCCAAGCGCAAATCTAGCGTGGCAGGGGACGTCAACTCCTGGTCCTCTGCAAATACCGTCAGCCCACTGCCGAGTCTGCCAGATTCCATGGCTGCGGGGGCGGTAGATAGCTTGTCACGAGTTGGCGCGCACGCGCAGACGGTTTACCAGCAAATCGTCTCGCAGAGTTTCCTCCTTGAGTGCGGTTAACTCTTCGACATCCCAGTTGGCGCTGAGATAGCGCCCCGTTGCCCAGTCTGCCTGTCCGGAGGCCAGCCAGACGATAAAGCCGGCAGCCAGTTCGGGACTATCGATGAGGTAGGCATGCCTATCCTCCGGCATGTTCAGCCCAAGCTCGGTAGCGACACCGCCGGGATGGATGGCGAAGCACTTGATGCCGTCTTGACCATGGTCCACGTTGACGAATTCACAGAGACGGTTGATCGCGTGTTTGGAGGTCTGGTAATCGGATGCCGTCGGGGCCAGCATCTGCGCCCCAATTGACGACAGCAGAATCAGATGACCGCCGCTTGATCCTTCGGTGGCCCATCTTTTTGCTGATTCAATGAGATAAGGCATGGAGAAGCGTATGACGTGATAAACCCCTCTCATATTTACTTCCCAGGTGCGCCACCAGCTCTCGGGATCAGACTCACCGATCTTCGCCCAATGAGCAAGATGGCCGGCGTTTGCATCGGCCAGGTCGATGGCACCGAATTTTTCCACGCAGTCCGAAATGGCGGCTTCGACCTGTGCGGCGCTGGTGACGTCACACGTCGAGCAGGCGCATTGTGTATCCGGGTTTGCCTGCCGGATCAGGTCTCGTGTTTTTTCAAGCGCCTGTTCTGAGCGTGCGGTTATATAGACCGCCTTTGCGCCCGCCTTGGCGAAGGCGAGAGCGGTAGATTGACCGATTCCCCGTGATCCGCCGGTGATAAAAATGACCTTGCCCGACGCGCTGTTTTTCAACGCCGAAGTTGGGTCGATCGCATCATATAGGGTATGATGTTTCGTCAGAGAAAGGTCTTGGATATCAATCGATGCCATGGGGGGCTCCTTTAAAATTGGTAATCATTCAAAGATCTACTTTATGTATCCATGGGCCCGCAGCGCGTCGTCCCTGCGGTTCCATCACGGTCAATGAAACGCTTCACTTCGTTTATTGGTTAGTGTCTGTCCATGTGGAGATAACATCGAGAATTAATTGAGAATAATCGCCTTTTTGGGGTGCCTTTTTTGGTGATTCATGGTAAGTAGAATTGTG
>JROS01000049.1 GCA_000769715.1 Desulfobulbus sp. Tol-SR
TACTTGCCCGGAACGAATGCCCCGATCAGAGGGGATTGAGACAGAAAGTTGCACAACTGTATAATTATATAGGTGCTGGCCCGGAACGAATGCCCCGATCAGAGGGGATTGAGACTTGGAGCGTTGATGGGTACGAATGCTGCTGCCTTGGTGCCCGGAACGAATGCCCCGATCAGAGGGGATTGAGACCGGAGGTTGGCCAGGGACAAGATCGCCATGTCATTGCCCGGAACGAATGCCCCGATCAGAGGGGATTGAGACTTACACTGGAGAAGGTCACTCCATGTCCTAAATACCATCCCGGAACGAATGCCCCGATCAGAGGGGATTGAGACTATATTAGCGTTCTATCTCTTTACCGCATACAGTACACCCGGAACGAATGCCCCGATCAGAGGGGATTGAGACAGACTCTATAGATCTTACATTTACCTTTATGTTTTCACCCGGAACGAATGCCCCGATCAGAGGGGATTGAGACTTTGCCGCCCGCCAGATGTGCTCGCAGGTCGCACATCCCGGAACGAATGCCCCGATCAGAGGGGATTGAGACAAAACTGCTGCCATGGTTCGAGCTCGATCGAGTAGCCGCCCGGAACGAATGCCCCGATCAGAGGGGATTGAGACGTTTCGAATTAGACGGAATGTCCCGGTAGTTAGAAGCCCGGAACGAATGCCCCGATCAGAGGGGATTGAGACACCATACCAATGCCAATCTTCATCCTTTATAAAGAACCCGGAACGAATGCCCCGATCAGAGGGGATTGAGACAATATATTCACATGCTTCATAACACCCATTTCCTTTCCCGGAACGAATGCCCCGATCAGAGGGGATTGAGACAACAACAGTAATGCTTTCCACGGTCGGAAAGCAGTCTCCCGGAACGAATGCCCCGATCAGAGGGGATTGAGACAAAGTTTGTACCTCATAATGTCACCTATTTGGTTGACCCGGAACGAATGCCCCGATCAGAGGGGATTGAGACGACCTGTGCAGCCAAAATGCCCTGTAACCGTCTGTTTCCCGGAACGAATGCCCCGATCAGAGGGGATTGAGACTACTGATAAAGGCTACCAGTACCCTATGAGACATAACCCGGAACGAATGCCCCGATCAGAGGGGATTGAGACTCCAACTCAAACCAGGAGACATCATCCGCCGTGTTCTCCCGGAACGAATGCCCCGATCAGAGGGGATTGAGACGCCACCAACTAAGGTAGCGGTGAAACTTCCATCGCTGCCCGGAACGAATGCCCCGATCAGAGGGGATTGAGACTCGTCGGGGTGTTCGCCCCGGTAAAGCCTTTGATCACCCGGAACGAATGCCCCGATCAGAGGGGATTGAGACGCCAGAACCGCATCACAAACCGCCGCCGGATACTTGGCCCCGGAACGAATGCCCCGATCAGAGGGGATTGAGACACGGCTTTGACTGCTACGGCTTTGACGGCTTTGGTGCCCGGAACGAATGCCCCGATCAGAGGGGATTGAGACATAGCCTGTACTGCCTGTACTGCCTTGCCGGTTTTTGCCCGGAACGAATGCCCCGATCAGAGGGGATTGAGACGCACATGGTCGCCTCCTGGTAGTTGGTAAGTAAGTAACCCGGAACGAATGCCCCGATCAGAGGGGATTGAGACTTATCTCTATCGCGATGCGATGTCAACAACCTACTCGCCCGGAACGAATGCCCCGATCAGAGGGGATTGAGACGCAACAAGAGGGGCGATGGCATACGCCCCCCCCGTCACCCGGAACGAATGCCCCGATCAGAGGGGATTGAGACATAGATTGCGCAGTATCGCCCAGGGCACCTGTAACTCCCGGAACGAATGCCCCGATCAGAGGGGATTGAGACGGTATGCGGCGTTGGCTTTTTCAGCCCGCGCAATAACCCGGAACGAATGCCCCGATCAGAGGGGATTGAGACCGATTGCCTTATCGGTATCGTACCGGAGGCCGTTAATCCCGGAACGAATGCCCCGATCAGAGGGGATTGAGACAGCACCAACCGCAGCCTCTTTCAAGCTATCTGCCTCGCCCGGAACGAATGCCCCGATCAGAGGGGATTGAGACTTCCGGCCTTGCGGTGAGCTTGCGCTCTGTGCTGTGCCTACCCGGAACGAATGCCCCGATCAGAGGGGATTGAGACCATGTATGTGGCATTAAGAACAGCCACATGAATTTCTCCCGGAACGAATGCCCCGATCAGAGGGGATTGAGACGGCAATTCTCGATATACCAAGAATCGTTGATCTTGAATCCCGGAACGAATGCCCCGATCAGAGGGGATTGAGACTTGAATAAACCAAATGCCTTTTGCCCTTGTAAGTAACCCGGAACGAATGCCCCGATCAGAGGGGATTGAGACTGGAAATTCACACTCCAGGTCTGAAAACAGTCTTAATCCCGGAACGAATGCCCCGATCAGAGGGGATTGAGACACACCAGTACCACCGATTCATTCGGTAAAATAATTTCCCCGGAACGAATGCCCCGATCAGAGGGGATTGAGACTTGAACCCACGAA
>JROS01000050.1 GCA_000769715.1 Desulfobulbus sp. Tol-SR
ATCCGTGTTTGTTCAAGTTATGTGTGGACAGACACTTACGTTCAATCGCAGGGCCTGCCGGTCATGTTTCACACCGGTTCATCGATTTTCCCGGGGACGCGGATCAAATATGCCGATCCGCTGCTGCTGGATGACGTGGCGGATGAATTTCCGGAGTGTACCATCATCATGGAACACGGCGGACGGCCGTTCTGGTACGACCGGGCCGCCTGGATGATCTCCAGGCACCGCAATGTCCATATCGGTATTGCCGGGATCGCCACGCGGCACCTCCCCCGCTATTTCCCCAATCTCGAAAAGTACGCCGACCGTTTCCTGTTCGGCAGTGACTGGCCGGCGATCCCCCTGGATGAGGAGGGGCTTATCAGCAGGGTGCTGGCGCTGCCCTATTCAGACGACACCAAAGCGAGGATTCTTCACGGAAATGCCGAACGGTTGCTGGGTCGAGCGAAATTCGAAAAAGCAGGAGGAACTTGATTTCCAGGGAGTTTAGAGAGTATCCTGTTATTTCCTCAACAAACGATTAGAACTGCGCAGATGGCTACGCTGTGAAACGATGATCGTGTACGAGAAAATGAAAATTGATGGACTCGTGAAAAGCCTATTTTCGGAAACCTGCGGTAAACAGGCGATGCATCGGTTCAGCACAGCAGGTTCTTCATGGGGGAACGGATGGATCTCAAGGTGTATTGCCCGGAAAAAGTGGTCACTGCCGACGAGGCGCTCTCGAAGATCAAGAACGGCAGCCGTATCTTCATCGGCACTGCCTGCGGCGAACCCCAGCACCTGATTCACTCTATGGTGGGCAGTCCCATCCTCCAGGATGCGGTGATTTATCAGATGCTTTCCATCACCCTGTCGAAGTATGTCGACGATCCCAATTTTTCCCGTCGCTTCGCCCTGAAGTTGTTCTTCATCAGCGCCAGCATGCGTAAGGCGGCCTTCGAGGGCCGGATCGACTACCTGCCGGCCTACCTTTCCCAGATTCCCAACATGTTCGCCAGCCGTCGCATCGGCCTCGATGTGGCCCTGGTCCAGGTAAGCCCGCCCGACCGCTTCGGCTACTGCAGCCTCGGGGTCTCAGTCGATATCACCAAGGCCGGGCTGGACGCGGCGCGGCTGAAGATCGTCCAGGTCAATCCCCGCATGCCCCGCACCTGGGGCGACTGCATCGTTCACGTCGACGACATCGATTATCTCGTCCCCTTCGAGGAACCCCTGGTGGAATCGATTCCGAAGCTGAAGAACCAGGAGGTGATCACCCGCATCGCCTATTACGTCAATCAACTGGTGGAGGACGGGGCGACAATTCAGGTCGGCTTCGGCCACCTGGCCAACGCGATCCTGCCGTTTCTGAAGGACAAGAAGGACCTGGGGGTCCACACCCAGGTGATCACCGACTCGTTTCTGCCGTTGCTGCAAAACAACGTCATCACCAACAAGAAGAAGACCTTGCTGGACGGTCGGGTGGTGGCCTCGCTGTGCATGGGTTCGGAAGAGCTCTACAGGTACGTTCACGACAACCCCCAGTTCTATTTCCGGGCCTCGGATTTCGTCAGCGACCCGGTGGTCATCGCCCGCAACGACAACATGATCTCGATCTCCTCGGCCCTGGAGGTCGATCTCACCGGCCAGGTGTGCAGTGACTCCATGGGCTACCTGTTCTACAGCGGCATCGGCGACCAGGTCGATTTCTTGCGCGGCAGCGCCATGTCCAAAGGGGGCTTTACCATCATCGCCCTGCCGTCCACGGCCCAGGGGGGGAAGGTGTCGCGCATCGTGCCGAGTCTGAGCGAGGGGGCCGGGGTGGCCACCACCCGCGGTGACGTCAATTTCGTGGTCACCGAGTACGGCATAGCCGAACTCAAGGGCAAGAGCATCTACCAGCGGGTGATGGAACTGGCCCAGATCGCCCACCCCAAATTCAGGGAAGAGCTGATCGATGTGGCCAAGAAGCGCCACTACATTTTCGCCGACCAGATGCCGCCGGCCCAGGATGACCTGATCTTCCTCGAAGGTTATAAATCGAGCGTCACGCTGCGCAACGGCAAGGCCATCGATTTCCGGCCGTTGCTGCCGTCGGACGAATTTGCCTATCGCAATTTCTTCTACTCACTGAAAGAGGAAACCATCTTCAAGCGCTTCTTCTATAAACGCAAGCTTTTCTCCCACGAGCATGCCCAGCAGCAGTGGGCCAGCGTCGACTACCACAAGAACATGTCGATCATCGGCCTGGTCCAGAGCGGCGGTTTCCAGGAGATCGTGGCTATCGGCACCTATGCCGACGAAGGGGACACTGGTCGGGCGGAGGTGGCCTTTGTCGTCCGCGAGGATTTCCAGGGCCTGGGAGTCACCTCCCTGATGCTGCCGCTGCTGGAGTCCATTGCCAAGGAAAACAAATTCCGCGGCTTTGTGGCCACTGTGCTGAAGGGCAATCGAGCGATGATGCGGGTCTTCCTGAAGCGATATCCCGACGCCAAGGTCGATACGAGCAGCGGCCTTGACAACACTATCGTCATGGATTTCGACCAACAGCACACGGCACTCCCCACCGCGGCCGATAATACAGACGATTAATTCAGCCGAATATGGAGGCGGGGTCTGGAGCTTGGAGGGCCTTGTCAGTCAAGGGGTTCTGGAGATGGCCTGCAACATTCGACCCGGCCCATATTGATCACGCCTGGCCCGGCCGCCCAGGCATTTCTGGAATGGAGCCGTGTCATCAATCCGACCGACAATACCGATCCAGTGAATGATGCGGTCAAACACTTTCTGATCGCCATCTTTCCCGGCACTCATATCCCCCCCTTGAAGGCAAATTGCTCGGCATTTGCACCGGCGACGGATTTTCGGGTATACAGAGGTAGTATCTGAACTGAAGTTTCCCGTAAAAGTTTCATGCGGCGAGCCTCATAAACGCGACGGCGACGGAATTTTCGATTGGTTTACGCGGAAGTGGGCAAACTAATTGAAAATCCTTGTCCAACGCATCTTGGGCAATCAATCGCCGGACATCGGAAAAGGCGAAATGGTTGCGGCCTTTGACCGCATGCCGCCGAGAAGGCGTTTTGTCGAGGTGGCAGGCATACACCCGGGTGAGCGAGATGGCCATCATGCAAAGGTTGAGATGGTTTTTCACCGCTATCGGGTTTAGTAACGGCAGGACGGGTGGATAGTTGTGCCTAAAAACATCAAATAAACGGAATGTTGTGACTGAATTCGCAGCTCAATAAAAACCATACGGCCTTTTCGTAGCGAAAATGATTAAAATTTTGATTCCAATGGCATGAAAACCAGTTTTTACTCAATTTTACTGCCCGACCGGGAGCAACTGTGATGGCAAGGATTGCTATTGCCGCATATCCTCTCGCCTCACCACCTCCCCTGTCTTCCGCTGATCGGACACGCTGTGCAAGCGTCTCGACAAATCCACGGGCAATACGGCCGACTACTTTTTCTCTCTTTCTCCCTCTCTTCCTAAAGCTCTCAGCGCATCAAGGTTGGAGCAGATATGCTCAGCAACCGGTTGCAGACCCAAAACCAACAATCATATCAAAAATAGATTTTAGAAAAATATTGTGTAAAATTAAATTGTTGTTGGCATAAAATAGAACATTCCCCGTTCATTTTGGGCATCTCTGCCTTGACTTTGTCGGTTGAATCCAGCAACAATGAATTCATTTGTTTTATCGCGTATGTGAACGACATATAGTCAGGGATCCGGTCAGGCATGACAAGAAAGAAAAAGAATAGACAATCCCCGGGAAAAAGCGAAGTTGTCGAGTTTATAAGGAGACCGGATCTTTCCATCCTCAGCGGCAGTATCCGTTCCATTCCGTTCGCCCTCTGGAAGGAAAATATGCTTTTTGCAGATGCTCCCGACACGGAGCTCAAGCAACTGACCGGTTCCTTCCCCGCCACTTTCCGACAAGAGCATATCACCCACCCCGTCTTTGTTCTGGTCGCTTCCCAGACCGGACATTTCCTCTGCCCCTGTTCGACCAAGGGAACCCCGGGCCAGAACCGTTATATCAGAGAAGGTTGCAGGCTGATCAATGGCAGAGATCATGAGACGGACAAGAGGTCGTATCTGGTCGAGACGTGCTCGTTCACTCTGCCGCTGGACAAGCGATTTTCTCGTAATCTGATCTATCTTGGAGAAGTTCCGGCGTCCTGTATCATCGACAACAGGAGGAAAAGTTGATTCTTCCGGAGCAGTTGATGCAACGCGTCAGAGCTTGGTTGTCCTCTTCTCAGGGCTATGGCGACATTGCGGCTTTTGTAGCGAAAAAAATTGCTGTTTCCTGGTCGGGATCCATGCCATGGCAAGAATATGGCCGGGAGACGCGGCAGTCAGAGCGTGGGAATGCAGCCGAGGAGGCGGTCCATGATTTCCTGGTCTTCCTCCTGGCCGGATTGGAGGACAGCCTGCGACGACAACCAAATCTCGTGCAGATTCTACTGAATGGCAATTTCCGATTGTTCCTCGACCTGCAGTGGAACAGATTCATCTGGGACATCCAGGAAAGGGCAAGGAGCAAACGGGACAACCCGATCGGCTACCTGTATCGCCGTTTTCGAGAAATAGTCAAAAGTGGAGATGAATTCCATAGTGCTACCGGAAATGACGGCTTGCTCTATTTCATGCCCCATGGTGTCGAAGATGAATTGGAGGTTTCATTGCCGAATGGCAATGTCCTGGCGAATGAAACATATACCGACTGGCCGCCGCCACCCGAGAGCCTGGACATCGGGGATGACGGCGACATCCGCGTTACCCGGCAGTGGCTGATCTCGACGGCACATTTTTTCAGGCAACATGCCAACCGGGTCGCCGTTGATGTACGCTGGTTTGCGGTCAAGGAAATTGTCAGGTACCTTGGGACCGTTCACGCCTGGTTGAATAAGCCGCAACTGTTATCCGCTTCCAGCGAAGATCAGGGGGAAAGGACTGTTGCGGATACGCTGACCTCCACCAGCGAAGACAGCGAGACCCGCCTGGCTCGGTTGCAACAGCTGCAGTCCATCGCTCCTCTTGCTGTCCAACTGGTGGATCTGCTGACTCGTGAAGAATGTTGCGTCTTTTATTGGCGATCCCTCGACACCCCCCGTTCCTACCAGGAAATCGCCACAATCCTGGCATTGAAAAGCCATAATCAGGCGTACAGCATTTTCACCAGAGTGATGAAAAAGATCCGGATGTTCTGCAGCACGTGGCCTGGGCCGCCTGTGGAGGATCTGGAGAAGGATGTCGCGGAAGTTTTTATCGAGAGCTTGGTCGGACTGGCCAAAAATAAATGTTCCGGTCCGTAAGAAGATGTAAGGAAATAATGTATGCCATGATCAATTCAAACGCACATCCCACCATCGACCGCGAATCCTGGCAAAGGGCATGGCGGAGCCGGTGCTGCCCTCCGGATCATGTCCTGCGTGCCGCCGGGAAGTCCGCGGATCTCGCTTCTCACCTCGATCTCTGCCCCTGGTGTCGACAGGCAGTTGAGGAACCACCCCTCGGATTTTCCCTCGAACCCAGCTCCCTGGTTCAGGATGCCGCAGTCCATCCGCAAGTCGGCGAGTTGTGGGGAGTGAAACCGAGTCTCGGTGGCTGGGGGGAGAAAGCGAGGTATTATTCGGCACCGGTGGTTCTGGTCGTCGAGGAGACCGGCGACGGTATTGTGTCAGTGATGCAGGTATGCGATGACGAGCATTTCTCGGGGCCGGGGGATGTGTCGCTTCAGCCCGATTGCCACGGGTTCGTTGAGACCTGGAACCGATATTCCCTCTGTGCCGACCATCTTGTCGCCCCTGTCGGCCGGGTTGCCGAAGAAGTGCTGACCGCATGTCGGGAAACAGCCACTGTCGTCGCAGGTGGTGTGATCGAGCAGGGGTCGCTGCTCTGGTTTTTCCGCAACATGGAGGTGGAAACGGGTTTTTTCTTCGCTCGTCAGGCGATGGGCAAAGTGCTGAAAATTGCCGACGGAAACGAGGCGAACGGTGGGACCACTGGTGCCAATTCGGCGCGGGAGTGGCTGCTGGGTCAGCCTCCGGCCGCCGTTCGCCAACAGCTGACGCGACTCGGTCTGCATTGCCGGACCAACGACACGGCGGAAATCACTCTTGCCGACATTCTGGCTTCCACCGTGATCCCCGATGACGCCCTGCCGCTTGCCGCCGCCGATGGGAAAGATACGTTATCGGCGATCATTTTCACCTGCCGATACGGGACGATCAGCGAGTTCGACATCAGTCACTTCGATATCAATCATCTTGATCTTCTCGATTCGACACTGCTGGTCGGCGGTGTCTTCGCCGAAGTCCAACCCGCTTTCGATGAGTTTTTCTGCTGGTTGAAGACTGCAACAGGATTGATGGACCCAATCCCCGGTTCCTGCGGTTCCACAGACTGTATATTCTGGGCGGCCTTCGATATCCGGGACCTGGAAAAACCGCCGGATAAATCCGATATCATTCTGCGTTACATCAGGTACGAGTAAGTGCCGGGTCTGATGTGTTCATGGCAACAGCTGCATAGACTGCTCCTGGATGCACCTCCCCATGCCGAGTCGATCCTCTGTCGCTCCTGTCGTTCACCATTGCCTGACGGGAAAACCTGGCAGCGACTGCTGGCCGCCACCCCCCTCGGGTTGCGAGGATTGTTGCATCGCCACCTGCTCAGTTCGTTGGCCGGGACGCCTGCTCAAGACGTTTGTGAACCCGAATACCTGGAAATATTCTCTGCCGTCACCCCCGAAATAACCATTTCCTCCCTGAGCGGTTCCAATTGGCTGGTCATGCCGCTGCTGACCACCCGGGGTGGATCGGGAGGACGGGTCGTGCATGTCCTCGCCGGACTGGTACCGGGAGAAGATTCTCTGCAGGTGGCGGCCAATTTTTCCCCGACGAGCCTGGAGGCTTTGCAGATCGCCTATACCGCCTATTCCAGTTTGCATCTCCTCCCCGGGATGACGCTTGTCCTGGTCCCGCTGATGCGGGAGGATTCTCCCCCCATCTCGGGTTGCTCTCTTGCCCTGCCGATAGCACTTGCCCTGTATCTGCTGGATCGGCGATTGTCCTGGCCGGATGGAGTCTTTGCCACCGGGGGCCTGCAGCCAGACGGCAAGGTCGTCGCCGTCGACGGTGTGCCGGAAAAGTGCCGGATCGCCAGGTTCGATGGTGGACATTCGATGTTCGTCGTTCCATCGAACTGCCCGGAGGTCACCGACCCTGTTGTTCCGATTCCCTGCACCAGCCTGGATCAGGCATTGAACGATCTGGAATACCTCCTGATCGACAACAATCCCGAGGTACTGGTGGAATTCCGGCCGTTCCTGGCCAGAGAACGACTGCTGCTTTCCCGGCTGCATGAACTCCCACTGCCCCTGCTGCACCATCCGGACTGCCGGTCGTCACTGCGAAATATCGGTGCTCATCCCGGCGACTTTCTGCACTACGCCGTCAAGGCGTTGCAGCATTGCAGCTTCGATCCTGCCCGGGCCGACTGGCTGGCCGACCTCTACTCGATCGAAACCCTTCAGGAACTCATCGATCATGAGGAGATCGATGCCGTCCAGACAGTGTACGAATGGTGCATCAATCGGATCGCCTTTGCCAACCACATCGGCGACACCTGCAGCGTTGGTCGGTGGAAGGAATTTCAGCAGACCCTCGAAACCCGGGTCACGGCCGATCAGCATCTTACGGCCTGGAACCATTTGTTCGTCGCGGAACGGTTCAATAGATATCATTTTTCCATGGCGATCCCGGATGATATCCAAAGGCTCCTGAGCGAAGAGGAGGCGAGGAACCGTATCGCTCACCGGCCCAACAAACGTCTGGGGGCGATGTACGGTACCCTCAGTCAGAACTGCGGCTTCTGTGGTCCTCAGTGGTTTGCCGGGCTGGAAGAGTATGCCGTGAAGGCTGAGACTTCGTTCGACCGGGAGTACGATTCCGAAAAGCGGCGCCTGTCGCTGTACCGGGTATATGGCCATCTCGATCTCGAGGATTATTCGCAGGCCGGACAGTGGTTGAACCATTATTTGGGGCTTCAACCTGGAGACGGACCGGAACGATGGCTCGAGCAGGCTGTCCATCTGGCTGGCGGCAAACAGGAAGTGCGGCTGTTCTCCCTGGCCTTGATCGTCCGGGCCCTGGCCGATATGAAGATCACCCCTGATACGAAGGATATCCTTGCCTTGACTGCGGAGTTGGGTCAGAGGATACCGCGTCATCTTCAGCATCCCTGGCAGCTCATTCTCCTCAATCTCGCCCGTCTGCTGGGTGAGGCGGGTTTGGTTGCAGAGTGCCGGACGGCCCTGCAGCGGGCGGCCGCGATTTGTCTGGCGGGAGGAGAAACGATGCAGGCGATGGCGCTGCAGGTCTATGCCGAACTGCAGTATCGCAGCCTTATCGACGAGCCGGATTTGCTGGCAGCCGAGGAAGTCCGGCAGCGGGTATTGACGAGTGGATACCTGCATTCTCAACATTTCTCGGGATTACGGGAGAATACTGAGACGGTACGAATGCTGGAACACCTCCACCGGAATCGTTCGACGTTTTTTCCTTTCAGTTATCGATAAAAAAAAGCGCCCATGTCCAAAAATCGACCGGCCAGCCCGTATAGACAATCAAGACAAGATGAAAACACGATCTGCAAGAGGAGAATATAACAAACATGCCCAGAGTCTTTCTGTTTTTCAACCACACTCTCACGGAGGATCAACGCGAGGCCCTGTCTCGCGAATTGACGGTCACGAAGATCGTCCTGCCGCCGGAAGAACTGAGAAGTCTCTGGGCCGCTATCCCCCCGGACTCTCCGACGCTGAAGGATATTCTCGTCCCTGTTTGCTCGTGGCTGGAAAAACAATCTGCAGCGGGAGATTTTATCCTGATTCAGGGCGAGTTCGGGGCCTGCTACCTGCTGGTTCAGCATGCCCTGGAGTTTGGGCTCGTTCCGGTCTATTCAACCACCGAACGTCACGCCCGCGAGAAACACCTCCCGGACGGCCGGGTGCAACTCGAACACACCTTCGACCACGTCCGCTTCCGGAGGTACGGGGTGTGAGGGGGCAAGATCGAAACAGTCCAAAGAACGAAGGATAAACAACAGTATATTCATTGAAGGAGTGGACTTATGCGCAAGGTTTTTCTCAGTTTTCTCGGCACCACCGATTACCTGCCCTGCAACTATCAGATCGCGGGGTATGCCTCGGTAGCCAATGTCCGCTTCGTCCAAGAGGCCTGTGTGGCCCGCTGGTGCGCCGACTGGGGCAGCGATGACCGAATTTTTCTCTGCGTCACCGACGAGTCGCTCGAGAAGAACTGGCTGGATAACGGCCACAGGGACAAAAACATCCTGGAGCGTCAGGGACTGGCATCCAGGCTCGAAGGGCTCCATCTCGCCGCCCCGGTCGAGCCGGTCATGATTCCTGCGGGCCGGTCGGAGGAGGAGATCTGGGCTATTTTCGAGCGGGTTTTTTCCCTCTTGGAAGAAGGCGACCACCTGTATCTTGATATCACCCACGCCTTCCGCTCACTGCCCATGCTGGCCATGGTGATCCTCAGCTATGCCAAGGTGATGCGCACGGTCTCGGTGCGGGCCATCTCCTACGGAGCGTTGGAGGCCCGGGGAACTATGGAGGATGTGAAAAAAATGCCGGAGGATCATAGGCATGTCCCGGTGTTCGACCTGCTCCCTTTCGACCGGCTCCAGGACTGGGTGATCGCCGTCGACCGCTTCACGGCCACCGGGGACGGCAAGATGATTCGGCAACTCGCCGACCAGGACATTGGGCCACTCCTCAGGGCAACCGAGGGCAGGCACGTCGACGCGGCAGCCATCAGGAACCTTGGCAAGGCCCTCGCCGAGTTTTCCGCAGCCATTGCCACCTGCCGCGGACGGAGTATTTCGGCCTGCTCGACCATCCTCCTCCGCACTTTGGGCAAGGCCCAAGACCAGGAGACCGTCAAGCCGTTGCAGCCGCTACTCCACAAACTCGTACCGGCGCTGGCTGCCTTTACCGGGCGGGAAATCACTGACGGCCTAGCCGCCGCCCGCTGGTGTCTCGACCACGACCTGTACCAGCAGGGCTATACCATTCTTCAGGAGACGATGATCACTTGCATCATCAACACCGCGCTCAACCGGGACGGCAGAGACCGCAAGGACCGGGAACTTGTCAACCAGGTGGTCAAGATTCTCAAGGACAGCCTCCCGGAAGAACGATGGAAAGCCCTAGCACAGAAAAACCGGGAGACAACGGGAAAAATTCTCGAATGGATGGCCAACCGGCTCGACATGGTAGAGGACATGCACAATCTCAGCAATATCCGCAATGACCTCAACCATGCAGGGCAGAACGACGGCCCGATGAAAGCCGATGTGATCCACCATTGGCTGGGCGAGTACATCGCCAAAATGGAACACGCGGTCACCGAAGTCTACGGCACAACCGCCATCAACGGATAAGGAAGGCACCAGTGACCATTCCCATTCACCACCTCTCCTTTCACTGCCGCTGGACCACCGACGCCAGGCTGCCCGGCTACCTCGGTTCGACCCTGCGCGGCGCCTTCGGCTGGGGGCTGAAACATTGTGCCTGCATGCTGAAGCAGCAGAAATGTCCGACCTGTGTTCTAAACACGGCCTGCGCCTACGCCGTCTTGTTTGCGACGGAACAGTATGAAAGGAAGGAATATGGTGGCGCGGTCAACGCCCGTCCCCATCCGCTGGTTTTCCAGCCAAATAACCAAGGTGCGATAGTAGGCAGAGAAGGGGAAAACTGGGATTTTTCCCTGCTCGTCATTGGTCATGCCCGCGATTTTCTATCTCATATAATTTACAGCGTCAAAACGATGGGTGAGGTGGGAATTGGTGTAGGAGCGAAGCAAGGGTTGGGGCGCTTTACTCTGGAGAAGGCGACAGCCGACGGGACCACTGTTTTCGATGCAGAAACCGGTCAATTGAACAACACAGTGGCGGCCCGGTCTCTCGCTCTCGGCGAGGCGAAAGAGGACGTCTGCCGGCTCCGCGTCCGCCTGCGCACCCCCCTGCGCCTGAAGCAGGAGAACCGGCTGCAGACGGCTCTGCCCTTTCACGTCCTTGTCCGTGCCGTCCTGCGCCGCATATCCGCTTTGGAAAGTGCCTATGGACAGGGAGAACCCGCGCTCGATTACCGCGGTCTGGTCCGCAGGGCGGAAGAGGTCCGCCTCGAAGAATCGACCCTGCGCTGGCATGATCTGCTCCGCTACAGCAACCGCCAGCAACAAAAGGTCTCTTTAAGCGGCCTGACGGGAACAGCCGTCTACTCGGGCGACCTCGGCGAGTTTGTTCCGTTGCTGGACTATGCACGCCAGGTGCACGTCGGCAAACAGACGTTATTTGGGTTAGGGCGGATGGAGATTGAACTATCTGAAATAACACGAAGGGAAAACCAGTGAAATCTGAAATTGTCATCTATCAAACCGAAGACGGGCGCACCAAGATAGACGTGCGTATGGAGGACGAGACCGTCTGGCTGACTCAGGCACAGATGGTCGAGTTGTTCCAAACCACGAAACAGAATGTCAGCTTGCACATCAATAATGTCTTTTCAGAGGGTGAATTAGAGCCGGGTTCAGTTGTCAAGGAATACTTGACAACTGCCTCTGATGGGAAAAATTACCGCATAAAGCATTACAACCTCGACGTGATCATCTCGGTCGGCTACCGCGTGAAGTCGCTGCGCGGCACGCAGTTCCGCCGCTGGGCACTCATAGTTCTCCGCGAGTATCTCGTCAAAGGTTTCTCGATGAACGATGACCTGCTGAAACAAAGGGGCGGCGGCAGCTACTGGCGGGAACTTCTGGAGCGTATTCGCGATATCCGCTCCAGCGAAAAAGTGTTCTACCGCCAAGTGCTTGACCTCTATGCCACCAGCGTTGACTATGATCCAAGAACCAAGGAATCGCTGGAGTTTTTCAAAATCGTGCAGAACAAAATCCACTTCGCGGCACATGGCCACACTGCTGCCGAAATTATCGCCAACCGTGCCAATGCCGAATTGCCCTTTATGGGATTGACTGTTTTTTCCGGTGAACACCCAATAAAAGCAGAAGTAAGTATCGCCAAGAACTATTTGAACGAAAAGGAGATGGCGACCCTGAACCGCATGGTGTCCGCTTTTTTCGACCTCGCCGAACTTCGCGCGATGAACCATCAACCCATGTATATGAAGGATTGGCTTGCGGAACTGGATGATTTCGCCAAGCGTTACGGTAAAGGGATTTTGCCGGGCGCGGGGACTGTCAGTCACCAGGCTGCTCTTGCCAAGGCAGAGGCGGAATACAGCAAATACCGCCGGAAAATGATAGACGAACCTTCACCCGCTGAACTGGATTTCTGGGCGAGCCTGAAAGACACCCAGAAGCGGTTGGAACGGAAAACGAAATAGTCCGCAAATGCGTGGACCAAGGAGGATAACGAATGGAAACCACACCGAACTCCAGGCTACTTGGCGCATCCTGCCGGGTTGCCTTCGCGGCCCTCACCCACGATCTGGGCAAATTTGTCGAACGCGCGGCACTGAAGTTGGATGACGACAGGCTCAAAACGCACGTCACCAACTACTGCCGCTGGCATGAACGGGGTAAATATCACAGCCACAAACACGCCGCATATACCGCTCTGTTTTTGGATGAGATCGAGAAGGGTGCACCGGACCTGATTGCCGGGGAGACCGCGCCCTTTGCCAGCCGCACGGGAGAAGGCGACATCACCGACAGCCTCATCAACGCCGCGGCTATGCACCACCGACCAGAGACGCTGCTGCAGTGGATCATCGCCACTGCCGACCGGGTCGCCTCCGGCTTCGAACGCGAGGAATTCGACAAATATAACGAAAGCGAAGAACGGACTGATACCGCCAGGAAAACCGGGCGCAATCACTATCAGGCGCGCCTGCTGCCCTTGTTTGAACAGGTACGACTGGAGCGCAACGATGCCTGTGCTTTTGCCTGGCGCTCTCCGCTCAGGCCATTAACACCTGCAAATCTGTTCCCGGTCAGGCGGGATGGCTATGAACCGGCGCAGGATGGTCCGGCGCAGGCTGAATACCGGCAACTGTGGGAGCAACTCCTTGCCGCATTACAGCATATCCCAGCCTCTCATCGGACCTCCTGGCCCCTGTGGCTCGATCATTTCGACACACTCTGGTCGGGTTTCACCCACGCCATCCCCTCGGCCACCGCCTTTGGCGTGCGACCGGAGGTTTCGCTCTACGATCACAGCAAGGCTGCGGCGGCCTTTGCGGTGGCGCTCTGGCGCTGGCATGACGAGCAGGACAGCCTGACGGACAAGGATGCGATTAAGCGCCATCAGGAGCGAACCGATTGGGGTGAAGAAAAGTTTTTGCTCGTCCAGGGCGATTTTTTCGGCATTCAGGATTTCATTTTTGCCGACGGGTCCGAGACCAACAAAAAGGCGGCCAAACTTTTGCGTGGCCGCTCATTCATGGTCTCGCTCTTCTCCGAACTGGCCGCCCTCAAGGTGCTGGAAGAACTCGAGCTGCCCTCGACCTCGCAGATCATCAACGCGGCGGGAAAATTTCTCATTGTTGCGGCCAACACCAGGGACATGCGCGAGAAACTCGTCACCGTCCGCAAGGATATCAACAGTTGGTTCCTTGAACACACCTTCGGTCTCGCTGGCTTGGGATTGGTATGGAAGACCGCCTGCTGCAACGATTTTCTGGCCGGGCGCTACTCCGGGCTGATGCAGGGGCTGTTCGCCGACCTGGAACGGGAAAAGCTCCGCCGGTTCGATCTCACCGGCGATGTGCCCACTGTCTTTCCCGTTGATTACCCTTATGGCATCATCTGCAAATACAACAACCGCCTGCCCGCAGACAGGTTGGAGGAAGAAAACAAAGGTTCAGCGCCGCTGTCTCGTGACCAGATCGCAATCGGTGAAGCCCTGGCCAACAGGGACAGGCTGCTGGTTGCTCGACAGAATGCCGATCTACGCCAGGGCGGCGTGAAAACGCTGGAAACCCACATCTTCGGGTACCGTGTCGGCTTCACCCGGGAAGAAGAGGTCACCGGCGGGTTCGGCCCGCTCGCCCGCTCGGGCGATCTTGTGCGGTGCTGGGATTTCAGCCTGCCGGACAGCCTAACCGACACCCTCTGGCATGGCTATGCCCGGAGGTATATCAACGCTCATGTACCGCGGTTTGACGAGCACGATAGACTGGTAAGCGGAAAATATCAGGGTGTTGAAATGGACGAGGATTGCCGCCCCGGCAATCCCAAAACCTTCGGCCACATCGCTTGTGAGGACAGGTCAGACAAAGAAGAACAAGGCAAATGGATAGGGCAGATCGCTCTCACCACCTTGAAAGGTGATGTCGATAACCTGGGCAAAATCTTCCAGCAAGGGCTGGGTGGAAAAAGCACTTTCGCCAAGATGGCGGCCCTCTCTCGCCAGATGAACTCCTTCTTCGCCGTCTGGTTGCCTGCCTTTTGCAGGGAAAAATATCCCAATTGCTACACCGTCTTTGCCGGCGGCGACGATTTTTTCCTGATTGGTCCCTGGCACAGTACGCAAAAACTGGCGGCTGAAATGGCCGAACACTTCAAGGCCTATGTCGCCGAAAACCCGGAGATCCATTTTTCGGCCGGGTTGATCATGACCAAGCCCAAGCACCCCGTCCACACCCTGGCGGAACTGGCCGAAGAAGCCCTGGAAGCGTCCAAGGGCTACAGCCTGGGCGACCGCGCTGCCAAGAACGCGGTCCGCATCCATCGCGAAACCGTTCCCTGGCGGGATTGGCCGCAACTCGCCGCCCTGGAAGAGGAGGTGCGGCGGTGCGCCGACCGCTACAAACTTTCCACCGGTTACGTCTATGGGCTCCTGCAACTCATCGACCTGGCCGCCGACCGTGAAAACATCGAATCCGTCATGTGGCACAGCCGTTTCGCCTACCGCACCCGGCGTTCCATAGACGACAACCGGAGCATCGATAAAAGCGATCGGCAGAGTGCGCAGATTGAACTGACAGAAATTTTTGGGAAAAGCATCGACACTCTGAAAGGCCGGTTCCGTATCCCGCTCTACAACTACTTCTACAGCAAACGATAAAGGAGGCTCATTATGGCAGACGCACGCATCAAATTCGGAAAAGCCGACCGGCCCGAGGAATTGTTTTCGGACATCGCCAAAGACAACGCCAAAAGAATCGCTGACGACGGCAAAGACCAGCGGGGCAATCAGAAAAACAACAAATCATCCCAGCTCAGGAAATTTTATGACGAACTGGTGATGTGGCACGACAAGGTCTTCGAACACGGCGTTGCCGACAGATCGACGAGATACAAGGAACTTGCCCCCTTTATCAAAATGCTCTGCGCCAAGGTAAGCTACGCCAGGGGCCGAGGGCATGTCAGCGCAAGTTTCGAGGAATTGTTCTCCCATGTCGTCAAATCCATCAACGGCCCTGAAACCCTGAAGGATGCCAAACTGTTCATCGAAGCCTTCATGGGCTTCTACAAAGCTGTAGAAAAATTGGAGGAAGAATAACCATGCCAAAACTCACCAACATCACCACGATTGCAGCAACTCTCAAACTCGTCACCGGCCTGCGCATCGGCGCCGGCGATTCGGAGATGCACATCGGTGGCGTAGATAACACCGTGATCAAACATCCTTTGACCGACGCGCCCTACATCCCTGGCTCAAGCCTGAAGGGCAAGATGCGCAGCCTGCTGGAATGGCGCAGCGGTGCTGTTCAAGAAAAACCGTTGGGAGCGAAAGAGTACACCGGCGAGAAAGATGCCGCAAAACAGCCGGAAATTAAACGCGTCCTGCAGCTGTTCGGCATCGGTGGCGGCGACAGCAAAGACGACGCTAACTTGGTGGCGGAACTTGGCCCGACCCGTCTGGCTTTCTGGGATTGCCCGTTGGAAGAGGCATGGGAACAGGAGGTTCGCGACAATAACCAGTTGCTTACGGAGGTCAAAAGCGAAAACGCAATCAACCGTATTTCTGGCGTCGCACGAGATCCGCGCAACGTAGAGCGCGTCCCGGCCGGGGCGAAGTTCGACTTCCGATTATCGCTGAAACACCTCGAAGGAGACGACTCATTGCTTTTGGAGACCGTCCTGCAAGGTCTGAAACTGATCGAACTCGACAGCCTCGGCGGCTCCGGTTCGCGAGGGTACGGCAAGGTGCAATTTGACGGCCTTACCATCAATGGCAAAGACGAGTCCGATAAATTCGCCAAAGTGGAAGCCTTCCCTGATCTGAAAAAATCCTGAACCTGGGGGCATCATGCACACACTGCGTTTTACCATCAAACCCCGCTCCGCCTTCGGTACGCCGTTTGTCGGCGATACCCTGTTCGGCCAGCTCTGCTGGGCGCTGAGGTATCGTTTCGGCAACGGCTGGCTCGCCGATCGGCTGCTGGGCTACTGTGAAGGGAGTCCGTTCATGGTGATTGCGGACGCCTTTCCGCAAGGTTATCTTCCCTTGCCCTCAGTGCCGTCAGGTTGTTTTCAGGACAGCATCGAGGATCGCAAGGTTCTCAAGAAAAAGCGCTGGCTGCCCTTGGCCGGGATGGCAGCGGATTTCCGCGGGTGGCAGGTCTTGGCCCGTACCGACCGGGAGGCGGCCGACGCTGTCCTGCGCGCGGGCAACATTCACCTCGATGACCCAGCCCTGCAGAAAATCGGACCCCAGCCGCACAATACCATCAACCGCGCCACTGGCACCACCGGCGAAGGTATGTTCGCGCCGTACAGCATGCCGCAGATCTGGTTCCACCCGGCCATGCGCTTCGACCTCTACGCGGTGATCGACGAGAGCCGCATCGACGCGGAAGAGCTGACAGCCGCGCTCACCGACATCGGCCGGAGCGGCTACGGCCGCGACGCCAGCGCCGGCCTTGGCAAGTTTGCACTTGAGGGGAAGGTGGAACGCGACCCTTTGCCGAAGAACAGCAACGCCAACGCCTGGCTGACCCTTGCTCCTTGTGCCCCACAGGGGATGGGGTTTGACCGCGAAAAGAGCTTTTACCGACCGTTCACCCGTTTTGGCCGTCATGGCGACGCTGCGGCGCTCTCCGGCAATCCCTTCAAACGGCCTGTGCTTCTTGCCGGGACCGGCAGCGTATTTGCCCTGGCAAACGGAGCCGTGGAGCAAAGTCAACTGTTCATTGGGCAGGGGGTGGGTGGAGTCTCCATAAGTCAGTCAGAAGCGGTGAACCAGGGTTATGCCCCAGTGTTGGCCATTCGTATGGAGGTTTAACAATGAATTTTCTGGAAACATGTAATATTTCTATTACCACCCTTTCCCCAATCCACATCGGCTGCGGGGAAGACTATGAGCCGACCAATTACGTAGTTGACGGCAATCGGCTCTACACGTTCGATCCGGTACTGTTGCTGCGTGAACTTCCTCAGAAAAATCAAGAGGAGTTTGCCCGTATTGTGGAGGGGGAGAATTCTTTACGCACTATCCAAAGTTTTTTTTACCGTAACAAACACGCAGCTACGAAAATTGGGATTATCAATGCCGACGTTGTCCAACCGATACAGACTTTTTATGATAGTCGCATCGGCCAGGTAGCGCAGCGCGAACAAGGTGGCAAAAACGTGTTGAACAAACTGGAAATCGCGCGTACCGCCTTTAACCCTATAAACGGAAAGCCCATCTTGCCGGGTTCAAGTGTTAAAGGTGCAGTCCGTACCGCAGTGTTGGAAAGTTTGCGTCAGCGACAGGGGTTTAAAAAAAGCCGTGAAATGGAAACGGACATTCTACAAGGCAGTTTTTCTACCGATCCCTTCCGATTGTTGAAGATTTCAGACGGTCGCTTTCTTCCAAAAATTAAACTCAAACAGCACGATGGATCGCATAAAGAAGTGGAACGCCTCCCTCGTGTCTGTCTTCAGGTCAACCGCAAGAAACATCCGAATCGATATGGTGCAGGGGGGAATGTCAACACTCTTTTGGAATGTATTCCTGTGAATACACCACATGCGTTTACGGCGAAATTGGTAGTCGAGCATAAAACGGGGGATGGCAGGCAAACTCCAGTCTTGCAGCTTGATTTTGCGACCGTCGCCCGTGCCTGCAACCACTTTTATCTTGAAAGATTTCATGCGGAAAACGGTTTCCTCAAAGAGAACAAATACGCGGTCAAATGGGCGTCGGATATGGAAAAGGCATTGGGACCAGGAGGCTTATTAAAAAATGCTTTGGATGAAGGCAAAGGCTTCCTTCTGCGGGTGGGTCGCCACTCTGGAGCGGAATCCGTCACGGTAAATGCGCCACGTTCGATTAAGATCATGAAAGGCAGAGGAAAATCGCCAGAATACGCTGAAGAAGCCACCACTCTCTGGTTGGCTGCCGACAGCAAAGACCAAGTGGAAAACTTGCAACCGTTTGGTTGGGTATTCGTTAGACGAATCTCCTGAATAAAAAAGACTTCAATCCTGTACTGAGCCGGCAGGGCTGTAAGCTCTGCCAACTCGGTACATAGAGTTCCCGATTATCAATAATGGTGACGAAGGGTTTTATTCCTCAACACTGACGATATTCTGGAACCACTCACCTTTTTTCTTCAACCATATTCCAAAAAACAACCACCCCTGCCCGTAAATGAAGACAGAGAAGATAACGGTTCGGGGGTTGCTTCTTCGGGAATGAACCTTTCTCGGATCCAACACTGTCTGCAGTCAGAGGGAAAACTATGGCTATTATCCGAACGGTATTCGGAGTGTTGGTGGTCATTGCCGCTATCAGGTCTATATGGGACCACGGGTTCAATCCCATCTTCCTGTTTTTTCTCGTCTTCGGTCTCGAGCAGGCGCTGCACATGCTCTTCCGCTGAGGAGATGAGGGATGAAGGCCTGCGGCCATACTCCGGGATTCAACCTATCAAAAAATGTCCTTGAATTTTGCCGCCACCCCATGATGGTGACTGAAACCATGTTTTGATCCCGCTATTATCCCGGTTGCGCGGGAGCGACCGAAAACCATAATCTCCAAGTTGACATGAGCAATACTGTCGAAAGAAGGTAACCATATGAATACTGTAGATGAACGCTGTTGGCCGGAGTTCGACCTTGTCATCCGGCAGCTCCCCAATGGTCTGGAGATCAGACAGGGGGAGCGGGCCTATATCGCCCGTGACTGGCGCCTGACCGGGGAGGTGGTTGCGGTGATCGAGACCGCCCTCGCCCACGGTCTGACCTGCCTGATCCGCAACGAGCACCCCAGGGAGAACATGCTTCTGCCGAGCACCAAGGGGGCCGACTACATCGGATTTTCCCGTAAGAGGAACGAGCGGTGGGTCTTTGTCCTGGACTACTACTCCTGCCTCAACAGAAAGAAGGGAACCCCGAGGACGCTGCCTTTCCAACTGACGTTTTACATCACCTTCAAGGCCGATCTGGAGAAGCATGGCATTCCGATGACGGCGATGGGTGCGGCAAACGGAAGGGGCGTCCTCGTCGCCGTCGAGCATCTCGGCGCCGCGATCGATACCTGCCTCCCGAACTACGGGCTCACTGGCAGCTACACCGGTCCGCGTGGCGGCGAAACCACGATTGACGGCTTTGTCTATGAGGGCAACCTTCAGACCAGGATGCTCCGTTACTGGTCGGGTTGCCGGTTCGGCCGGATGCTCGAGGTCATCGATCAGGAGGTGGCCTTCAACGGCAACCGTTTGGATATCCTGGCCAGCGACCAGGAATCGGGCCACCTGGTCATCATCGAACTGAAGCACCCGAAGGCCGAGCCATCCGCGGTCGCTCAACTGGGTCGCTACCTGGAGGAGTTTCGATTCACCCCACACGGGAACGGACGCCCACTCCTTGGAGCGATTGTCGCCGAAACCATTCCCGACTCGACGCGCCAGGCGGCCCGGTCGGCACCCTGGCCGATTTCTCTCTTCCAGGCCCGCTGGACGAGTGATGGTGTCGATTTGTCTCCGGTACTGGATGGGTGGCCAGGAAACGCCCGTGCGACAAGAAAGACCATACGCAGGCGTGTGGCCAACGCAGACGAGAGCAGGATTTTCGACAAGTAGGGATTCGCGGAGGTTGACCATGGACGGCGATCCTCCTCGGCCCCCCTCTGCCGGCTGTCTTTCGATGCTCTGTCTGCTGTTCGGCCCCTGCGCCTGGTGCGTTATCAGGATGGTCTGCGCCTGAGTCCGCCGGCAGCCCTGATTTTCTTTGTCATCGCAATCGAGCGAGAGCTTCTGTTGCCTGCAAAATACAGTGAGATTTCTCGCTATCGCTCGAAATGACAAAGGGGTAACTCGAAACGACAGATAACTTCATTATCTCCATACCGCCCTTCATCTCCATCCCACCTTTCTCCCCCGTTCTGCCCACCGACAGTTTCGTCGTTCTCCGATCTACGCCTTTGCCGGAAAAATTTTTCATCCTGCCCCAAAAAAGGGCCCTGCCGTCCGTAAAGAGAAATAAGACCACAACAATCAGAGGAGGCAGACATGGAAAACACCGCCCGTAAACTCGAACTCCACACCCCGGCCAAGGTCGTCGGTCACATCAATCTCGCCCCGCAGGCATCTCCGACACCGGAACCGGTGCCGGAACATCCGGAGGTTGACGATTTCCTTGATGGTCGGGTCTCCCCCGACTGGCAGGGGGACCTGGTCCGCAGGGAATACGACAGGACGCTCGCCGAAATCGCCGAACTCCAGGCCGAGAATCGCTGGGAGGATATCGTCGCCCTCTTCCATCCCTGTGAGGAAAAACTCCCTGAGCTGATCGACGCCGGCCTCGATGGCGATGTCCGGGTCAAGGTCTCCTTCGCCCTGTGCAAGACGAAGAGGCATGAGGAGGCTATCGCCAGTCTGCAGAAGGTGGTGGCCAGGGATTCCCGCAACAGCCTCGCCCATTATTCCATCGGCTACGCCGTGCTTGATTTCTTTTTCCAGGCCCGCACCCTTCGCACCATTGTCCCGGTGAAACGCAAAGAAGAGCTGATCGCTCTCGGCCATCGTCATTTCGACAAAGCCATCGCCCTGCGCCCGGAATCGGTGACCTACAACTACCGTCATGCGGTATTGTACAAAGATATCGAGGATAAGCCGAAACCGGCCGTGCCCCTGTTCCGGCAGGCCATCGCCAACTGGCGCGGCCTCAGCGTCGAGGACCAGCAGCGCTGCCACCAGCAGCGGCCGAAGTATATCAAGAGCCTCTACCATCTCGCCTCTTGTCTGCTGAAGCTCGACAAGGCCAGGGAAAGCCTGACGGTGCTCGGGCAGGTACTCGACGAGGACGGCGAGCGGCACCACATGCACCCGCTGTTCAAGCATTTCGCGATGGGCAAGGTTCTTCACGCCCTGGGGCGCTATGACGAGAGTCTCCAGCATCTCGAGACGGCGGCGCACCTCGCCGAACGCGGCCAGGCCACCGATTTCGTCTGGGAACTGGCGGCGCGGGGCGCCCTCTGCCTCGGCAAACTGGACAGGGCCACGGCCTGCATCAACAGGATCGAGCCATCCCGCCGCCGCGCCTACGTCCGCTGGACCGAAGCCGATATTCTTTTTGCCCTCGGCCGGCGCAAGGAGGCCCTGAAGGTTCTCGAACAGAGCGCCTCGGTCGACCGGAGAACCCGGCACAAGGCGCTGATGCGGATCTGCCGGATTCAGCTGTCGTTGGGGGAACTGACCCGGGCCCTGGAGGCCACCCGTGCCGCCGTCCGCTTTTGTGTCGATTCCTTCGGCAATCCGCCCAAGGAAGGGCGTTTCTGGGAGGCCGTCTGTCTCTACCGGTTGGGGCGCCACGGCGAGGCCCTGCCGATCGTCGAGGAACTCGAGAGGCAGCAGTACCACTGTCCCCAGTTCGCCCGTCTCGGCCACCTGGTCCGCAACCCGCAGGCCGTCGCCGGGCCGTCCGGGCAGACCGGCGGCAGTCGGCCGCCGGCGGCGATGCAGGCCCTGCTGTGAGGTGATGTCATGACTGTCCAGGCCGTTTCGCAGGAAAAACAAGGCCGCCCGGTCCAGGACTACCGTCTTCTGTTGAAGAGCCTGGACAATGCCGCCTTCGACGAGGAGGGGACCCGCTTTGTCGCCCGGTCCCTGTCGTCGGGGATCTTCTGGCAGACCTTCAGTGACGGGGAGATCCTCGGTCTGGCCTCGGTGGCGCAGCAGCACGGGCTGATCGACAAGGGGCTGGAGATCCTCGAGTGGCTGACTGATCAGCGGCCGGAATATGAGCAGGGCTGGCTGGCCCGCCTGGAACTGCTGCATCTTCTCGGCCGCCAGGCGGAAGTGGCGACGGTGTTCGCCCGCCTTCCCCGCCACTTTCCCGCCGAAAAGGTCGCGGAGTGGAAAGGTCGGTTCATGGCCGACGGCGGATTGGCTGATCCCGGCGACCGCAAGGAAGCGGTCCTCGACCCCTTCGTCAGGTTTCGTCGTGACCAGGATGATATCACCCTGTTCATGCGGCTCTTCCGCGGCCGGGAGGATGCCTTCGCCCGCCAGTGGGCCGACCGGGAGCAGGGGAAGCAGGGGTATGTCCCGGTGCCGCGGCCGATGCTTGCCGAGGATGTCCGGGAACACCTTCAGGGACGGAAAACCTACGGGATCTACCTGCTCACCGGCGACAGCATGGCCTGGACCGGAGTCATCGACGTTGACCTGATCCAGCGCCTCCGCGACCGGGAGGAGGCGAAAAAGGAGCGCGAGGCGATCCGCCGCGAGGCCATCTATGTCTTCCGCCGCATCAAGGAACTGGCGGCCAAGGCAGGCCTGACCTGCATTCCCGAGGTCAGTGGAGGCAAGGGCTACCATTACTGGTTCCCCGCCGAGGAACCGGTCGAGGCCGGGACGATGAAGACCGCGCTGCAGGCGCTGGCCCGCGAGATTGCCGGGGATATCAAATGCTTTGCCCTCGAGATCTTTCCGAAACAGGACGCACTGAAAGGCAAGGGCTACGGCAACCTCGTCAAACTGCCGCTCGGCGTCCACCGCCGGACGGGCGGGAAATCCGGTTTCATCCCGGTGCCGATGGATAAGCCGGACCAGCAGTTCGCGTTTCTTCGAACGATCAGCCCCGCACCGGCCGAGAACTTCCGTAAACTGGCCGCCGGTCAGGGTAAGGCCGAGGTCATCGTCCACCCCCGGCAATCGGAGTGGGCGGAGAAATACCCGGAACTGGCTGTCCTGTCCTCCCGCTGCGCCCCTCTCGGTCAGATCATTGCGGTGGTCCGGGCCAACAGGGAGCTTTCCCTGCGCGAGGAGAAGGTCCTGCTCGGGGTCCTCGCCCATCACCCTCGGGGTCGTCTGCTGCTGCATCATCTGTTTTCGCGATTGCCGGAATACAACCGGCCCCTCCTCGACTACAAGATCAGCCGCATCAGAGGAGCCGTTCTTGGTTGCAAGCGTATTCACAGCCTTCTCGAGGGGCAGGTCAACGATCTTCCCTGCGTCTTCGAGCAGGTCAGCGGTTACCCCCATCCCTTGCTGCATCTGCCTGATTTTCGTGAGCAGCCTGTGCCGGTTTCTGAGCGGGTGGTCAACCTGCAGGACGCCCTGCTCAACCTGAAGACGGCGATAGAGCAGATTCAGCGCTTCCTGTGAGCTGAATGCCCATGGATTCCCTCTATATCCTCGAGTCGGGAGCCTATCTGCGCAAGGACGGTGACACCTTGCGTATCGTTCGTGACGGCCGGGTCATCGACACCATTCCCGCCGCCGGTCTGACCCAGCTCGCCCTTGCCGGTCGTTCCTCGATCAGCGGCGCGGTCCTTGATTTTCTGATCCACAACCGGATCGATACCGTCTTCCTGTCGCTCGACGGTCGCTTCCGGGCCAGGTTGCTCCTGGATGAAGCCGGCCACGTGGCCCTGCGCCAGAAGCAGTACACGCGCCTGGCTGATCCGGCTTTCGCCCTCCGCACCGCCGCGGCCATAGTCATCGACAAGTTGGAGAACCAGGCCCGCCTGCTCTTTCGTCGGGCCGGGCAACTGCAGATTGCCGAATTGCGCACTGTCGCGGTCCAGATCAAGGCGCTCCGCGACCGGGCCGCGATCGTAAAAAATCTCGATGAACTGCGTGGAGTCGAGGGCTATGGCTCACGCCTGTTTTACAGCGTCTTCGGACTTCTCATCCGTAACGCCGATTTTGCGTTCACCGGCCGTAATCGACGGCCGCCGCGGGATCCGGTCAATGGCATGCTCTCCTTTGTCTATATGCTCTTCACCAACGAGGTCCTCAACGGCCTGAAATCCTGCGGACTCGATCCCTACCTGGGGACCCTCCATGAAATAGCCCCGGGGAGGCCCAGTCTTGCCTGCGATCTGGTCGAGGAGTGGCGGGTGTTCGCCGAACGACTGGTGCTGACCCTGATCAACCGCAAGGCGGTCAATTCTGGTGATTTCGTTTACCGCAACAAGCAGGAACAGCAGGATGGGGGACTGCCGGTCGAGATGAAGCCGGGGATCGCCCGCGCCCTGATCGCCGCCTATCGAACCCAGCTCGATGCCCGGCTGCAGTACCAGCCGACAGGCCAGCAGACCTCTGTGCGCTGGATCATTCACAGCCAGTGCCGCCGGTTTGCCGATTCTCTGGAAAATGAAGGGGTGCTGTACAAACCGTTCAGCATCCCTCGCTAAGCTTGCTTCTCTGGTGCATGACCGTGTTGTATGTTATAACCTTCGATATAAGCGATGATCGAGATCGTTACCGGGCAGTCAAGGTTCTCAAAGGGGTCGGGATCAGGGTGCAGAAATCGGTCTTTGAGTGCGATCTCAGCGAGCATGGCCTGCTCAACGTTCAGTCAAAACTGGAAAAAATCATCGATCATGGCTCCGATTCGGTCCGTTATTATCGGTTGTGTCGGGCATGTGTCGGAGAGGTGGAGTGGCAGGGGCCCGGTTCCCCGCCAACTACTGAATCTTTTAAGGTTGTTTGAGGTTGTCATGGCGAATCGATGCCCGAATCGGAAAATATCATGTAAATACGGTAGGGTAGTCACTCGTGCCGCTTCAATTCCAGGAGAGGCTTATTTTCCGATAGGCGTTTTTGCCGTGATGCCCGAATGTGCATGGTACAGCAATCCGAAATTGCAGGGATTTCCAAGGTAGGACCCGGAACGAATGCCCCGATCAGAGGGGATTGAGACACATATCGTCCGGCAAGTAGTCCTTCAGCCTGTAATACCCGGAACGAATGCCCCGATCAGAGGGGATTGAGACTTTTTGCCATTTCTACAACCTGAAAAATGAAATACCCGGAACGAATGCCCCGATCAGAGGGGATTGAGACACAGATTTTACAGTCCAAAAAGCATCTCTTGTATCACCCGGAACGAATGCCCCGATCAGAGGGGATTGAGACTCCACACTACACTCATGGTACATCGCCTCATGAGTGCACCCGGAACGAATGCCCCGATCAGAGGGGATTGAGACTATCAATTGCTGTTGCAACTTTATTTCCCGATTTAGCCCGGAACGAATGCCCCGATCAGAGGGGATTGAGACAATATTTACATCTTTTGCCAGTTTGACAATCTTCATTCTCCCGGAACGAATGCCCCGATCAGAGGGGATTGAGACTCTTTCCAACTACTGGCACGCTAGTCTCTGTGGTCACCCGGAACGAATGCCCCGATCAGAGGGGATTGAGACAGAATGTGAGTTTGATGATTTGACTAGTTGTGGTTACCCGGAACGAATGCCCCGATCAGAGGGGATTGAGACCTCTTGTTTACGACGGTGATAGTTCCAGGCATGGAATCCCGGAACGAATGCCCCGATCAGAGGGGATTGAGACACGTGCGCGCTCGATGAGGCCATCGACACTTCGCTTGCCCGGAACGAATGCCCCGATCAGAGGGGATTGAGACTCATTTCGACCTCCGGTCATTGAATGATAGATGCGCCCGGAACGAATGCCCCGATCAGAGGGGATTGAGACTTTTTAGTTTTTAGGATATCGGTTTGCCAATATTTTCCCCGGAACGAATGCCCCGATCAGAGGGGATTGAGACATATCTCGCTGTAGTTTTGAAATTTTCATGCTATCACCCCCGGAACGAATGCCCCGATCAGAGGGGATTGAGACTGTGACACATACATTTACCTCTCATGGTTGGTGGACCCCGGAACGAATGCCCCGATCAGAGGGGATTGAGACATGCAGCCATAGCAAACTGATCCAAGAGAGTTAACACACCCGGAACGAATGCCCCGATCAGAGGGGATTGAGACAACATCGTGCTGCCATTCTTCCACAGTGATCTGTGCCCGGAACGAATGCCCCGATCAGAGGGGATTGAGACAACAACCCTTGCGAGTTATCCCGGCCTTGCGATGGCACCCGGAACGAATGCCCCGATCAGAGGGGATTGAGACTATTCATTCTTTACTTTGTACTGTTACGCGATAAGTCCCGGAACGAATGCCCCGATCAGAGGGGATTGAGACACTATAAACCAGAACAACAAGGTTAACATATGAAATACCCGGAACGAATGCCCCGATCAGAGGGGATTGAGACATTCTGTCCTCTTCTGAGGGAATGACTTTCTTGATCACCCGGAACGAATGCCCCGATCAGAGGGGATTGAGACGCCAGATCATCGCCGAGGGACTGTACCATTTCCTCGACCCGGAACGAATGCCCCGATCAGAGGGGATTGAGACATCTTGAGGCGGGATTATGCAGTATGAGACTAAAGGACCCGGAACGAATGCCCCGATCAGAGGGGATTGAGACCACTATAGAACCTGTATCTTTAGAGGATTCTACTTGCCCGGAACGAATGCCCC
>JROS01000051.1:0-4203 GCA_000769715.1 Desulfobulbus sp. Tol-SR
GGCATAGATGGCGTCCTTGTCGCGGTGGTTCTTGAATCGGGCCTGAACAATTTCTCCCTCCTTGAAACAGACGACGGCCTTCCCCTCTTCAAGGACCAGATCTATCGTTCCGGTCTTCTGGGCGGAGTTGATCAACTGCAGGAGATCGACAATCGAAATCTCGGCCAGTTCCCCGCTCATGCCCGAAGTGATATTTCCTGAGCGGAGGGTCATCGTCTGGGCTCGATCGACCAGCAATTTAAAGAGGAATATCTGCAATACCGGATATTTTTTAAGGACATGGCGCAGATTTTTCAGACTCAGCATCGCCACCTGGGTATCGGCGATGGTATAGACGGCATTGGTCACCGGTTCGTCGGAGAGCAGGCTCATTTCGCCGAAGATCGCCCCCTGACCGAATTCGGTAATCCTCGACCCATCCTCATCGATCACCGCCACGCGGCCATCGAGGATGATGAACAGATGGCTGCCGGGTTCGTCTTTCTTGAGAATGACCCGGTCGATCGGGACATTCTTCATCTCGAGCAGCATGATCAGATCGATCAAGGCGTCATCATCGAGGGCTTCGAAGACATCAAGATTCCGTAATATGGAAAAAAATCTGTCCAGATGCTGCTTTCGCCGCCGAAGCTCGGATTCGATCAGCAATTTCATCTGCAGCGTGGCGAAATCCTTTTCTTTCTTAAATTCAAAATAGATCATCCCCTGGCAGCCGCCGCAATCGAATCTCGTCTTGGGACCGGTACGTCTGGACAGCCCGCTGAACGTCGCCCGTGTTGTAATCACGTTCATGATCGACTGTGACAGGTAGAGGCATTGCGGTTTGAAAGCCGGGACCGACAGGCAGAAGTTTTCCACCTTCAGTTCCTCGCCGACATTGTAAATGGGACAGGAATGTTCCTCGGTGACGAGGAATATTGCGTTGTTCAACTTATCGACTTGCTTTTTCACGGGTTACCTCTTGTTTCAGGAATACCGTCGGGCCAAACATACCGATTTTTCTATGTTTCCGGGACGAACATGGGGAAAACGGGCCGGCGTTGTTGCCGATCTCGAGCCATCGGCCATCGGCAGCACCTCCCATATTACGGCTAACATCCTTATTCAGCAACATTTTCTGCTCACAAACGGGCAGCGTACGGTAACCGGCGGCAAACGGCCGACAGCCCGGCAACAACGATGATCAGCGCCGGCAAGGCCTCTGTCTCGTCCAGCCATGCAATCCCCACCACAGCGACAACAGGCCGCAACCGGTCAATCCCGCCGCACTCCAGGCGACGGCGTGGATCCCGCCCAGCTGCCACAGCCAGCCGCCGACCAGGACCCCGATCATCCGCCCCACCCCGGAGGTGGCATAGAAGCCGGCCATCATCGTCGCCCTCGACTCCGCCATCAGTTCGGTGCTGAGCGAAAAGCTGGTGACGATCGTGAACTCGAAGGTCAGGAAGACAATAAACATCCCGGCCATCGCCAGGGACAGCGAGCTGCCGATAAGAGGCAGGAGGAGGTAGGCGGCCATCGCCAGACCCAGCCCCAGGGTAATCGCCCGCTTCAGCCCGATGCGGTCGGCGAACACCGCCGTCAGCGACTCGCCGCACAGCTCCGCCGCCCCGATGGCGATGGTGCTGAAGCCGAGGGCGGCGACGCTGACCTGGAAATCCTGCTCAAACCAGGCGCCGTAGACGACGAACAGGCTGTCGTTGGCGATGCTGATCCAGAAACCGAACGCCAGCATGCCGGCAGCGGGCCGGACCTTGAACAGTTGCGGCAGGGCGGCGAAGATATGGACCCGGTTGTTCCCCGACCCGGAGGCCCCACCGTCGGCCGGGATGACCCGGCTGATGGTCAGCCAGCCGACCGCGCCCAGTAGCGCCAGCAGGTAAAAGGCGCCGGTCAGGCCGATATCGGCGATGATCAGGCCGATGGCCGGAATGCCGATCAGGGTCGATCCGGCCCAGGCGGTCTCGATGATCCCGATCACCCGGCCGCGGCGTTCAAACGGGACACTGTGGCCGATGAAGGCCTGGATCGAGGGGTCGAAGATCGTCTTGCCGAAACTGGCGACCACCAGACCGACAAACACCGGCCAGTACTCCGGGGCCAGGCCGCAGAGCAGCATCCCGACCGCCAGCATCGCCAGCCCGGCCCGCATCATCACCCGGTAGCCGAAGCGATCGGCCAGCGGGCCGCTGAACAAACCGAGCAGCGACGTCAGTTGGCCGGCGGCGATGATCGAGGTGATCGCCGACAGCGGCACGGCCAGTTCCCGGCTCATGGCCGGGGCGAAGGGGTAGACGAAGCGCCGCCCGGTGTTGAGCAGGAGCCGGAAAAACAGCGCCGCGACGATCTGTCCGGCCAGGGGGTGTCTCATCAATTGGTCACCGGGGAAAATTTGCCCTGCCGTTGTTTGCAAGGAACAGCGGGATTTCTCGCTGCGCTCGAAATGACAGAGGGGGGGCATCGCAACCTTCCTCCTGCCTTTTCGCCCTTGCACACTCTGTCATCTCGACCTTCCCCCGCTGTCATCTCGACCAACGGGAGAGATCTCCTGCAGCGATCATCCACCACAGGGTGGAGCATCCTCGGGAAAGACGAGATTTCTCGCTTCGCTCGAAATGACAGAAATAATGCTCGAAATGACAGAAATAATTCTCGATATGCCAGAAATAGCGCCCCAAGTGATAGAAATAGTGCCCGAAGTGGCAGAAGCGCCAGAAGTGGCAGAAGTGGCAGAAGTGGCAGAAATAGTACCCCAAGTGACAGAAATAGTACCCCAAGTGACAGAAATAGTGCCCGAAGTGGCAGAAATAGCGCCCCAAGTGATAGAAATAGCGCCCGAGACGTCAATCCTATCCCTTCAAACAACAATATAATACTGTAATTCAAAGCAATTTTACAACAATAAAGGAGACACCCCATGGACATCGGGAGGCATTGAACTTAAATTGGAAGATGTGTGGTGACGGTCGCTTCATCGACCATGTTCGAAACAATCAACTTACGGAGACAGAAAATGAGCCAAGGACTTTTGTTCGAACCGACGACCCTGGGCGATTACCGCTTGAAAAATCGTCTTGTCATGGCCCCGATGACCAGGGGACGGGCCGGCAGCGAGCGCGTGCCCAACGACATCATGGCCGAGCATTATTTTCAGAGGGCCAGCGCGGGACTGCTGATCACCGAGGCCACCGTCGTCTCGGCCCAGGGAATCGGCTGGATCGGATCGCCGGGGATCTACACCGACGAGATGGTCGAAGGCTGGCGCAAGGTGACCGACCGGCTCAAACCAACCGGCACCCCGATCTTCCTCCAGTTATGGCATTGCGGTCGGGCCTCGCACAGCGATTTCCACAACGGCGCCCTCCCGGTGTCGGCCTCGGCGGTGCGACTCAACGGCGATACGATCCGCACCCCTCTGGGCAAAAAACCCTACGAAACGCCCCGGCCGCTGACGGTCGACGAGATCAAGGCCGTCGTCGACGATTACCGCAAGGCGGCGGCGAACGCCAAGGCCGCGGGATTCTCCGGGGTCGAGGTCCATGGCGCCAACGGCTACCTGATCAACCAGTTCCTCGACTCGACATCAAATCGGCGCCAGGACCAATACGGCGGCAGCCTGGAGAACAGGTTCCGCTTTTTCAGGGAGGTGCTGGAGGCAGTGCTCGATGTCTGGCCGGCGAAACATGTCGGAGCCCGCATCTCCCCCAACGGAGTGCACAACGATATGGGCTGCGACGATTACCGGGACCTGTTCCCGTACGTCGCGGCTGAGATCGACAAACTGCATCTCGGCTACCTCCATATCATGGACGGGCTGGCCTTCGGTTTTCACGGCAAGGGCGAACCGATGACCCTGGCCGAGTTCCGGCCGCTGTTCAAGGGTCTGATCATCGGCAACTGCGGCTATACCGAAGAGGCGGCCGAGGCGAGGATTGCCGCGGGCGATGCCGACCTGATCGCCTTCGGCCGCCCCTACATCACCAATCCCGACCTGCCCGAGCGGTTCCGGAACGGATGGCCGCTGAATCCGGCGGAAGACATGTCCCTCTGGTATACGCCGGGACCGGAGGGGTATACGGACTACGCCCCCTTCAGGCCGTGATCGGGGGCAGTCGACCTGTCGCGGTGCCGCCCCCTGCCCTGCCGTTCCGCCGGCGGATGTTCGCTGGAGGAGATCTCTCCCGTTGGTCGAGATGACAGCGG
>JROS01000051.1:4219-29984 GCA_000769715.1 Desulfobulbus sp. Tol-SR
CCCGCCCTTCTTTCCTACAACCGTTCACAAACGCTATGGAAATCGAACTTCCCGCAATCGAGCAGGTCCATTCCGCTCAGTTCATCGATATGGCCTCCCGGACAAACCGCTTGAAAATGGTCCAACACCCTGACGGCTATGGCAAACGGGTCAGCAACTGCGGTGACAGCATCGAGCTGTATCTGTCCGTCCGCGACGACCGGATCCGGACCGTTTCCTTTTTGATCCAGGGGTGCCTGAACACCAACGCCTGTGCCAACACCCTGGCCGCTCTGGTGGAAGGCAGCAGCGTGGCCGACGGCTGGCGGATCACGCCGGCCCACGTAATGGAGTATCTGGAGACGCTGCCGGCTGAACATACCCATTGCGCCGAACTGGTGGTGGAGGCCTTTCACCACGCGTTGAAAGATTACAGCGCCACCCGCCATGAACCCTGGAAGAAGGCCTACCTGAAAAGATGACGGCAACCAGGCGGCAACAGATTGCCAGGCTGCCGCCATCTGTCACAACGGAGTTCCCCCTCGGCAACGACCAAGGCGGAGCTCCGTCGCCTTCACGCCTCCGCCATTTTGGCGAACGCGGCCTTGGCGCCCTCTTCAATTTCCGCCATCGTCAAGTCCCTGGTGTGGCTGGCGAGGCTCCAGCTGTAACCGAACGGGTCCCGTACGGTGCCCATGCGATCTCCCCAGAACATGTCGTCGACCGGCATCTCGACCTCGACCTCGGCCGCAACCGCGGTCCGGAACGCCTCATCGACGTTGTCGACATAGACGTAAAAACTGATCGGCGAACCGCCCTTGGTCTCCGCGCTCCTGCAGGAACACTGCGGATTCTCCTCGCCCAGCATCATCGGCGAGGAACCGATCCGGATCTCGGCATGCATGATGCCCTTGCCGGCCGGCCCCGGCATCACGAACCGCTCTTCTGCGCCGAAGGCCTTGCTATAGAATTCGATGGCCTTGCGGGCATCCTTGAATACGAACGCAGGCGTGAGGGGGACTGATACCCCTCCGGGATTGCCTGTATCATGGCATGCCTCCCTATTGACGGGGGAAATAACTCCGCCCCTTGTGGATGAGTGCTGCTGAAAAATCCAGCCTCGCCGGGCGATTTTTCCCGGCCTGTTTTTTAATGTAGGTTAAAAACGAGGGAAAGCAACGCCACGGGCGCGGGAAAAGAGAGCGCCGCGAGCACGGCGGCGGGATCAGCGGCGAGACGGCAACGGCGAAGTCGGGGAAGAGCAGGCGGGGCTATTCATCCCGACGCGGGTACATGGCGCAGACGTTCTTCAGCATGGCGCCATTCTCGTCCAGTCGCCGATACGCCTTGATGAGCTCTTCGTTTGATTCCAGATGTTGCTCGACAGATTGAGCCAGCATCTCATGGATATGGTACGGCGGCCGTTCCGAGAAATAGAAGTCGACGATGGCATGCGCCAGCTCGTGGGCGACCACCCCCGCCTTCGTATCCGTCGCCGAGATGTAGATCGTATTTTCCGAAAGGGAATAGTAGGCGATCTTCTTCTCCCGCAGGCCATATTTCTTGGCGAACACCGCCGAACAATCCCTGGCGGTTGGCAGGATCACTACCTTGACGTGAAGGTTCTTGGGGTACATATTGAGAACGACCTTCGCCTGTTCGATAATGGCATTGAATTTGGCCGTCAATTCATCTTCAACCGTCACGTAGTTCTTCTGCTCGACCAGAGTGCAGAGTCGTGGGCCAAGTTCGAGCTTTTTATTGAATTCATTGAGGACCTGCTCGCTGTCACAGTGCAGCGTCACATGTTCTCTGGTGTGATGGGCGTACAGCTGCGCCGGCAGGACCAGGCTGGCAAGCAGCCACAGGCTGAACAGGATTACGGGGTATTTCTTCATCGAATCACCTGCGAAGGAACTAGCGGAGTTGGCGGGCACCGCCGGGGCGATGTTTTTCCCGCCGGCGGCCGGACTCAAGGCCGGTTGGCCAGGGTGGCAGCCTCGGTGAATGCCTTTTCCATATCCGGCAGATGCGTCGTGTCGGGCACCACCTGGATATACCGCACCACTCCCTGCGTATCGACCAGTATAACAGATCGCGCCAGCAACCGCGAGCTCTCGATGAGAAGGCCGAGAGACCGGCCGAAAGCCCCTTCCTTGTAATCGGAGAGGTACTGCACATCCTCCAGCTTTGCTTCCTTCGCGAAACGGGCCTGGGCGAAAGGTGTGTCACGACTCACGGTAATCCGCTTGACGGTCGCCGGGAGTTTATCGCCCTGCTCTCCCAGATAGTGGGTCTGGGTCTCACAGACCTTGGTATCGATCGACGGAACGATACTGAGGAACAGAACAGCCCCCTGGCTCTCGGCCAGGTTGACCGGTTTCATGGTCGTCGCATCGACGAGTTCGGTGGCCGGGAGTTTCTGCCCGATCGCGATGCCGGCCCCCGTCAGCTTCAGCACCTCGCCGCCTCTGGCCACCTGGGTTCCCGGATCTCTGCTGCCTGAGTCTATAACGATAGGATCTTGTTGGGTGGTGCAGCCGGCCAGCAGCAGCGCCACTGCCAAGCCAGCTGCATAACGTCGAATAGATATGAACATGACTTCCTCCCTTTCATCGACAAATGACCTGTTGAGCGTCGCCGGCGGCAGTCTCCTCCTCGCTGGTGATCTGCGGCAGAAAACGGCCATGCCGGGGGCGATGTGCAACCGTCGAAAGGAGCGGTTGATCGATACGCCTCATGGATAACGTAATGCTGAATTTGCTCCGGTCAACGATGAAGAGGGACGGAAAGGCCGCCCTGAACATCAGGGAGCAGGCGGCCTTTCCTCGATGATCGCGGCCGCTTAGGGGCCGTAACGAAATGGTGAAAAATGTAACGGTTATTTCGTAACGGCCCCTAAAGTGGTAGCGGCGACCATACTGATGATCTCAGTCGCCGGCTGCGCCGGCATGAGCCCGACCGAACAGCGGATGTTGAGCGGTGGGGCCATCGGCGCCGGCGCCGGCGCCGCGGTAGGAGCGATGTCCGGCGGTAGTGCGGCCACCGGGGCGGTAATCGGTGGCGCGGCAGGCGTGGTTGGTGGAATTATCGTTGATGAGGCCGAGAAACGACATGGCCACTAAACCCGAACCATCTGCTATGCTGATACCCGGTTTATGACCAACTGCCGCTTTACTCAAGCAGATCAGCTCTCTCATCCCGTGAAAGCGGGAACCTTCCATTCGATCCGTCAGTATCTGATAACTGGCGAACCTGAACTCCACATCGGGGTTGAAAATAACAGCTTTACCGTGTGAAACGCGTCAGCCACGGCGCCCTCGCGTGTCAAATAGCAAAAATCCGGGGAGCGCGGCCGGCATGTGTGCCGCCCTCCGGCTCAGGTGTCCTGCAACCGGCGCATCAACCGCATACCGTTCAGGATAACCAGAAGCGATGCCCCCATATCGGCGAAGACGGCGAGCCACAGATTGGCCATGCCGGCGACCAGCAAGGCCAGGAAAGTGAATTTGATCAGGACGGAGAAGACGATATTCTGCTTGATGATCGCCACCGTCTTGTGACTGAGCCGGATGAGATAGGCGAGTTTGCCCAGGTCATCGGTCATCAGGGCCACATCCGCCGTCTCCAGCGCCACATCCGATCCCGCCACCCCCATGGCCACCCCGACAGTGGACACTGCCAGGGCGGGGGCGTCGTTCACCCCGTCGCCGACCATGACCACGTTGCCGTGCTCGGAGGCAATTTTCCTGACCGTGGCGACTTTGTCTTCCGGCAACAGTTCGCTGTACACCGCATCGAGGCTGAGATGGCGGGCTATGGCGGCGGCCACTCGCCGATTGTCGCCCGTCAGCATGCTGATATGCCGCACCCCCAGCCGATGCAGGGCCAGCAACGCCTCGTTGCTGTCCTGGCGGATCGTATCGGCCACCGCAATCATCCCATGGAGTGTTTCCCGATCGCCCACCAGGATGACGGTCTTTCCCTGCTGTTCCAGATCGGCCAGGACGGGCTCATTCGGCCCCAGATCGCAACCGAGTTCCTCGAACAGGCGGAGGTTGCCGACATACATCGTCTGCCCGTTTATCCGGGCCTGCGCCCCCCGCCCGACCAACGCCTTGAAATGGGTCGCCGATTTCAGGACAACCCCCTTGGCCCGTTCGACAACGGCCTGGGCCAGGGGATGCTCGGACCATTTCTCGATACCGGCGGCGATGGCCAGCAACTCACCTTCGGAAATACCATGTACCGCGATGATATCGGTAACCGCCGGACGCCCCTGGGTCAAGGTTCCGGTTTTATCGAAGGCCACAGCGGTTACCGATCCCATCTGCTCCAGATAGGCGCCGCCCTTGATGAGCACTCCGCGCCGGGAGGCGTTGCCGATGGCACAGACGATGGATACCGGCGTGGAAATGATCAGCGCGCAGGGACAGGATATGACCAGCAGCACCAGTCCGTTATAAAACCACGGAGCAAAGGGCTGGTGAAAGATCAGCCACGGCAGGACCATGACCGCGGCCGCCGCTGCCAGTACGAGCGGGGTATAGTATCTGGCGAAGACATCGACAAACTGCTGCGATGGCGCCTTTTGCCGCTGGGCTTCCTCAACCAGGTGCGCGATTCTCGCCAGGGTGGAATGGTCGGCAGTTTTCGTGACGGTGACTTCCAGGGCGCCGTGTTCGTTGACAGTCCCGGCATACACCGGATCGTCGACCGCCTTTTCAACCGGGATCGATTCACCGGTGATGGCCGCCTGGTTGACCGCCGAGACCCCGCTGCGAACGATCCCATCCATGGCGATCCGCTCGCCGGGTTTGACGATCACCACATCGCCGACCACTATAGCCTCGACGGGCAGGCGGACGTCCCCTTCCTGCCTGTGCACCGTGGCCTCCAGCGGCGCCAGTTCCATCAATGACTGGATGGACCTGCGGGTTTTGTCGAGGGTGTAGGCCTGGAGCGTATTGCCCAGCGAGAACAGAAAGGCCACCGTAGCCCCTTCGCTCCATTCGCCGATGATCGCGGCACCGACTACGGCGGCGGTCATCAGAAAATTCATATCGAATGACAGGGCGCGAAGACTGTAGAACCCGCTCCTGGCGGCCTGGTACCCGCCGGTGATGGCGGTCACAACATACAGCGGGATGACAACACCGGTCGGCAACCCAAGCCGATCGCATACGGCCGCCACCCCCAGCAATACCCCCGAGGCAACGGTCGCGACAGTCCGCATATCCTTCCACCAGTTGGGCCCGGCCAATGGTGGACGATGGATATTGTCCACCCTTTCAGCCTGGTAGCCGGCATTCCTGACCGCCTCCATGATGACGGCATCATCGAGATCGTGTTCGACCGACAGCTTGCCGGCACCGAAATTGATCGTCGCCGATCTCACCCCGGCCATCGCCGCGATCTTTCGTTCCAGTTTGGCGGCGCAATCACCGCAATCCATCCCCGAGACGCGAAACAGCGCCGCCTGCAGCACCGGTCCGGACCGATCAGGTTGCACCCTGGCCGCCGGTTGCCCGGCTTGCAGGGATGGAGGCAACCGCATGGCGGGATCGCTGCCGGCCCCCGCCTCGCCTCCGTCGTCGTCCCTCCGGTTGTAAGGAGCAATCGCCGTGGCGGGAAACAGCCTGCCTCCAGTACCGCCGCGGTCACCGTCGTTCAGCACCGCTTCCCTATCCTTGTCGGAACAGCGTCTATCCCGACCGGAAGACCTCACTTTGCCGTCTTCAACCCACTCCCTGCAATCCGGCAGCATCATCTCCACCTTTGTAGTTCGTCCTTGCCCCCGGCCCCCCGCAGCAGGGGGCACATGGACCGTCGGAGCGAACCACACCCATTGTGTATATTTTATTTTTCGCCCAACCATACCCCCTGCAGCGACCGGATTTGACGCCGCATCACCGCTGTTCCGCGAGCAGTTCCGGCAGATTTTGTCCTCATGCGAGGTTTCTTGCCGGAATGTCTGGCGAAATCTTCACCCATCCCGAGTCCCCTGGATATGGAACAGATCGGACAATTTTCCGGGTAACCACCTCGACATATCCCGCGGCTCTTGTCCGACGAACACGCCTGTACGGTTCGCGCAGACTTCCACTGCCCTCACTGTCAAAGTGGAGCTGCACCAGGTGTTCTCCTGGTACCCGAAGAGTGAGTCTATATATGAACAGATACTCACATAATACACCATGTCAATGCCGCTTTCCAACCGCAGGCGAGTTGAAATCAGCCGAGCGGGTGTTCCTCGCCATAGACGGCAAATCCGTACGCCTCGGGCCCGCAGTTGCAGGCGAGTGTCGGCCACATTCGACTTTTTGACACGTTAAAGTGCCGATCACCATTCTTGCCGATATGTTGTGAGAAACTTTGAAAAACACGACCGACCTGCTGATGATTCTCATCAAAGCCCCAGGTCATGCAAATTTTCCTGTTGTGCGGTCGTTTTTCCAAAAAGCTCAGGGCATTTTCTGCAATTCGTTCAACCACCCGATTACCGCCTCGCTCCGTCGTCAAGGTGGTAAGATACCCATCGCTGTCGAGACCGAGAATCGGCCTCACCTTGAGCATCGCCCCTAACAAGCCTTGCACCCGACCAATCCTTTTATTCTTGACCGGATATTTCAAAGTCGACAAGGAGATTTGCATGTAGGATGATTTGCGAATTTCAGGAAGCAGGGAAATTACGTCATTCGTCGGCATGCCGATGTCGATCAGCTCGATCACCCTTTCGGCGATCAGATTGGCGCCAACCGAGAGATTTTGGCTGTCGATCAGCTCGATGTCCACGCCACTGACCATGTTCCTCGCATTCTCACAGGTCTCAATAAGCTTTGACATTTTCGAAGAGACATGGATGGAGATGATCGACGAATATCCTTTTTTCTTCAGGTCCTCGCAGGTTTTCTTGATATCCCGGACAAGAGGCGGTGTGGTACTGAAGTCCTTGACCTTATCGATCTGGCCGTAAAAGTGTTCAAGGTCAAGATCCTCGCCATCTGTATAGTGTTGATCGTCGAGTTTGATCTTCATCCCCAGTTGAAAAACCTGAGATTTGCTCAACAGTTCGGGCGAGGGGGCACACGCGCTGTCAATAAGGATAGCTTGAGATGCCATGGCGATTTCTCCATTTACGGGTAGCTCAATGCACCTGTCAGGGGCAATGCAGTGTTTCGGATCAGAACAACGCAATTGATTGGCGACACCGGAAGATAGTGTCGTCGAAGACAATCAGCGCGACGGTTTGCCGGTCCAAGGCCGCATGGGTGTCGCACCTCATCGGCAATACCAGTGATCCGGACACAACGGGGATCGAAAACCTATTGCGATGGCTAACGATACTTTTACGTGAACGTCAATACAAACCAGCATCCGTTCACTGAAAATATTCCATCGGCTTTCTGAATACATCCTCCTGTTAATAAAGAATAAACCGAGATATACGGACGAACACGGGAATCACACAGGCAAGGACCGGTTTGAGGGCTGAAGCAAGATTACATCACATGGGACATCAGCGGATTTTTCGGATAGCTGCCCGACAGATTCGCGGCAGTGCGGCGGAGCAAAGCGACAAAAGGTTCATCCGGTTACTACGCATCCGGTTGCCACAGCGGCAACCGGATGCCAAATACCTGGTGATGACGTATCAAGAGTTGCCTGCCGCTTGTCAGGGCGTACACGGTGGCAACGCATGAAAATTGGACGAGGAATATCGCAACCTCGACATGACCGTGTCGGAAGGACGAAGGAGATTTTTATATGGAGTTGGCGGCATACTCACAACAGTCAGCGGCCTCCGACGAGCTCACTTGAGCCCATTTTCGGCCGCTGACTTCACTTCGTGGTCACTGCATGCCCAAAGGAATTATCACAAGCATCCAGGCTGATCGAAATTTCTATTCATATCGATTTGAACCATTCGGAACTCTGAAAATTTCTCCCCCAACCTGTATAAGACACGGTTTGGGAAATGCACCTCCTGAACGGGAAAAGCGGTACGTAGCCCTATCCGGGTTCGATTTGTAAACGAATCTCCCTTTCTCGATTAAGTTTTTGTTTGCATCCAGAACGTTTACCGTAGGAACTCCATACGACGACTTCAGCAGAACAGCCAGTTTTTTATCTGAATCCGAAACCGGTTTCCAGAGAATTCCATGGCCGGCGACATTGGGGTAGGAGGCAGTGGGGTCCGTACTAGTCGGAGTGGTAGTAGTCGGAGTGGTAGTAGTCGGAGTGACATCTTTGCGAGGATTTTCGTTCGACGCAGCGGACTCATCATCGGATCCCGAAACTGAATCGACCAGATCGTCTACCTCTCCGCAACTATTAAGCAGAAAAATAATAAAGATGACAACAAAAGCACTTAATAGTCTGTTCATATGTTTTATCTCCAGAACCGGTTAGTGAGTTTGTGGTGTAACGGATGTCACCACGCTCGCTGATCAGAAACAACACAAAAAGAGTATATGACAGGATAAATAATACAACAATATTTCAGGTTCATCTGGTTAATGCGTACTATCCTTTATCAAGTTTGTGTCCGAAAAATTGTCTTTGCGTCAACCGGGCTCGTAAGAACCGGCTGAATGCTTTTCACTTAACATCCTTATGTTATTTATTTGAAGTTTTCTGGATTAAATATAACCGAAGCAAGCTTTTCAAGAATTATTAACAAAGCAGTGTGTTTTAGCAACAATTATATTAGGCCTCTTGCAAAATGAACGTCTGAATATATTGTCATTTGGACCTTTGCCGCCCTGTCATTTTGGCTGCAGGGAGAAATCTCCCGTGCAAAGCACGGGGTCCAGCGGCAAAGTACGGGATTTCTCGCTATCTCCCGAAATAACGACATTCACCTCCAGGCAGGTGCGCCCTGCCGCGTGCGCAATAAAAAAAGGGTTTCAGCCGTAATGACTGAAACCCTTGATTATGCTGGCGGGGCCGACCGGGCTCGAACCGGCGACATCCGGCGTGACAGGCCGGCATTCTAACCAACTGAACTACGACCCCGAATAAGGTCTGATTGTGGTGGGCGGAACAGGGATCGAACCTGTGACCCTCGGCTTGTAAGGCCGATGCTCTCCCAGCTGAGCTACCCGCCCTCGCAACCAAAGCGTGAGGGAGTTTTTACCAGCTTCGCCTACCCCCGTCAAGCAAAAAACGCGGTGGGAACTATTATAAAACCGCCGCTGTTTTCCTGGAAATCTCAATGTTCTGAGGACGTTTGAACAGACTCTCGCCCTCCTTCATCACGATCGCATGGCGCAGGACCTCGTCCATGTGTTCAACCAGATCGATCGTCAACTTCTTTCGTATCTTGAGCGGGACGTCGTTGAGATCGCGTTCGTTGTCTCTCGGGATCAGCACATGGGTTATATTTCCCCGCTTCGCGGCCAGCAGCTTTTCGGTCAGCCCGCCGATGGGGAGCACCCTGCCCCTGAGTGTGATCTCACCGGTCATCGCCAGTTTATGCCGGACCGGAGCCTTGACCAGCGCCGACACCAGGGTCGTGGCGATGGTGATGCCGGCGGACGGCCCATCCTTCGGGATCGCACCCTCCGGGACGTGGATATGGATATCGAGCTTCTGGTAGAAATCCGGCTCCAACCCGAGCAGACCGGCCCGCGAACGCACGTAACTGAGCGCGGCCTGGGCCGACTCCTGCATGACATCGCCCAGTTTGCCGGTGATGATCAGCTTGCCGGCCCCGGGCATCAGGGTCGTCTCGATCTGCAGCAGTTCACCGCCGACCTCGGTCCAGGCCAGCCCGGTCGTCAACCCGATCTCATCCTGCTCCTCGGCCAGCCCGTACCGGTACTTCGGGGTGCCGAGATAGCCGAGAACGGCCTGGGCGTTGATCCGGTATTTCTTGGTCTTCAGGTTCTTCTTGAGACGATCGCGCGCCACCTTGCGACACAGGCTGGCGATGCTGCGCTCGAGGTTCCGGACACCGGCCTCACGGGTGTAGCGGCGGATGATCTCGAGGATCGCCCCGTCGGTGAGCTGAATGTCGCCGGGCTTGAAACCGTTCTCCTCCAACTGTTTCGGTATCAGGAAGCCTTCGGCGATCTTCAGCTTTTCTTCCTCGGTATAACCGCTGAGCTGGATGATCTCCATCCGGTCCTGGAGCGGCAGCGGGATGCCGTGCAGGTTGTTGGCGGTGGTGATGAAGAAGACCTCGGACAGATCATAGTCGATGTCGAGATAGTGGTCGTTGAAGGCGACGTTCTGCTCGGGATCGAGGACCTCGAGCAGGGCCGAAGAGGGGTCGCCGCGGAAATCCATCGACATCTTGTCCACCTCGTCGAGACAGAAGACGGGATTGGCGACGTTGACCTTCTGCATCGACTGGATGATCTTGCCCGGCATCGCCCCGATATAGGTGCGGCGATGCCCCCGTATCTCGGCCTCGTCGCGCACCCCGCCCAGGGACAGGCGGGCGAACTGCCGCCCCATCGCCCGGGCGATCGACCGGCAGATCGAGGTCTTGCCGACACCGGGCGGCCCGACCAGACAGAGGATCGGTCCCTTGATCTTCTTGACCTGGGCCTGCACCGCCAGGTACTCGAGGATCCGCACCTTCGGCTTGTCGAGGCCGTAATGATCCTCGTCGAGGATCTGCTCGGCCTTGTTGATATCGATGTGCGACTTGGTCTTCTTCTGCCAGGGGAGGTTGACGATGCAGTCGATATAGTTGCGCACGACGGTCGTCTCCGCCGACATCGGCGGCATGTTCTTCAGCTTCTTCAGTTCCTTGAGGGCCTTCTCCCGGGCCTGGAGCGGCATCTTCTTCTTGTTGATCAACTCCTCCAGCTCGGCCAGCTCGTCAAGGCCGTTCTCATTCTGGCCCATCTCGGTCTGGATCTCGCGCACCTTCTCGCCGAGGTAATAGTTGCGCTGGGTCTTGCCCATCCGCATCTTGACCTTGGCATTGATGGCCTTCTCCAGTTCGCCGAGCTCGATCTCCCGGTAGATGATCTCGAGCACCTTCTCGATCCGCGCGATCAGGGTCTCGCTCTCGAGGATCTCCTGTTTCTCCTCGGCCCGCAGCGGCAGGTGGGCGCAGATCACGTCGACCAGCTTGGATGAATCCTCGATGCTGTTGACCGACTTCACCACTTCCTTGGCGATCTTCTTGTTGGTATTGGCAAATTCGTCGAAGAACCGCCGCAGTTCCCGCTCGTAGGCCAGCAGTTCGCTGGTTTTTTCGACGACATCGGGGATCTCCTCGACCTCTGCCTGGAGGAAGAGGTCATGGGGGACGAAGGAGACGATCCGGGCCTTGGTCTTGCCTTCGACCAGGGCCTTGATCGTCCCGTCGGGCAGGCGCAGCAGCTGCATCACCGAGGCCAGGGTGCCGTAGGAGTAGATTTCCTTCTCGCTCGGTTCATCGATCGTCGAATCCTTCTGGGCGACCAGCAGGATCTCGGTCCGTTTTTCCATTGCATCCTCGAGGGCCTGGATGGAGCGTTTCCTTCCGACGACCAGCGGCGCCACCATATGCGGGAAAATGACAATATCGCGAAGGGGCATGAGTGGATAAAGCTTTGTCACAAAATCTCCTTTTTTTCCTGAATGCTCGTGTGGCAAAAGACCTCTCAGGCGGTCTTCAACTTTTCGTCCGGCCCGTAGAGGATGACCGGATAATCGCCGTTGGTGATCACTTGTTCGCTGATGACGCACTCCTGGACATTGCTCTTCGAGGGCAGATCGTACATCACGTCGAGCATCGCCGCCTCCATCACCGAACGCAACCCGCGGGCCCCCGATTTGCGCTCCAACGCCTTTTTGGCAATGGCCGACAGGGCCCCTTCAGTGAAGCGCAGCTTGATGCCCTCCAGGTCGAAGAGCTTCTGGTACTGCTTGGTCAGCGCGTTCTTCGGTTCGCGGAGAATGCGGACAAGATCCTCCTCGACAAGTTCCTCCATCGTCGCGATCACCGGCAGCCGTCCGACCAGTTCGGGGATCAGGCCGAATTTCAGCAGATCCTCGGGCCGGACCGTGGCCAGCAGCTCACCGATCTTTTTCTTCGGCTCGGCAATCACCTTGGCGCCGAAACCGATCGATTTCGTGCCCTGCCGCCGCTTGATCACGTTCTCCAGACCGACGAACGCCCCGCCGCAGATAAAGAGGATATTGGTGGTATCGATTTTCACCAGGTCCTGCTGCGGATGCTTGCGTCCCCCCTTGGGCGGGATCGAGGCGACGGTCCCCTCGACGATCTTCAACAGGGCCTGCTGCACCCCTTCGCCCGAGACATCGCGGGTGAGCGACGGACTGTCGGATTTGCGCGCGATCTTGTCGATCTCATCGATATAGATGATGCCCCGCTGCGCCCTTTCGATATCGAAATCGGCAGCCTGCAGCAGGTTGACGAGGATGTTCTCGACATCTTCGCCGACATAGCCGGCCTCGGTCAGGGTCGTCGCATCGGCCATGCAGAACGGGACATTGAGGATCCGGGCCAGGGTCTGGGCCACCAGCGTCTTTCCCGACCCGGTAGGGCCGATCAGGATGATGTTCGATTTCTGCAGTTCGACCTGCTCGTTGTCCGGCGGGGCGTCGATCCGTTTGTAGTGGTTGTGCACGGCGACGGAGAGCACCTTTTTCGCGTATTCCTGACCGATGACGTAGGAGTCGAGATGGGCCTTGATCTCCATCGGCTTGAGCGATGCGGGCCGCACCTCCTCTGCCTGGCCGTGCCCTCCGCCCTCCTCGCGAACGATCTCGTTGCAGAGCTCGATGCACTCGTCACATATGTATACATTCGGGCCGGCAATGAGCTTCTGCACTTCGCTCTGGTGCTTGCCGCAGAACGAACAGTTGCATTGCGGCTCATTGATCTTGTTGTCAGCCATATTATTTTTCCTCAGCTACATCTTCACGTTTTACAAGTACCTTGTCAATAATACCATATTCCTTGGCATCGCCGGCACTCATAAAGTTGTCGCGCTCGGTGTCGGCCTTGATCCGCTTCATCGTCTGCCCGGTGTGATGGGCGAGTATCCGGTTCAGGTCCTCGCGCATCCGCAGGATCTCACGGGCATGGATGTCGACATCCGTCGCCTGCCCCTGGAAACCGCCCATCGGCTGATGGATCATGATCCGGGAATTGGGCAGGGAATAGCGTTTGCCGTGGGTGCCGGCGGCGAGGAGCAGCGCCCCCATCGATGCCGCCTGTCCCATGCAGAGCGTGGCGATATCGCACTTGACGTATTGCATGGTGTCATAGATCGCCATCCCGGCCGTGACCGAACCACCGGGGGAGTTGATATAAAAGGTGATATCCTTCTCCGGATCCTCGGCCTCCAGGAACAGGAGCTGGGCGATGACGACATTGGCGACGTCATCGTTGACCCCGGACCCGAGAAAGATGATCCGTTCCTTGAGCAGCCGGGAGTAGATGTCATAGGCACGCTCTCCCCGGGGACTCTGTTCCACCACCATCGGTACTAAATTCATGGCAACACTCCTGAAACGGTACGACTGCAAGAGGCAGGGGCCCATTGCAGTCGTCCAGATTGAAATTCACAGTGCGGTGCCCTGGGCGGCGTCCGCTTGTTTCTTTCGCTAATCCCTCTTTTCGGGATACGATCAGGCTTCCTGGGCAAGCGGCTCCGCCGGGGCGACGACAACAGCCTCGTCCCTGAGGAAGTGCAGGATCTTCTCGTTCAAGAGTTCATTCATGAAGGGAAGAAGATCGTCCCGACTCTGGAAGAACTCCTTCACCTTGTCCACCGTCATGTTGTACTGGTCGCCGATCCGCTTGAATCCCCGCTCGAGATCCTCGTCGTTGACCTTGATCCCCTCGACCTCGGCGATCTTCTTGAGGATGAAATCACCCCGGACCCGCTTGGTCGCCATTTCGACATGCTGCTTGGCCAGATCCTCGCGGTTGAGACCGGCGACCTCGAGGCTGATGCCGCTCTTCATCAGGGTCTGCTCGGTCTGCTTGATCATCTGGTCGATCTCGAAGGCGACCAGCCGGTGGGGGACCTCGAACTCGTGCCCCTCGAGAATCTTCTCCATGATCTTATCGGTGAATGCCCCTTCCGCAGCGTGCTCCTTGTCGCGGAGACAACGCTCACGGATCGAATTCTTCAGTTCTTCCAAGGTGTTGAATGAATTATTGACATCCTTGGCAAAATCGTCATCAAGCTCGGCCAGGACCCGCTCCTTGATATCCTTGACCTTGATCCTGAACTCCACTTCCTTGCCGGCCAACAGCGGATTGGGATGTTTTTCCGGGAAATTGACGGTGTGCGAGCCTTCCTCGTCCTTGTGCATGCCGACCAGTTTTTCCTCGAATTCCCTGCCCATACGGCCCGCCCCGACATCGACCGAATAATCTTCGTTCTTCACCTGCTTGATGGGGTTGCCCTTGTGGAAACCCTGGAAATCGATGACCACGACATCGCCTTCGGCAATCACCCGGTCATCGACGGTCTGCAGCACCGCCATGTTCTTCTGCATCGCCTTGAGCTCGGCCTCGATTTCCTCCTCGGTAACTATCACCGGCGCCTTCTCGACCTCGATACCCTTGTAGCCGCCAAGTTCGAACCGGGGTTTGGTATCGACATTGGCCACGTACGTGAAGGTCCCGTCGTCGTTGTATTTGACGCTGGAGATCTCCGGATGCACGACCGGGTCGACACCTTCCTTTTCAATGGCGTCGAAATACGTATCCTGGACAAGCTTTTCACCCACTTCGGCCTCGACCTGAGGTTTGTAGGTCTTCACAATGATCGTGCGCGGCACCTTACCTTTTCTGAATCCTTTGATTTTAATGTCCTTCCGCAGCTTCTCATAGGCCTCGTCGAGCTTCGGTTGGACTACATCTTCGGGCAGGGTGACAGTGATTTTTTTCGTCAAGGTGCTTATGTCTTCGACACGTACTTCCATGAAATTTCATCCTTTCAGTTTAGTTATATGGTTGTGACACCAACATATCGTTTTTACCAACATTTTTCCGCCGGCATCGCAGCCGACGGGCCCAACCGCGGAAAATCCGACGTTATCCGGAATATCAATCACATGGTGCGAGAGGGGGGAGTCGAACCCCCACGCCAAGGCGCCAGATCCTAAGTCTGGTGCGTCTACCAGTTCCGCCACCCTCGCTCGGGAATTCATGTCTGTCAGTATTACAATTCTCCCGTTGTCAACGGAGAATTTCGAACATCTGCCGTGCGGTCACGCCTGGCGATCCGTCCGGTGCGACATGGTTGCCGGCATCTGGCGAGCACCGAACCGGGCACGAATCGAATTTTTTTCCAGATGTCATGAGTAATTCACATCACTCACCCCGTCAAGGCGGTACACACGGCCCGGGAATGGATTTCCGGACAGGTAAACTCGTAATAACTACCATCTCGATCCCGCTCTTTCCAGTTCTTTTTCGACGATACCGGCATCAATTCAGGAAAAAGTCAGTATTCACCGATAAAAAGCGTTGCAATCTTCACAAAAAGAATAACAATGGCAGATGCTGTTGGCAATAACCCTGTTTTTTTTCGTTTTTACCCAGCCTTTTCATTTTTTTCCTGAATTCTGCTGCCCATCGAGAGGATTTTTCCATGCGATACTCCACTTTTTTACCGACAACTGTTCTTTCACTGCTCATTGCCGTCGGCCCCCAGGCCTCGGCCGCAACCTATACCGGCAAGGACGACAAACTGGAATGGATCCAGCAGGAAACCTGGGCCACTTCCGGCAAACCCCTGCATCTGGTTCGCTCGCTCGACGGCAAGTACACCTTCATCCTCAACGATCAGCAGCAGATCGTGGTCCATGACCAGGCGGGGGCGATTCAGGGCAGGATACCCGTTGCCAAGGGAGTCAAGGCGATCGATATCTCGCCCCAGGGGGAATTTCTCTACCTCATCGACCAGGATGCCTCCTCCTTCACCGCCATCGCCCTGGATTTCGTTATCACCATCGACACCGCCGGCTCCCCGGTCAAGGGTGACGCCGCGGCCCCGGTGAGCATCATCGTGTTCACCGATTTTCAATGCCCATACTGTATCAAGCTCAATCCAGTGCTCGAGCAGGTCTACGAGAAGAACAAGGGCAAGGTCAAGCTCATCTTCAAAAACATGCCGCTGCAGTTTCACCAGATGGCCGAACCGGCAGCGATTGCCGCCCTGGCCGCAGGCGAGCAGGGCAAGTTCTGGGAATTCCACGACAGGCTCTTTGCCGCCCCCCAGCTCAGCCCCGAGGTCATCACCAAGATTGCCCAGGACCTGGGCCTGGATATGACCCGATTCGAAAGCGACCGGAATTCGCCGCTGCTCCGCCAGAAACTCGGCAAGGACATGTCCGACGCCCAGAAAGCAGGGGTCACCGGCACCCCCACCCTCTATATCAATGGCCGGAAGCTGAAGCAGCGATCGCCCGAGGGATTCCAGGCGATGATCGATGAAGAGCTGGCCAAGGCGGGCAAGTAACGGGACCATGCCTCCACAGCAGATCAGCCAGGACCTGAATTTCCCCGACAACGCCAGCGCCAGCGTTCTGTACGGCGACCTGAACCGGAACCTGCACATCGTCGAAGAGAGCGTCAACGTCAAGATCAACGTGCGCGGCAACGATGTGCAGGTCACCGGCTTTCGCCATGATGTCGAAATCGCCGTCGAACTGCTGACCCAGCTCTACGACCTGATCGGCCGGGGCCACCCGGTGTTCAGCTCCGACTTCGCCTTCGGCCTGAAGATCCTCGGCTCCTCGGCCAAGGCGCGGCTCGACAAGATCTTTCTCGACAAGGTCTACGTCACCACCAACAATCGGATCATCTCGCCGAAGACCCCGAACCAGAAGATCTATATCGACGCCATCCGCAGCAACGACATCGTCTTCGGCATCGGCCCGGCCGGCACCGGCAAGACCTACCTGGCGGTGGCGATGGCCGTTTCGGCGCTGGTCAGCGGCCAGGTCCGGTCGATCATCCTGACCCGTCCGGCGGTCGAGGCCGGCGAGAAGCTCGGCTTCCTGCCCGGCGATCTGGCCCAGAAGGTCAACCCCTATCTGCGCCCGCTGTATGACGCCCTGCACGACATGCTCGGGCCGGAGAAGAGCTTCGACATGATCGAGCAGGGAATCATCGAGGTCGCCCCCCTCGCCTTCATGCGCGGCCGGACCCTGAGCAACGCCTTCATCATCCTCGACGAGGCCCAGAATACCACGCGCGAGCAGATGAAGATGTTTCTCACCCGCATCGGCTTCGATTCCCGCGCCGTCATCACCGGCGACAGCACCCAGGTCGACCTGCCGATCAAGAAGCACTCCGGCCTGCTCGAGGCCCGTCATATCCTCAAGCAGGTCGAGGGCATCGCCTTCTGCAGTTTCTCGAAGATCGACGTCGTCCGCCACCCGCTGGTCCAGAAGATCATCCAGGCCTATGAAACGCTTTCCAGCTGAGACGCCGGTCGCAGCGCCGCCGCCAGGGGCCCTCGTCGTCCATTTCAGGCCGAACTCCCCGCCAATCCCGCTCCACCGAACCACCCTGCCGCCGTGCCGATAGCCCTGTCGACCAATCATCCCCGCGCCGCCACCCTCGTCAACCGGCGGCGGCTGCTACGCCAGGCGGAACAGCTGCTGCGGCACTGCGACGCCGGTGACCGCACCGTCAGCCTGCACCTCGTCGCCGACGCCGAGATTCAGGAGATGAACCGACGCTACCGCCACAAGGACCAGCCGACCAACGTGCTGTCCTTTCCCTTTGCCGACGGCATCGATCCCGCCCTTGCCGGACTGCCGATCGAGGAACTCGGCGACATCGTCATTTCCCTTGACACTGCCGGTCGCGAGGCGAAAGAATTCAGTCAGAGCTTCGGACACCGGTTGATCTGGCTCGTGACCCACGGCCTGCTGCACCTGCTCGGCTACGATCACGAGCGATCGGAAGAGGAAGAACAGCGGATGCAGGCGAGAGAAGAACAACTGCTTGCACGCCTTACCAACCACAGGAGATTCCCCATGCCTTCCCTTGCCATCAACGTCGACCATGTCGCCACCATCCGCCAGGCCCGTGGCACCATCGAACCCGATCCCGTCGCCGCCGCCGCCATCTGTGAACTGGCCGGGGCCTCCGGCATCGTCGTCCACCTGCGGGAAGACCGGCGCCATATCCAGGACCGCGACGTCCTGCTCCTGCGCCGGACGATCAAGACCCGGCTCAACCTCGAGATGGGCGCCAACAGGGAGATCATCGACTTCGCCCTCGAACTCAAGCCGGACCTGGTCACCCTGGTGCCGGAAAAGCGCCAGGAACTGACCACCGAGGGCGGACTCAACGTCATCGCCCAGAAACGCAAGCTGGCCCAGACGGTGAAGAGCATGGCCGCCCGCGACATCCCGGTGTCGATCTTCATCGACCCCGACCCCGCCCAGATCGAGGCCGCCAACGACATCGGCGCGACCTTCGTCGAGATCCATACCGGCCGGTACTGCGATGCCGCCACCGAACTGGCCCGCGACCAGGAATTCCAACTGGTGGCCGCCGCCGTCGAGGAGGCCTGCCGCATCGGCCTGCGGGTCAACGCCGGGCATGGGCTCGACTACCGCAACACCGCCCCGATCGCGGCGCTGGAAGGGATCGACGAACTGTCCATCGGCCACGCCATTATTTCCCGAGCGGTCTATACCGGCCTGGACCAGGCGGTGCGGGAGATGCTGGCCATCATCCGCGAGGCCAGGTATTGAACGGCGCCAGCGCGGCGGGCTGATCGGTGCGCCTCCTGACGAGGGGAACCGGAGGCCGGCGCGGCCGGCAACGGCCATCGGCTGGTGCCCGCCGTCAGGAGATCGACAGCCGGCGATAGAAATCCGCCACTTTCTTCTTGAACACGGGGAGGGAGTATTCGTCCCGCACCCGGTCTCTCGCCCTCGCGCCCAACCGGCTTCGCAGTTCGGCATTGCCGGCCAACGTCAGTATCCCTTGGGCCATCGCCCCGGTTACCGGTTCGACGAGATACGAGATGGTGTCATCCAGCACCTGGGTATGGGTCGCCAGTTTCGTCGCCAGAACCGGCCGACCGGAATCGAGGTAGGAATAGATCTTCATCGGGGTGTTGTTCCCCTGGGTGCGGGGGGACACGAGGATATCCGCCTGGCGGAGATAGGAGCCGAGCATCTCGACCGGCCGTGGGCCGCAGAAAAAGACCCGGTCGGCAATCCCTGCCCGTTGTGCCTGTTGCCGGTAGGCCTCGATATCGCCCTGGCTGCCGCCGATGATCACCAGGTTGAGGTTGTCCTGCTGCCCCGAGGCCTGCCGAAAACCCTCGAGCAACAGGTCGATGCCTTGATATTTCTCCAGATTGCCGACATACATCAGCATGAGCCCGGCAATCCCCAGTCGTTGCCGCAGATCTTCGGCCTCCCCCGCCTCACCTTCGACCAGGGAGATGTCTTCCAGCCGGACGATAAGCTTGTCCGGGGCATATCGCCGGGCGGTATCCTCGAGGGCCCGGCATACGGCGACAACCCCATTGCTGGAGAGTACGGCCTTCTTCTCCACCCACTCCATCGAACAACGCAGCGGCCGCAGCGACGGAAATTTTTCGATGATCTGCAGGGACATCAGCGAATCCATATCGTACACGTAGGGGATCGCGAATAATTTGTTGACCATCATGGCGATGAAAACGCCCTCTTCCACGGCATGGAGGCAATCGAACCTATGGGCCCTGGCCAGTCGGATGGCCTTGACGGCGACAAAAACATCACAGACCAGCTTTTTCAGGGTGAGGCCCGACTTGATGTCTTTGATTCCGAAAACCGCGGCACTCCGGTGGATCGTGACATTCGGGATGGCGATATCCTCTCCCTCATGAAACACCAGCAGGTGGACGGCATGGCCCTGTTCGCCGAGTGTCCGGGCGAGGAGCCTCACGGCGATCGGGGTGCCTCGGTCCTGGTAGAAAGGCTGCGGGGCGATGAGCAGGATCTTCAAGGTGAATGTATCCTCATCCGTTGATCGGCTTCAGGTCGTGGTCTTCGGTTCGGCACAGAGAGCCCGGGCGGTCGGCAGGGAGGTCACCGGTGCCGATCGCTGCGCAGAATGATTGGAGATCCGAAGATTTTCGTGACACCGACAGCGCGAAAAACCGCCTCGACGGTTCGCGACACCAGCGGATTGTTCAATTTGCGATGAATCACCATGGGCAGGAAAAATTCTGGTTTGAATAGTGGTGTTTTGAAGTGATTTGCCTGCAGTACGTCACTCAACTGCTTTCTGGTAAAAAGGATATAGTCCCTGGTATTTCCTTCCATGCTCTTCTTGATCTCGAAGAGGAGATCGTAGAGGATATTGGCACTTCTTCTGTCTGCGTAATCGAGGATAACAACCTTGCCGGCCACACGGCACATCTCTTGTAAAAATCGTTGCCACTGATTGATGTGCGGCAAAAGACGAAAGGCCATGACAACATCGAATTCCCTGTCTCTGAAAGGAAGATTCAGGCTGCCACAGGTTATATACTGGAAACTGAGCGGTTCACAACTGCGATCTACTCGTACCCGGCAGATGTCGGCACTGCCGGTGACCGTCACTTTATAGCCGTTGTCTATCAATGGTCTGGTGAGTTGAGCATGACCGCCGCCGACGTCCAGGACCGAGGCGCCGGGCAGATCCTTCAGCAGATCGAGAGTCAGCCGGGTCTGGGTCTGGAGAAAATAATCACCGACGGGACCGGAAAATCGAGTGGCATAATCATCCGATGCAGATGCGATATCCGCCGTTTCTTCAAAGGTGGAAGGTGATGGGGAGATGGTGTCAGTCAAGCGCAGGCCTCGGTTATGAATATGAAAGACAAGAAAAAGATGTTGGAAATTGAACCCTCCATCCGCCCTTGCCGAAATTATGGTTTATATATTATCGCTCTTTCTATGAGATGTGAGGAAAGGAGATTCAACCAACAAAAAACAACCCTCCGCGTACCATGTGGCCAACAACGGGATTTAAGGATTCTGCGGTTGCGAATGAAAAATAACGCATCGATCAATCATATTCCATCGAGTATGTCGGAGACCAGTCTGACACTATTCCGCGCCTTGTTCTTTTCCACATTTACAAGAGGTAACATATTTTCTCTGGTTTGACCTCTTTGCTCCCACGCTTTCAACATTATCTGTGAAAGATTTTCGACGGAAAGATCCTCAAAATTTATCGTCCAATCGCCCTGTCCAATCGTTCGCATAAACCCGGCACTTTTGGGATAGGCGTTGATATTCACCATTGGGGTATTGACCGCTGCACAAAAGATGAGTGTGTGGGTGCGCAATCCGGCATGGATATCCAATCTCTGCAGTAATCCGGCTATCTCTTGATAGGTAAACTCGCTATTGGTTACAATGCGCACCTTATCTTTGTTCTTCATCTGCTGCACGCATTCATCAGTAATCTTCAGGTCCATGACCTGAGTAACGGTAAAAAGAACATCGACATCCAGTTTTTCGATGAGGTTGTCAACCGTACAGCCGATAATCCTGACAAAATCCTTCCTCGTCAATGCGCCAGGCTTGCTCCAGTTGTCGATATACGCGTTGACATTCATTCCTATCGTTCCGTTTGCACCCTTAAAGAGATCTTTTTGTCGTATAATTGCAGCCATACGCTCCTCTGAAGGCACTGGCGTGTTGAGCGCACAATCCGCATTTATAACAATTTCGGGATGGGAAATATTCAATTTTTCGATCAGATTCCTGGTATTGCAATCTCTGGCGATCACCAACCTGCTGGCATTCATCACTTTTTGCAGGGCCTCCCGCCCTGCGGGATGATCGATAGGACCTATGCTGGCATTGTAGAAGACAATCGGTATCCCACGCTTGAGACAGCCATCAGAAAACAGGGATATTGATTTGAGATAATTCACAAAGGGATTATGCAGCTTTCGATCAAACAGGATATTGTCCGTTATCAAAACCATCTCGGTTCGAGTCATCGCCAGATAGAGTGGCAGGCCGAAATTTTTCAAGGCCAGATTCCACGGCATGAGCCCCATCGGCTCCACGGAATGACGGCCGAAATGTTTTTTTATGAAAGCGGGGTCGAGAGAGGGTATTCGAAAATGAATATCCTGACGGAAAAGGGCAAAATCATCGAGCAGATTGCCCAATATCGCGTTATCACCAGCGTTTCTTCCTGAATTATTACCAAGGACCGTTATGGTTCTCATTGAACAGTACCGTCTGATAGTAGAATTACGGCCTAAGCCACCCCTGATCTGCATACCACCGAGCCGTATCTATAATACCTTCCTTATTCTTATGCCGGGGAAGATAATCAAGTACATTTTTCATCTTGCTGACATCAAAACTCCTGTCCTTTGAGTAGAACGCGGCCCTTCTCCGATATATAGGCGGTTCTATGTGAAATGGCTTGCAAATCATCTCACACAGATCACCAAGAAGATAAAACGGTCCAATCGGAAGACGCACCACCGTACTTTTTTTTCCGAAATAGCCTGCTACGATGGCGGCAATATCGGCAATACCGATAGATTCCTCCGCCCCACAGATAAAGGCCTCTCCTACCGCTTTCGGATGCGTGGCCGCTACCAGCATGGCATTCGTCAAGTCATCCACATGAACGAGATGGTACAGACATTTTCCGTTTCCCAACAATGGAAATAATGGCTTGAGCGCCATTTTGAACAGCTTCAACAGACGCCTGTCTCCAGGACCATAAATAGCCGCCGGCCTGATGATGGTGTACGGTACTGTATTCTTTTGTGCAAAATCTTTCAGCCAGAGTTCGGCTTCGAGTTTTGTCGATTGATAATCATCTCCAGGGCTGAACGGATATTCTTCCGTTGCCGGAGGAGTGGAGATATGGCCGTGAACACCGACCGTCGAAGTATGAATATAGCGCTTGAACGATGGTTGTTTGAGTGCTTCTCCCACAAGCAGCTGGGTACTTTTCACATGGACGTTCCAATAATCCTGTCGAGTGCTCTTTGCCTCCCTGAAGGCCGCTGCGAGATGAAATATGTATTCCTGGCCGGCCACGGCTTCGACAATTGTCCTCTCATCGAAAACTTCTCCTCTAACCCATCGGATATCGAGATTGTTCAATGGAGTTACGTCAGAGCTTTTTCTTGCAACAGCGCTGACCCTCGATCCGGCGGAGACGAGCTTTTTCGTTAAATTAATCCCGGTAAAACCGGTTGCTCCAGTAACTAGCACCGGGGTTCCGGGTGGGATCCTACAAAGATTTTCATCAACCATATATCTAATCTCCTTCATTCAGACTATAGGCCTTCATTTATCCTCACCGGATGAAGTGTATTGCACGTACGAGCCACTTGCAAAATACACGTCCCTCTACCCTGTCATATCGGCCGCAGGGAGAAACCTCCGGTGGTAAAATACGAGATGTATCGGGCGCTCCAGCTGCGCAGCCGCTGAAGCGCGTCAGGCCTCGGCAAACAAGCCTGGCCGCCTGTGCCGGCATTGCACCGATCTGCAGATCGATGAATGTCGGCGGTAACTGTTCGAAATCTCCAAGCCCCGGAATGAGCTAGATAAACCCTGCTATAAACCATGCCGATTGCGAACTTGCAATGGGAAACATTCCTAACTTATACGCTACTTAACGATAGCGTCTGGTCTCAACGTCAGTTGCCGTCTTTTGCTGTTTGATGCGTTGTTCTCCAACGGTCCCTATCGCCTTGAACCAGCTTTTGTCGGCAGCCAAGCCAGAATCCGCCGTATCATCATCGTTTGTACCTCGAAAATAAATATTTCAGATGGAAATGTATGTAAATTTGCATGAAAATTATGCTATTGACATCGAATAAGATGATATGAACACATAGTACTGATTGGCAATGATTAAAAATTAGTATATTTTGCCGTAGTCGCCTGGGTGGTGGAACTGGTAGACACCCGGGACTTAAAATCGGGTTCGATTCCCGCCCCAGGCACCAGATTGTCAGGAGGTCAAGGATTCTTCCTTGCCTCCTTTTCTTTTTCTGACCAGCAGACCAGACAACAGAAAAGATCAGGGCGGCTGGCCGGCAGGGATTCCCCCGGTCGCAAATTTCTGCGTTGACCCGCCCAGCGCCAACTCCGAATACCTAAGCTTTGCATCGTGACCCCTTTTCTTCTTTCCCAGCTCCTTGTCGCCATCGCCATCTTCTTCGATCTGCTCTCCTTCCAGTTCAAGGAGAGGGGGAAAATCATCGCCTGCCTGGTCATCTCCTGCACCTTGATTTCCTGTCATTTCGCCATCCTGGGCTACTGGACGGCCTCCGGCCTGGGGCTGCTGGCAACCCTGCGGTTCCTCGCCAGCCTGCTGACCACCTCCAGGAAGGTGATGGCGATCTTTATGGCCGCCTCCACCATCATCACAATCGTCACCTTCAGCGGCATCCTCAGCGTCCTCAGCGGTCTGGGATCGCTGTTCGGCACCGCCGCCACCTTCTGCCGGGACGACAAACGGCTGCGCCAGATCATGCTGATCGGCACCAGTCTGTGGCTGGTCCACAATATCCTCGCCAAAACCCCGACCGCTGTGCTGATGGAGGCCCTGTTCATCACCAGCAACCTTGTCGGCTATTACCGTTTCTATCTGAAACGACTGTAGCATGGACCTGCATGACGGATTCCGCCGCAACCGGGGATACGGCGATGCAGACCGGGTCCCGGGCTTGATCTTTGAGTTTGCCGCCCCTATCATGAAGGCATGCCTGCGATGCAGACTTCGGAAATACACACGTACCGTTTCCCACCCCCCTTTACCGTGGAGAATGACATGAGTCTTCAACCCGACCGGAACAACCCGCTCATCCCGATCATCGGCCTCGGCACCTGGAAATCGAAACCGGGGCAGGTCTATGCCGCCGTCAAAGAGGCGATCACCGCGGGGTACCGCCACATCGACTGCGCCCCGGCCTACGACAACGAATCCGAGGTGGGCGCCGCCATAGGCGAGATGATCAAGACCGGCACCGTCACCAGGGAAGACCTGTGGGTGACTTCCAAACTGTGGAACAACGCCCATCAACCCGACCAGGTCCTCCCCGCCCTCCTCAAGACCCTGCATGATCTCAGGCTCGATTACCTCGACCTGTTCCTGATCCACTGGCCGGTCGCCTTCAAGGCCGAGGTCGGTTATCCCCGCAGCCGCGAGGACTGGCTGTCGCTTGCGGAAATGCCGCTCATCGACACCTGGCGGGCGATGGAGGAATGTGTCGGCAAAGGGGTCGCAAGGCACATCGGGGTCAGCAACTTCTCGATCCCAAAGCTCGACGACCTCCACCGCCAGGCGACCATCCCGCCGCTCATGAACCAGGTCGAGATCCACCCCTATCTCCAGCAGCAGGCGATGCTCGACTACTGCCGCGACCGGGGCATCATGCTGACCGCCTATTCCCCGCTGGGTTCCGGTGATCGGCCGAAGGCCCTGAAATCGGCCGGCGAGCCGGTCCTGCTGCAGGATCCGGTGCTCCAGGGGATCGCCGACCGGCATCGGTGCGCCGTCAGCCAGATCCTCCTCGCCTGGGCGATGGCCCGCGGCGTCATCGTCATCCCCAAATCGGTGGAGCCCAAGCGGATCCGCCAGAATCTCGATGCCGTCAAGGTGGAGCTCGATGCCGAGGACATGGCCGCCATCGCCGGACTCGACCGCGGCCACCGCTATGTCGACGGCAGCTTCTGGCAGACCGACGGTTCCCCGTATACCGTGGCCGGAATCTGGGATGAATGATCCGGGGCCACGCCTGCCCCGGCCGATGCGTCCCTCGATGCCGGCCGGGATGGATCCGCTCCTCCGGCAATA
>JROS01000051.1:29996-64331 GCA_000769715.1 Desulfobulbus sp. Tol-SR
CCGGCTACCCGAAACTGGTACCCAAGGAGCTGGTCAGACGGGCACGGGGAGGAGAACAGTTCAAGATCAACCTCTTTGCCGGGGCCTCGACCGGCGAGTCGGTGGACGGCATCCTCGCCGAGGCCGGGGTGGTGGCCATGCGTCGACCGTATATGAGTGACAAGACCATGCGCCGCCGGATCAACGACAACCTCATCCGCTTCAAGGACGATCACCTGTCGATGCTCGCCGGCCAGGTCCGGGCCGGCAACTGGGGCGCTGTCGATGTGGCGATCGTCGAGGCCGTGGCCATCACCGAGGACGGCAACCTCATCCCCACCATGTCGGTCGGCAACACCCCGACCTATGTCAAGAAGGCGAGCAAGGTCATCATCGAGATCACCCGCGAACCGGAGGATCTCTTCGGCCTTCACGACATCTTCATCCCCGAGGATCCGCCCTACCGCATGCCGATCCCGATCTACCGGGCCGGCGACCGGATCGGCAAGCCGTTCATCGATATGGACCCGGGCCGGGTCGTGGCGATCCTGTTCAGCGAGGAGGAGGACTGCTGCACCGTTTTCACCGAACCGGACCAGGCCGCCCGCCGCATCGCCGAGCACATCCTTCATTTCGTCCGGCACGAGATCAAGAGGAAGCGGCTGCCCGCCTCACTGCCCTGGCAATCGGGGGTCGGCGATGTCGCCAACGCCGTCCTGGGCGGCTTTCTCGAGGACGATTTCTACCATGACCTCGATATCTACTCCGAGGTGCTGCAGGATTCGGTCCTCGACCTGATCGACATGGGGACGGTACGGGTCGCCTCCGGCTCGGCGATGACCCTGTCGTACAAGGGACGGCAGCGCTTTTTCAACGAACTCTATCGCTACCGGGACAAGATCGTCCTCCGCCCGGTGGAGATCTCCAACTCGCCCGAGGTGATCCGCCGCCTGGGGGTCATCGCCATCAACACCGCCATCGAGGTCGATATCTACGGCCATGTCAACTCGACCCACGTCATGGGCTCGCAGCTGATGAACGGGATCGGCGGCTCCGGCGATTTTCTCCGCAACGGTGCCCTCACCTTCATCGTCACCCCGAGCACCGCCAAGGACGGCAAGATCTCGGCGATCGTGCCGATGGTCTCCCATGTCGATCACAACGAGCACTCGGTCGACATCATCGTCACCGAATACGGCCTGGTCGACACCCGGCCGCTCACGCCCCGCCAGGTTGCCGAACAGGTCATCACCAGGTGCGCCCATCCCGATTACCGCGATATACTGTGGGACTACTACCAGCGGGCCGTCCATACAAACGGCGGCCATGAGCCGCACGACCTGCACGAGGTCTTCGCGATGCACGAGCGCTTCCTGCGCACCGGCAGCATGCGGAAGGATTCCTGACACCGGGGCGGCGGTGATCATCTTCTTGTTCCTCACCAACCAACGGACCGGCAGACCGGGCGCTGCCGCCTGCCCTTGCCTTTTCAGGCGGCAGACGGTACAACTGGCGACAAGAACATCACCGTCCGGAAGGGCACCGGATCGATCTTGAAACGGAGAAGCATATGGACAAGGCCTATTCAGCGGAGTATGTCGTCACCATCGGCGACATCAATTACGGCGGCCATCTCGGCAACGAGCGGTCGCTGCTTATCTTCCACGACGCCAGGTATCGTTTTCTGAAGAGTCTCGGTTTTTCCGAAGGCGACATCGGTGAGGGCCGGGGCGTGGTCATCGTCGAGGCCACCGTCCATTTCCTCAAGGAGGTCTTCGTCCACGACGTGCTGGAGACCCGGGTATGGCTCTCCGAATGCAATGAACGCCGGCTGCCGATGCAGTACGAGGTCAAACGGAAGACCGACGGCAAGGTGGTGCTGTCCGGCTCCACCCTGCTCCTCGCCTTCGACTTCCAGACCCGCAAGGTCACCCGCGTCCCTGCCGCCTTCCTCGACGCCTACCGTCAGGTCTACGGCGAGCCGGAAATTTAGCATTTCCTTCCCGCCTGCAGGAAACGGTGGCAAAACCCCGCATCGTATGCTATTGAAGCCGGTTCCGGCATATCCGGCGGTCGATACGGCTGCCACACCAATGAAGCGGGGAGTCCATCGGGATGCGAAGACTACAGCGGCAGGAGCGGCCGCCGGTGCGTGTTGACGAACCGGCGACCTGGCTCCGATATACCGGGAGAATGTGCCGGGGCTGCACCGCCGCCTGCTGCAGCCTGCCGGTCGAGGTCCGGGCCGCCGATCTGGTCCGCATGGAGCTGATCGATGCCGGCGAGGCGGAGGACGATCTCAGGATGGTCGCCAGGCGTCTGATGAAGATGGGGGTGGTCGAGCATTATCATCATCGCACCGGGGTCCCGACCCTCGCCCGGATGGCCAACGGCGACTGCTTGTTTCTCGACCCCGGCAGCAGGCGCTGCACGATCTACCCCAGACGCCCCGACACCTGCCGCAACCATCCGCAGGTCGGTCCCCGATCCGGCTATTGCGCCTTTACCCCGAAACCGGCGGCCGGCATCGCAGCGTGATGAAAAGAGCCGGCCCCGCCCCGGCGACCAGGTGCCGCTTCGACGCTGCCGCAGCCCCAATCGTCGACAGGAGGCCTCAGGCATCGACATCAACTTCCAACCAGCGAGCCTCCGAGCCGGAACCGCAATGGCAAACGACAGACTTCTCTACCTCGACTTCATTCGCGTTGTCGCCAACCTGGCAATCATCCTGTTTCACTACAACGTGTGGACGGAACGGCTGGTCGCCGCCGATTTCCTGCTGGTCCGGAACTACACCATGCTGGGCGAGATCGGCGTCAGCCTCTTTCTTGTCCTCTCCGGCGCCTCCCTGTCCCAGAGCACGAAAGGCGATTTTGACGCGCCCTCGTTCTACCGAAAGCGCATAAGGGCCATATTCCCCATGTTTTATCTGGTCTATGCCTGCTTCATGGGCCTGGCCCTGGTATTCCACCAGTATCAGTTTTCGGCCGAACGAAGCCCCTTCGCCTTCGCCCTGACGCTCATCGGTCTCGACGGCCTCCTGTCCACCGTCATCCCGACCTACTACCTCGTCGGCGAGTGGTTTCTCGGCTGCATCATCGTCCTCTACCTGCTCTATCCCGCCCTTCGCTACTGCTTCGTCAGAAGCGACATCCTGACCCTGGCCCTGTGCTGCACCGTCGTCCTCCTGCTCCAGAACCATTACTCCTTCACCTTCCCGCTGCAGCGCCTGCCGCTGTTCCGGATCGCGGAATTCGTCTTCGGCATGTTCTTTCTTACCCGCTTCACCAGCAACCGGCCGGCCGATCATCTCCTGATCGCCCTGGCGACGATCGTCCTGATGGTTGCCTCGACCCTCGATTTTCCAAGCCTCGGGGCCATCACCATGAACATGTACGGCATGGTGGCGTTCGTCTGCCTCGCCTATGCCGCCCGGTTCGCGCCCTGGAAACCGCTCGAACCGGCGATTACCTTTCTCAGCCGCTACGCCTACCCGGCGTTCCTGGTCCATCATATCATCCTCAAGCAGACCCTGGTTGCCAGCAGTCGGCTGATCCATTCGACGGTCGCCAATCTATTTGTTTTTGTCCTGGTGGTCATCGTAGTATATTCGACTGCGTATGCCTTCGATACCGTGCTGGCCCATCTCCGGCAGCCGGGTCGGATCGTCGGGTACATCAAGGCCACCGCCGGCCGGCGTTCGTAGGGAACCGGCCCCCCGGCCGGGGCTTGTTTCCGGTCCGCGATATTCACTCAATTCTTCTTCCAGGAGGGTACCATGTACGCACAATTGTCCAGCATCTGCCTGTTGGCGACGATTGCCCTGCTGTCCGGCTGCGCCACCGGCAACCAGGAACGGATGCTGCGGGAAGGTAAAACCCAGCTGACAGCCGAACAGATCTTCCAGTCAGTGTCCGGCAATACCCTGCACCTGAAAGCCATCGATTTCAACGCCCGGGTGCACTTTCTCGACAGCGGCCGGATGGCCGGCCGGAGCAGCGGCAACAGCCACGACACCGGCACCTGGGACGTCAACAGCGACAACCAGCTGTGCCTGAAATTCGACACCTGGTATTACGGTGACGAGCGCTGCTACAGCATGGTCGAGACCGGCGCCGACATCTACGCCCTCTTCACCTCGAACGGCGCCCGCGCCTATACCGCCACCGCGGCCGAGGGCGATCCGGAAAAACTGGCGACGGCCGGCAGGAAGAAGGACAAGGCCTACCTGCGGGCCAAAATGGCCGACGGCCGACCGAAGGCCGGCGGCGGTTCGGCCGCTGCAGAGACGGAACCGGCGCCGGCCCAGCCGCCCCGGGTGATCCCCTCGCCCCCGCCGTCGCCGGAGGAGGTCCGCCACACCCTCGCCTACATGGCCAAGAACTGCCCCAACTGCAACCTGGCCGGGGCCGACCTCAAGGGGGTCGACCTGATCACCGCCAACCTCGCCGGCGCCAATCTCGCCGGGGCCGACCTCAGCCGCGCCAACCTGCGCCGGGCCAACCTCGCCGGCGCCAACCTGGCCGGGGCGATATTGGTCAACGCCAACCTGCTGGAGGCCAATCTCGCCAACTGCAACATGAGCAACGCCGACCTGAGCGGCGCCAGCCTGATCAAGGCCAACCTCACCGGGGCGATGACCGAGGGCGTGCGGCTCGAGGGGGCCCAGCTCGATGGGGTCGTCGGCCTGGGGCGGCAACGATGAGCGCCGGTTTCGTCCACCTCCACGTCCATACCCAGCACAGCCTGCTCGACGGCGCCATCCGGGTCTCCGACCTGCTGGCCAAGTGCCGGGAATACGGGATGGAAAGTGTCGCCATCACCGACCACGGGGCGATGTTCGGGGCCCTGGAGTTCTACAGCAAGGCGAAGAAGGCCGGGATCAAGCCGATCATCGGCTGCGAATTCTATATCGCCCCGGTCGACCGCCGCGAGAAGAAGGTCGTCGACGGCACCACCGCCTTCCACCTGATCCTGCTGGCGATGAACATCGAGGGCTACCAGAACCTGATGAAGCTGGCCTCGATCGCCCAGTTCGAGGGCTTCTACTACAAGCCGCGGATCGACATGGAGGTGCTGCGGCAGTACAGCGGCGGCCTGATCGCGATGTCCGCCTGCCTGCACGGCTGGGTGCCGTGGCTGATCCTGCAGCAGGACATGGACCGGGCGCGACGCAAGGCCCTGGAGTTCAAGGAGATCTTCGGCGACCGCTACTATTTCGAGATCCAGGAAAACGGCATGTCGGAGCAGCAGGTCGTCAACGACGCCCTGATCGCCCTCGGCCGCGAGCTGGGGATCAAGGTGGTGGCCACCAACGACTGCCATTATCTCAACCGCGACGAGGCCTACGCCCACGAGGTCCTGCTGTGCATCCAGACCAACCGCACCATCAACGACCCGAAGCGCTTCCGCTTCTCCACCGACGAGCTCTACTTCAAATCGCCCGAGACGATGAAGAAGAGCTTCGCCTACTGCCCCGAGTCGATCGCCACCACCGTTGAAGTGGCGGCGCGCTGCAATCTCGAGATCGCCTTCGGCGAGTACCACTTCCCCAACTTCCCGGTGCCCGAGGGCGAGACCATCGAAACCCTGTTCGCCCGCATCTGCCGCAACGGCCTGAAGGACCGGTTCGAGACCATGCGCCGGATGGGGACCTTCAGCAAGGAGGTGGAGAAGCGCTACAGCGAACGCCTCGAGTACGAGATCGACGTCATCACCACGATGGGCTTTCCCGGCTACTTCCTGATCGTCGCCGATTTCATCAACTGGGCCAAGGACCACGGCATCCCGGTCGGGCCCGGCCGCGGTTCGGGGGCGGGCAGCCTCGCCGCCTACTGCATGCGCATCACCAACATCGACCCGCTGCCCTACGGCCTGCTGTTCGAGCGCTTTCTCAACATCGAACGCAAGTCGATGCCCGACTTCGACGTCGATTTCTGCCAGGACCGGCGCGGCGAGGTCATCGACTATGTCCGCGACAAGTACGGCGGCGACTCCCACGTCGCCCAGATCGTGACCTACGGGACGATGAAGGCCCGCGGCGTCATCCGCGACGTCGGCCGGGCGCTGGACATCCCGCTGGCCGAGGTCGACCGGATCGCCAAGCTGGTGCCGGAACAGCTGAAGATGACGATCAAAAAGGCGATGGAAGAGGAGCCGAAACTGCGGGAGCTGGCCGCCGCCAACCCCCGGATCCAGGAACTGCTCAACATCTCGATGACCCTGGAGGGCCTGGCCCGCCACACCTCGACCCACGCCGCCGGGGTCGTCGTCTCGCCCGGACCGATGGTCCACTACCTGCCGGTGTGCCGGGGAAGCAACAACGAGACCCTGACCCAGTACGACATGAAGCACACCGAGATGACCGGACTGATCAAGTTCGACTTTCTCGGCCTGAAGACCCTGACCGTCATCGACAAGGCCTTGAAGCACATCAAGGCCGATATCGGCAAGGACCTCGACATCGACACCCTGCCGATGGACGACCTCAAGACCTTCAACCTGCTCTGCGCCGGCGACACCCTCGGCATCTTCCAACTGGAGAGTGCCGGGATGCGCGAGCTGCTGGTGAAGATGGCCCCGACCCAGTTCTCCGACCTGATCGCCCTGGTGGCCCTCTACCGCCCCGGTCCGCTCGATTCCGGCATGGTCTTCGACTTCGTCGAGACCAAGCACGGCCGGGCCACCGCCAACTACCCGCTGCCGCAGCTGAAACCGGTGCTCGAGGAGACCTACGGGGTCATCGTCTACCAGGAGCAGGTCATGCAGATCGCCAATGTCCTGGCGAGCTACACCCTGGGCGACGCCGACAACCTGCGCCGGGCGATGGGCAAGAAGATCGCCGAGGTCATGGAGGCGGAGAAGAGCAAGTTCATGGCCGGGGCGAAGGCCAACAGGATCCCCGAGGACAAGGCCGCCTACGTCTTCGACCTGATGGCCAAGTTCGCCGGCTACGGCTTCAACAAGTCGCACTCCGCCGCCTACGCCCTGATCCTCTACCAGACCGCCTACCTCAAGGCCCACTACCCGGCCCAGTTCATGGCCGCCCTGCTGTCCTGCGACATGAACAACACCGACAAGGTGGTGCTCTATATCAACGACTGCAAGGAACACAACATCGAGGTCCTGCCGCCGGACATCAACGAAAGCGGCATCGGCTTCACGGTCATCGACGACCGCATCCGCTTCGGTATGGCGGCAGTCAAGAACGTCGGCGAGTCGGCGCTGGAATCGATCATCGAGGAGCGGGAGAAGAACGGCCGCTACACCTCGCTGTCCAACTTCTGCAACCGGATCGACAGCCGGCGGGTCAACTCGCGGGTGATCGAGAGCCTGATCAAGTCCGGTTCCTTCGACTCGCTCGGCCACCGCCGCGCCCAATTGATGGCGGCCCTCGACAAGGCGATGGAACAGGCCAAGGCAGTGCAGCGCGATCAGCAGAGCGGGCAGCTGTCGCTGTTCGGCGGAGCGGCGGCGGCGACCGACCGAACGCGGGAGATCAACGAGGTGCCGATGCCCGACATCCCGGAGTGGAACGAGCAGAAACGGCTGACCTTCGAGAAGGAGACGGTCGGCTTCTACATCACCGGCCACCCGCTCGACGACTCGCTGGCCGAGATCCGCACCGTCATCGACAGCGATATCCACGGCCTGGGCGAGTTGGGGGATGGCCAGATCGTGCGGATCGGCGGCCTGATCCGCACCTTCAAGCGCCACAAGAGCAAGAAGGGCGACCCGATGGCCTTTCTCACCGTCGAGGACATCTTCGAGGCCGTCGAAGTCGTCGTCTTTCCCGAGGCCTACAGCCGCTGCGCCGAGATCCTCGAGACCACCGAGCCGGTGGTCATCCAGGGCACGATCCAGAAGGAGGAGCGGGGGATCAAGATCATCGCCGACGCCGTCGACCTGCTGCCGGCCGCACGGGAGAAATACACCGACACCATGCGGCTCCGCCTCGAGCCGGACAGGATCAACCGGCCGAAACTGGAGGCGATAAAGAAGATCCTCCTCCAGTTCCACGGCCCCTGCCCGGTCATGCTCACCCTCCATTTCCCCCACAAGGGGGAGGTCGATATCGAGGTGGAGAAGGATATGACGATTCGGCCGTGCCGGGAACTGACCGACAGGATCGATGAGGCGCTCGGCTACCGGGCCTGTTCGTTCACCAGGAAGGACATCGTCCCGCCGCCGCCGCGGCGGAAATGGGGCAACGGCGGCGGCAACGGCTCGGCCAAGGCGGCCTGAGATCGGGGATGGATGATCGCGACAGCGGTTGACGCCTTCATGCCGCAACGGCAAAGGCCCCGGGATTGACGCGGGGCCTTTGCCGTTGGATCGAAGGGTACAACCTTTGGGTCATCTCTTGGGCAGGCGGGCGATCGTCGTTACCGGCGGCGATTTCTTCTTCTCGACGAAGCGGAAGAAGACCGGGAAGGCGACGAAGAAGGCGACGCAGATGATATATTCTATGCCCTTGATATGGGTATAGAAATCAACCAGGGTGTGGATCGGCTGGATCATCCCCGTGGCGGTCAGGTATTGCCGGGCCAGCTCCGTCACCTGCCAGTCGGCCTGGCGCAGACCACCGCCCAGCATCGCCGCCGCCCAGAAACAGAAGACCCCACCCACTCCAATCAACAGTTTCTCGACAGCTCTCGTTCCTCTTTGTTCCATGACACCCTCCCCTTAACGACCGGTGACCGCGCTGATATAGCCGCGAACCAACTCCATGGGACCGACATCCACCGCGCCGGCGATCAGACAGGTGAAGGCCCAGACTCCGATCAGGGCACAGGCGACGACTCCAACCTTGAGCGTGAAGCGCATGATCTCGTCGGCATAATTGATTTCAATTTTATCTTTGGTGATAATTGAACTTTCCATGGCATCCTCCATTTCTTGTGGTGTTGTCGTGATGCTCTTCCCAAGCCTTTACCCAGGTAATTGCATTCGATATGCCAGAAAAACCTTTTATCCGATGATCAATCTTCCGAGCGAGAGTTGTCGCGGCAACGATCCATGTTGTTGTGATCCATATATTTTTTGCACATAGAGGGACTTGCAGCCCATCGCCTGCAATCGCCTCCGCCCATATCTGTCGCAGGCAGCCTGACGCCATGCCACAGTACTGCATTTATGTTGTATAATCTTTGAGATAGGCTCATCGTCAGGATCAGCCTTGAGTTGGCAGGAACGCCGTGAGGGGCAGAAACCGGTCAGTGTTCCTGCCCCTCACGGCGCAACGGAGCTTCCGTAATCAAGACCCTGTATATCAAGTCTGAGATGCAGCCGTTTCCTTCCAGTCGAAAACGATCGGCAGGCGATAGACGATCCAGCGATAGACCACAAAATACATGGCGTAGAGGGTGATGGTCAGCCAGATTTCCTTCCAGTGCGGGATCTCCGAATACATCTGGTAGTTAAAGCAGACAATCGCGGTGTTGAGACGGTTCCAGACAATACCGACCACCGTCAGGAAGGCGGCAAGCCTGACCTTCCCGACCTCGCCGTTGCGGACGCCGGCGGCAAAAAGCAGCATCGGCACCACCACGCCGATACCGATCTCGAGGAGATAGTACAATCCCCAGCCGCCAAGCAGCTGCTCCCATTCGTTATCATGGGCGATCGCCACCAGTTTGATCACCAGATAGGTGACCATCGCATAGGAGGCGCCCTTGCCCAGCCCCAGGGTCATCCGCTGAAGATTGGCCCGGAAGGCATGGCCGCAGCGCCAGGGAATTGCCCGATCGATCAGGGTGGAACTGACGATCACCATCGCCAGGCCGCCGAAAATCGCCGAACAGAAGAAATGGATCCATTGGAATTCGGTGGACAGCCAGAGAGGGTGCACCTTGGTCGGGGCATAGGTGAACAGGGCTCCCAATGCCCCCTGGTGCAGGGTTGACAGGATGATGCCGGCGATCGTCAGTCCCAGGGTGATCCGTTTGATATGGATCCTCCAGGCCGGCCTGCCGATCCACTCGAAAAATGAGGGCAGGACCTCGGCGACCTGCACCGAAAGGTATACGGCGACATGCCAGGCGACAAGAAAGAGCACCGCCGCCGGGCCGAAGGAGATGACCATCGGATAGGTCAACCGCCAGGGCATGCCGAGATCGACCAGCAGGTAGACGACGGCAAAAAAATACCCCAGCAGGCCATTGAGCAGGGCCAGGCGTTCGATGGGATGGAAATCCTTCCGGCCGAAGAGGGAAACCGTGGTGCCGAGGAGAAAACCGGAGGCCGAGAGCGGCACCATGCCGAACAGGCCGAACCCGAGAAACAGACCCCAGGGGTAATCGTTGGAGGCATGGGTGACCGAACCCAGACCGACCAGATAGCGCTGCAGCAGCAGCGGCAGTCCGACCGCGAAGAGCACCAGCAGCAGCCAGTTGACGGGGTTGCGCAGCAGCTGCCGCAGATACTGGCGGGCGCTCAGGCCGAGCAGGATTTTTTCCTTCACCGTCCACGGGCGGCCGTCCACTCGACAGGTGCTGCCGAGTGGCAGATAATCGATTTCCGCGACCAGGTTTTTCATCTCTTCTCCTCCTCCGGATGATCCGCCGCTCCCCCCGCCGCTGTCTCCTTGCGGGTGGCGAGGAGATGGAACCCGGCGAAAAGGGCCGGCCAGATCGTCAGCACCATCGGGACGATGCCGAGGAAATTCTTCACCGAATCCAGGATCGGGGCATGGGGCAGTTCGGTATTGAAGCCGATCGCGGCAAACGGCACCGGCGACAGATAGAGCCAGGACGTCCCCCCCGCCTCGTATTCGCCATAGATATGATCGACGTAGCGATCGGGGTGCTCCTCGATCCGACGCCGGCCGACCTTGATCAGATCCCGGCGCCGGCCGAAGACCAGGGCCTCCTGGGGGCAGGCCTCGACACAGGCCGGCGGTTTGCCGTATTTGAGCCGGGTGTCGTAACAGAAGACGCATTTCTGGATCCGCGGCGCAAAGGCGCTGGAGTACTTGAATGCCGGAATATAAAAGGGGCAGGCGATCATGCAGGTGCGGCAGCCGACGCAGACGTCCTGATTGTAGATCACCGCCCCTTCCGGAGTCTTGGTGTAGGCGTTGACGAAACAGGACGTCAGGCAGGCCGGCTCCTGACAATGGTTGCACTGGATCTTGCGGAACAACGGATGTTCCCGTCCCGGCACCGCATAGCGGTTGACCACGGTATAACGGGTTTCATCGGTCCGCCGCTGCCGCCCATGTGCCACTTCGTCAAAGACCGTCATGTCGTTGAACGGCTTTTCCGGTTCGGGCAGCCCCTGCTCGGCGTTGCAGGCCGCCTCGCAGCTGCGGCAGCCGACACAGCGCCCGAGATCGACCAGGACCCCCATCGAATCCGGATACTCCTTCACCTGATGGCCGCTGCTCTGCCGCGGTGACGACAGCAGTGCCGCGATGGCCGCCGCCACCCCGCTCTTCAGCATGGTTCTGCGTGTTGTTGTCTCCACCATGAGTATTTCCTCCTTCCCTCCAGGTTCACTATTCGTCCCGATGACCTCGACCCGGCAACGGCCCCACCGACCGGATTCAGCGTTGCGCCGCAAACCGCTCGACTCCTGCCCGAGACAGCCGGTGACAGTCTTCGCATCCCACTGCGGCGCCCTCGGTGCGATGACACCCCAGACACTGCAGGTGCAGGGCGCCAAGTAAACCGGGGGTGTCGATATGATAACGATTTTCTGGTTTTTCCCCTTCCCTGCCGATCACCGGCCCCTCGGCCGGATGGCAGGCGGAGCAGGCCACTTCCGCCGCCTCGGGCGAGTCGGCATGACACTTGACGCAGACCGGCTGCCGGGTCCCGCCACCGGTGGAGTGGTGGTGGCAGGAGGCACATTCGAATCCGTCGGCATGCATCCGGTGGTCGAATTCCACCGTCTCGTAATGACGCTGGAGTACGTCGAGACTGACCGTCTCCGGCGCATCCTCCGCATCCATCGCCATGGCCGGCAGAGTCACTGCAGTCACCAGAACACCGCCACAGATCGCTCGAACCCTATGTGCCCACTTCATACCGGATTCCCCCTCGCAGGTTGGACAGCTGCGACCGACGGGACAGCACCGGCCTGTTCCGTTCGATCGGATTGCATACCGCTTACCGAACTCATATAGCACTGCATGACGATATTGATTTCCTCGGCATCGATGGTTTCGTTGATCAGCAACACCTCGGCCAGCTCATGGATGAGACGGTTATGGCTGCGCAGCAGCTTCTCGGTTTCTTCGCTGCAGTCGGTGATGATACGCCGGACCTCGAGATCGATCTCCCGCGCCGTCGCCTCGCTGAAATCGCCTTTGGAGGCGATGTCGCCCAGGAACTGGTGCTGTTTCTGGCGGTAGACGATGGAACCGAGGGAGGCGCTCATCCCCCATTCACAGACCAGCCGGGTGGCGATATCGGTGGCCGCGGCGATGTCGTTGGCGGCCCCGGTGGAGAGGTGATTGAAAACGATCTTCTCGGCGACTCGTCCCCCCAGCAGCACCTTGATCCGGTTGAGCAGATACACCAGGGAATAGGTATAGCGCTCCTCGAAGGGGATCTGCTGGGTCAGGCCCATGGCCATTCCCCGCGGGATGATGGTGATCTTGTGGAGTTTGTCGGTCTCCGGCAGCAGTTGGGCGACGATGGCGTGACCGGCCTCGTGATAGGCGATGACCCGTCGCTCCCGTTCGTTGATGGCGGCATTGCGGCGTTCGAGGCCGAGCAGGATCTTGTCCTTGGCGTCTTCGAAATCGTCCATCTCCACCGCCTGCTTCTGCCGCCGGGCGGCGATCAGGGCCGCCTCGTTGACCAGGTTGGCGATGTCGGCGCCGCTGAATCCGGGGATGCCCTGGGCGATGAGGGTCAGGTTGAGGGCGGGGGTCACGGCCACCCGGCGGGTGTGGACCTCGAGGATCCGGACCCGGCCGAGCAGGTTCGGCAGCGATACGGTGAGCTGCCGGTCAAAGCGCCCCGGCCGGAGCAGGGCCGGATCGAGGACGTCGGGCCGATTGGTGGCGCCGATCAGGATGACGGTCTCGGTGCTGGAGAAACCGTCCATCTCCACCAGCAGGGCATTGAGGGTCTGCTCCCGCTCCTCGTTGGCGCCGCCGCCGCTGGTCCGCCGGCTGCCGATGGCGTCGATCTCGTCGATGAAGACGATGCAGGGGGCGGTCTTCTTGGCCAGGCCGAACAGTTCCCTGACCCGGGAGGCGCCGACGCCGGCGAACATCTCGACAAAATCCGAGCCGCCGATGGAGTGGAAGGGAACCGAGGCCTCGCCGGCTATCGCCCGGGCCAGCAGGGTCTTGCCGGTGCCCGGCGGTCCCTGCAGCAGCACCCCCTTGGGGATCCGGCCGCCAAGGAGGTTGTATTTCCGATGGTTTTTAAGGAAATCGACGATCTCCTTCAGTTCCTCCTGAACCTCATCGATGCCGGCGACATCGGCAAAGGTCTTGGTCTCACCCGGCCCGGTCCGGATCTGAAAGCGTTTGTCCTTCCAGAGCGTCTTTTCACCGTAGTTCGAACGTCGGCTGAACATCAGCCGGATTCCGCCCCCAATCATCGCCAACAGCACCAGGCCCATAATCCGGCCATAGAGACTTGGCGGCGGGCCGGCATGGATCTCGACCTCTCTTGCCTCCAGCAGCGGCAGGACCGCGGCAATATCCGGCGCATAGGTGATGAAATCCGTACCCCTCCGGTCCTGTCCCCGGATTTCGCCCCCTCGGATATCCACCGCCACGATCCGGTCGGCGTTGAGCTCGTCGACAAAGGCGGAATAATTCCGTTCCGGCGGGGTCGTCTCCAGCAGCCAGGCATTGTATCCCAGGACCCCGAGAACGGTCAGGAGGATCAAGGACAAGCCGATCTGGACATTGTTCCGCATGGTTGTCACCTTGTCCCGACGCCATAGGGGTGGATCCCGCCGTCGGCAGAAAGCAGTGCGGTCACGAGATGATCGAGCACCGCCTGGCGATCGGGCCAGAACGCGGTGTTGCAGTGAAAGCTGAACTCGTCGAGATAGGTCTGGAGGTGGGCCGTATCGACGGCCCTGCGAAACACCCGCTGCAGCCAGGTTTCCGCCTGCCGCAGCACGGCCTGCCCCTTCTGCCGCTGCTCCGCCGCAGCCTCGCCGCAATGGAAGGCGCCGGCAAGACCGTCATCGTCCGCCCAGTGTCCGTCCCCCAATTGCAGGCTGGCATTCTTCATGACCAGACGCTGGATGGCGGCCGTCAGGTCCGACGGGTTGCGGGATGGAAGGAGCTGAAATCTGACCCGCGCCGAATCGGCCTTGCGGGCGTTGAGCTCCAGCGCCATGGCGATCTCCGGGGCTGGCAGCCGACCCCCGGCCGCTGCCGCCAGACCGACGACATCGAAGAGCACCTGACCGCGGCAGGGGGCGGATTCGGCCAGCGCCGCCGCCAGCCTGACCTTCTGCAGCCAGCTCCAGGCAGTCTGATAGCAGCTCAAGCCCATCAAGCGCTGCAGTTCGCGGGCGCTCAGCCCCTGGCTGCGGGAGCAGAACAGCCAGGCCACCTGCAGCCAGGCGACGAGGTCCATCTTGCTGCCATGCATGATCGTCTGGGCGGTGATCGACGTCTGTTTACGGCAGTAGCGGCAGACCACGGTGTAGGCCGGGGCCGTCTCCTTCTGCACCGCACCGCAGAACGGGCACCTGAAACCGAGCGGCCAGCGGCGGCGAAACAGATAGGTAACGCAGGCGTGTTCATTGGCAAAACGGCTGTTGAGCCCCAGTCTGCTCGTCCCGGTCATATCGTTGACGCCTCCTGTCATTGCCGTGCAGGCGGAGCACCATCTCCTGCTGCATCATGCAATAGCATAGGCAATGCCAATATGACGGCCGCGGCGATTATCGGTGATTATTTTCTACCGGAACCCGCAAAGGCGCGTGTAATCAGGGGATCGCGATGGCACCAGGCAGGCGGCGGATTACGGTGGACGGAAAGTGGGAGGAAGACGGACGGCGAATGCCACACAAGTGTGGCCACAGTTCCGTGGCCACACTTGTGTGGGACGGCGGCGTGGATTCAGATATCCAACTCTATATGCAGCTCACGGATTTTTCGATAGAGGGTCGAGCGGTCGACACCGAGCAGGCGGGCGGCCTTGGCCTTGTTGCCGCCGGCCTTGCGGAGGGCGGCGACGATCCGCTGCCCGACCTGGTCGTCCTGAGCACCACAGGGCGTGAGGGCGGCGGCCGACCGATCGCCGGTCGCCACGTTCAATGCCGGAGACCGGAGCCCCTCGCCGGAACCGTCCAGGATCTCGTCCGGCAGGTGCTCGGTCGAAATGGTCGTTCCCTGGCAGAGGATGCAGGCCCGCTCAATGGCATGTTCGAGTTGGCGGACGTTTCCCGGCCAGCGGTAACGGCAGAGGAGTTCCATCGCCTGCTGGGAGATCCCGCTTATGCCCTTGTCCATCCTGGCGGCATATCTGTCCAGGAAATGATTGGCCAGCAGCATGACATCGCCTTCCCGCTCCCTGAGCGGCGGCAGATGGATATCGATGATCAGCAGGCGGTAATAGAGATCCTCCCGGAAACCGCCGTTGCCCACCTTCTCCTTCAGGTCGGCATTGGTGGCGGCGACGACCCGGACATCGACCCGGACCTCCCGGTCACTGCCGACCGGATAAAAGGTCTTTTCCTGGAGAAAGCGGAGCAGACGCAGCTGCATCGCCGTCGAGATGTCGCCGATCTCGTCGAGAAACAGGGTACCGCCGTCGGCCTGCGGGATCCGGCCGGTGCGGTTCTCTTCCGCACCGGTGAAGGCGCCCCTGCGATGCCCGAACAGCTCGCTCTCCAGCAGGTTCTCCGGCATCGCCGCGCAGTCGACCATCACCAGCGGCCGGTTGCGGCGGCTGCTCTCCTGATGCAGGGCGTGGGCCACCAGTTCCTTGCCGGTGCCGCTCTCGCCGGTGATCAGCACGGTGGTGTCGACGCGGCCGATGTTCTCGATCATCAGGAAGACCTGCTGCATCGCCGGGCTGGCACCGATCAGCCGATGAAGACGGACCCGCTTCCCCTTGTCGCCCTGATTCTGCCGGCTCATGTCCCTGAATACCAGGACCGCCCCGGCGGGCACGCCGGTCCCGTCGTCGAGCGGCGACACGCATACGCTCATCACCCGGCAGGTTCCGTCCGGAAAACATTCAAGGCGATGATCACTCAGTTCCGTGCCGTTGTCGATCACATCCCTGACACTCTCCGTCAGCCGGCAGAAGTCCTTGTTGAAACAGAGGACATCGAGCCTGCCCCCTTCCTGCAGGGCCGGTTGTACTGTCTGGAAGAACTGACCGGCAGCCTGGTTCATCTTCAGAATGGTCAGATCCTGGTTCACCGAGACGACGCTGTCGGACACGCTCCGGAAGATGGTTTCGAGAAACCGCCGGTAGCGCTCGCAGGCAGAGTCGGCAGCCTGCTTCTCCTGGACCAGACGATGCTGCTGGATCGCCAGGCGGGCGGTCTTGAGCAGGACCTCCTTCTCCACCGGCTTGGGCAGGTAGTCGAAGGCCCCGAGCCGCACGGCCTCGACCGCCGTCTCGACATGGGGGTAGCCGGTGATCATGACCACCGGGCAGGTTATGCCGAGACTGCGGAACTCCTTCAACAGATCGATGCCGGAATGGCTTTCGAGTACGATATCGCAGATAATGAGGTCAAAGTCGCGGGACGTCACCGCCTCGATCGCCTCGCCGAACGAGGGCACGGCCTCGACCCGTTCATATCCGGCCCGCTTCAGGAACGTGCGAAAGGTATTGCGGAGACTTGGCTCGTCATCGACAACCAGGATCGCGGCAGGTATCATCTCGTTCTGTATCATGACCTTGGACCGACCGGCCGCAGCCGGCACAGCCCTTACTTGAAGGTGTTCATGTCGCGGAAAACCACGACCGCCCCGGTGAGCAGGCCGCGATCCCTGATCGGGGTACTGACGTATTCGACCGGGAAACTGCTGCCGTTCTTGCACCAGAACACGTCATCACTCCGGTAGTGCACCAGGCCGTCCTTGTAGGCCATATAGATCGGACACTCCTCCATCGGATGCGGCGTCCCGTCCCGCCGGGTATGGTGGATCAACTGGTGATGACCGTGGCCGATCAGTTCTTCGGGGTCCCGGCCCAGCATCAGCGTGGCGGCCCGGTTGATGAACATCACCCGGCCCTGGTTGTCGAGCCCGAGGATTCCTTCACCGGCGGAATCGAGGATCAGCTCCAACCGCTTCTGCAGCTGCCGGACCTCCTCCTCGGCCTGGGTCCGCTCGGCGATCTCGCGGTTGAGGGCGCCGTTGACGACCTGGAGTTCATACACCCGCTTCTCGACCAGTTCCTCGAACTGGCTCTGCATCTGCTGCGACCGGTACCGTTCCGCCTCCGCTTCCGCGCGCAGACCGGCCAACGTCGTCTCCTGTCGGCCCATGGTGCGATGGACGACGGACAGGACCAGCGCCAGCAGCACGGCCAGCAGGCCGAATTCGATGACCATGGCGGTGCTGCCGGCCACGCTCCCGATGCTCTCCAGCACCAGCACCAGGCCGCCATACACCACAAATCCCGCGGCCGCAATGCTCGTGATCCACACCTGGCCCCTCATGTCGTTTCTCCGTCGGGGTGAACCGGCAGATCGATCTGGAACTGGGTCCACTCCCCCACCTTGCTGCGCACCCGGATGAAACCGCCATGATCACGGACCAGTCCGTGACTGATGCTCAGCCCCAGCCCCGTCCCTTCCCCCTTGGGTTTGGTCGAGAAGAAGGGATCGAAAATCCGTTCCTGTATCCCCGGCGCGATGCCGATGCCGTAGTCGGTGAACGACAGTCGGAGGAACTGCCTGCCGCCCTGCGCGTTGACCTCGCCACCGATGATCAGCCTTTTTTCCGGGCAGGGCTGGGGATAGCGCATATTCAGGGCGTAACGGGCGTTGCTGATCAGATTCAGTACCACCTGCTGCAGCTGCTGCTCGTTGCACATCAGGGGCGGCAGGGGATCGGCGATATTCACCGCGCAGACGATGCCGTCCTTTTTCAGCAGGTGGGCGACGAGATGGAGGCTGTTGGCGATGATGGTCTCGATGCGGGACAGGGCCAACGCCTCCTCGCGATGACGGGCGAAGGCCAGCAGGTTCGAGACGATGCCGGCGATCCGCTTGCCCTCACTGATGATGTTGTACAGATTGTCGGTGGTTTCCGGATCGCCGGGATCGTCGAGGATCAGTTGGGCATAGTTGATGATGCCGTTGATCGGGTTGTTGATCTCGTGCGCCACGCCGGAGGCCAGTTCACCGATCGCCGCCAGTTGGGCCGCCCGGATCGCCTCGGCCCGGACCACCTCCTCTTCGGTCAGGTTGCGGGCCAGCAGCAGTGTCGCGTTGATATCGCCGTTCTCCTCGACCAGAGGGCTGACGGTCAGCATATAGGTGCCGTGCAGACCATGCAGCTCCGTTTCCGTGATCTGCGTCCGGCGGCAACCGATGAACTGCTCCAGCGGGCACTGGGTCCCTTCCCCATGTCCCAGATGAAGAATATCGCAGACCTTTTTCCCGATCACCTCTTCGCGGCGTTTTTTGGCGGCGGCGCAGGTGGCCGGGTTGGCCTCGATGATGGTGCTGTCGTTGGACACCACCAGGGCCGGATCCTGGATGGCGATGAAGATCTTCTCCCAGCGGGCGGTCAGCATGTTGAGCTGTTGATCGGCGGCCAGCGACTCGGTCTCGTCGATGCCGAGCATCACCAGGCCCACCGTTCCCTGCTCGATGTTGTGACGGATGGAACCGTGCCAGTTGATCGCTCGTACCGTCCCGGCCCTGGTGAGCAGCGGCGCCTGAAAGTTGATGCTGGGCTGGGTCCCCTTCAGGGTGTCGGAGAAGACCTGCTGGCATTCGAGCCGCCGGTCCGGACTGATCAGGACATCGACCCAGTATTTGCCCTGTATTTCTCTTTCGCTGTAGCCGCTGACCTGCTCTGCCCGACGGTTGAAGGACAGGATCGTCCCGCAGGGACTGATGGTCACCATCAGGGCCTGGATGGTATCGACGATCTCCTTGTTGAAATCCCGCTCGATCTTCAACTTCTGGGCAGTGTCGAGGGCAAAGATGGCCAGGGCGATATCGTCGATGATGTGGCCGATGCACTCTTTTTTCTGTTGATTCAGGACAAGGCCCCCCTGCTGGTGCAAGGTGACGAAGCCGTAGAACCGGCCCTGATATCCCACCGGCCAGACCAGAGAGTTGCCGGCAGATATGTCCCTGATCGACCCGGGTTCACCCGGGCTGAGGGAAATCGGCGCGGTAAACGCAACCGGATCAAGACCGAAGCGGGCATTGATGGTCTCGGTAATCGATTTCTGGATGATGGCATCGATGGAGGTCACAGGCGGGAAGGAGGCAAAGGGGACATAATGATGCCGTTCTCTGTCAATCCCCCCGGCCCAGACGGAATCGCAGCCGACGACGTCTTTCAGCACGGCGCAGCATTGCTGGAAGATGAACAGCCGGCTCTGTTCTTCCGGTTCACAGAGACTGTGTTCCCTGATCGCCGTCAACAACCTGTTGCGATGATGGAAGAACCTGAGTTGGTCGGCCTCACCTGCCGACAACGACCTCGTCATATCCGCTCCCTGGTACCACATCGGTCATGCAGCGGAACACCAGACAATCCCCTCGACTGCCGGTCCGGAAATATCTCCCCTCGGCGAGGGCCACATGGAGGACCGTGGCCCGGATGTCCTCTGGAAACTCAGGGCCACGGATCATTTCAGCTCCGGGATGATCGCCGCTTTGGCCTCACTTCTGCGCTTCCTGCCCGGAGGCCTTGCCGTCGAGCCGGTCATAAAGCTTGAGGTATCCGTGGAGGCGATACAGCTGTTCGGTGGTCTGGTAGCGGCCGTCGGCAAACACCCCGTAGTCGCCGCCGCCGGCCATCGCCGAGGCAAACCTCGTGGTGTTGGCGTTGAACAGCCAGATCGAGGTCCACATCCGCTCCGCTTCCTCGTCAAAGATGTTGTCCTTCTGCGGCAGGCCGCGGGCATGGCCTCTCTCCCAGATATGCATGATGATCTTGGTGGCCTCATGGGTATTGGCGTTGGTCCGGGCGATGGTGTTGTCGAGGCGCTGGAAGTGTTCATCCACCCAGCCCGTGGCGTGACAGGACAGACAGATCGTTTTCATCCTGGTGTTCCGCGCCTCCTGCTCCTCCTTGGCGATGACATGGGCGGCAACCGCGGTGCCGTCCATCTCCACCGCCAGGGGCAGGCCGATCGAGTTGCGCACCTCCTTGAGGTCGGCATGGACCGGATGGGGATGGGCATAGGGAACGCCGAACAGCCGCCAGGCCAGGCGGTCGTTGAACTGATGGGTCCGCTCGGCGACCACCTTCTGATCGGGCGACACCAGCAGGCTGGCGTGGCAGGCGGCACAGGTCGGGGCGGTGAAATCCTGGCCGACCACCCAGGGGACGTTGTCGAAGTTGAAATTTTTGCCCGAGGAACTGAAGATGTTGCCGTGCTTGCTCACTTCATAGACCTTGTAGGCCGGCACATCCGGTCCCTTGTGGCATTCCGAGCAGGTGTACGGCTTGCGGGCCATCTCGATCGAAAACTCATGACGGCCGTGACAGGCGGTGCAGGCGCCTTTGCTGCCGTCGGGATTGATCCGGCCGACCCCCTGGTTGGGCCAGCCTTCCAGCACCGGGAACTCCAGCTCGCCGTAGTCCGATTCCCGGGTGGCCAGCCCCTTGACCTCGACCTTGGTGCCGTGACAGTACAGGCATGATTCGTATTCAGTGCGATCGTCGATATCCCCCTTCACCAGTTTGTTGTCCTGCCGTTGATAGGTGGTGTTGACCGCGGTGAAGAAATCGCGGTACAGGCTGTTGTCGACGAGATTGCCGTAGGCATGGGCCATGATGTTCTTGCCATACTGAGCCGCTTCGGTGCTGTGACAGGTGGCGCAGTCATCCGGGCTGACGATCACATTGATCTTGTAGCCGTTGTGCTCGAAGGAATCGGCATGGCGGTCGGGGCGCAGCGAATGACACTCGTAGCACCCGACAACGACCTGGCGCAGCGGTTCGGCGACCTCAGCCGCCGACATCCGCCTGCCGGACGCCTCCTTCTGCAGCGCGGCGGCCGGCGTCGTCCGGCTGTGCCGGCTCTTCTCCCAGGAAGCCACCAGCCCGGGGTGCAATTCGCGGTGGCAGCCGAGACACTCCTCGGTTTCCGTGCTGATTCCGGCATCCCGCCCATGGGCATTGACAGCCGCAGCCAGTATAACGGCAGCGGATAGCATCAATCGAGATAACAAGATCTTCATGTGGTTTTCCCCCATCGGTGATAATGGCGTGTGATCACGGTCGCCGGCCTTTGCCCTTGCGGTCTTCACTGCAACCGAATGGAAAGCAATCGAATATCGATATATGGCAGTCCGGCATACGCTCGAAATTCGATTGTTTCAGAATCCGGCTGCTGCATCAGTAAGAAAATTCTTCCGCATCATCAACCCGGCCGGTCAACCTGTCCATATTGCATTCATTTCTGATTTGATCACAATAACATGGCAGTTGGCAAGCCCTTCTCCGCATTTTACCGGTCAGGCGGAGAAAATCCGGCCGCCCCCACCCGCTCCGGGTCGTCCCTCATTTCGACAGCATTTATTGACAATCAGCATTTACAATATATCATGCCAATTCGTATTGACAGCATAATGACAATGTCAGAATATAACATATACACATAATTTACCACAACCATCACGGACCATTGCTGTCCGTTTCTTTGAAAGGAGCAAGCAGAGAATGTGAAAGCGGATAAAATTTTCATTTGGGGAGGGATCTTATGGCGGAACAAGCTGAAGTTGGCTGTGCCCGGCCCACCGGTGGACCGGTAGGTGGAACGACCGAGAAAGACACGAACAGTGGAACGTCAACAGCACGGGAGGAACGGAACATGATCATGGTCGGACAGAAGGCACCTGATCTTACGGCCCCCGGTTATCAAAAGGGACAGTTCGTGAATGTGAAGCTTTTCGGATTATCTCGGCCAATGGGTGCTCCTCTGTTTCTATCCGGGCGATTTCACCTTTGTGTGAGCTACCGAGATTTCAGCGGTCGCTGAAAAGTACCCGGAACTGCAGAAACTCGGTGTCGAGGTCCTGTCGATGTCCATCGATTCGATGTTTGTCCATAAATACTGACCCCGCCGGTCGGCCGCAATGTCAATGAAACAATCAGGCAGATCCAGGCCTTCCAACTGGTCCGCGAAAGCAAGGGAAAAGAGGCGACGCCGTCGGGCTGGCGGCCGGGCAAGAAGACCCTGAAACCCGGAATCGATCTGGTGGGGAAAGTCTGGCAGGAATGGCAGACGAAAATGGCATTCGATTGAAGGGATGGATCGACCGCTTCCCCTCATGCTGGACAAAGAGATGAGTGATGTGGTCCGGGAATATCTCGAGGGCAAAGGTCTGCGTATCCGGACAGGAGTGAAGGTGGAAAAACTGACAGGACGGGAGGGGAAAGTCGCCGGGGTTAAGCTGTCTTCCGGTGAAACCGTTGCCGCCGACATGGTGTTCATGAATGTCGGCGTGCGCCCCAACACGCAACTCGCCACCGATATCGGCCTGGAGATGGGGCGGTTCGGCATCAAGGTCAACGCCTATCAGGAGACATCCGATCCGCATATCCTGGCAGGCGGGGACTGTGTTGAAAAAATCAATTTCATCACCGGCAAACCGACGCCGGGACAACTCAGGGGACCTGCGGTGGTCCAGGGCCGGTTGGCCGCCAAACGGCTGGCCGGTCATGAGATCGCCTTTCCAGGGGTACTCGATGCCGGCGGTTGCAAGATGTTTGACATGACGATTGCCGCCACTGGTCTTACCGAAGAAAACGCGACCAGAGAGGGGTTTACTCCCGTGAGTGCCGTTGTAGACTCCCGCAGCAAGCATGGCATGATCCCGGGGATGAAGCCGTGGAAGTTGAAATTGGTGTTTGACAAAAACACCCGGAAACTGATCGGCGGCCAGATCGTCAGCCAGGACATCGCCCCAGCCAGAGAAATCGATGCGGTCACCGCATTCATCCTCGGGGGAAAAACCATTTCCGACCTGACGACGTTCACCTCCGCCTGCAATCCGGATATCTCCTCCGAGCCGAGCGCGGAACCGATAACGATTGCAGCGGAACAAGCCCTGCAGAAGGTGAAGAACGGCTGAGAGCGCCGGCATCCCTCTCCTGCCCACCTGCGGTCCCATTTTTCTCCCGCCGCATCGGAGAAAATTTGGGATCGCAGACCATTGACGGTCCTTCCTGCATTTTCCAGGATACTGGTGAACATGGCATAAAATGCCCGAACCAACCTCAGACGGGGGCGAGCCACGGCGATGGGTACGAAAAAAACAGCGAACACCACACCCGCCTCGACCGAAGCGATCCTCGAGAGCATCTCGGATGGAGTCTTTACGGTCGATATCGATTGGAACGTGGCATCGTTCAACCGGGCCGCCGAGGAAATTACCGGCATCCCCCGCCGGGAAGCGATCGGCCGCCCGTGCTCGGAGGTCCTCCGTTCGAACATGTGCGGCGATCACTGCCCTCTCCAGCAGACCCTCAAGAGCGGCCGCCCGATTATCGGCAAATCCGGCTATTTCATCGATGCCGACGGCAACCGCATCCCCATCAGTATCTCTACCGCCGTATTGCGGGATGAACACGGGACGGTGATCGGGGGGGCCGAGACATTTCGTGATCTTTCCGAGATCGAGGCGCTGCGCCAGGAGCTCAACGGCAAAGTCCACGTCGGCGACCTGACCAGCAGGAGCCCGGTGATGCAGAAGCTGTTCGCCTTCCTGCCGGCCATCGCCGCCAGTCCGAGCACGGTCCTCATCCTTGGCGAAACCGGTACCGGCAAGGAACTGGTGGCCCATACCCTCCACGACCTCAGCCCCCGCAGCCGCGGACCGTTCATCGCCGTCAACTGCGGTGCCCTCCCCGACACCCTGCTCGAATCGGAGCTCTTCGGCTACAAGGCGGGGGCCTTCACCGGAGCGGCCAGGGATAAGCCGGGCCGATTCGCCCTGGCCAAGGGCGGAACGATCTTTCTCGACGAAATCGGCGAGATCACCCCGGCCCTCCAGGTCAGGTTGCTCCGGGTGCTGCAGGAAAAATGCTACGAACCTCTCGGCGCCGTCCGGTCGGAGACGACCAATGCCAGGGTCATCGTGGCCACCAATAGAGATCTGACCGGACTGGTCAAAAAGAATCTGTTCCGGGAAGATCTCTACTATCGCATCAACATCGTCCGCATCGAGCTGCCCGCCCTGCGCCACCGCAAGGAAGACATCCCGCTGCTGGTCGACCGGTTCATCGACCGCTTCAACCGGCGGCAGCAAAAAGCCATCACCGGCATCAGCACGGAGGCCCTGTCCCTGCTGATGGCCCACAACTGGCCCGGCAACATCCGAGAGCTGGAAAATCTTGTGGAACGGGCCTTCATTCTCTGCGCGGAAGGGAATATCGATCTTTCCCACCTCCCCGGCGAACTGCTCCCCCATCACCCGGCAATTGCCGGGGAGTCCAACCTGCGCTCCGTCCGCACCATCGTCGACGCCCAGGCGATCCAGACGGCACTTGAGCGCAACGGTTTCAACCGCCTGGCGGCGGCCCGAGAGCTGGGTATTCATAAAACGACCCTCTTCCGCCGCCTCAAAAAACTCGGCATACCGCTGCCGGCCAAGGATGGACGCATCCGCCGCACGTCCTGACGGTAGCTTTTTCGCACCATAGCAATCGCTGAGACAGTAGCGCTGTTGCTTTCCGGCGGCACCCTCGACTCCATGTTTCTTCCATCTTTCATATGTAAAACAAACGAGTTACATAAATTTTAGCCGTTTCCGGATAAATCGGCACTGCTCTTGCAAATCATGACAGTATCACAACGGCGGGAGGATCTGATGAAAACGGCATTTCCATACTGGAGACAGCGCATCGCCCCGGTATTCGATACCACCCGGCAAATCCTGATTGTCGAGAAGGGAGAGGGGATGACTCTCAGCCGGACCCAAGAGCTTCTGCCCGATACCCATCCAGCCGGAAAGGTTCTGCGCCTGGTTGAATTGGAGATTGAAAGTCTGGTCTGCGGCGCCCTTTCCCGGCAGGTCCGTCAAATGGCCACATCCTGTGGAATCAGGGTAGTTCCCTTTATTGCCGGGGATCTTGACGAGATCGTGCGCTCGTGGGTGGCCGGGAAACTTGCCGGTGACGCCCATGCGATGCCGGGCTGCCGGAGACGCCGGAGAAGAGGATCGACGGATGCCTTTACCCAACTGGCAGCTCCGGATGGCCTCAACCCGCAAAACGAACCGGAAGATCGATACCGGAACGAACAGCACGGCAGACGATCAGCCTGCCAGGCCGCGATCAGGCGGCGGAAAATATAAATCTTACCCCAAGGAGGTAGAATCATGCCACGAGGAGACGGAACAGGACCAATGGGAGCCGGGGCTATGACAGGGCGGGCCGGCGGTTATTGTGCAGGCACTGGAGTTCCAGATTTTGCCAATACATTCGCCGGACGCGGCTTCGGCGCCGGATTCGGGCGCAACTGGCCGGCATGGGGCCAGGGCCTGGGATTCGGCGCCGGCCGATGGGGACGGCGGAGTATGCCGCAGGTCACCGCTGCACCCGGTCGCTTGCGCTTCGGCGGATATGGGGTTCCACCGACCCAACCGGGACCGGAACAGGAGAAAAATAGCCTGAAAAACCAGGCAGAGGCACTCAAGGCCGATCTGGAGATCATCACCAGACGCCTGCAGGCCCTTGAAACGGAAGAGGCCGGTGAATAGGTCATGATCCCGGAACCGGGTGCCGACCCGAGACACCGATGCTCGGATCGGCACGTCGGGTGTCGACGTCCACATATCGATGACTTTCGGTCGGCAGTCGGATACAGTCGTCCTCGGAATCGCGGAGAACATGATCGGCTTCATCTCCCCGCCGCGCGGCTACATCACGTGCAGATCGCCGACGGGAAAGGCACAAGGGCCGCCGGGGCAGGGGCCATCCCGGCCCGGTTCGATCCCGATCGCCCCGGAAATCGCCTCGGTCTGTCAGAGCGACAGGATGTTTGTCGATTTTCCGGGGACCTGCGGCACCGCCCGGCGCTCGTATCATGAGAGAGACACTGCAAAGATGACAACCGCTTCGACACGGATCACCATCCTGATCGACAATCAAGCCGTGGCCGGCTGTGAGGCCGAACACGGGTTCTCGCTCTGGCTTGAAACCGACGGCCGTCGCATCCTGTTCGACACGGGGCAGGGAGAGTCATTTATTCGCAACGCCGAAACCCTCGGGATCGATCCGGGCCTGACGGACACCATCGTCCCGAGCCACGGCCATTACGATCACAGCGGCGGGCTGCCGCAGCTCCTCAGACGGGCGAGAAAGGCCGATCTCTACTGCCACCCGGCCGCCGTTTCAGCGCGCTACAGTATCCGCAACGGCAGGCCGAGGAATCTCCGCATGCCGTCGACATCGCTGATAGCCCTCGACCGGCTGCCCCTGGAACAACTGCACTGGCTGCAACGGCCGCAACCCCTGACCGGGTGCATCGGGCTGAGCGGCCCGATCCCGCGGGTCTCCGGGTTCGAAGATACGGGCGGGCCCTTTTATCTCGATCGCCAAGGACTCCGGGCGGACCCGATCGATGACGACCTCGCCCTCTGGGTGCTCACTGGAGGCGGATTGATCGTGATTGTCGGCTGCGCCCACGCCGGCCTGGTGAAACACCCTGCACCACGTCCAGCGGTGCAATGACGGCATGCCGATCAGGGCCGTCATCGGCGGCTTCCATCTGCTCAATGCCTCATCCCGCCGCCTGCCACAGCAAAGGCCCGACCGGGGGAACAGGAGAGAATACCCATGGAAAAAGAATTACCGGCCGGACAGTTGCATTCGGAACACTTCATCGACATGGCCTCCAGGACCAGCCGTCTCGGAGCATTGGAACACCCGGACGGCTACGGCAAAAGGGTCGGCGACTGCGGTGACACCATCGAGGTGTATCTGTCCGTTCTCGGCGGTCAAATTCAGATGGTTTCATTCCGGATCCAGGGCTGCCTGAACACCAACGCCTGCGCCAATACGCTGGCCTTTCTGGTTGAGGGGAGAAGCGTTGCCGACAGCTGGCAGGTCACCCCGGACGACCTGGTCGACTATCTGGAAACCCTGCCGGCGGATCATATCCACTGTGCCGAGCTGGTGGTCGGGGCCTTTTATCTCGCGCTCAACGATTACAGCGCCAGACCGTATGATTCCTGGCAGAAATCCTATCTCAAGGGGTGAAGGGGAGCAATGGCAACCGACGGGTGGCGCTGACTGAAGAACCATGCCTGAGCCAGGGAGTCCTTCCTGATCACCGCGGATCCTTCGGGTATCTCGATCAGGACATCGGCTGCGGCCATCGCCTCAAACCTTCCCATGCGGCGTAACGGTGCGGCGACGACGGCCCCGTTGGCATAGTGCACCCGGCCGTAGACCAGCTGGGTCCAATCCTCCTGGCCGACCAGCTCTTCGGTGACAAGGACGTGCCGTTTTTCCGGCAGGTAATCGGTATACCCCATCAGGCGGCGGACGCCGGGCAGGGCCAGCAGGAGCAGGGCCACGTGGTTGGAGGGCGGTCCGCCCGGCAGGTTGAAGACGATGGTGTCGCCGATCCTTCCCATGCAGGCGCCCTTGCCCGGGCCGATCCGGACCCGGTGAAAGATCTTCTCCATCCCGATCCGCTCCATCGCCCGCATGGTCAGATCCTTATCGCCATCGAGCACCCCGCCGCAGGTGATCAACAGATCGACCTGGCAGACGATGCGGCGGAAATGGTCCTCCAGGTGCTCGAGGCGGTCACGCACAATGACGGTGGCGGCGGTTATTCCCAGGGTCTGCAGTTCGGCGGCCGCAATCACCATGTTGCTGGCTGCCACCTTGCCGGCGGTGACAGGTTCGCCGGGCCACACCAGTTCACTGCCGGTCGCCGCCACGGCCACCCGCGGCAACGGGTAGCAGACGACCCGATCCAGTCCGGCGGCCGCCAGCAGGCCGAGATGGGCCGGGGTGATCACGGTCCCCCGGGTCAGCACCACCTGCCCCTGCATGACATCGCTTCCCTGGCGCAGGACATTCTTCCCGCACCGGGCATCGGCGGTGATGGTCACCAGGTGACCGTCGACCTGCGCGAATTCCGACGCCAGCACCGCTGTCGCCCCCGGCGGCAGGGGCGCGCCGGTCATGATCCGCACCGCCGTACCCGCCGCGACCGCAAAGCCCTGGTGATCGTCGCCGGCCGTCAACACGCCGGTCACCGGCAGGGTCACCGGACTGCCCGGCGACGCCCCGGCGATATCGGTCGAAACGACCGCGAACCCGTCCTTCAACGACGAATCGATCGTCGGACAACTGACCGCGGCGCAGGCATCCTCGGCGCAGACCATCCCCAGGGCCCGGGCAAGCGGTACCGCAACCGGTGGCAGCGAGTGGAGCCTGGCGATATGGTGGTGGGCCTGATGCAGGGAAATCATGTCATGGTCCGAAGGGTGAAAGACGGAAGGCCGCCAGTACGGTCCTGAAGATGCAGCCACCGACAGGATAGCCTGTCAGGCGACCGTTGTCGAGAGCATCGGTATAATGATCGCCAACCGGCGCGATGCGGCGGAAGCGACAGCGGCCGGGCGTCAGCCGATGCAGAGCCCGCAGTCGGGGCAGGTGGTGGTGGTCGGGGCGACCTGGGCCCCGCAGGCCGGGCAGACAGTTTTCGTCGCCCGGGGATCGAAGGCGGCCTGGAGATGGCTGAGATCGTGATCGGCGAGCGCGGTGCTCTTCCGGAACTCCCGGGCCATGATCGTTGTCGCGTCCTGGATATCGGCCTCCCTGACCTGGAGGTGCACTTCCGGGCCGCCGCGTCAGCCGGTGCGGCAGGCAGACGCCTCCCCGCCGATGATCGCGGGGATGCCCTCGGCCGCGAGCAGTTTCCGGTAGTACTTGAGATCCTTGAGCTGGCCGCTGCGCAGGGTGACCAGGGGATCGGCGGCGGTGATCTCCTCCGAGCCGCGCTCCGCTCGGCGGTTGCCGCCGCGAAGCCGGGCCAGCCGCAGGGCGCCGCTGATCAGGTCGATATCGCAGGTCGCGCAGCGGACGAACCCGGCCCGGTATTCACCCCCGCACTGGGGACAGTACATCAGCCCGGGATCGATGATGCCGGCCCCGGCCGTCCCGCCGCCTGCCGCCGGCCCGGTCTTTCTCCTGAACAATGACAAGATTCCCATCGTGGCGCCTCGATGTCTTATTTGACGGACGCCCGGATCACAGGATGAACCGGCTCAGGTCCTGGTCCTCGATGATCTCCTGCAGCTGTTCGCGGACATAGGCCCCGGTCACCACGAACCGGGTCTCGCCCCGCTCCGAGGCATCGAACGACAGGGCGTCGAGGACCCGCTCCATGACCGTGTGCAGCCGCCGGGCCCCGATCTCTTCGGTCCGTTCGTTGACCTCGACGGCGATCCGGGCCATCTCGGCGACCGCCTCGTCCTCGAACACCAGCTCGATCCCCTCGGTCGCCATCAGGGCGACATACTGCTTGGTCAGGGCGTTTTCCGGCTCGGTCAGGATGCGGACGAACTCATCCCGGCCGAGCGAGTGGAGCTCGACCCGGATCGGGAACCGCCCCTGCAGCTCGGGGATCAGATCGGAGGGCTTGCTGACGTGGAAGGCGCCGCTGGCGATGAACAGGATGTGGTCGGTCTTGACCATGCCGTGCTTGGTGGTCACCGTCGACCCCTCGACGATCGGCAGCAGGTCGCGCTGCACCCCCTCGCGGGAGACCTCGGGCCCGTGGGCGCCGCCGCCGCGCGAGCAGATCTTGTCGATCTCGTCGAGAAAGATGATCCCCGACTCCTCGGTGCGGCGCAGGGCCTCCTTCATCACCTTGTCCATGTCGACCAGTTTTTCCGCCTCCTCCCGGGTCAGGGCGGCGAGGGCGTCGGGCACCTTCATCGTCTTTTTCTTCTTCTGCCGGGGAAACATCTTGCCGAGGGCGTCCTGGATGCTCGACTGGATGTCCTCCAGCCCCGAGGTCGTCATGATCTCGACCATCGGCGACGACTTCGGCTCGCGCAGGTCGACCTCCAGCTCGCGGTCATCGAGCCGGCCGTCGCGGAGCATCCGGCGGAATTTCTCGCGGGTGGCGCTCTCCTTCGGCACCGTCCCCGCCCCCACCGGCAGCTCGGGTTTCATCAGGGTGAACGAGTTGTCCCCGGTCGGGCCGGTGGTCGACAGCGACGAGGGCCCGGGCGGCAGCAGCAGGTCGAGGATCCGGTCCTCGGCGTTGGCCTCGGCCAGCCCCTCGATCCGTTTCTTTTCCTCCTCCTTCACCATGCTGATCGCCAGTTCCACCAGGTCGCGGACCATCGACTCGACATCGCGGCCGACGTAGCCGACCTCGGTGAACTTCGAGGCCTCGACCTTGATGAAGGGCGACTGGGCCAGCGTCGCCAGACGCCGGGCGATCTCGGTCTTGCCGACCCCGGTGGGGCCGATCATGATGATGTTCTTCGGCGCGATCTCCTCCCTGAGCGGTTCCGGCACCTGGCGGCGGCGCCAGCGGTTGCGCAGGGCGATGGCCACCGAGCGCTTGGCGGCGGCCTGGCCGACGATGTACTTGTCGAGTTCGGTGACGGTTTCCCGCGGGGTCAAGGCTTCTTTTTCGATCATATCGTTTCAACTACTATGGAATGGTTGGTAAAGACGCAGATGGAGGCGGCGATATCCATCGCCACCCGGCAGATCGCCTCGGCATCGAGGTCGCTGTGGTCGACGAGGGCGAGGGCGGCGGCCTGGGCGTACGGGCCGCCGGAACCGATCGCCAGCACCCCCCGGTCGGGTTCGATGACGTCGCCGGTGCCGGTGAGGAGCAGCGAATGGTCGCGGTCGACGGCGATCAGCATCGCCTCGAGCCGGCGCAGCATCTTGTCCGTCCGCCAGTCCTTGGCCAGCTCGACCGAGGCCCGCATCAGGTTGCCGTTGTACTGCTCCAGCTTCTGTTCCAGTTTGTCGAAGAGGGTAAAGGCGTCGGCGGTGGCCCCGGCGAAACCGGTGATGACCTTGTCGTGGTAGAGCCGCCGCACCTTGCGGGCCTGGTGCTTCATCACGGTGTTGCCCAGCGACACCTGGCCGTCGCCGGCGATGGCCACCTGGCCCTTGTGGCGTACCGCCAGAATGGTTGTCGATCGTATCTTCATCGTTCTCTCATGCAGTGGATAGTTGACTGCCCGTTCGGGAGAACAGGGCGCTTCATTCATCGCTCGACCGGGCCAGGGGATGGGCCTTGTCATAGACCTCGCTGAGGTGGTCCAGGGTCAGGTGGGTATACCGCTGGGTGGTCGACAGACTGGCGTGGCCCAGCAGTTCCTGGACCGAACGCAGGTCCGCCCCCATTTCGAGGAGGTGGGTGGCGAAGGAGTGGCGCAGGGCGTGCGGGGTGACGATCTGGCTGATGCCGGCCCGTTCCCCGTAGGAGCGCACCATCCTCTCGATGCTGCGCGAGGTCAGGCGGCTGCCCCGGCCGTTGAGAAACAGCGGCGCCGCATCGACCGCCCGGTTGCGGCCGGCCCGCTCCGCCAGAAGCACATCCCGCTGCGGCAGCCAGTTCCCGACCGCCTCGATCGCCGGCCGGCCGACCGGCACCAGCCGCTCCTTGCTCCCCTTGCCGCGTACCCTAAGCACTTCCTCGGCAAAATCAAGATCGGCGACATCCCGCGACACCAGTTCCGACACCCGCATCCCGGTCGAATAGAGCAGCTCGAGGATCGCCCGGTCCCGGGTCGGAAAGGTGTCCCGCGAACCCGGCATGTCGAGGAGGAGGAAGGTCTCGTCGACGGTCAGAAAGACCGGTATAGAGCGAGGAACCTTGGGGCCGACGATCCCGGTCAGCGGATCGGCGGCCAGGATCTTCTCCCGCAGCAGAAAGCGGACGAAGGTCCGCAGGGCCGACAGCTTGCGGCAGACCGTGGCGGCGCCGTTGGTCCGGTGCAGGCTGACCACATAGGTTCGGATCGCCGCCGGGGTCAGCGACGACACGGATCTGTCGCCGCCGAGGGTGGCGGCGAACTCGACCAGATCGTGGCGGTAGCCGCTGACGGTATGCGGCGAGTAGCCCTTCTCAGTCTCGAGCCAGCGGATGAAGAGGGGTATGCACTGTTGCATCGGTATCCTGCGTTGCGGTTGGTCGGTCCGGCGGGCCGCAGGCGATGATCGCGGCGGTGACTCTTACCCGTTTCCCGGCGCCAGTTCAATGAGGCCTTGCAGGTTCGCCAGGTTGTCGAATATACTGGGCCGATCCGGACGCCAGTAGTTCTAGCCGGAAAGAAGATGTGATTCAACGATCTTTTTCACAGCCCGGACCCCAGCGATATGGCCCAGAAAACATTTGAAGCTGCCATGGCCCGCCTCGAACAGCTCACCGAAGAACTCGAGAGCGGGGATATCAGTCTCGACAAGAGCCTGAAAAAATTTGACGAAGGCGTCAAGCTGGCCGAATTCTGCAACGCCCAGCTGACCGAGGCCCGGGCCCGGGTGGAGATGCTGCTCGAAAAGGACGGCCGCCTGCAGTCGGTTCCCTTCGAAGGATTGGAGCGTGGAGATACGGACCTATCTGAGTGAGCGGCGACTCGTCGTCGAAGAGGCCCTGCACCGTTACACCCTCGAGGCCGAAGGCCCCTTCGCCCGCCATATCGAGGCGATGCGCTACAGCCTCTTCGTCGGCGGCAAACGGCTGCGGCCGATCCTCTGCCTCGCTGCGGCCGAGGCGATAAACGACGGCCCCGCCACCGCCGCCGCTCTGCTGCCCGTCGCCTGCGCCCTCGAGTGCATCCACACCTATTCGCTGATCCATGACGACCTGCCGGCCATGGACGACGACGACCTGCGCCGGGGCAAGCCGACCAACCACATGCTCTACGGCGAGGCGGCGGCGATCCTCGCCGGCGACAGCCTCCTGACCTGGGCCTTCGATCTGCTGACCGACCCGATCGGTTCGGCGATCCCGGCCGAGTGGCGGCTGGCCATCGCCCACCGCATCGCCCGGGCCGCCGGCCCCTTAGGCATGGTCGGCGGCCAATCGTTGGACATCGCCTCCGAGAACAGCGAGATCTCCTTTGCCACCCTGCAGACCATCCACCGCAGCAAGACCGGGGCCCTGATCACCTGCGCCGTCGAGACCGGAGCGATCGGCGCCGGGGCTTCTGGCGACCAGCTCGCGGCCCTGGTCCGCTTCGGCAATCAGATCGGACTGGCCTTCCAGATCGTCGACGACCTGCTCAACGTCACCTCCACCACCGACCAGCTCGGCAAGGCGGCCGGTAGCGACGCCGCCCACGGCAAGGCCACCTACCCCGCCTATTTCGGGATCGACGGGACCCGGAGCAGGGCCGCCGTCGCCGTCGAGGCGGCACAGGACGCCCTGGCCGGTTTCAACGGCAAGGCCGAGCCGCTGCGGGCCCTCGCCGATTATATCTCTTCCCGGACCAGCTAGGGACTGCCGCCTGGCCTGACCATTTTGCTTGCTGCCGGCGATGGAAGAAAAGTCAGGCATTGCGCCGGCAATGTGATTATACTGCCTCGATGCCGAGAGATCATGCCATCCCCGTTGAGACCTACCCCACTGCCATGCTGAATACATTGACAGGCATCAGCCACCGCCCGCTGCTCAAGGATATCGACTCGCCGGCCGATATCCGCGGCCTCGCCATACCCGATCTCGTTGATCTGGCTCAGGAAATACGCGACCTGATCATAAGGACGGTGTCCCGGACCGGCGGCCACCTCGCCCCGAGCCTCGGCGTCGTCGAGCTGACCATCGCCCTGCATTACGTCTTCGATACCCCAGAGGACAAGCTGATCTGGGATGTCGGCCACCAGTCCTACGCCCACAAGATCCTCACCGGTCGCCGCGACCAGTTCGCCACCCTGCGCCAGTACAAGGGGATCAGCGGCTTTCCGAAGATCAAGGAGAGCCGCTACGACGTCTTCGAGACCGGCCACAGCTCGACCTCGATCTCGGCCGCCCTCGGCATGGCCCTGGCCCGCGACATCAAGAAAGAGTCGCACCGGGCCATCGCGGTGATCGGCGACGGCTCGATGACCGCCGGCCTCGCCTTCGAGGCCCTCAACAACGCCGGCCACCTCGACCGCAACCTGATCGTCATCCTCAACGACAACGAGATGTCGATCTCGCCGAACGTCGGCGCCCTCTCCAGTTTCCTCAGCCGCAAGCTGACCGGCAAGACGATGCGACGGGTCAAGGC
>JROS01000052.1 GCA_000769715.1 Desulfobulbus sp. Tol-SR
ACGAGATACATCGGCAGACGGAGGAAGACCGTCATCAGCGGCACCATGAAGGGACCGCCGCCGAACCCGAACATCGACGACATGATGGCGATGAGAAAACCGCCGATGCAGCCGACCACCATGTTGACCTTAAATTCCTGACCCCAGAATTCGACTTTCATATGCTTTGCCTCCCTTGAGAGCGATTATTTACCTGTGGATGCCTGTTCAGCGCGTTTCTTGAATTCCTTGAGAATGGCCTGTTCCTTCTTGTTCTTCTCGAGATAGCCCGGCGTCGTCTGCCAGAACATCAGGCCGGCAAGGACGATGAGGATCCAGCCGAAGGCGAACTTGAACTGGTCAAGGGTGATCATCTCGGTCAGCTTGGGGCCGATGAAGCCGCCGAGCAGCATGGCACAACCAATGCTGGCACCGAGCTTCCAGTTGATGAACTTGATCTTCGAATAGTTGTAGATACCGCTGCCCTGGGAGAAGAGCACGGTCGGCGTAACGGTGCCGGCAACGATGGTGTGCGGCAGGGCCGGGAACAGGGTGACCAGCAGCGGGTTCATGATGAAGCCGCCGCCGGCACCCATCAGCACGCCGAAGATGGCGACAACCAGGGTCAGCACGAAGGGGTAGATCAGGTTCATGCTGGTGCCGGCGTTATCCATGTAGACGGTCGGGAAGGAGATCTTGTTCTCGAACACCGCCGGCTCGCTCTTGACCTGCTTGTCGACCACGGCGACAATTTTATATTTGCCCGGGGCCAGGCCGCTGCGGATATTCAGGTCGGCGGTATAGGAGCCATCCGGCTGGACGTCGATGACCGCGCCGAACACCTTGTCGATGCTGCGGAAGCGGGCCTTGACCAGCTGCATCGACCGTTTTTTGGTCTCCTTCTCGTCCATGACCGGCAGCTGTTTGCCGCGGCTGCCGACGATGCTGGCCATCAGGGTCGATTGAAAATGGTCGATCTTGATCTTGGCGGGGACAGAGTAGGCAACATCGGCACCGAGATCCTTGAGCAGGGCCGAATAGCTCCACTTGTTGCCGGCTTTCTTGGCCTCGTCGATCGTCGGCTGCAGGTCTTTCTGCACAAAGATCTTGTAGTAAGCCGGCATCTCGCCGGACATGTAGAAGATATACGGCCGCTTGCCGGTCTCCTTGTCCTTTTCGCTATCGAAGCGGCTGGCCCGCACATCATGATCCTCGGACCAGACCTCGAGATAGACCGCTTTGCCGGGTTCGGCCTGGCCGCTGACCTTGATCGTGCCGCCGTTTTTCAGCTCCGTCTTGTCGATCGCGATCGTCGGCGCCGTCGTTGCCGCCATCTCTGCCGGTGCCGCTGCCGGTGCCGCCGTCGCATCGCCGCTCTCGACCGCATGTCCCGTCCTGGCGCCAAGCAACATCACCATCGCCAGGCCAAGCCATGGCAGGATTCTGAATCTGCTTTTCATCATTCCTTCTCCTTGTTGAACAATCGTTTGATTTTTCATTCGCACCCCGTCTCCCTAGAGATTGACGATGCGCGTTTCCCCAACGTAATCACGGCTCGAATACCCGGTCATGATCGTCATCTTCGCCGTCAATTCACTGATTGTTTTCAGGTTCCGCACCACGGTCCCGATATCCTCCTCCAGCTCGCCGCCGGCCAGGTCGCCCTCCAGCATCTGGGCGGTGCCGAGGGCGGCAAAGAGCGGCGAATTGATCTCATGGGCCACGGCGCCGGCCATCTCGATCACCCCCGCCAGCTTGCTCCGTTCCGCCTGCTCCGCCTCGAGACGGCGCTGGGCGGTGATATCGCGGATGATCTCGATGACGAACTCGACCTCCCCCGAATCACCGGTCATCGGCGTCGCCGTCCGTTCGTACCACCGCGTGCCGTCCTCGGCCTGCACCTGCTGAACCGAGACAGCCATCCGCCCGGTCACCAGGACCTGCCGCACCGGACAGGGCGGATCCTCCGCGGCCGCCTGGCACAGGCGGCCGTACTCCATCCCCAGCACCTCGGCCTCCTGCCGGCCGTTGGTCTCGAGGAAGGCGCGATTGGCCATCACCGCCCGGCCCTGCCGGTCGACCACCAGCAACTGCGGCCGGATGCAGTCGAGGATGTTGGCCAGGAAGCGCTCGTGCTCCTCGATCTGGTTGAACAGCAGGGTGATCTTGCGGTAGGTCCGGGCGTTGGTGATCGCCGATCCCCCGGCCTCGGCCACGGCCAGGGAGAAATCGATCTCGGCCTCGCTGAAGGTCCTCGATTCCCGAGCCAGAACCCTGATGATGCCGATGACCTCGTCCATCACCTTGATCGGCACCGCCAGCAGCGAGCGAATCCCCTCCTTCTCCATGTGCTCGTGATACAGCACCCGATCGTCCCGGGCCACATCCTGGATGGCCACCGCCTGGCCCCGCAGGGCCTGGATGGTGTTCTTCTCGTCGACCACCTCGCCCCGGTCGAGATACTCCCGCGACAACCCGGCCGCGGCCGCCAGGACCAGCTCCTTCGCCGGCGGGGTCAGCAGGCGGATGGTGCACCCCTGGGCCCGCAGGCTGCGCGGCAGCAGCTCGACGATGGTCTGCAGGACCATGTCGAGATCAAGGGTCGAGTTGACCAGCTGCGAGATCGACTGCAGTTCGTGCAGAAAATCGACCTGCTGCTCCAACTGCCTGAACATCCGGCCGTTGGAGATGGCGATACCCACCTGCTCGGCCAGGGCCACCGAGAACAGGATCTCATCCCCGGCAAAGACCCGGGGCGTCCGGGTGAGCAGGCGCATGATGCCGATCACCCGTTCCTGGAAGGCGATCGGCAGGGTCAGGACCGACTCGATGCCCTCCCGCAAGGCCGCCTCGCGGAACGGCCGATGGGGGCTGTCGGCCACCGCGCTCAACGCCACCGGATGGCCCGAGGCCACCATCGCGATGGTCTCCCGCGAATCGACGTCCGGCCGGGCCAGGTATTCCGGCGACAGGCCGGCGGCGGCGCCGAGGACGAAGGTGCCGCTGGCCTGGTCCAGCAGCCTGATGGTGCAGGCGTCGATGGCGAGGAGCTCCGGCAGGCTGTGGACGATATTGGTCATGACCTGGCGGGGGTCGCGGACCATCGAGATCATCCGCGTCACCTGATGGAAGACCTGGAGATACCGGTACTCCCTGCCGTGGTCCATCATCGCCCTCCCCGTGCCGTCATCCGCCGCCGCATCGACCGTTGCCCTCTCAGATCCGGCCACTCCGGCCCTCGAGGATCTTGGCGACCTTGTCTTCCAGTTCCTGCTTGTCAATCGGCTTGACGCAGTATTCATCGGCGCCGAGATTCACCGCTTCCCGCGCCGTCTCGACCGTCGGGTACCCGGTCAGCATGATCGCATGCATGTCGGGAACAGCCTGTTTCATCAACCTCAGGACCTCAATGCCGCTCATCTTCTGCAGCTTGATATCGAGGATGGCGAGATCGACCGGATGGGTCCGGACAAAATCCAGAGCCGCATCCTCCTCGGTGAAGGTATGGACCACATGCCCCTTCCTGGTCAGGATCTTGCCGACCAGCACCGTCGCATCGAGAACATCGTCAAGGACAAGTATTTCCGCCATTGTATTCTCCATTGTCGTAGCAATTGTCAGGCCCGGGCGCCGGACATGTCGGTCATTTGCCGGCGATCGGCACCGCTGCGCGGCAACCGGATGCGAAAGAGGGTCCCGGGCAGCGCCCCCTGCTGCTGATCGAGCACCGGGCTTTCCACTTCAATCGTGCCGCCGTGCTCATGGATGATGCCGTAGGAGACGGAGAGGCCGAGTCCCGTCCCCTGGCCGACCGGCTTGGTGGTGAAAAAAGGATCGAATATCCTGGCCAGGTACCTCTCGGGAATGCCATGGCCGCTGTCGCGGACCTCCACCATCACATCGCCATTGTCAATCCGGGTCCGCAGCAGCAGCTCGCCTCCGCCCTGAGCCAGCATCGCGTGGTGGGCGTTGTTGACCAGGTTGACGAAGACCTGCCGCAATTTTTCCGGATCGCCGTCGACCCCCGGCAGGTCGTTGGCCATTTGGCGATGGATGGCGATATTGCTGAGACCGAGGGTGTGCTCGGTCACCGCCACCACGTCGGCCAGGATCTCGTTGAGATCGACCTCTTCCCGAGTGCTGCCGGACTGCCGCGAAAACTTCAGCAGATCGGCGACAATCTTGCGGCTGGCCTTGGTCTGCCGCTCGATCACCTTGAGACTCTGATAGGCATCGCTGTCCTCCTGGACATCATCCATCAACAGCTGGGAATAGCCGAGGATGATGCCGAGCGGGGTGTTGATCTCATGGGCGACCCCTGCCGCAATCTGGCCGACCGAGGCCATTTTTTCGCTCGATGCCAGCTGTTCCATCATCGTCTTGAGTCGGGTCAGATCCTTGGCAATGACCTCGGAACCCTGGACCTCCCCTCTCTCGCCGATGATCGCCGTCGCCGACAGCAGCACCGAAACGATCTTGCCGTCCCGCCGGGCCAGATCGACGTTCAGATCCTTGATGTAACCATCCCGGGACAGCCGTGTGATGAAGGTATCGATCTCATCCGGGTTGAGAAAAATATCGGCGAGTTGCAGCGTCGAGGTCTCCTCCCGGCAGTAACCGAGCATCTCGAAGCCGGAATCGTTCATATCGACCACCCGGTTGCCGGCATCGCTGAAAAAGACCATGTCCTTCGAGGCCGAAAAGAGATGGCGAAACTTCTTTTCCGACTGCGACAGCTCCTCGGTCCGCTCCTCGACCTTCTGTTCCAGGGTCTGGTTCAGATCGCGCAGTTGGACGGCGGCGGCGGCGAGTTCGCGGTTGGCGTTCTTCAGCTTGCCCGCCTCGTGTTCAAGGGCCTCGTAGGCCTGGACCCCTTTGTGATAGAAGATCATCACCGCCGCCACCGAGATCATGAACAGCGTGTTGAAACCGCCGGAGTACGGTGAAATCTCTCTCCATAAATCGGCCTGGCCGGCGATCAACAGAAACTGCTTGATCAGGTGGCCGACTGCCCGGGATATGGTGAACGCGGCGATGGCGAAGGTGACATAGAAGAGATACCCCCAGACGAAGTTATCGGGCTGCCGTCTGGACAACAGCAGGGCATAGCGCCAGGACAGGAAGGCCAGGACGATATTGGCGGCCGAACCGATGATATCGAGGAGAATCGCCGGCAACAGCGGGACACCGGCGATCATCGTCGGTCCTCCGCCTGTTCCGCTGCAACGGCCCGGTACAGAGAGCGCATGGCGAGAAAGAGCAGGATGAGCGCCGGGGTGATGAACAGATGGTCGAAGGCGGTGACATAATAGACCCACCGGCCGAAAGTCTCCGGCAGCAGCAGGGCCGAGAGGTAGCCGTCGTCGGTGGATATCGCCGTATCCGACAGGCCCATCTGGGCGAAGTGACCGATGAAGGCGATGCCGTTCCAGATCATCATCATCCAGCAGAACCACTGGAGATAGCGCCAGCCGACCCCGGCAAAGCCGCTGCGGCGGATGTCCCACAGGAGATAGCCGAGGGCGCCGAGATACTGGACATGGGCGGCCTGATGGACGACCACGCCTTCCATGCCGCCATGGGTCTGCAGGGCCCAGGCATCCTGACAGAACAGCATGACGGTCACAAGCGGCGTCAAGGCGAGTATGCGCAAGCAGGCTGGTATCATTCGTCCAGTTGTGAAGTGCAACGTTCATGTTGCAGGCCGGGGTCAACAGGACCGGACTGCGTGAATCATGGAGAACGGCTGATCAGGCCGAGGAAGGCAGACGGGTTCCTCCGGGCAATGCCTTGCTCAGCCGGACTCCATTGCCCCTTGTATTGCAGAATCGATACCAGAGGAACGATGAGGACGAGAAAAACCGAAATTGATAATAATATATCGATATTTATATATTATTTACAACGTGCCGCCACTCCCCGGCATAACCACCGACGGCTGTTGCCCGCAACCGGATTGAAGCAGTGCAACATTTTTATTGCGGCATCGGGGAACGGCAGGAGATCGTGGTGTTGGGGGTGGCGGCGTCTCTGCGGCGATGACGGTGCAGCCTATGATCGAAAATCGCTGATCGCAATCTGGTAGCGCCGCAGCAGGCGCTGCAGGGCCTGGCGCTCCATGCCGCAGTTTTTGGCGGCAAGGGATATATTGCCCTTGGTGCGACCCAGGGCGGCCCGCAGGTAGCTGGCGGTAAATTCCTTCAGCACCGCCTCCTTGGCGCCGGCATAGTCGAGATGCTGCACCTGGTCGAAGCACAGGTCGGGATGCGCATTGGTCGAACCCTGGGCCTGGACATCCAGCCTCAGATCCTTTTTGTCGAGCGTCGGCCCGGCCCCGAGCAGCACCGCTCGATTGATGGTGTTCTGGAGTTCACGGACGTTGCCCCGCCATGGACGGCGCAGCAGCAGCTGGATCGCCTCTTCGGAAAACTCGTGTTCGGGCCGCTCGTATTCGGTCCGGTATTTTCCGAGAAAATGATGGATGAGGAGGGGGATGTCGGAACGGATCTCCTCGAGGCTCGGCATCCTCACGGTCACCACGTTGAGACGGTAGAACAGGTCTTCGCGGAATTCTCCCCGGGCGATCTTGGCCTCGATGTCCTGATTGGTCGATGCCACCACCCGCACATCGACCGGGATGGTCCTGGTCTGGCCGAGGGGCTGTATCTCCTTTTCCTGAAGGACTCGCAGCAGCTTGGTCTGGATCGATACCGGGATGTCGGCGATCTCATCGAGGAGAATGGTCGATCGGTGGGCCTCAACGAACAGGCCGACCTTGTCACGATCGGCGCCGGTAAAGGCCCCCTTGCAATAACCGAACAGCTCGCTCTCGAGGATATTTTCCGGCAGGGCCGGACAGTTGACCGTCACCATCCTCCGACCGGCCCGGCCCGACATCGCGTGCAGGGCCCTGGCCGCCACTTCCTTGCCGGTCCCCGACTCGCCGCGGATCAGCACGGTCATGTCGCTGGGGGCGAGCCGCCGGAGCAGATCCTCGACCTCCAGCAGCCGCGGCGCATTGCCGATAAACCCAAAAAAATCCCCACGCTCGGGATTTTGCTGTAGTTCGTGAAACCGCCGGTTTTCACGCAGCAGCCAGGTCCTCTCCATCGCCCTCGCCACCGCATGGAGGATCTGGTCATTATCGAAGGGTTTCTGGAAGAAATCGTAGACCCCGGTCTTCAACGCCTCCACCGCCATCTCCACCGTGCCGTAGCCGGTCATGATGATGGTGCTGATCGTCGGATCGACCTCCTTCAGGCGCCGGAAGAATTCCACCCCATCCATCCCCGGCATCTTGACGTCGGTGAGGACCACATCGGGCAGCCATTCCCTGACAATCACCAGGCCGACGGCGCCCGAGTCGGCTTCAAGAACCTCGTATCCCCCTTTCTTGACCAGGAGCCTCGCCAGGAGTCTCCGCATGTCCGGCTCATCGTCAACGATGAGAACCCGCCTGGAACTGTTTCCAGTCAGTTCGTTCATGGTGATTCAACCGGTTTGTCGTTCATGCACGCCTCGACGGCAACCGTCCTCGGATCACGGCCGGATCAGTCTTCCAGCCAGCAAGGTGCCGGTGATGGCCAGACTTTCCATGTCGAGGAAGACTTCGGCCGAGGCCCGGTAGAGAACAGAGGCGGAGGCGGCAAAGAGGTCGTCCCGGTCGTTGAAATTGAGCAGCACCGGTATCCGCGGCAGGGCCGCGAATTGCAGCGACAGATCATGGGTGGTCGAGTCGAGCCTCACCCCGCCCAGCCGTTCGGCCCGTTGCAGCAGCAGGGGAATCTGACCGGCGAAGGTCGTCTCGATAATCTTGTTGGTGTTGGCGGTGAAATAGGACACCAGCGGACCGGCGTCTTTGAACTCGCGATAGGTCACCAGGCGCTCGGAGAGCGGCGGCAGCTCGTCGGGGCAGGTCAGCAGGTACCGGCACAGCACCACCCGCACCGCAGGCGTGGCCTCAGCGCCGGTCGGATCGGTTATTCCGTCGTACGACACATGGTACTGACGGCCGTACAGCGGGACCCGCAGGATTCCCTCTTCTCTGCCGACCCCGAGGAGTTCGGCCCTGGCGAATATGTCGATTTCGCGGAGTTTGACAAGATACCGTTGGTACGTCTCCTCAAAAACAGGGGCCTGCTGCATGCTCATGCTCCTCGCAACCGTTCGATTCTCTCGAGCACGAGGTCGCGTTCATCTTCAAGGGCCAGAAGATCCATCATCACCGGCGGTTTGACGGAGTGGGCCGGAAGACGGCGCTTGGTTTCAGCAATCTGTTCCTCGAGTTCCAGGAGCCGTTCCTTCAGCTTCCGCTTCTCTTCCGTCATCGCATCCATCTCATCCATCCCGTTTCGCCCCTGCCGGTTCCTTCCACCGCGCCAGGGCCGCCAGTTCCTTTTCAATCAAATGCACCTCGCCGGCGGTGGCCCGCCGTTTTTCGACGCTGTAGAGGGAGGCATCGGCGAGGTGGCCGCTCTTTTTGAAGACCACGATTTCATAACGGTCGGGTTCCTGAAGCAGGTCCTCGACCCACAAGACCTTCTCGATATCGAGGGAAAACCGGCGGCATATCTCACGGGCGAATTTTTCCGGGTGGGCCGAGATCGACAGCCCGTCTCCCGTTCTGGCATAAACGCAGAGAAACGGTTTGAGGTGGCGAACCCGTCCCTTGTCTCCATCGGGCAAGGCCACGATCTTCAGATCATAGGTCCCGGGAAACCAGGCGATGGGATCATGGTCGTCATGTTTTTTGCCATCCCAGCTGAACTTGCCGTCAAAGATCTTCATGGTTGTAATGTATTGCAGCCGTAGCGAGAAATCCAGCATAAAGAAAGGCCGTTCGCCGGCGGCCCGGGCCGTGGCGAGCCCGGGCGAGCCGAGGAACGGCCTCAATCAGCCCGATCGATCAGGCCATGGCGTCAAGGACACGCCGGTCAGCCATATCCATCAGGACCCTCTCCCTCGCCTTGTCGATCCCGAGGGCATGACGTTTCTTGTCGATGTGAGCGATCATCAGCCGGGCCATCTCCAACGGGTCGTCGGCGAAGCCCCACTTGCCGAAGCCCTTGGTCTCGAGTTCCTCGAACAGGTGCTTCTCGAACTTGGTGCCGTTGGTCATCGGGAAGGTGTGGCCGAATATGGTATATATCCCCGAGGCCACGAAATACTGGCCGATCGCGATGGCCTTTTCACTCATCCATTCCGGGGCGCAGCCGGCCGCCGGCAGATCGGCGATCGAATCGCCCAGACCGCCGGTCCGCACCATTTCCGAGGTGGCGATGAGGATCCGGCTATTGTCGACACAGGAACCGAGCCCCAAAACCGGCGGCATCCCGACCGTTTCGCAGACCTCGGCCAGACCGGGCCCGGCCAATGCCGCGGCCCCCGGCCCGGTAAGTCCGGCCTTGGCCAGGGCGAGCTGCGAGCAGCCGGTCTGCAGGACCAGGACATCGTTGCGGATCAGTTCCTTGACCAGTTCGACGTGAGAGAAATCCTGTTTCGAGCGGGGATTGGTGCAACCCACCACCCCGGCCACCCCACGGATACGACCGTTGATAATGTTGTCGTTGAGCGGCTTGTAGCTGCCCCTAAACGATCCGCCCAGCATGTAATTGATATACTCATAACTGAAGCCGTGGACCCCGCGTCCGGTTATTCGTGGAATCTGGATTGTTTTGCCGCGGGTCTTGAAGCGGGTGATGGCCTTGATGACGATCTCTTCCGTGCATTTGAGCGGCTCATGCTCATCGAGCTGGATATGCAGGGCGCCCTCGATTTTCGCCCGATAATTGGTGGTGATGAAGGGGGTGTCATAACAGTCGGCGACCCGTTTCATATCCTGTTTGATGCACTGGACATCGACGCACATCGCATCGACGGCCCCGGTGACCAGGACGGCCTCGGTCGAGGAAAAGTTACCGGCATGGGGCAGACCGTGCCGTGACAGGGCATCGAGACCGGAGCAGCACATGCCGATCAGATTGATCCCCTTCGCCCCGGCATCGATCGCCATCTGTTTGAGTTCCGGATCGGCGGCGGAGATGATCATCGCCTCGAGGAGAATGGGTTCGTGCCCGTGGACGATGATGTTGACCTTGTCCTCCTTGAGAACACCCATCCCCACCTCGACCTCGACCGGTGTCGGCGTCCCGAACAGGATGTCGGTGATGTCGGTCGAGACCATCGAGCCGCCCCAGCCATCGGCCAGAGCCGTCCGCGAAATCTGCTTGGTCAGGTTCTCGTAATCCTGGTCGACGCCGATGGCGGTCCGGTGCATCATTTCCATGATCTCCCGCATTGCACCGCGCGGCACGATCCCTTCCTTGCGCCACAACTCCAGGGTCTTCGGCGGAACCCTTTTCATCATCGGGATCTCGCCATCGACCTGGGTATAGGTCTTCTCCAGTTCAGTATAGAGATCGAGGGCAATCTCCTTCAATTCCCGCCCCTCGGTGACGATGTCGAGTGCCTTGGCCACCTCCAGCAATTTTAACGGATCCTGAATCTTGAATTCCGTGTTCTTGCCGTTGACGACGTCACGAAAAAGCTCCAGCATCCCCATGCCGTGATCGGTGTGCGCTGCCGTTCCGGCAGCGACCATCCTCCCGAAATTCCTGGCCACAATGGTATCGATGGTGGCGCCGCATACTCCCACACGGTCATAGGGGGAATTAACATTCATCCGGCAGGGACCCATTGAACAGTGCTTGCAGCAGGCCGACTCGGAACCGATCGGACATGGCTTCATGTTGCTGGCCCGGTCGAAGAATAATTCCACCCCATCCTTCCGGGCTTTGGTGATCATCTGTGCTGTCGCATCGCAGGTTGTAAGATCTTAAACCCTTATGAGTTCCTGTAATTTGGCCATGGCACTTCTCCTGGTCTGATATGAAAAAGAGACACCCGCGTGGCTTCCCCTCCGGCAATGGGTGCATCACGACGGCGCGATCCCGCCTCTATGCCAAGTATGCAAACGGCTGGCGGTAACATTGAGAATAATTCCCAACCTAATGATACACTACGATGTAGTATTGTCAAGCCGCCACGGAAAAATCACGACGAATCTTTTTGAACTGCAGGATGCCGGGATGGGCGATGATATGGAGATTTAAAGAAAAGGGGGGAGTACAAGGACGGGAGACAAGCTCCCGTCTTTTATCTTTTCAAGGCAAGGAGCCGGTCGACGATGGTGGAAAGTTCGCTCGGGGCGGTATTGAGGTCTTCGTGCGGCCGCCGTCCTTCCCGGTCGGCGGTAACGATTTCCTGGTCCTCGGGAAGAAACCCGAGGATCTCGAACCCCGGCAGTGACTGGCGGATGAGTTCCTCGTCCTCCGGCCCACTGACTCGGTTGCCAAGAACGATGATTTTCTTGATGCCGATATCCCGGCCGAGCTTGCGGATTTTTTCGGCGGCGGCGCGGCTCCTCGCCCCGGGATTGACGACGATGACCAGGGCGTCGACGGACGAGGATGTGGCCCGGCCGAGATGTTCGATTCCGGCCTCCATGTCCATGATGACGATATCGTCGCGATAGAGGACCAGATGGGTCATCAGCGCCTTGAGGACCGTGCTCTCCGGACAGATGCAGCCGGAACCGCCGGTCTGGACCGTGCCCATGACCAGCAGTTTGACCCCGTCGCGCTCCAGCGAGAACCGGTCGGGGATATCGTCGACCTTCGGGTTGAGGGTGAAAAAGCCGCCCATCGTCCCGGGTTTGGCGCCGGTTCTTTCGGCGATCAGATCGGACAGTTCGGAGACTGGACGGATCGGCTGGTCCTCGGGGATGCCGAGACCGGCAGCGAGGTTGGCAACAGGGTCGGCATCGATGGCGATGACCGTGTTGCGGGTATCGGCGGCCAGCGAGCGGGCGAGCAAGGCGGTAACGGTAGTCTTGCCGACCCCGCCCTTGCCGCCGATGGCGATTTTCAGGCTCATGGTTGAATTCCTCCTGATCCTTTATGGCGGATCAATATGTACTGCCGGATAATCCGTACATCATTTGATAATATGACCATCCTTATCGACCATCGCCACCACGAATCCGTTTTTTTCTGCGATTTCTTTCAATTCATCGATATGTACCGCCTGGACCTCATATTTCCGGCCCCTCTCCCGGGGCAGGGTCAGGAGACAATCAGCCGCATCCTCTCTGGAATTGAAGGCCGGAATAAAATCAACATCCTGTTCCTTGTCGTGCAGGCCGAAAAAATGCTCGCCCGGGCCCGGATCGCAGACCACGGCATAAATCCAATCAGCCCGATTCTTCTTGTCTTCCATAATCATTGTTCCTCTCAGAGCTTTACCCTCACAGTTCGGTGTCTCGGCCGATCGACGCACAAAAGCCCCATCCGCACAGCAATGGGGCTTTCTTTTGCGATCTCGAAATCCAAAGGATCAGATTTCGAGATACGAATCGGAGAACAGGGTTTCACCCATGATGACCTTGACGGTCTTGACATAGTCGCCCAGTTCCTTCGGCAACGTGCTTGGATCCGGAGCGGCGCCGTCCATCGCCTTGTGGACGACGTCGACGATATCCGGCCGCTGGCCCTTGGCCACCGCGGTCAGATTGGTGTCGAGCGGATCGGAAATAACCGATTTCATGCCATAGCGCTCGAGCATGATCATGTAGGTGGTGTTGAGGATCGGCCGCAGATGGACCGGCGGCCCATTGGAGATATTCGACAGACCGCAGGTGCTCTTGGCCCCGGGAGCGATGTCCTCGAGCATCATCTGGAAGTTGAGCAGGCTTACACTCTGGGCCTGCTGGATATTTACCGGGGTGACGATGCCGTCGACCCAGATCTTCTCGTTCGGGATGCCGGCCTCGTTGGCGGCATAGAGCAGTTCGACGCAGAGCGCGGCCCGCTCGTTCTCGTCCCGCGGCAGCCCATCCGGTCCCCACATCAGGGCCACGATATCGGCCCCATACTTGGCAGCCATCGGCAGCATGACCGTATACCGCTCGGGACGGGCCATGATCGAGTTGATGATGTGCGGTTTGCTGGCCGGCTTGAGCACCTTCAGGCCTTCCTCGATCGCGGCGATATTGGAGGTGTCGAGGAGCAGGGGAATTTCCGGCACCACCTCCTGGACCACCTGGCAGACCCACGGCATCAACTCGTGGCCGTCCTTTTTCGCCGGTCCGAGATTGATGTCGATATAGTCCATGCCCTTCTCCTTCTGCTCGAGAGCTTCGGCCTGAATGGGCTTGGGATCGCGTTCTTTATAGGCCTTGCCGATCACCTTGGAGATTACATTCAGGCTTTCGCCGAATAGGATCATAGTCTTCCTCCTTTACCGAATTGAATAAAAAAAATCGTTTTCTTGGAGCCGGAAACATTGCAGAGACCACCGGGAATGCAGATTGCCAGTGGTCTCTGTATTATGCTGTAAATACAATATAAACATCAAACAAAAACTGCCTGCCTACTGTCTGGCCTTGAGGAACCCGGCGATATGGGCTGCCTCGCGCGGGCCGACGGTGACGGTCCAGCCGCTCAGTTCTTCCTCGACGTCTCCGGCAATGGCCGCCGCATACCCGGGAATGATGAGTTCGCGGGTCTTGACCTTGTCGGCGATGCCGCTTTTCTTGACGAAGGCGCCGACATCATCGCCGCCGAATTTGCCGGCAGCCCAGGCGGTGAGTACCGAAAGCCCTTCCGAATCCTTGATCAGAAGCCACGCCGGAACACGACTGGCCTCGATCTCTCCGGATACGATGAAGTAGGTCAGAGCGAAGTTGGTCGTCACCAGCACCGGCGAGTTCTCATCCGGATTGCCGATTTCGAAGATGCCCTCGGTAACCGTCATCGGCCGCTGCGGGTCGGTGAAGATATTGAGCCGTTCCAGGAGCAGCGGGAACATCACCTCGGTCGTCAGGTCGGACAGGACGACGATGCTGCCGTATTTGGCGATGAACATGGCCGCGATGAGCCCTTCCATCTCAAGATTCGAGGCCATCTCGCAGGGGAAGACGATGGTCGGGAAGCCGACCGATCGATTGCCGTCTTTGAGGGCCGAACGTCGCATGCCGACCAGATCGGCCAGGGCCGGCTTCAGATCCCTCGCGCCGCTGTCGATGACCAGATCCTTCAGTCCCATCGCCGTCAGTTTCTCGGTGAGGGCGATAACGCCGTCAATCGAATCGGCCTTGACCGCCAGGGGCAGATCATTGTCCTTGGCGAGTTTGCCCATCGCATCGGCATTGGCCTCGGTGGCGGCATAGAGCAGCGGCCGTTTGAACCCGCAGGCCTCGACCGCAGCAGCCATCACCGCGGCATCCTCGGTCATCAGCACCAGGTTGAATTCCGAGGTCTCGGCAACCTGTTTGGCCAGCGCCGCAAAGGCGGCCTTGTCGCCGTTGACATCCTTCAAAGCGACCAGTTCCGGCCGCAGGTTGAGGCCGACGCGCTCGAACTGGATTGCGTTCCAGACCTTGAGTTTGGCCTCGGCATCGGCGGCAGAGGTGTCCGAGGGCAACAGGCCGGCGAAGGCGGTAGGATTGAAAAAGGTCTTCTCGTGACGATAGAGCACCGTCTCGCCGCCGACCGTCAACTTACGCACACCCTTGCCGATCACCACCGGTCGAATCGGCGGTGCGGCGGCTTCGGCCAGTTGTTCCCTGGCCTCATCCGATACGTACGGGCAGGAGTCGAGTTCCGCCTTGCTCGAAGCAAGGTTCATCGCAAAGGCCAGACAGGTCGGGACACCGCATTCCTTGCAGTTGGTCTTGGGCAGAAGTTTGAATATCTGTATACCTGTTAACGCCATTTCTATAATCTCCTTATATGTGTTCGGAGCAGTCGCTATCGTGCCCGGCCGGATGATAATGCATCCGGCCGGACCTTCTCTATCTGACTAGCCGATGAGAGGTTCCATGCTCAGAGCCGGATGGCCTTTCTCCTGGAGGAAGGGCATGATCTCTTCTTCGGTGATGCCGACAGTCTCGTCGGCAATCTTATCGACAAAATTGTCGACACCCATTTCCTTGCCCCGGGCGTTGATCTTGTCATGCAACTCTTCCTTCAGCATCTTCGGCATCCAGACCATGCGCAGGAGACCGCCATCACCAAGGATGAACTTCTTCTGGGTAATATTGAACTTCGAATGACCGACGAAGCCCGGGGAAGATGCGCCACCGCCCATGACGCCGGCAAGGGTGGTAAACTTCATGCCGGAAGGCGTATCACCAGTGTAATCACGGCCGACGGTCATGATACCGTTGCAGGAGGGCAGCATGGCGGCGATGCACTCGCAGCAGCCGCAGGTCGTCATCGGTGCATGAACCATCGAGTAGAAGTTATACGTGTCGATTGCTCCCTTCGAGGCTTTCTTGATGAATTCATCGACACCTTCGAAACGGCCGAGCTTCGGGTCGAGAACCTTGCCCTTCAGTACCGGCTGGTTCGGCCCGGTGGGATTGATTTCGAAGGAGGCCTTGCAGTCCATCCAGTTGTAGGCGCCGCAGAGTCCGGTCCGCTCGGGGCTGACCGTACAGACATGACTCGGGGCGAAGGACTGGCAGAGGGTGCAGGAGTAGAAGGTGTCGACATCCTCGTCGGTCATCTTGTCGACGCGCTCGTCGCGAACCTTGTACTCGGCCCGGGCACGGGCGGTCAGTTTGTCGACATCTTCCTTGTTGGTGAACAGGGTCACCTGAACTTTATCGACGATCTTCTTGAAATCCTGGTGGAATTTCGCATGCAGCACAACGCCGATATCCTTCAGGGTGAAACCCTTCTCGATGGCCGCCTTGCTCACCCGTACCCAGGAGATATCCCTCTGACCGATGTGCATGATACCCTGGATATAGTTGATCAGATGGTGGATCTGCCGTTCCATGATCGGCTCGAAATCGGTCTGGAACTCACGGCCGGCGATCTGGATATAGATGCCGAGCGGCAGTGTCTCGCCTTCCTTCATGTCACCGATATCCTTGCCGACGATGACGACTTTGCCGTCTTCGATCTCGCTCATCTCCGCCATCTTGACGAGTTCGGTGCACTGGGTCTTGCCGCCGCCCATCTGGCAGTAGAGGTCACCGCCGCGGACGCGCTCACCCTCGAAGGCCGGACCGAAGGCGCAGGGGATGTCGATCTCGGTGATATTGATCTTGAGCCCGCGCACTTCGACCGACTTCTGGCAGATCTCGTTGTGGGGAACGTTGGCGACGACATGCTCGTAGGTACAGATACCGGTCGGCAAAATCTCCGGGATATCGGTATCGGCCAGGGTCGGGAAGCCCCAGTTGACGCAACCGGCAGCGGCCAAGGCCCATTCGGTGCCGACATCGCCGAGGGCGTTGACGAACGCGAAGATACGGTTCTTGTTGTACATCAGTATCTTGCGATAATCGCCCGGCTCGACACCGCCGAAGGCCATCGCGGCCCGGTTGGCAAAACCGAGGGCAAAAACGGCCGAGGAGATATCCGGCCCGAAGGGGACGATACGGGTGCTCCAACCGACCTGCATCCCGGCCTCGAGACACTGCTCGGTAACGGTCTTGCCGTTGTGGTTGGCGGCGCAGAAGATGTACAGACTCTTCTTCTGGTAATCCTCGACGATCATCTTCGCGGTGGCCGCATCCGGAGCGGCACCGACGATGGCGGCAAAACCCGGGGCCGAGCCGTCGACGAACTCGACACCACGCTTACGCAGGATGGTGTCATCGGCAGGACCGACCCAGATCTTACCGGCCTCGATATCAGGATCCTCGCCTACAACATAGAAATCCGGCTCACGCAGAATGCGCAGGGCCTCTTTGATCTCATAGGCGAAGATGCCGGCCATGCCGGCATCGAGCAGCGGACCGAGGTAGGGGAGATGGTTGGCGCCCTTGACATGCGGCGGCAGCAGGCCGCGGGCGAAGGCCATCGGTTTTTTGAGGTCCTCGAGGGTCTCGCACTTCATGCCGGTGAGGGAATAGATGACCGGCAGATAGTAAGCAGTATTCGGAAATCCGATCTTGGTGTCGGCACTGTAGGTCTGAAGGGCTTTTTCCAATTCGCCTTCCACCTGGGAAACAACTTTATAGCCGCCCTGTATCGCGGCGAATGCAACTAATTTTGACATGCTTTCCTCCTTTGTTGAGGATCGATCGTATAGTTTCGGTTGGTATACCTATCAAGCCTCAGCCTCAAGTTTCTGCCGGTCGGCCATATCCATCAGGACGCGGTCGCGGGCCTTGTCGATACCCAGTTCTTTACGTTTTTTATCGATATGGGCAATCATCTTATGGGCATGCTTGATCGGGTCGGCCTCGCAGTCCCACATGCCGCCATAGAGTCCCTCCATATCCTTGTAGAGATGATTCTTGAAGACCGGAGCGCCCTCGAGCGGCAGGGAATAACCGAAGACGGTATAAAATCCTGAGGCGACAAAGTACTGGCCGATGGAAATGGCCTTCTCGCTCATCCATTCGGGGGCGGATCCGGCTACCGGCAGGTCGCAAATATCCTTGCCGAGGCCGCCGGCCTTGACAACCTCGGTGGCGGCCAGCAGGATGCGGCTGTTGTCGACGCAGGAACCGAGATGAAGGACCGGGGGGATACCGACCGTCTCGCAGACCTCGGCCAGGCCAGGCCCGCAGTAAACCGCGGCGGCGCCCGGTGTCAACAACCCGTGGATTCCGGCGGCGATGGCGCTGCAGCCGGTGGTGAGAACGATGACGTCGTTCTTGATCAGTTCCTTGATGATCGTGATATGCTCTTCATTATGCTTGGTCCGGGCGTTGTTGCAGCCGACCACGCCGGCGATACCACGAATCCGGCCATTGATGATGTTGTCGTTGAGGGTATAGTAACTGCCCCGGAAGGTTCCGCCGAGATGGTATTGGATCGATTCGACACCGAAACCGGCGATCTGGGTGGTTTTATGCCGAGGAATCATGATCTCGGCGCCACGGTTCTGGAAATTCGCGATAGCCATCTTGACGATCCGGATGGCATCCTGCATCGCATAATGCTCATCGAACTCGATATGGATAACATTTTCCTGTTCCATCTTGGCGATGGGGTGAGTGGTGATGAGTTTGGTGTGGAAGCATTTGGCGACATTGGCCAGATTCTGGAAAATACACTGGACATCGACGACCATCGCATCACAGGCGCCGGTGATGATCGCCAGTTCCTGCTGCAGGAAGGTCCCTGCCGGCGGGATACCGTGACGCTGTAACAGTTCGTTGGCGGTACAGCAGATACCGCTGAGCTGGATACCCTTGGCACCAACCTGTTTGGCCAGATCGATCATCTCCTGGGATTGGGAGGCGGCAACGATCATCTCGGAGAGCAGCGGCTCATGGCCGTGAACGATGATGTTGACGTGATCGGCCTTCATGACGCCAAGATTGGCCTCGGCCTGCAGAGGAGTGGGTGTGCCGAACATGACATCCTGCAGGTCGGTACCGATCATCGATCCACCCCAGCCATCGGCCAACGAGGCTCGGGCGCCCTGCTTCAGCAGGTTCTTGTAGTCCTGATCGACACCCATATGGGTCCGGTGCATGATTTCGACAATTTCCCGATCAATATTACGGGGCTTTACTCCCTGCTTTTCCCATTTATCCTGCAATGGTTGCGGTGCTCTCTTCAGATAGCTGAGGAATCCGTCAGTTTTTCCCCATTCGGCCACGGCAGCCTCGGCCACCCCGAGGGCGATCTCGTCGATATCCCGATCCAGCTTCTTCCCATCGACTTCGACCGTCGTGGCGACACCAAAATATGGAGCAATCGAAATCAGCTTGGCCGGATCCTTGATGGTATAGTCCTTGGTCTCCTTGCGTGCGACAGCGAGAAAAGTTAAAGCGACGCCACGGCCATGATCGGAATGGGCGGCGGCACCGGCGGCGATCATCCGGAGGAAGTTACGGGCGGCGATGGTGTTCGGAGTAGCGCCGCACAATCCTTTTCTGGTATCCTCGCCTTCTACTCCGCCCTTCGGCAGCGGCAGACGGCAGGGTCCCATCGCACAGTTCTTGCAGCATATCCCCTGCAGACCGATGGCGCAGGGTTTCATGGTAACGGCACGATCAAAAACGGTTTCTATCTGGAGCCTGTGGGCACGTCGTATCATCTCCTGGGTCGACACCTCGATGGAAGCCTCCATCGGGTCTGCCAGTTGCGGGGCTTTTGCAGCACTCACTTTTGTTTCTTCTGCCATGAGAAGTTCCTCCTCAATTAATGATCAAATTACCAACATATCTCTTGCCATAACGGACCGCACCCGGATCATTGCGCCCGTTTGTGGAACCTGTTGAGCATTGCCAGGATCTTCTCCTGCTCGGTCAACTGCATTGCTGCCGCTGACATGGTAACCGGCCCCGAAACCGCAACGTGCGCAGCCGAGCTCTTGCGCTCCTGGGCCCTCTTCTCCCGCAGGGCCTTTTCTTCGGCCTCCCGTGCCTCTCGTGCTGCGACAACCGCATCCGCTTCCGCCTTGGCCTTGGCTTCCGCTTCGGCCTTGGCCGCGGCCTCGGCATCGGCTTTCGCCTTGGTTGCCGCTGCCGCCTTGGCTGCTGCATCGGCTTCGGCCTTCGCCTTGGCATCGGCCTCAGCCTTGACCTTGGCTTCCGCCTCGGCCTTGGCTGCGGCCGCAGAATCTACTGCCGGGGCGGCCGGGGCGGCCGGCGCCTCCGCCTTGACTTCAGCCTTCGGGGCCGGAGCGGCCGGTGCCGCCGCTGCCTTTGGTGCCTCGGCCTTGGCCGCCGGGGCGGCCGGCGCCGCTTTTTTCTTCTCTTCCTCGATGGTCAGATCAAGTTTCGGGGCCAGCGCCGCAAAATCGATCTTCACATCGCCCAGTTTCTTCGTGATTGGGGCCGTCTCCTTGGCCGAGCCGCCATCGGCGAGGATCTTGATGAAATCCTTGGCCAGCCGGATCGATTCCGGATGACGCATGATAAGCATGCTCGAGCCGGCCATCAGGTAGGAAACGGCGCCGATAGCCTCCATCATGATACCGCGCTTCTCAGGGTCACCGAGGAGAGGGGCATCGTCGACGATCTGTTTCGCTTCCTTGCACTTCCAGACCTCGTTGCCGAGATTGTTGATCATCGGATACTGGAGTTTCTCATCGCCCTGGGCCATCGCAGCCAACGTCAAACGCTCCATGACCGAATACGAGTATTCGAGTCCATACCCGAGTCCGCCGGTGGTGGGATCGACCAGCACTCTGTCCATCGGCATGCCGAAATTCTCGAGCAGGATGTTGATCTGCTTGGCAAGGTTGACATCGATCGGCGAAGAAGCGATGACACTGTGACCATATCCCATCGCTGCGGCGGCGATGCCCTTGTAGTTCTTCTCCTCAACCGGCCCGAGCATGAGATTGCCGTTCTGGCAGACCTCGCAGATCACCTTGAAGACCTCTTCATCCTTAGCCGGATTGGCGCAGCCCCACACGATCAACGGGACATTGACCGCATCCATGACCTTCTTGACCGTCGCCGCCGCCGCATCGGCCTTGGCATCCTTGTCGTTCGGATCGATGCTCTTCAACTGCAGTACTATGGCCTCAGCCCCAAATTGTTCGACACATTTTTTAGCCCACGCTACCGGGTCAGCCGTCACGTCCTTGAAATGGGCAAGAGCCGGTTCCGCCCAATCTTCCGGTTCCATGTCCCAAATCTCCATGGCAATCAGCGGCTTATTAGGCATCTCGCCTTCGAACGTGTAAAAGGGATAGCAACTCTGGCCCCCGACTTTCTTGGCCGTGTCGCCCTTGCCAATGGATATCTCCCTTATGCCTCCGGTATAGGATTCCTTCTTCATTTCAAATCCCACGACTACCTCCTTGCATCTGAGTGTTGTACTCCTCAAGGTTCCTGTGCCATAGGCCGGCCTCGTGTGCTTTTATTCGGCCGCCCATAACGCCAACCTCCCCTTTTACTTCCAAATCAGCTACTCCAACTGCCAAAAAACATTCCAAATATGTCGAAACGGTCACCCGGGAGGATCTTGCAGCACAGCGGCAATCTCCTCTCCGGACGGACTGTCATTGTCTTCCTCGTCCCTCGATACGCTGCTTCGTCCGCGGGAATTTCTCAATCTCCGTATGCGGCAGAAACATCGCCGCCACATAGTTGCTCATATAGGAAGGTGTTTCGGACAATTCGAAATTTGTCATTTTCTTGGTCACTTCCACCACATCCTTACGGATCCTTTTGGTCAGCGAACTCATTCGTGTTCCCAGCAGCGACCCGTTGCCGATAAATGTCACCCGGTCTGCCTCGATCTCCGGCAACAGGCCGATGGTCATTGCACGATCCAGGTCGATATAGCTGCCGAAGCCACCTGCGAGGATAATCTGCTCTACCAGATCCATGGTCAGGCCGACCTCTTCCAGCAGCGTCATGCAGCCGCTGTATATCGCCCCCTTGGCCCGGATCAGATTATCGATATCCGGTTCGGACAGGGAAATATCCCGGTCGATCTGCGTCTCCTCCCGCCAGGCCAGGACGTATTCCCAGATCCCGTTATTGCTGCGGATGCGAGGGGTGTTGAGATCGCGATTGAAATGTCCCCGGTTGTTGATCACCCCCATCTCCAGCATCTCGGCGGTCATGTTGATCAGGCCGGAGCCGCAGATCCCTTTCGGCCGGATATTGCCGATGGTCAGGAGCATCGGTTCAAACGTCACCGGATCGAGGGAAAAGTCTTCGATCGCTCCCTTGGAGGCCCGCATCCCGAATTCGATGCCGCCGCCCTCGAATGCCGGCCCTGCAGAACAGGCGGTGCATGCCAGCCAGTCCTTGTTGCCGATGACTATTTCGGCATTGGTGCCGATATCGAGGTACAGCGTCAGCTTCTCGCTCCGGTAGAGGCCTGATCCCATGACGCCGGCGACAATATCACCCCCGACATAACTCGACACCACAGGATAGAGCAGAGCGATAACCTTTGGATTGATGTCGATACCGATGGTCGCGGCGCAAAAAGGAGGGTAGAGCGAAGAGGCCGGGACATAGGGCGCTCTTCTGAGGTAGCGGGGCTCGATGTCCATCAGCAACTGGGTCATGGTGGTATTCCCAGCCAGAGTGATCGTCGCGACATTGTCATGGTCGACCTTGGCCTGGCGGAGTATCTCTCCGATCACCTTGTTGATCGTGGCGACGACTACCTCCTGCAACCTCTTGCGTCCTTCAGGCTTTTCGGCATAAACGATGCGACTGATGACATCCTCGCCGTAGCTGATCTGACCATTGAAATCGCCGTATTCGCCAAGGCACTCGCCGCTGCTCAAATCGATCAGCTGGCCGTAGACGGTCGTTGTACCGATATCCATCGCGATCGCGTAGTTGGCCGCCGTCGTGTCGCCGGGCTGAACATCGATGATCAGGGTTTTACCATCGTCGCGAACCGGACGGACCAGGGTCACGGTGAGCTTGAAATCGTTTTGTCGAAGGACATCCGGCAATTTCCTGATGACCGGCAGTGTCAGTTCCAGCTTGTGCTCATTGCCCTTCAGCTTGAGATATTCGATCAATCTCGTGACATCAGGCATATTGTTCTGGACGTCCGGCGGAGGAAGCTCGAGGAATATTTTTTCCACCGGAGGGATAAACAGCCCCTGTTCTTTCAGGCTGTTGAAATCCACCTGCTTGATTGTGGCTTTCCTTCGCGTTGACGCCTGTTTGTTGAGCACACTGACATCAATCGAGGACTCGACCGGGATCCGGACCACCACATCGGCGCCCACCCCGGAAAGACAGGCGAGACGGTAGCCTTTCGCCACATCTTCAGCACTGAGCCTCTCCGAGATACCACCGGCGACCTCGCCCCGTTCGATCAGGACCCGGCATTTACCGCAGACACCTTCACCTCCGCAGGAGGCGTTGATATGGACGCCGGCATTGAGGGCGGCCCTGATCAGATTTTCCCCGGCAGGTACTTCCACCTCCCTGTTATGAGGAAGGAATGTCACCTTGTTCATTTGCATTCGCCGATCCAAGACGGAGAACAGGACCGCTCGGCGCTGAACCGAAAATCAAAGAAGACAGGAGACACAGGACAATCCGAGGGAAATATCATAGTCGAGATTTTTGGCATCATGACAGGAAATGAAAGCATTTGCTTAAATGTACACTAGTTCTCTGATAAACATTCATTCTTTTTGCTCGGGTGTATCATCATTTACGTTGATAAGAAACTTTCCTATCTCCTTATAAACAGAATAAAACCCATTTTCATCACCTTCGCCGGAAAAGGGCAAACAGTGATCAGACATCATCCAACAGACTGTAATTTCAATTAATCCAGTTGAATCACGATCAGTAGTACGGCGCTATCCTAATCTCCAGCGACCCCATGCCCTCCATGCCGCCAAGGGCATCTTCGATTCTGGCGGCAATCGCCGGCGACTGCTCCTCGGGTGCCTTGACATGAACATGAACCCGGCCTTCATCGACAAAGACACCAGCCGTTGGAAAATCAAACAGCGCGGCCTTGACCTCGGCAGTGAGGGCGAGATCTCTTATCCTCCGGACTGAGGCCTCGGTCGGCTGGTAACATGGAAAGCCGACAGCCTTGATGATCAATTCGACGGCGTTATCGACGCTCATTGCACTGATGTTGATCACCACATCATAAAGTCCCGGATCGACGATATCGATGCCGTACAGCAATAACGCCCATTTGCGACGTTCTTCATCATCAACCCTCAACTGCCTCCGCGCCTCATCACGGGATATTTTCGCCCGTTCCGCCTCGGCCGCGACCCGCTCCTCCATGTCGGCTATGATCCGCACCTTCAAGACATGACCGACATCGCGTAGAAAGAACTGGCCGGCCACCCCATGATAAACATACATGTCATTCTTGAGGTGCTTCAAAATCGACGAGGAGATGAAGTTGACAAAACGTTCCCGACCAAAGGATTGTCGCTCAAGGATCTGGACTGCATACTGGAAATTATGCATGATCTTCAGTTCAGGAATATCGTAGTCCTTGCTCGACTCAAGGATCGTATCCCTCGAAATGCATGCATATCCCAGGTCCGCGGCTACTTTAAGCGCAACTTCCTTGCCCCGGTAATAGCTGCCCCGGGATATGCTGATGATCGACATTGCCCTCTCCTTGCCTCAGGTGATTGTCATCCCGAGAAAAGCCTTTATTGCCCCGATACTTTGCAGCTTTTTGGATCGAAGGTCGCCTTGCATTTGGGGCATGTAGCCTTTTTATCGATCTCATCGGAAAACATCTCCATCTCCGCCTTGCAGGCAGGACAGGCGACTTTGATCGCACTCAACGACTTGTTGCTCTCAAAACCCGGACAATGCTGTTGATCTGTCATGACAATTCTCCTTCTTCATTCAATTCATCCAACGGATGCACCATCTCATCATTACCTTCCCCTTGTCGTTGATATAAGGGAGCGACCGGAATCATCAGGGTCATTCATTCTCCCGACGTTCTTTTTTCCGTCGCTCCTTCTCCTTGAAGTGGATGGCACAGGATGAGCGGTACTTGCAGTAAAAAGCCGCATCGTTGCAGAAAAGGCAGGCATCACAGAGATAGTATTTATGTTTGAGACACATATGGGACGTCTCTACGTCCGGGTGATTCCTGCATTTTCCCATTACACCATCTGTCGGCCCCCACCGCGCCTATGCGAGGCGCAGCCAGGCCGATTTCACCGTATTCTTCATCAGCATTGCGATCGTCATCGGGCCGACACCACCAGGTACTGGCGTGATCTTGCCGGCAATTTTCTTCGCCGCCTCAAAATCGACGTCGCCCTTGAGGATCGCCTTACCCGTTGTTTCGTTGACCCCGACCCGGTTGACACCGACATCGATAACCGTAGCGCCGGGTTTGATCCACTCGGGTTTGACGAGATCAGGCACGCCGGCGGCAACGATGAGGATATCGGCCCGCTTGCAGTGGGCGGCGAGATCCTTGGTCCGGGTATGAACGATGGTCACCGTGCTGTTGGCACCCGCTCCTTTCTGGGCCATCATCATCGCGATCGGCTTGCCGACGATGTTCGAGCGGCCGACAACGACCACCTCGGCTCCCGAAGTTTCGGTGCCGGAGCGGACGATCAGTTCCTGAATGCCCGCCGGGGTACAGGGCGGGTACTTGACCTCGCTGCCGCCGATCATCAGACGGCCGACGTTGACCGGGTGGAAGCCGTCGACATCCTTGTCCGGATCAATGGCGTTGAGGACCTTCTTCTCATCGATATGCTTGGGGATAGGCAGCTGAACGAGGATGCCGTCGATGGTCGGGTCATTGTTGTATTTGTCGATCAGGGCGAGGAGGTCGGCCTCGGAGATGTCCACCGGCTGGCTGTCCTGTACCTCATGGAAACCGAGTTCCTCGGCTGTCTTGATCTTCAGGGTCACGTAGCTGATCGAGGCCGGATTCTCGCCGACCAGGATAGTGACCAGCCCCGGGCCCCTGCCATGTTTGGCCTTCATCTGCCTGACTTCTTCGGACAACTCCGCAAGGATCTCCTTGCGGATCTGGGTTCCGCTGATAAGCTCTGCAGTCATGCTGTTCTCCTTCAGGTTGAAAATACTAAAAAACCTTCTGTTACCGGCGGGTTGACGGTAAATTGGTCCGCCCGCCGGTCATACCTGATCGATTAGAACACACCCTTGACCTTGCCGGTCTCGACATCGACATCGACCCGCTTGAAGGCCGGGTTGGAACTGGTCCCAGGCATCAGGCTGATGGCCCCGGCCACCGGCACGATGAAACCGGCGCCGCCATAGGTCAGGACCTCGCGGATGGTCAGCCGCCAATTCTTCGGCACACCCTTGATTGACGGATTATCGGAGAGCGACAGGTGGGTCTTGACCATGCAGATACCCATTTTGGACAGTTTCGGATCGGCCTGGAGCCTCTCGACGGATTTGGCGGCCGCCGGAGAGAAATCAACGCCATCGGCGCCGTAGACCTCCTTGGCGATCAGTTCGATACGGTCCTTGATCGGCATATCGAGATCGTAGAGGAATTTGAAATCATTCTTGTCTTCGCAGGCCTCGACCACGGTCTTGGCGAACTCGATGGCACCTTCGCCACCATATTCCCAATGCCTGGAGAGGGCGACCCTGGCGCCTTCGGCCTCGCACAGCTCACGGACCTTGGCGATCTCGGCATCGGTGTCGGTAAAGAAGGCATTGATACAGACGACCGGGCTGATGCCGGCCTTGCGGACGTTGCGGATGTGGTGGATGAGGTTGGCACAGCCCTTGGCCACCCACTCGACGTTCTCGGTCTTATACTCTACCGGCATGGCCTTGCCGGGGACCGGCACCGGAGCGCCGCCATGGCACTTGAGGGCGCGAATGGTGGCGACGACAACGGCGCAGTCCGGTTTGAGGCCGGAATAGCGGCACTTGAGGTTCCAGAATTTCTCGAAGCCGATGTCGGCACCGAAACCGGATTCGGTTACATGGTAGTCGGCCAGCTTGAGGCCGATGCGATCGGCGATGATCGAGCTCTGGCCGATGGCGATGTTGGCAAACGGGCCGGCATGGACGATGACCGGCTGCCCCTCCAGAGTCTGCATCAGGGACGGATTGATGGCCTCGACCATCCAGGCGGTCATCGCCCCGGCGACCTGCAGGTCCTCGGTGGTCACCGGTTTGCCGGTCTTCGAGTAGGCGACGACGATCTTGCCCATTCTCTCCCGCATATCCTTGAGGTCGGTGGCCAACGACAGGATGGCCATGACCTCGGAGGAGACGGCGATGCCGAACTTCGATTTCATCATGAAGCCGTCGGTCTTGCCGTTGACGCCGTCGATGCCGATGATGATGTTGCGCAGGGACTGGCAGCAGAAATCCATGATGAAGCCCATCTCGACGTTGGTCGGGTCGATGTCGAGCCGCTTCATGCCGGACAGCCGCTCCAGCTGCTCGTCATTATAATTCCTTTCATGCTGCAGCCTGGAGGTCAAAGCGACCATGGCCAGGTTGTGGGCGTTCATGATGGCGTTGATGTCGCCGGTGAAGCCGAGGGAGAACGGAGTCAGCGGGATACACTGGGCGAGACCGCCGCCGGCTGCCGAACCTTTGATGTTCATCGTCGGCCCACCGGAAGGCTGACGGATGGCGGCACAGACCTTCTTGCCTATTTTGCCCAAACCCTGAACAAGACCCATGGAGGATGTCGATTTGCCTTCGCCAAGCGGCGTCGGGGTGATGGCGGTAACGTCGATGTACTTGCCGTTCGGCTTGTCTTTCAAGCGTTCAAGCACCCTACGGAAATCAATCTTGGCGATGTAATGCCCGTGGGGAAGCAATTCATCCTTGGTGAGGCCCAACTGCTCGCCGATCTCGTAGATCGTCTTCATCGTTTTTTCAGCGTCTTCAGCAATTTCCCAGTCCTGGTGTTTTGTTGGATCTAACATATGGAATTCCTTTCACGTTGTTTCGACCCACGGGATGGCCAAAATTGATTGATGAAGTTCTGCATCAGAATGTTGGGCACAATTCGCCCAACCTGCAACATTCCCACACTGCTTTCCCCCGGATAATCGCCATTCTCGCTGCCCGAGGCCCCCGACCGCCTCAGATCAGCCCTCATTCCGGAGACATACCCTTCCCTTATCGCCAGAAAACATTAAAAAACGGGCAACCACGCAATCCATTGAGTTGTAAAGTTTAATTGAAAGAAGTTGTAGCTTAACGACCACGTCAAAGCAACTCATTTCTTCATGGGAAACAGCATTCTTACTGATAAATAAATGTGATATATATATTCAGACATATTAATCGACCGCACCTATTTTCCCTGGTATTCTTGTCATATGCAAGTATTTTTTCGATGAGGTTGAAAATGACTCACCGGATCCGGTTTCTCCCTGAAAATGTCTCTATCGATGTGGAGACTGACGAGAGTATCCTGACGGCCGCTGCCGCCGCCGGTATTTATATACACGCCGCCTGCGGCGGCGAGGGTGTCTGCGGCAAGTGCAGGATTCAACTGGAGCGGGGGGACGTCAGGAACACCCACGGGACTGGTCTGACCGAAAAGGAATATGGTGAGGGCATCAGGCTGGCCTGCACCTCCAGAGTCGTTTCCGACCTGGTCGTTCGCATCCCGGATACCGTCGGCGCGGATGGCAGATCCCTCGCCTGCCGGCCGAAGACCACGCGGCCCTTATCGGCCCGATCCCTCGAGACGCTGGTCGGCACATGGGAAACAGCGCCTCCGGTCCGCAAGATCGCCCTCCATCTGCCGCCGCCGACCCTGGACGACAACATCTCCGACATGCAGCGCCTGCTGCGCGGCATCCGCCAGACGCTGCCCGATAGCCCCGAACCGTATTACGACCACACCGAACTGCTGAAGGAACTTCCTTTCATGCTGCGCGAGGCGAACTGGCACGTCACCGTCATCCTCCTGCACGGCAAACACGCCGAAGATCCCGAGACCATCATCGCCGTCGAGGAGGGCGACACCACCGACCGGCTGTACGGGCTGGCCTGCGACATCGGCACCACCACCGTCTGCGGGCAGCTCATCGACCTCAACACCGGCGCAACGATCGCCGAGTCCTCGAGCTACAACGCCCAGGTGTCCTGCGGCGCCGACATTATCTCACGCATCATCTATTCGCTGAAGGATCACGGCCTCAAGACCCTGCAGAACAAGGTCGTCTCCACCATCAATACCGTGATCGAGGATGTCTGCCGCAAGGCCACCATCTACCCCAGCGACATCAGCTACATCATGACGGCCGGCAATACCGTCATGGCCCACCTCCTCCTCGGCATCAGCCCGAGGTTCATCCGCGAGGCGCCCTATGTGCCGGGGATCAGCATCTTCCCGCTGACCAGGGCGGCCGAGCTCGGGATCATGGCCCACCCCTCGGTACGGATCTACCTCTACCCCTGCGTCTCCTCCTATGTCGGCGGCGACATCGTCGCCGGGGTGCACGCCTGCCGGATGCATGACAGCGATGAGATCAGCCTCTTCATCGACATCGGCACCAACGGCGAGATCGTCGTCGGCAACCGCGAGTGGCTGATCTGCGCTGCCTGTTCGGCCGGTCCGGCCTTTGAGGGCGGGGGCATCAAGTACGGAATGCGGGCCAGTCCCGGGGCCATCGAGAACTGCCACATCCACCCCGAAACCCTTGACCCGATGATCGTCACCGTCGGCAACACCCTGCCGCGCGGCATCTGCGGCTCGGGGTTGATCGCCATCGTCGCCGAAATGCTGGCTACCGGCATCATCGACCAACGCGGCAAATTCAGCCGCTCTCTGAAGCACCCGCGAATCAGACAGGGGACGGACGGATGGGAATTCGTGCTGGTCTGGTCGCGCGATTCTCTGACCGGGGAGGACATCGTCCTGACCGAAATCGACCTCGACAACCTGATCCGGGCCAAAGGGGCCCTGTTCGCCGGCTACCAGACCCTGCTCGAATCGGTGGGGCTCAGTTTCGACAATCTCGACCGGGTCATCCTCGCCGGCAATTTCGGCGCCCATATCGATCTCGAACGGGCCATCGCCATCGGTCTGCTCCCCGACCTCGACCGCAACCGATTCTTCTACCTCGGCAACGCCTCACTGCTCGGCTGCCGGATCAGCCTCACCGACCAACGCCGCTTCATTGAGCGGGCACAGGTACGGTCATTGATGACCAACATGGAACTCTCCGACAATCCCGGCTTCATGAACCATTATGTCGCGGCGCTGTTTCTGCCGCACACCGACCTGAGGCTTTTCCCGACCGCCGGCAGGAACCGGGCCTGACCCCGCCCGGCCGTCACCGGGACAGCTTGAGAGATGCTCACTCGACGACGGCCATCTTCTCCATCGCCGCCACATCCACTTCGGCCAGCGGGAAATGGAGGGAGAAGGCGGTGCCGACTCCCGGTTCCGACTGCACGTCGATATAGCCGTTGTGGGCCTCGACCACGCTCTTGACAAGCGCGAGCCCCAGGCCGGAACCGGTGATGTGGCGGGTCGCCTTGCCCTTGACCCGGAAGAAGCGGTCGAAGATATGCGGCAGGTCCTCCTTGCCGATCCCGATCCCGGAGTCCCGGACGACGAGACAGGCCTGGCCCCCGGCCAGGGAAGTGGCGATCTCTATCCGCCCCCCTTCCGGCGTGTACTTGATCGCATTGGAGATGATGTTGAGGAAGGCGGTACGGAGGTGATCGTAATCGACATTGATCCACCAGTCCTGCCGGCAGGGTTTGTATTCCAGCTGCAATCCCTTGCCCTGCGCCTGCGGAGTGACGATGTCGATGATATCGGCAAGGATTTCGTGCCCCCGCACCGGTTCCAACCGGAAGATCACGGTGCCGCTCTCGAGCTTGGACAGGTTGAGGAGGTTTTCGATCAGCTGCAGCAGATCCCGGGTACGGACGATCATCCGTTTGTGCAGGGCGTTGCAGGAGTGCAACGCCTCATACTGACAGTCGACCTGGAGGGCGTAGATCATCTGCTCGATCGAAGCGAGCGGCGATTTCAGTTCGTGGGCCACCATCGCCACGAAATCCGATTTCATCCGGTCGATTTCCTTGTGGGTGCTGATATCCTCGAATACCGTCACCGATCCGAGGATCCCGCCACCGCTGGACCGTACCGGCGAACAGTGGGCCCGGAGGAAACGACGGGAGATCGATCCGGGAGCGAACTCCCGGGTCACCACCTGCGAGCCGTCGATGGCCTCGCAGACCATTTCCACCGCCGCCCCGTCCCTGATCGACGCCGCCAGCGGCTTGCCGACGACCGGATCGGTCTGGATCTCGAGGATGTTGATGGCCGCCGGGTTGTGGTGGACCACTACCCCTTCGCGATCGGTGATGATCACCGCCTCGGCCATACAGCCGAAGACCGTCTTCAACCGGCTCTGTTCCTGGTTGATCGCCGCCAGGCTGAGGGTGCGCTCCTCGCGGAGCTGTTCCGCCTCGGCCTGCAGCCGCAGCTTGTCGACCGCCTTGCCGACGACGATCCTGATATAATCGGGGGTGAAGGGTTTGCCGACGAAGTCGAAGGCCCCCTGCTTCATCGCCGAAACCGCCTTCGACACCGTCGCGAAGCCGGTGATGACGATAACCTCGATTTCCGGTCGGTTCTCCTTGACCCAGTTGAGCACGGCGAAGCCGTCGATGCCCGGCATCATCAGATCGAGCAGGAGGATGTCGCACCTCCCGGCCCCGATCATCTCGATGCCCCGTTCACCGCTTTCAGCCTTGGTGATGACATAGTCCTTTCCCGCCAGGGCCCGTTCAACCCCGTCGCGGATTACCTTCTCATCGTCTACGATCAGGATGCGGATTGCGTCCATAGCTCTCTCCGGCCGGCGAGTAACGTTCACCGAAGCGCCCCCGGTTCCCTCCCGGGCCAGCGAAGGGAACCGGAAAACCGGATCACTTCAGCCAGTGTTTGATAAGATTGAGAAGCTCCGTCGGTTCGACCGGTTTCGGCATGTAATCCTCGGCCTGACTCTCCAGCATGTCACGGTGGGTGTAGGTGCTGGTCGTGACCCGGTCGGCCACCGCCGTCAGCAGGATGATCGGTATCTTCGCCGTTTGCGGATCGGCCTTGAGCTTGGCGCAGGCCTCGTGTCCGTTCATCACCGGCATCATCACATCGAGGACAATCAGATCGGGTTTCTCCTCGGCCACGGCCTCGAGCCCCTCGGCCCCGTCATAGGCCACCCGGACATCGTAGCCCCCGTTCGCGACTATGACCTTGACCGCCTCGACAAAATCAGGATCATCATCCACCAGCAGTACCTTTTTCTTGTCAGCCATATCTCTCCTCCATTGGTCGTACAGCGTTATCTTGCGGCTTCTTTTGTCTCAGTCTACAACCGGCCGGGGCAGTAATCCAGCCCCACCGATGATTTCCTGCAGTTTTTCCTCCCATTCGATCGCCATCACATGGACCCCGGCGATCCCCTCCATCTCCTTGAGCTGATGGATGAGTTCGATGCACATCTCAATGCCCTTGGCGGACTGCTTCTCCTTCGGTTCGTCGGCAATGCGCTTGATCACCGCGTCGGGGATGTCCATGCCGGCGACCATCTTCTTCATGAACTTGGCCATCCCGGCCGACTTGAGCGGAGTCACCCCGGCCAGGATCTTGACCTTCTCGTGCAGCCCCTGGCGTTTGGCATCCTCCAGGTAGACCTTGAACTTGTCGAGATTGTAGATGCACTGGGTCTGGACGAAATCGGCACCGGCCATCATCTTCATCTTCAACCGGGGCACCCTGATCTCGAACGGGTCGGCGAAGGGGTTGACCGCGCAGCCGATGAAAAACTTCGGCGCCCCATCGAGCTTCTGGCCGGACGGGAAGGTCCCCTCGTCGCGCATCGTCTTGACCAGATGGATCAGCTGCATCGAGTCGATGTCGAAGACGTTCTTGGCCTGGGGATCGTCGCCGAATTTCTGGTGATCGCCGGACAGGCAGAGCATGTTGCGCACCCCCAGCGCCGAGGCCCCGAGCAGGTCGGACTGCAGGGCGATGCGGTTGCGGTCGCGCACCACCATCTGCAGCAGGGGCTCGATCCCCATCTCCTTGAGCAGCATGCAGCCGGCGACCGAGCTCATCCGCACCACCGAGGTCTGGTTGTCGGTGACGTTGCAGGCGTCGACGTTGCCCTTGACATAGGCCGCCTTCTTCCGCACGATCTCCGGATCGGCGCCGCGGGGCGGACCGCATTCGGCCGTCACGGCGAAATGGCCGGCGGCGAGGACCTTTTCCAGATTGCTTCCCGCTTTCATCAGATCATATCCTCCCTGACAATGCGGCGAGGGCCGCCATCTCTTGAGGTGTTCCATCCCTTGTAGGGTTTCAGCCTGGTGTAGTTGTCCATCTGGTCCAGCGCCTTGAGCCGGTCGATGATCAGCTGCCAGCCGCAGGGGGTGTCCTTGCCGACCTCGCAGTGCCCCTGTACCGATCCGCCGCAGGGCCCATGGAACAGCGACTTGGCGCAACGGGTCACCGGGCAGATCCCCCCGGTCAGGTGCAGCACGCAGTCGCCGCAGCCCTGGCAGCGCTCGGCCCACTCGCCCTGGCGTTCGGTGACACCGAGGAAACCGGTGTTGATCCCCGGCAAGAGCGGCGTGGAGGTGTACTTTTCGGCCAGGAACTGGATGCCGGCGCCGCAGGCGATCGACAGCACCGCCTGGTAGTCATGGACATAGGAGCGCATCTGTTCGATATACTCGGGATCGCACTGGCGCTCGAGACAGACCTCCTTGATCGTTATCTTCTTTCCCGCGGTCTCCCGCGCCAGGCGCAGGGTCGAGGACAGCACCTGGACCTCCTTCTCCCCGCCCACCCGGCACACCGTCACGCAGCCATAGCAGCCGGCAACGACAATCCGGTCATAGGGATCGACCATCTCCAGAATCTCCTCGATGGGTTTCGGCGTTCCTGTGATCATTGCACTCCTCCTGAGGCCGGTCAGGCCGCGTTCTTCCGGACGATATTGATGGAACTGGGGCCCAGTTCCCGGATCCGCCCGACGAATTCATTGACATAGGCGGCGAATTTCGCCCCTTCGCCGGCACTGAGATTGAACATCCGGATCCGGTCGCCGCCGATGCGGATGCTCTCGAGAATCTTTGCCACCCGGGCGACCCGGGCCCGGGCCCGGATATTGCCGGCAAGATAGTGGCAATCCCCCTCCAGGCAGCCGATGACCATCACCCCGTCGGCGCCGTTCTCGAAGGCCTCGAGCATCAGCGTCTCCTCGATCCTCCCGGTGCACGGCAGCATGACGATGCTGGTCGACGCCGGGTACCGCCTTCTTTCCGAACCTGCCAGGTCCGCAGCGGTGTACGCTCAATGACGACAGGCAAAGATGATGACGTTGGCGGTGAACTCATCCATCATGCGACTCCTCCACGGTAATGGCTTCCGGCTTCGCCTGGGCGTAGGACCGGATCTTGGCCTTGAGATTGATATCCTGGTAGCGTCCGAGGGTGATGGCCTTGGCCGGGCACTCGGCGACACAGATGCCGCAGCCCTGGCACAGGGCCGGATTGATCTCGGCGGTATGCTCGGCGTTGATGAACGGCACGCCGTAGGGGCAGGCCCGGACGCAGGTCAGGCAGACGGCGCAGTGGGTCGGATCGACCCGCGACACGACGCCGGACAGCCGCAGGTTCTTCTTCGACAGCAGGATCGCGGCCCGGGCCACCGCCGCCTGGGCCTGGGCGATGGTCTCCGATACGTCCTTCGGGGCATGTACCGTCCCGGCCATGAACAGCCCTTCGCTCGGCAGGTCGACCGGCCGGAGCTTGGCATGGGCCTCGATGAAGAAACCGTTGCTGTTGCGCGGCACCCGCAGCATCGAGGCCAGTTCCTCGGTATCGCGGGGCTTCATGCCGGTGGAGAGCACCAGCAGGTCGGGGGCCAGCGACACCTTGCGGCCGATCGACGGATCGCGGACGGCAACCCGGATCTCCCGGTCCTCGACCTCGATCTCCGGCGGATTCTCCTCCGGGTCGAAACGGATGAAATTAATCCCGAGCCGCCGCGCCTTTTGATAGTGGAGTTCACCGAGACCGTAGGTGCGCATGTCGCGGTAGAGGATGTCGATGCGCGCCGTCGGGTTGATCTCCTTCAGGTGCAGGGCGTTCTTGACCGCCTGGTTGCAGCAGACCCGCGAACAGTACGGCAGGTGGGCCTGGGTAACGGCTGTCGTTGCCGACGTATCGCAGGGCGTGCCGGTATCGGGCTCGCTGTAGGAGGCCTGCTGCACCGTGGCCCTGGAACCGGCGCACTGCAGCATCACCACATGGCCGGGAACCATGTCCCGGCCCCCGAGCAGACGGGCCTCGAAATCGGTCTGGGTCATGACCCGGTCGGCGGTGCCGAGACCGTGGAGATCGGGCCGCGCCTCCTCCGCCCCGGTGGCGACGATGATCGCCCCGTGGGCGATGGTGCGCAGCGCCCCGGTGGGGGTCATGATATCGGTCGAGAAGGCGCCGACGAAGCCGGAGTGTTCGACAACCTCGGAGTTGAGGAAGACCCTGATCCGTTCATTGCTCTCGACCTGTTCCTTCAGCTCCAGCAGATAGCGCGAGAAATCCTGGCCGCCCCAGGACCTGCCGAGGTGCTGCACCTGGCCGCCGAGGGTCGGCTGCCGCTCGATGAGAGAGACAGTGAAACCCTGCCGCGCGGCCTCGACCGCCGCGGTCATCCCCGCCACCCCGCCGCCGATGACCAGCAGGCCGGGATTGACATCGAACTCCAGTTCGGCCAGAGGTTCGGCCTGGCTGGCGTTGGCCACCGTCATCCGCACCAGCCGCCGGGACTTCTCGGTGGCCATCGCCGGGTCGTTGGGGTGGACCCAGCTGCACTGGTCGCGGATATTGGCCATATCGAAGAAATATTTGTTGATCCCGGCCTGCCGCAGGGTCGACATGAACAGCGGTTCATGGGTGCTCGGCGAGCAGGCGGCGACCACCAGCCGGTTGAGACGATGCTCGCTGATGATGGCCCGGATCGATTCCTGTGAATCCTGGGAACAGGTATAGAGCGGATGGCCGGCGTAGACAACGCCGGGCAGGCTCCTGGCATATTCGGCCACGGCGGCGACATCGACCACCGAGGCGATGTTGGTGCCGCAGTGACAGACGAAGACCCCGATCCTCAATTCCTCCCCCGCCTCCGGCACCCGTTCCGCCGGCAGGGCCTCGACCGTCACCTCGGTCCCGCGCGCCGGCGCCAGACCGGCCGAGGCCGCCAGGGCCGCACCCGAGGCCTCGATCACCGTCTCGGGGATATCCTTCGGCCCGTTGATCACGCCGCTGACATAGATGCCGGGCCGCGATGCGGCCAGCGGGGTAAAGTCCTGCGACACGGCAAAACCGTAGCGGTCGAGCTCGATGCCGAGCGTGGTCGCCAGTTCCCTGGTCCTGGCGGCGATCTGCACCCCGACCGACAGCACCACCATGTCGAAGTTCTCGGTCACCCGCCAGCCGGAGCCGTCGACGTAGCGCAGTTCGAGATCGCCGGTCTGGGGATCCTCGAAGACCCGGCTGACCATGGCCCGGACGAAGCGGATGTTCCGCTCCTTGGCCCGCTCGACGTAGGCATCGAAGTTCTTGCCGAAGGAGCGCATGTCGATATAGAAGATCGTCGGTTCGATGGCGCTGTCGTGCTCGCGGGCGATGTAGGCCTCCTTGGTGGCGTACATGCAGCAGACCGAGGAACAGTAGTCGCGGTCGCAGCTGTGGTCGCGGGAACCGACGCACTGGATCCAGGCGATCTTCTTCGGGTGCCTGCCGTCACCGGGCCGCTGCACCGTCCCCGAGGTCGGCCCGGAGGCCGACAGCAGGCGTTCGAACTCGATGCTGGTGACGACGTTTTTATAGTGGCCGTAGCCGAATTCGCCGCGCCTCTTGGCATCGAAGACCTCGAAGCCTGGGGCGAAGACGACCGAGCCGACCCGGACCTCGCGTTCACCGCCCTTGAGACCGTAATCGATGGCCCCCGGGCCGCAGACCGACCGGCAGATGCCGCAGGCCCCGGTATTGAGGTGGACGCAGCTGGCCTCGTCGATCACCGGCACCCGCGGCACGGCCTGGGGATAGAGGATATTGACGGGATGGCGCAGGTTCAGCCCCTCGTTGAAGGTGTTGTAGAGCGGCTGCGGCGTCCTGTTGGTGACCTGATCGATGGCCAGGAAGGAGACCGGACAGACCGAGACGCAGGCGCCGCAGACCTGGCAGGTGTCGAGGCTGGCCTCGATGCCCTCCGCCACCATCTTCAGGGCCCCGATCCGCATGACCTTCCTGCAGGTCATGGCGCAGAGGCCGCAGCGGATGCAGTTGCGCTCGTCGCGTCCGGCCATTTCCTTCTTCAGCGCCTCGGAACGGGCGACGATGGCGGCGCCCAGGCCCCTGTCGATCTCCGGCGCATCCGCGATCGTGACCGCCGAGAACTTCTCCGGGCAGGCGACGAAGCAGGCACCGCACCCGGTACATTTGTCGGCGATGACGCCGGCGACCCCGCCCTTCTCCCACTTGATCGCCCCGTGCAGGCAGGCCCGGAAGCAGCTGCCGCACTTGCTGCACTTCTCCGCCGCGACCTCGAAGGTCCAGGGGTGGAGGCGTTGCGGCAGCGGCGACCCCGGCCCGCGGATGGTCCGTTTTTCCCGGCTCCCCTTTTTCTTTTCCCCTTCCGGGAGCTCCTGCGGGAAATAGGAGATCTGGGTCACCGGGCAGGCCAGTTCGCAGGCGCCGCAGCCGGTGCACTTGCCGATATCGACATAGCGGGCGTGGCTCTTGATGGTGGCGGTGAAATTGCCGGCCTCGCCGGTCAGTCCGGTCACCTCGCTCCAGGTCAGCAACTCGATGTTGAGATGCCGCCCGACTTCGACCAGCTTGGGCGAGACGATGCACATCGAGCAGTCGTTGGTCGGGAAGGTCTTGTCCAGCTGGGCCATCTTGCCGCCGATGGCCGGCGAGCTCTCCACCAGGTAGACCTTGAAGCCGGCATTGGCGAGATCGAGGGCCGACTGCATGCCGCTGATGCCGCCGCCGATGACCATCACCGCCCCCGACAGGGGCGACGTGGGTCCAGATTGCTGCGAGTGTTCCCTGTTCATCGTGGGCCCTCCCCGGCGGGTGCAGCCTGGTTGAAGTAGCGGTTGAGGAGGGTGGGGTCGATCAGGTGGACTTTCTGCTGGGCGGCGGGATACGTGCCGCTGATGGCCGCCGTCACGAGCTCCGTCGCGAAAAAGACCGGCAGCGCCGCCTCCCCCTGGCCCAGATCGAGCTGTCGGCTCTCGACGTTCGCCTGGCACATCGGACAGTCGGTGACGATCGCCTTCGCCCCCGCCCGGCGCGCCGCCTGCACGATATCTCCGACCAGCCTGACGGCGATGTCCGGCCGGGTCAGGGTCAGGCTGCCGGAGCAGCACTCGGTGCGGTGCGACCAGGATACCGGTGCGGCGCCGACCGCCCGGACGATCTGCTCCAGGCTGCTGGGCATCTCCCAGTCCGTGACCCCGGTGACCCGGGGATTGCGCAGCGACAGACAGCCGTAATAGCAGGCCAGCGGCAGGCCCTGCAGCGGCCGGGGCACCTTTTCCCGGACCCGTGCCAGCAGGTCGGCCCTGGCCATCAGCGTGCTGATGTGGACAATCGCCGGCGGCGACGCGTAGTCCTCGACGTCCCAATAACCAGGGTCGGTCCGCAATGCCTGGTCGGCCGCCTTGAGCCGTTGGAAGCAGGCGGCGCAGGGCACCAGGATGTCGAGGCCGACCTGCTGCGCCAGCAGGAGGTTGCGGATCGGCAGGCGCATGCCGACCTCATGGTCGGTCATATGGGCCGACGAGGCGCCGCAGCAGTTCCAATCCGGGATCTCGACCAGCCAGATCCCCAAATCCCGACAGAATTGCCGCACCGAGTGGTCGTAATCCCGCGCCGACCCTTCAAGAGAACATCCGGGATAGTATGCGAATTTCATCGGTCATACTCCTTTCCCTTGCCGGAGAAGATCTGCCGCACTTCGGCCTTGCCCTTGATCCCCTGCGGTACCAGTTTGAGCTTGCCCTTGGTAAACATCTGCAGGCCGAGTTTGAGGTCGCCCATGAGATCACCCGAGCGCAGTTTGTACCCGGCGAGCATGCCGATCTCGTAGGTCCGCCCCCAATGTTTGACTGAATCGAGGAAGGACCGGTGCAGCATCGGCACCCGCGGCTCGGCCGGAGTGATCCCCTTCTTCAGGGCCAGCGACCGGAGGACATCCATCAGGCCGGCGATCTCGATCTCGTTGGGGCAGCGGGTGGCGCAGGTCTCGCAGGCGGCGCAGAGCCAGATAGTCTTGCTCTGCAGGAGGACATCCTCGGCGCCGTAGGATGCCAGACGGACGACCTCCATGACCTGGAGGTCGAAAAAATCACCGATCGGGCAGCCGGACGAGCAGCGCCCGCACTGGAAACAGGCGTGGACATCGATCCCCATCGCCTCGAGTTTGTTGAGAAATTTCTGGCTACCTGCTTCCGTAGGAATCAATTCACTGTTCATGGTCTCCTCCAGTGAGGTTTTCCATTACCGCCGGGAACCTGAGGGAAAAGACAGCGCCGCCTCCGGGCTGCGAGGTGACCCTGATAATCCCCTTGTGTTCCTTGACGATCGCATACGACACCGACAGACCGAGGCCCGTGCCCTCGCCCGGGTCCTTGGTGGTGTAGAAAGGATCGAAGATCTTCTCGAGCCTGTCCTCCTCGATCCCCGGACCGGTATCGGAGACGACGATCTCGACGATGTCCCTGCTGGCCCGCGTCCGGCTCACGATCCTGATGGTCCCGTGACCTGCCATGGCCTGGGCGGCATTGACGACGATATTCATCACCACCTGGTTGAGCCGGATCGAGTTGCCGAAGATCGGCAGCAGACCCTCCTCGAGGTCGAGCTGCATCTCTATGTTCTGGAAAAGCGGTTGATTCTTCAGGACCCCGATGGTCTTGCGGACGATGTCGTTGAGATCGACCAGGGCCATGTCATAGGTAGTCTGGTGCGAGAACTCGAGCAGGTCGGCGACGATCACCTTGCACCGCTCGGCCTCGTGGATGATGACGTCGAGGTCCTCGCCGCTGGGATGCCCGTCGCCAAGCGCCTCCTTGACCAGATTGGCGTAGAGCATGATGCCCGACATCGGGTTGTTGATCTCGTGGGCGACACCGGCGGCCAGGCGGCCCAGTCCGGCCATCTTTTCCGACTGCATCAGCATGTTGTGGGTCTGTTCGAGGTCCTCCTCGATCTTCTGCATCGCCCGCAGATCGGTGAAGATGCCGAAGGTGGCGATCTCCTGCCCCCGGTCGTAAATAATGCCGCCGGAGAACCGCACCGGGATCATCTGCTCGTCCCGGTTCTTGACCATCAGCTCGTGGTGCAGCAGTCTGCCCTTGCCGCCGTAGTCGTCGCTGCGCATCCGCTTGATCAGCTCATAGGCGACCCCCTCGTTATAGAGGCCGGTCACGTGGAGACCGGCGAACGCCTCTTCTTCGGTATAGCCGAGCAGGGCCTGCGCCCCCTGGTTGAACAGGATCAGCCGGCCCTTCATGTCGGCGGCGATGATGCCGTCGACCGAAGAATCGATCAGGTTGTGGAAGAAGGCGTTGCGCCGCCGCAGTTCCGCCTCCAGTTTTTTCCGTGCCGTGATATCGATCAGATAGAGAAGATAGTAATCCGGTCGGGCCGGGGGATAGACCAGAACGACGTCGATCTCGGTGTGCTGTCCGTCTTCCCTCTTGATCTCGATCTCGTGCCGGAACTGTGACATCTTCCGGCCGGCCGGGGAGTTGAGGAAATCGGCGATCAGCCTGAACAGGCCGGCATTTTCGACGTCGAGGACCTCGGCAATGGAGGCATCGACGATGTCCTCACAGGGCATGTCGAGGAAATGGCAGGCCGCCGGGTTGGCATAGATGACCTGATGCCCGATGCTTACCACCATCACCCCGTTCGGGGTCTCCTCCAGGATCTGGTAGAGGTAAAGATTCGACCCGAAGTCCCTGGTCATTCCCGCCAGGACTTTTTCCGCCTGCGACTGACCGCCCATACCCTGTGACCCCTTCAGCGGCCGAGGAGGTCGAGGATGTCGGGCAGCCGGTCTTTCCAGCCAATGGCGAGGATGACGATCCCGTTGGCGATCGGAGCGATTTCTCTGATGAAATCGGCGCCGATGGTCAGCCCGGCATCCTGCTTGACCGGGGCGTCCATCATTTTCTTCAGGTACTCCTGGGGGATCGAGGGTACCCCCTTGAGGTTGTTGAGGTAGCGGATCATCGTCACCGATTTGAGCAGCATCACCGAAAGGTAGAGGTTGATCCCCGTCTCCTCGGCCACCGGCAGGAACTGTTCGATGATATTGATGTCGTAGGTCGGCCCGAGACAGACCGAAGACACCCCGAACTCCTGCATTCGGCGGATATGGTCGATCTGGTCGCGGTTACGGCTGGCGTCGTCGGACAACTCGAGCGAAACCCCGATGCGGAGCGACGTCGCACCGTCGAGCTTCTCGCCCCCGAGATCACGGCCGGCGTTCAACGACGAGGCGCATTTGAGCATCGTCGGCAGATCGAGGTCACCGCTGGTTCTCGCGACCGGCTGGTCACCCTCCGCCGGGTCGTGCCCCTCCTTGATCACAATATCGGTAATGCCGAGCGCCGAGGCCCCGAGCAGATCGCCCTGGAACGAGATCCGGTTGCGGTCCCGCCCATTGACCACCATCACCGGCTCGAGACCTTTCTCCTTCAGGGCCAGACAGGGGGCGAGCGGCGACATCCGCATGATGGCGTGTTCGCTGTCGGTCACGCGGATCGAATCGACCCTGCCCCTGAGGCTCAGCGCCGATTCGACAAAACCTTCGAGATTGGTCCCTTTCGGTGGATCAATTTCGGCAGCAAGGTAATACGGTTTATCGCTCTTGCGGCCTGTGTCCGATCGATGTGCAGCTTCCATTGAACCTCCTGTACAGTGAGCATACAATGCCCGACGGGCCTTCTGCCGGATGTCATGATGCGGCCGTGCTTTTCCGATCGATCCGGAAGGTCATGGCACGGCGCTCCTCGCCGACCAATCAATCATTTTTATTGGACGTAGATTTCAATAATATTCATTAATATTACTCGCGCCGATCACTTCAATCGCCCTCAGGCTATGCCGGGAAGGCCAGATACCGGCAAATTCAGGATGTGCCCGGCCCGCGCCCGCACGCGTGCGAGCCAGTAGTCAACGAAAAATTAGAGTGCCACCTGAACAGGTTCTACCAACCTCCTCGTCCGGAAACGGCTGGACACAGGAGGCTTCTACCGGTCTATCAAAAAACCATGCAGTATATTTGATCCTCCGCCCCCGAGTTCAGGGCAGTACCTACGGATAGAGCCTATAGTGAAAAACATAATGAAAAAGGAAAATTACATGATAAACACAATTAAATCGACCTACCATGCAGCTGAATTGTACCCGTAAAAAAAAGAAAATACCACTACAATGGTATTTTTTTCTACACGTTGGAAAAAGAGCTTTCCCGGTACTTCGATTGAAGGCCGCAAACGACAATGGGCCCTCCTTCAGGGAGGGCCCATTATCCAGGTATTAGTCGAAAATGATGGAAGAATTCAATCCCGGCTAGACATAGGGCTGATATTCGGGTTCATACATCAGGCTGATGATATAGCCTTCGAGGTCCTCCGGTCGCTGCCGGGAGGCCAGGCCTTTGGTGTAGGCAAGATCGGCGACCGCGACGGCGATCGCCTGGGATACCTCCCTGATCCGCGGCAGCGGCGGGTAGACCCGCCCGACCCGGAGGTCGGTCTCCGAGACCTCGGCCGCCAGGGTCCGGGCGGCGACCAGGAACATCTCGTCGGTGACACTGGTGGCCCAGCTGGCCATGACCCCCATCCCCACCCCGGGGAAGATGTAGACGTTATTCCCCTGGCCCGGCCTGAACCTCTTGCCGTTGACCACGACATCGTCAAACGGGCTGCCGCTGGCGAAGATGGCCCGGCCCTCGGTCCAGGTATAGGCCTCCTCGGCCGTGCATTCCGTTTTCGAAGTCGGATTGGAGAGGGAAAAGATGATCGGTCGCTCGTTGATCCGGGCCATGGCCTCGACGACCTCGCGGTTGAATCTCTTCGATTGCCCGGAAACGCCGATGATCGCCGTCGGCCGCAGGGACTCGACCGCCGCCAGAAAATCGGTACAGAACTCATGATCGTGGGCATAGGTAAGCTTATGGCCGATGAGATCGGCACGGCTCCTGACGATAAGTCCCTTGGAATCGACAAACCAGCAGCGGCGGCGGGCCTCCTCCAGCGACAGGCCGGCATCGACCATCGCCGAGACCATCAGATCGCCGGTGCCGATACCGGCCTCCCCGGCCCCGAGGAAGAGGAGTTTCTGGTCCGTCAGGTTGCCGCCGGTGATGCGCAGGGCCGAGAAGATGCCGGCGACGGTCACCGAGGCGGTGCCCTGGATATCGTCGTTGAAGCAGCAGACCTCATCGCGATATTTCTGCAGCAGCCGGAAGGCGTTGCGATTGGCGAAATCCTCGAACTGGATCATCGCCCCGGGATACAGCTGCTGAACGGCGAGGACGAATTCCTCGATCAGATCATCATAATCCTCGCCCCGGACGCGCGGATGCCGGCAGCCGATATAGAGGGGATCCTTGAGCAGCACCTCGTTGTTGGTGCCGACATCGATGGTCACCGGCAGGCTCAACGACGGCTGGATACCGCCGCAGGCGGTATAGAGGGCCAGTTTGCCGACCGGGATGCCCATGCCGTCGGCCCCGAGATCACCGAGCCCGAGGATACGCTCGCCGTCGGTGACGACGATGATGCGGATATCCTTGCGGTGCCAGTTGCCGAGGATTTCGGCGACTCGCCCCTTGTCTTCGATCGTCAGGTAAATGCCGCGCGGCCGGCGGAAGATATGGCCGTACTGGAGACAGGCGAGACCGACCGTGGGGGTATAGACGATGGGCATCAGGTCTTCGATATTGTCGAGCAGCACCCGGTAGAACAGGGTCTTGTTCCGATCCTGCAGGCTGGTGAGGAAGATATAGCGCTCGAGGTCGGTTGGCTTCTTGCGAAGATTCCACAGTACCCGTTCCACCTGTTCGTCGATGGTGTGGACCCGCGGCGGCAGCAGCCCCCTCAGCCCCAGGGCTTCACGCTCCTCGATGGTAAAGGCCGTCCCCTTGTTCATGGCCGGATCGCGGATCAGATCGAAGCCGGTCGGAAAATTGCCCAACCGGTTTTTCATCCTCATCCTCGCCGCCGCGCCGGAGGC
>JROS01000007.1 GCA_000769715.1 Desulfobulbus sp. Tol-SR
ATGGGTCAAGCCCTGGCGCAGGGTTTCCGGCGTCACCTCGCCCGGCCACCGCACCGCCAGCGTCGGGATCCCGGTGCGATCATGGATCTCCTGGGCCAGGGCATGGGGAGCTGATCCCGGGACCAGGATCCGTATCGCCATCTCCCCGGCGCCGGACAATCGCCGGATCGTCTGCGCCGCGGCAAGGAGCTCGTGACGGAACGAGGGGGTCCGGTCGGCGACCGGTTCGGCGATCACCAGGATCCCGGATTGCAGAGCCGTCATCTCCGGTATCCCACAGCCGCCGCTCACGGCTCGTCCGCCGCCATCCGGCGCAGGTCCTTGCGCAGCACCTTGCCGACCGTCGACTTCGGCAGTTCCTTGCAGAAGGCCACCATGGTGGGCAGTTTGTAGGCGGCCAGCCGCTCCCGGCAGAAATCGATCATTTCCGCCGCGGTGGCGGTCTCACCCGGCTTGAGCACGACAAAGACCTTGATCTGCTCTCCCCGGGTGGAGTGCGGCACTCCGATGGCGCAGGCCTCCATCATCTTGGGGTGGGCGAAGAAGACCTCGTCGATTTCCCGCGGATAGACGTTGTACCCGCCCGAGATGATCATGTCCTTTTTGCGGTCGACGATATAGAAGTAGCCTTCGCCATCCATCGTGGCGATGTCGCCGGTGAAGAGCCAGCCGTCCCGCAGGGTGGCGGCGGTCTCGTCGGGCCGGTTCCAGTAGCCGGCCATCACCTGCGGCCCCTTGACGATCAGTTCCCCCGCCTCGCCCGGGGCGACATCGGTGCTTCCGTCGACCAGGTCGACGATGCGGCAGTCGGTGTCCGGGAGGGGCAGGCCGATCGAGCCGATCTTGGTCCGGCCCATGCAGGATTGATATGGGTCACCGGGCAGGACTCGCTGAGGCCGAAGCCCTCGGAGATCGTCGCCCCGGTACGTGCCCTGAATTCGTTGATCACCTCGACCGGCAGAGGGACGCTGCCCGAAAAGCAGCCCTTGATGCAGGAGAGATCGAGGCTGTCGATCCTGGGGTGGCGGAGGATGCCGATATACATGGTCGGCACCATCGAGACGAAACCCGGCCGGAACTTGTCCAGGGTGTCGATCAGCTGGTCCGGCTGGGGCTTGGGGACCAGGACGTTGCTCCAGCCCAGGTAGAGGGAGTAGTTCATGCTGGTGGTGAGGCCCATGACATGGAAGAACGGCAACGCCCCCGGCATCACCTCGTCGTTTTCGCGAGTGAAGGCCGGGAACCAGGCGTCGACCTGCTGCAGCTGACGGCTGATATTGCCGTGGGTGAGCATGGCTCCCTTGGCGACCCCGGTGGTCCCGCCGGTGTACTGCAGCATCGCCAGGTCATCCATCGCCACAGGGGCGATTTCCGTCATGGGGATCTGCTCTTCGAGCAGGGCGCACCAGGGATAGAGGTCTGCGGAGGGCGCGACCTCGGCGGTCGGCACCACCCTGGCCGCCTTCAGGGCCGGGGGGAGGTAGTCTTCGAGACTGGTGTGGACGATCCGCGGATCGCCGTTTCGCTCCTGAGACCTGCCATCCGCCCGGCCAGCAGGTCGAGGGTGACCAGGCAGACGGCCCCCGAATCGTTGAGCTGGTGGATCAGCTCACGGTCGGTGTAGAGGGGGTTGTTCATCACCACCACCGCACCCAGCCTGAGGGTGGCGTGATAAGCGGCGACACAGGGGATCGTGTTGGGCAGCAGGATCGCCACCCGGTCGCCCTTGCCGATGCCGAAACCGGCCAGGGCGGCGGCAAAACGGTCGATCATCCCGCCAAGGTCGGCGTAGCTCAGGCGAAAACCCAGGAAGTACAGAGCGGTGCGACCGGGATAGTCTCTGATGTTGGCCGCCAGGATCTCGGGCAGGGGGACCTGCCGGTAGTCGATCGTGGGTGGCACACCTTCATCGTAGTGGGCCAGCCAGGGTTTTGCATCCATCATTGTCGTTGTCCTCACCATTGCTCGGTTCGTGATCCGGGACCGGTCCGTCCACCTCGACCGGTCCGGCAGTCACCTTGATCCAGGCGTTGATCGCCACTGTCACAAAAGCGCCCTCTCCTGCAAAAACGATGTGAATATGCCCACCTGGGCCTGAATACCGCCGCCGACCATCCGCCCGGCCCTGGTCTTTTCCGGCTCGATCGGTGCAAGAAAGATCGCGTCCGGCTCCGTCCCGGCCAGGGCCGGCTCTGCCGCCGTGATGATTCGGCTCGCAACCGCCGCCGCCTTGAGGATATTGGACAGGCTCGGGTAGCGGGGAGCGTAATGCCCCGCCTGGATGGTCGCCAGAGCCGGCACGGGGAGCTCGAGGGTCTCCCGCATCCCGCCTTCCCAGTCCCGATCGCAGAGCAACCTGCCCGCCTCATGCCGCAACCGGACCACGGCGGTTAACCTGTCTTAAATACACTATAGTAATCAAACCTGATACATTAGAGGGAATATATGATCGAAACCGACACCTCCCCTCACGGCAGAAGCGTCAAGCTCTGGCTGGTCCGGCACGGCCAGGCATCCTTCGGCGAGGAGGATTACGACCGTCTGTCCCGGCTGGGCATGGAGCAGAGCCGGGTCCCGGGAACGCATTGCGCCAGGACGGGCCTGCGCTTCGATGCCGTCTATTCCGGCGAGATGAAGCGCCAGCGGGATACGGCCGGGCTGGTCCTCGAACGACAGCCCGTCCAGCCACCGCCTGCCCCCACAATCCGGAGCGAGTTCAACGAATACGACTTCAAGTCGATTATCCGCGCCCTTCTCCCCGGCCTAGCGGCTGAGCTGGGCCTGGCGGATAACGCCTTCGCCGCCATCCGGGGAGACCGGAAGGCCTTTCAGAAACTGTTCAACACCCTCTACAGCCGCTGGGTCGCCGGCACCGACGATTCAGCAGATATCGAATCATATCGGCAATATATATCCAGCATAGAGAAGGGACTGCGACCGGTCGCCGAGAACAGCCGCCCGGGGCAGAATATCGCCATCTTCACCTCCGGCGGCGTGATCAGTGCGGTTCTGCAACTGGCGCTCGATCTGCCGGATTCGATCGCGACCGAACTCGGCTGGCGGATCAGAAATACCTCGGTCTCCCTCTTCACCGCGCGGCCGGGCCCAGCGGCCGGGGCCGGCTCCCCGTTGCGGTGCCGATTGATGAGCTTCAATTCAACCGCCCATCTCGACCTGACCGGCAACCCCGATCTGGCCACCTACCGGTGAAGGCCACCGCGGCTGCAATCCGCCGTCCGGCCAAACGCTCCGCTCGTGGAATGTTACCGGCGTGATGCCTGGGGAAAATCGGGGCGGGGATGATAATGAGGATTGGTTACAAAATCGAACAGATCATGGGGCGGCTGAATGGCGATCCGGAGGCCGCTGTCGAGCATCAGGCCGGCTATGGTTGCGCTGCGGGACAGTGCAATCCGGCCCTGGCGGAATCACGTATCGAGGGGGCAGTGGTCAGGCATTCCTTGACCACTGCCCCCGGCCTTGGGATTGGGACGAAGCCCGATTGAAAAGGACCGCAATCGACGAGCGGTTCAGGCTTCACTGCTGCCGGTCAGCCATTGCCGATACCGGAACATCCCGGCCACGGCCTTCACCGCCCGCTCCGGCGAGGAGAAGAATACGCCCTGGTAGCGGCAGTCGTCAAACCGGTACACGGTCCGCATGTCTTCGTTCGTGTGCAGGCTGACCCCGAGCACCGGTTTGCCGTAACGCTCGGTCAGGGTGACGACGTGGCGGATATAGTCCGCCTCCATCGCGGCCACCATCTTCTTGATCGCCTCGATCCTTGCCGGGGGATAGGCCGGATCGGATTTGCCGACCGAGTCCAGCATCCGACCGGCGAGGATGCTCCTGCCGTGGATGCCGAGATGAATGACGGCATCGCAGCCATCCCACCTGAGGAGTTCCTCGAGCGCGGTCCTGGGGATATTGGGATCGTTCTCGCCGACGATGTCGACGGGATTGCCGTGGCTCCAGTACGCCGGCAACAAGGCGCTGAGCCGGTCGATGATCGCCGGCGGGAGATCGGGTACGCTCAGATCGTTTTCCAGGCACAGGTCGGTGGCGATGACTCCCCAGCCGCCGCCGAGAGTCATGATCGCTACCCGGTTGCCCTTGGGCAGCGGCAGGGAGGAGAAGGCCGCGGACAGATCGAGCAGTTCCATCGGCTGCTGCACCTGGATGATGCCGGCCTGACGGCAGGCCGCGGCGAAGACCCGATGATCGGAGGCAATGGCCCCGGTGTGGCTGGCGGCCGCCGCGCTGCCCTTGCCGGTGCGGCCGCCCTTGAGGATGATCACCGGCTTTTTCCTGGAGACCCGGCGAGTGCACTCGAAAAACCGTTTGCCGTCCTTGATGCTTTCGACGTACAGCACCACGGTGCTGGTCTTGTCGTCATCCTCGAAGACCTGGATGTAGTCCTCGATGGTGACCATCGCCTCGTTGCCGGAACCGGAAAAGGCGCGGATGCCGATGTCCTGCTGCTCGGCGAACGCCAGCAGCTGGGTCCCCATGTTTCCCGACTGGCAGACCAGCGCCGTGCCGCCGGGGTTGGGATAGACATGGACGCCGGAGCAGAAGAAATCGATCCAGGGGTTGCAGATCCCCATGGTATTGGGGCCGAAGATGACGACCCCCGCCTCCTCGGCCGCCTCCACCAGCCTCGCCTCGAGCGCCGCCCCTTCACCGCCGGTCTCGCGGAAGCCGGAGGTGATGAGGAGCATCGCCTTGACACCCTTCTGCCGCAACTCGGGGATGAGGTCGAGGACCTTTGCCGCCGGGATGGTCACCACCGCCAGGTCGACCGGCTGATCGATGGCGGCGATCGAGCGGTAGACCGGTCGGCCCATCAGTTCTCCGCCACGGGGATTGACCAGGTAGACCTGCCCCTGGAAATTTCGGCTGAGGATGTTGGCGGTGACGGAATTGCCCCACTTGGTCAGGGTGCCCGAGGCACCGATGACCGCCACCGCTTTCGGATAATAGCAGGCCATGAAGGCCCGGGTGTCGATCGGCGTTCTCGTCCTGACCTCGCCCCGGTCGCGGTCGACGATGATCAGGCCGTCGACGGCAACCGGCTCCCCTTCCCGGTCGATCAGGATCGGATTGACGTCGATCTCCTTGATGGCGGGATACGCCACTGCCAGGTCGGACAGCGCCATCAGTATCCGCTTCATCGCCTCGAGGTTGACCGGCCTGGCGCCGCGGTAGGCGCCCAGCAGGGCCTTGGCCCGCAGTTCGGCGAACATCTCCTCGATCAACCGTTCCGAAAGCGGTGCGATCCGAATCACCGTATCGTTGAGCACCTCGGTGTGGATGCCGCCGAGGCCGAACAGGACCACCGGTCCGAACAGGGGGTCGCGGAAGACACCGGCCACCAGTTCCCTGGTGCCCTGCAACTGGGGCTGGAGGAGAAAGGAGGTGAGGTCGGCCCCGGCCCGGGCGATCATCTCCCCGGCCGCCTGCCTGACCTCGCCCGGGTTGGCAAGGCCCACCCGGACCAGACCGGCGTCGGTCTTGTGCAGGATCCGGCTGCCGCACCCCTTCAGCACGACCGGAAAACCGATCTCCACCGCGGCGGCGCCGGGGTCACCGTCCGGAGCAACGGCCTTCTCGGCCACCACCGGGATGCCGCAGGCGCTGAAAATCCGTTTGGCGCGATCCTCCGGGATCACCCCGTTGCCGGACGACGGACAGCTCTCAATCAATTCTCCAACCGTACTTGTATTCATTGGGCTCGGACTCCATGAAAGAGGATATGACTCAAGGTGGCGGTGGTACTGTCCACATCGAGTTGCCGGGAGAAGAGAATTTCTCCCAGGCAGGCATGTTCGATTGATCCCAGGATGCATTTGGTTAACAGCAATGGATCGATCCGGCGGTCGATTTCACCCCGGGCGATGCCGTCTTCGATCACCCCGCGGAGGGTCCGGGCGAAACCACGGGCGACGCCATAGGCGTCGGTAGCGAAGTACGCCGGGGTGCTCCGCACCTCCAGCAGCAGCATCCTGGCAAAGACCCGGTTTTCGGTATAACTTTTCAGACTGGAGCGGATCAGGATCTCGACCTTGTCGACCGCGGTTTCTGCCGGCGCCATCCGCTGTTTCACTTCCAGGTGAAAGGCGGTGAAGTGCTCATAGAGGACCTGGTAGAGAAGATCCTGTTTATCTTTGAAATATTTATAGATCAACCCTTCGGTCACCCCGGCGGTCGCCGCAATCTCGGCGGTGGTGATCGCCTGAAAATGTTTGGTCTTCAACAGGGTGGACAGCGCCTTGATCAGTTTCTGCCGGCCCGGTGGATTGGTGTTGCCGCTGTGTCTCATATTCCGGAGAGTCGATGAAGATTGGTAAGGTAAGTAACGCTTACTTACCAGTGCCGGGACTTGTCAAGCATTACTTGCGGCCGAAGGAGGGATTCATTGGCATGGACGAACCGCCGGCGCCATTTCCGGCTGTGATTAGCCATTGGATCTGGGGCAGGCCTCCGCCTGGCTGCCTCCTTGCTAGAGTTTTTTGATCAGGGTGTCCAGATGGCGAAACACACCCTGAATCCATGGCGGCAGGCCGCCCTCTGTTTTGCTTGCCGGTTCACAGCGCGATCGAAAGGAGAACCCCTCGGCCCCTTTCGCAGGATGCGGCAAAGTCAGGGACCTCGCCGCATCCTGCTGCTCTCTCGCCCTGCTCCTTCTCGAAGCGGGCATAAGGCAGGCCGTTTCGTCCGCCAGGGATTTCCCGGACGGAGGGTTCTGCAGGGTTGTGATCTCGTCCTGTTTTCTATTCGTGTTCCGCCGGCACGACCAGCACCGGGATTTTCGAATTTTTGAGTACCGATTTGATATTGCTGCCGACCGAGGAACTGGACAACAACCCCTCGCTGGCCCCCATGACGATCAGATCACATTCCTTCTCCGCCGCCTGTTCGAGGATTACCTCGACCACGCCCCCTTCCTTGACCACGATCTGACTGGGAGGGCTGACGTAGCTTTCTTCTTCTGTTTCGTTTTCCTTGGAGAATTCGCTCAAGGCGGTCCGCGCCATCTGTTTGGGCGTCACCTTGCCGACAAGGGCATGCTTGGCCTCCTCCGTATTGTTTTGACTGAAATGCCAGATGGCAAATTTGTCATGCGACCTGCTGCCCTGGCAGAGTATGACTCCTACTTTGCCAAGGTTAGCCGATTCGTTATTACAGAAAAGAGCCGTGTGCATGAAAATCCTCTATTGGCGGCGGTTACGCATTGACCGAATGCCTATCCGTATATGGCCTCCGGTTCACTGCCAAAAACGGGTGAAGGCTGTCGAAGATCAGGGTTGCGGATCAAGTATGCCGGTCGAGGGGGCAAGGCGGGATCATCGCCGGCAGATCAAGAAATTGTCTACGTATTAACAGACTGATACGTTTGCAGGCGGATCCTTTTTGACGTACCCTGAAATTTGCGCTTGACTTGCACATTTGGTCGTTTTACCATACGTCAAACAACGGGGGTCCGCATGACCGAAAAAGAAAAGGCGCTTATTGAAGCCAAGGCTAATATTCTGAAGGCATTGGGGCATCCGACCCGCCTGTGGATGGCCGAACAGCTGGCAGGCGGGGAAAAGTGCGTATGTGAATTGGCGGAAAACATCAACGCCGACTTCTCGACTGTCTCCAAGCACCTGACCGTCCTCAAGCAGGCCGGCGTGGTCGAGGTCGACAAGCGCGGCAAGCAGGTCTACTACCGGCTGAAAGTCCCCTGCATATTGAATTTCATGCCATGCGTCGAGGCGGTCTTGCAGGCAACGGCCCAGAGCCATATTGAACTGATGGATCAAAAACGGCCTATCGGCCAGATTGACGCGGTATGACAATGGACATGGTGGCGTGAAATGAACTGGAAAAACGAGTGGAAGATACTGTTGCTCATTGTCGCCGTCTTTCTCGGCTGCTATTACCTGCCGGTCGGCTCGGCTCGATTCGACAATGCGATCCTCGAGGCCTTCCACCTGGTCAAGTGGTACGCCCAGGAGCATGTGCTGCTCTGCCTCGTGCCGGCCTTCTTCATCGCCGGGGCGATCGGCGTGTTCATCAGCCAGGCCGCGGTGATGCGCTATCTCGGCCCGAAGGCAAACAAGGTCCTGGCCTATGGTGTGGCCTCGGTCTCCGGCACCATCCTTGCCGTCTGCTCCTGCACCATCCTGCCGCTCTTTTCCGGCATTTACAGGATGGGCGCGGGCCTTGGTCCGGCTTCGGCCTTCCTCTATTCCGGACCGGCGATCAATGTCCTGGCCATCGTCCTGACGGCGCGGATCCTGGGACCGGAGATGGGAACGGCCCGGGCCGTCGGCGCGGTGCTGCTGAGTATTGTCATCGGGGCCTCGATGGCCTTTATCTTCCGTAAGGAGGAAAATGCCAAGCTCGCGATCCAGATGGCGATGCCGGCCGAAGAGGTGAAACGGTCGCTGTGGCAGACAACGATCTACTTCGCGACGATGATCGGCGTCCTGGTCTTCGCCAACTGGGGCCGACCGCAGGAGGCCACCGGCCTGTGGGCGGCGATCTTTGCCGCGAAGTGGCAGATCACCTCAGTCTTTGCCGCAGTCCTGGGCCTGATTCTGATTTTATGGTTCGGCATGCGGGCCTGGAAGGTCGGTTTGATCGCCCTGCCGGTCGTCGTCCTGGCCCTGGTTTTCCCCGACCAGCCGATCATCGCCTTCACCGCCGGCTTCATAGGCCTGTCGATTTTCACCAGCACCGACAAGGGTGAGAGCGGGGCCTGGTTCGCCTCGTCGTGGAGCTTCGCCAAACAGATCCTGCCGCTGCTGCTCTTCGGCGTCCTGGTCGCCGGCGCCCTGCTCGGCCGGGTCGGCCATGAAGGCCTCATCCCCTCCGAGTGGGTCGCCCGGGCGGTCGGCGGCAATTCGCTCGGTGCCAACTTCTTTGCCGCCATCGCCGGGGCCTTCATGTACTTCGCCACCCTGACCGAGGTGCCGATCATCCAGGGCCTGATCGGCAGCGGCATGGGCCAGGGGCCGGCCCTGACCCTGCTGCTGGCCGGCCCGGCCCTCAGCCTGCCGAGCATGCTGGTGATCAACACGGTGCTCGGACTGAAAAAGACCGCCACCTTCGTGGCCCTTACCGTTGTGTTCTCAACCCTCTGCGGCATGTTGTACGGCATGTACTTTGGATAATCTTAACTATGGAGAAAATAATGAAAATTCACATTCTCGGACCGGGGTGCGCCAAATGCACCCAACTGACGGAAACAGTGACCACCGCAGCGAAAGAACTGGGCCTCGACTGCGAAATCGAAAAAGTCTCCGATTTCAACAAGATCATGTCGTTCGGGGTCATGATGACACCGGGCCTGGTGGTCAACGGCGAGGTCAAGGCGGTCGGCCGGGTCCCTTCCCTCGAAGAAGTCAAAACAATGTTGAAATAACCATCCAGGAGGAGCAACACCATGGTGACCATTCCCAGTAGTTGCAGCTGCGGCTGCAACGGCAGTTCCGGCCCGAGAGTCATTTTTTCCTGTTCCGGCGCCGCCGATGTCGGTGAGTTGGCCGACCGGGCGGCCCGCAGGCTGACGAGAAAAGGAACCGGCAAGATGTTCTGCCTCGCCGGGATCAGCGGCAAGGTCAGCGGCATTATCGCGTCGACGAAGGTCGCGACGAAGATTCTGGCGATCGACGGCTGTGCCCTCGACTGCACCAAAAAATCCCTGGTCGAGGCCGGAATTACCCGCATCAATCATCTGCGCCTGACCGATCTCGGTTTCGAAAAAGGTAAAACCGATATCACTGCCGATACCATCACCCAGGTCGTTGACAAGGCATATAATTTCATTTGAAAGGGGATGGCGGCGTGAAAAAATTTTCTCTTATTAAAATCAATACGTTTGTTATTTTGGCGGGGGCTTTTCTGGTGTTGCAGGCCACTGGCGCTTTCGCCTCGGGCAGCGCAGGGGTGCCGGTGGCGCCCGTGCCCGGCAAGGTGACCATGGTCGATATCGGGGCCAAGAAATGCATCCCGTGCAAGATGATGGCACCGATCATGGAAGAACTGGAGAAGGAGTACCGGGACAGGGCTGCCATCGTCTTCATCGACGTCTGGGAGAATCCCCAGGAAGGCCCGAAGTACGGGATCCAGCTCATCCCGACCCAGATCTTCTATGACGCCAAGGGCAAGGAAGTGCTTCGCCACGAAGGGTTCATGGAAAAGGCGGCCATCGTCGCCGAACTGGAGAAGCTGGGGGTCAGGTAATCAATGGACCAGGCCTTTCTCACCATCAACTCCTGGATGGGCCAGGGCCTCCTGCTGGGGGCCCTCGGCTGTTTCCTGTGGGGCATGGTCAGCGTGCTGTTCAGCCCCTGCCACCTGGCCTCGATCCCCCTGATCATCGGCTATGTCGCCGGCCAGAACCACCTGGTCGAGGGGCGCAGGGCGACACTCTACGCCGTGGTCTTCACCACCGGCCTGTTCATCACCATCGCGGTGATCGGCATCGTCTGTTCGCTGCTCGGTCGGATGCTCGGCGACGTCGGCCCCTACTGGACCATCGCCATCGGCCTGCTGCTGCTCTGGGTCGCCCTCGACATGCTCGGGGTGGCCAAGTGCTCGATGTCGAGCGGGCTGATGGCCAAACTTACACTCAAAGGTCTGTCCGGAGCCTTCGTCCTCGGTCTGGCCTACGGGGTGCTGTCCGGCTCCTGCACCTTCGGCTTCATCGCCCCGATCCTGGCCATCGTCTCGGTGCAGGCCAAGGTGTTCACCGGGATGGTGTTCATCCTGCTGTTCGCCATCGGCCACTGCCTGCCGATCGTCGTTGCCGGCAGTTCGACGGCGCTGGTCAAACAGTTGCTGGTCAGCAGTTCCTGGCAGCAGGGGGGCCGGGTCTTCCGCCGGCTGGCCGGGACGATGATCGCCCTCCTCGGCGTCTATTTCATCGTCCAGCCATTTCTCAGCGCTTGACATAAGACTTCGGCAACGCCAATGAACCCAAAGCTGAAAATCCTCTTTCTCTGCACCGGCAACTCCTGCCGCAGCCAGATGGCCGAAGGCTGGACCAGGGCCCTCAAAGGCGATCTTATCGAGGCGTATTCCGCCGGGGTCGAAACCCACGGCCTCAACCAGACGGCAGTTGAAGTCATGGCCGAGGCCGGGGTCGATATCTCCGGCCACCGCTCGAAGCACCTTGACGAGCTGCGCGCTATCTCCTTCGATGCGATCATCACCGTCTGCGACCATGCCCGCGAGGCCTGCCCCTTCTTCCCCGGGGCAAAAAAGATGCTCCATGCCGGTTTTGCCGATCCGCCGGCGATGGCCAGAGACCTGGCGGCACAAGGGGCCGGGGTGGAGGAGCAGCGCGACTGTTACCGCCGGGTGCGCGACGAGATCCGGGCCTATGTCGAGACCCTGCCGGAAGCGTTGGGCCTTCATCCCCAAGAACATCACACATCCTGAGGGAAGATGGACACCCTGCTGCTTTACCTCGTCACCGCGATCTGCCTGCTCTGGTCGTACCTGAAAAACAGGGAGAAAACCAGAACCGCCATGAAAAAGGCCTTCAAGGCCTTTGAGAACATCCTCCCCCAGTTTCTCGTTGTGTTTCTGCTGGTGGCGATGGGTATGGCCGTCCTCGACACCGAAACCATTTCCCTTGTGCTGGGAAAGAATTCGGGCGTTTTTGGAGTGCTGGCCGCTTCCCTGATCGGTTCGATCACGCTGATCCCCGGGTTCGTCGCCTTCCCCGCGGCCGCCGCCCTGCTGCAGGGGGGAGCGGGGGCGACCCAGATCGCCGCCTTCATTTCCAGCCTGATGATGGTCGGGGTGGTCACCCTGCCGCTGGAGATCCAGTTTTTCGGCAAGCGGGCGGCATTTCTCCGCAATCTCCTGGCCTATGTCTTTTCCCTGATTGCCGCCGTCTTCGTCGGCTGGGCGGTGAGCCTATGAAACCTGTCCTTCGCCGCTATGCGGCCGTCATGGCGACCGCCGCCGTCTTCATTGTCTTTCTTCTCCTGTTGCCGCTGTACCGGGTCAAGGCGGTCGAGATCATCGGTTTCCAGGCCGAGACCATGCTGCTGGTCATCCCGCCGATCTTTGTCCTGCTCGGTCTCCTCGATGTCTGGGTGCCGCGCGAGCAGATAATGCGGTTCATGGGGCCGGGCTCGGGTGCCAGGGGCGGTCTGCTCGCCTTTCTCCTCGGCTCCTTTGCCGCCGGCCCTCTCTACGGGGCTTTCCCGGTGGCGGCGGTGCTGATGAAAAAAGGAGCGAGCTTCAATAACATCCTGATCTTCATCGGCGCCTGGTCGACCACCAAGATCCCGATGCTGCTGTTCGAAAGCTCGGCCCTGGGGGCCCGTTTCGCCCTGGCGCGGCTGGCGATCGATATCATCGGCATCATCGTGATCGCTGCAGCCATCGAGGCGCTGGTGCCGGCGGAGGAAGTCCGGCGGCTCTATGCCCAGGCGGAAAAGATGGCCTGATCTCTCCGCGAGAAGGCACATCAACAACGTTCATATAGTGACTGGGCGTGTGCGTTGCACCTTGAAATGATCATCCCGCATCATGGTTCGTTTCAGGCGGAATCGATGCCAATAGGTAAAAGGGGCCCTGGCGACCTTTGCCTTCCCTTGCGAATTGACCTGTCGAAACAACAGGTCAAGGATGTGGAGCGCAGGGACGACATGGTTGAGATTGCCGGTACAACCGGCGCAATACGTGACAATCGTTCTCCCGGCAGACTCCCTTTCATGGACAAGCGCCCACTCCCTGGCATATTGCGATTTGACCGCAGCAACCGTCCCGCCTTCACCACAACACAACGTTTGCTTGCCGCTATGCTGCATCTCGTTCACCGCTAATCCCATATCACCCAGCATCCTGCGGACGGCTTGTTGCGTATCCCGGTCATTCCGCAACGGACAAGGATCATGAACGGTGAAGGTCCCGCCATTTCCAGGCAGACCAATGGCTGAAATCGGGGTATCGAGGATTTCATAGACCGTTTTGACTGCCAAGCCAGCCCCATACTGTCGAAAGACCTTGGTGCAGTTCGGGCAGGCGGTCAATACCGTTCGTATCCCCTGACTGACAAGATACCGATGCATTTCTCCGAACATTTTCTCGAAATGCCCTGATCGCCCCAGATCGTGGGATGGTTTGTTGCAGCAATCGAGAACCAGTCCGACCGTCGGGATGTTCTGCCGGATCTGCCGGAAAAGCCCTGTGGTGACCACGGGACGAGTTCCTGGCAGGGTGCAGCCTGGAAAAAATATCGTATCACAGCCCTCCGGCAACCCATACCAGGATAAAAACTGCGAGTTTCCCTTCTTCTCATAGCCAAGTATTGAACCATATTTCGATTCATCGAGATTACCCTCGGCACAACACCGACGGCGGACCTCGAGAAAAAACCTGGCTGGATCAAGTTTTTCCGGACAAACCGCTGTACAGAGCCCGCACAGGCTGCACTCATAGGCGACAAGCTGACTCTCGGCCAGGGAAAAGTCGAAACGGTTGGCAATGCTCTTGGGCGTCCCGTAATGCGACAGAAACGAACAACTTTTCAGGCAGGCGTTGCATTCGGTGCAGTGGTCGCCGATCTGTTGTTGCAGTTCGACAGGTGGCGACTGGAGAGAAGCCGTTGCGGTTGAATCTTGAACCGGCATCTTTTCCCGATGCCGATTGCGGAAAAAGGTGAGGCCTCGACGAACAACCAACGGGAATACGCCCAGTAACGCGAGAGCGACCAGTAATCCCGGCGAGAGGATCCCGGCAAGGAAGCTGATGCGGCCGATCCGGCTGCCGGCATTGACAATGACCGCAGTGTCCGGAAGCCCTTGCAGCGATGCGTGCTGATCACCGATGTTGTGCAGAATTACAAATCGATGCATCCCCGTAGCGGAAAACATCACCACCAGGGCGACTAACCCGATGACTACAAATATTTTTTTGTAATTTCTCATTATATTTTCCCTTCAGCCAGGGACTCGGGACAAAAAGCTCTGAAGATTCAGCCCAACGCGCCGACTGAAAAGAAACTACCTGCCAACCCGATACGAGTTTTGACAACGTACAATCTCGATCGCTTGAAACCGGCGCTTGGGAACATTGATATATCCCCCTGTCTTACATTGTGATTGGGGAAAATTACTTGATCAATACCATAGAGCAAATCGACAGTCCAATTGGCTGTATCGATCGGAAAACAGCAAAGCAGAGTGTTAATGAATAATATCCGTAACGCTTACAACCGAAATTCAAATTTTGACATTCATATATATGTTTTAATTATATTTATCAGGAATGAAGGGGGCTTTTCGGGAGGGACGTGTACTATGATCCAGCGGGTCGATTCCACCGGACCAGTCCCATCACAGGAGGCAAAAGAAGGGATTGCAGCTGACTGCAGGGTTGATGAGAATGAACTCCAACAATTTTGCCAGGAAAACCAATGGAAAAAACCAGTGCAGAGGCGGGCATGAGTGTCCCGCCAAGGGTTGAGAGGAAGGCAATACTGGAAAGTTATTCGAAACTGAACTGAGAAAGATACGCGGCCAGTGCCTCCCTTTTCTCTCCCTGAAGGGCCGGGCAGTTGGTGTGATCCTTGGCCCCTTCGATCACCCGAACGGCAAAGACCATGCAGGTCGGTTGGCCGCACTTCCGGCAGTTGGTCTTCGGCAGCAGTTTCAGGACCTCCAGCAGTGACGGCTGCTGAACCCCGTGCTCGCTGGGCTCGATAGCGGCGCGATTGTCCCAGGCGCCGTTGATCTCGCGTTGCAGCCAGGCGACGATCTTCTCCGCCTGCTCCTCATCCTGCAGGGCATTGACCGCGATCTTGCGGGGATGGATGGTGATCAGTTTGCCGGAGGTCTTCAGGGTCAGCGAAGGGGGCTCGCGGGTGTAGGCGAAGCCGCCGAGGACGGTGTTCAGATACGGCAGCGCCGCGCCGACGTCATCGTGGAGATGGGCGAAACAGTGCAGGGTCCGGGCACCGGCGTTGCACTTCGAGCGAAAGATCTCCAGGGTATAGCCGGTCAGCAACATGGTCGGTCCTCCAAGCTGATATGGTCTGATTCAGGCCGGCGTCCCCCACCGCCTCACAGACAGCGGATCCCGCCCAGGCTCCACTGGCAGTGACCGCAGGGCACGACGCTGCCGTAACAGTCGTTGGCATACAGATCGTCGTTGATCAGGGCGGGGCAGGGTCCGAGCGAGCAGCTCCAGCAGGAGGCATAGTCGGCGCTTGCGGCCTGGTGACGGAACTGCCGGTACCCGTCACCGCGCCAGATCTCCTTCAGCGTCTGCCGCCGGATATTGCCGAAGATCCGCTGCCGCACCGGGATCTCTTCCCCCTGCACCCGGCAGGAATAGGAGTGCCAGAGAAAGTGGCAGGGCATGACATCGCCGTTCAGCGCGACAAAGGTGGCCTGGTCGTTGATGAACGGGCAGGACCGCTCGGCGGGGGCCTGCAGCGGCGGCAGAAAGAGCTCCAGCCCGTGCCGGCCGGCGATCGCCCTGGCCGCGCTGAACGCCTCCGCCACCGATCCCTGGTCGCCGGCGGCGTGTTCGATCAGGCTCGGCAGGTGGAGGTGGATATCCTTGTCCCGGGCCTCGCGCTGCATCCGCTCGACCAGCCCCAGCAACTCGCGGTCCGCCGCGGTCTTGGTGAATTTCAGATAGGCGGCGAGATAGCGGTGAAGGCTCAGGCCCTGCGCCGTCGCCAGCAGGTTGTACTTGTCGAAGATCGCGACGGCATCAGTGGAGTTGGGATTGAACAGGCTGCCCGCTGCCGCCGACCCGTCATAGAGAAAGAGATTGGTGGCGATCAGGTAATCGACCTCCTGGCCGATCGCCCATCGGACCAGTTCGGGCAGTTCGGCGATCGTCTCCCGGCTCAGGACGGTCTCGATCCCGATCCGGAAACGCCGGCCGGTTGCCTCCCTGGCCTGGATCAGGGCCTCGACCGCCCGCGACACGGCGAAGATCGCATGACCGCCTCCGGCCTCATCCTGATCGATGCCGTCAAGCGACAGGCAGACCGTATCGAGCCCTGCCGCCATCAACCGTTCGGCCCGATGGCGGTCGAGCAGAAAGCCGTTGCTCTGGAAGCCGATGGCTGCGTCGGCCGGCATCCAGCCGCGGGCGAGGCGGATCACCTCCTCCAGTTCGGGATGGAGCAGCGGTTCGCCGATGCCGTTGAGCACCAGGGTCCGGGTGTGGGCCAGGGACGGCAGGAGGCGCTTGAACACGGCGAGGGGCATGTCGCCCTCGACGATACAGCTCCCCTCCGCCTGCTTGACGCACATCGGGCAGTGCAGGTTGCAGCGGGTCGTCAGTTCGACATAGATCTTTGCGGGGTACAGACTTTCCATCCTCACTATCCTCTCTCCGCCTGGCCTGGCGGAGTGGTGCCCGGAGCTCGAAGGTGCAACCGGCAGCGTCTACTCACTCTTCACCCGCACATGACAGACGCCGCTGAGGGTCCGCCGGGCATAGGGGAAATATCGGCCCTTGAGGCGCAGCGCCACATTGACCAGGGCGATCAGGACCGGCACTTCGACCAGCGGCCCGATGACCGCGGCGAAGGCCTCGCCCGAATCGATGCCGAAGACGGCGATGGCGACGGCGATGGCGAGCTCGAAGTTGTTGGAGGCGGCGGTGAAGCTGAGGGTGGTGGTCTGTTCGTAGGTCGCCCCGACCTTCATCGACAGAAAGAAGGACACGGCGAACATCACCAGAAAATAGACCGTCAGGGGCAGGGCGATGCGCAGGACATCGAAGGGCAGCTGGACGATATACTCGCCCTTCAGCGAGAACATCACCAGGATGGTGAAGAGCAGGAAGATCAGGGTCAACGGGCTGATCCGCGGCACGAAAACCTCCTCGTACCACTGCTTGCCCTTGAGCTTGAGGCCGACCAGGCGGGTCAGCATGCCGGCGATGAAGGGGATCCCCAGATAGATGAAGACCGATTTGGCGATGTCGCCGATCGAGACATCGACCACCGCCCCCTCCAGGCCGAACCAGCGCGGCACCACGGTGATGAAGATCCAGGCGTAGACCGAGAAGAACAGGACCTGGAAGATCGAGTTGAAGGCCACCAGCCCGGCGCAGTACTCGGTATCGCCGTCGGCCAGGTCGTTCCAGACGATGACCATGGCGATGCAGCGGGCCAGCCCGATCAGGATCAGGCCGACCATGTAGTCGTGGTGGCCCGAGAGGAAGGTGATCGCCAGCAGGAACATCAGCACCGGCCCGATCAGCCAGTTCTGGACCAGGGACAGCGCCAGAACCCGGCCGTTCCGGAACACCTGCCCCAGTTCCTCATACTTGACCTTGGCCAGCGGCGGATACATCATCATGATCAGGCCGACGGCGATGGGAATATTGGTGGTCCCGACCTGAAAGATATTGATGAAATCAGTAATCCAGGGGAAGAGATAGCCGCCGAAGACCCCGGCCAGCATGGCGACAAAAATCCACAGGGTGAGAAAGCGATCGATAAATGACAATTTCTTGACGGATGGGGCCATTAGGTACCTCGTTGAAATTAAATCGGCCGGGATCGCTCAGGATTTCCGGCAACTCTTCCTGTTCTTCTGCCGCCGGCAGAGATCATCCGGATCACAGGCAAGAATGGTCTGCAATCTCCCCCGGTCCGCCCGTATTTCCGCAGAATCAGCAAGTGCTCCGGCGAGCCACTGGTACAGCAGGTCGGGAAACGCGGCGGTAAGCCGGTAAAACACCCAGCGGCCCTCCTTGCGACTCTGCACCAGCCGCGCATGCTGCAGGATGGTCATGTGGCGCGACACCGTTGCCGGCGCGAGTTGGAGCATCTCGGTGATCTGGCACACGCACAGTTCATCCCGGGACATCAGGGCGGCGATCACCCGCATCCGGCTGCCGTCGGCCAGGGCCTTGGCGATGTTCAACGTCTGTTCCACGTATATCCTCTTGTTGCATGTTTCGCTAATTGACGAAATGATGGTAAATCAAGTACGCATCGCTGTCAAAGCATTTCAAGCACCGGATCCCGAGGGGATAATTTGCTTATTGAGTGCGTATTCGCTACAATTTTCTGAAGAACCGCCTCAATCAGCCACGACGATGAGAACAGCCCGTCATCACCGTGATCACGGGCAACGCCGACGATCGGCAGGGGAGCTTCCCGGCATGACCCAATCATCTGTGCATGCGAATACCGGCACGATCGTCTCGGTCCATGGCTCCGTGGTCGACATCCGCTTTGCCGATTCCCTGCCGCCCATCACCACCCTGCTGCGGACCGGCACGACCGACGAGATCGCCATCGAGGTCCTGGCCCAGCTCGATCGGCACCGGGTGCGCGGCATCGCCCTGACCCCGACCCAGGGACTGGCCCGCGGCATGGTCGTCAAGGACACCGGCGCCCCCCTGATGGCCCCGGTCGGCAATGGCATCCTGTCGCGGATGTTCGACGTCTTCGGCCGGACCATCGATCGTCACCCCCCTCCCCCCGACCTGGAATGGCGCAGCATCCATCAGGACCCGCCGCCTCTGGCGCGGCGCTCGACCAGATCCGAGATCTTCGCCACCGGCATCAAGATCATCGACGTGCTGATGCCCCTCGAACGCGGCGGCAAGGCCGGCCTGTTCGGCGGCGCCGGGGTCGGCAAGACGGTGCTGCTGACCGAGATGATCCACAACATGGTCGGCCAGCACCAGGGGGTGAGCATCTTCTGCGGCATCGGCGAGCGCTGCCGCGAAGGGGAGGAACTGTATCGGGACATGCGGGCGGCGGGCGTGCTGCCGGACATGGTCATGGTGTTCGGCCAGATGAACGAGCCGCCCGGCTCCCGGTTCCGCATCGGTCACGTCGCCCTGACCATGGCCGAATATTTCCGCGATGACGCCCATCGCGACGTGCTGCTGCTGATCGACAACATCTTCCGTTTCATCCAGGCCGGTTCCGAGGTGTCGGGGCTGATGGGGCGGATGCCGTCGCGCCTGGGGTATCAGCCGACCATGGGCACTGAACTTTCCACCCTGGAGGAACGGATCGCCAATACCGACAAAGGGGCGATCACCTCGATCCAGGCGGTATACGTGCCGGCCGACGACTTCACCGATCCGGCGGCGGTCCATACCTTTTCCCACCTGTCGGCCTCCATCGTCCTGTCGCGCAAGCGGGCGAGCGAAGGGTTGTATCCGGCCATCGACCCGTTGCAGTCCCGTTCCAGGATGGCCGCCCCCGGCATCATCGGCGACCGCCATTACCACCTGGCCCAGGAGATCCGCCGCACCCTCGCCCAGTACGCCGAATTGAAGGATATCATCGCCATGCTCGGCCTCGATCAGCTGGCTCCGGCCGACCGCGCCACGGTCGCCCGGGCGCGACGGCTCGAACGGTTCCTCACCCAGCCGTTTTATACCACCGAGCAGTTCACCGGCCACGTCGGCCGGGTCGTCAGTCTCGACGACGCCCTCGACGGCTGCGAACGGATTCTGGGCGACGAATTCAAGGACTATCCCGAGAGCGCCCTGTACATGATCGGCCGGATCGAGGAGGCCGACAGCAAGGTGCAGGCGGCTCGGTGACTCTGCCCGCAATGAAGATGGAGCGACGCCCATGCACCTGAAAATTCTCCTGCCCTTTGAAATCTTCGCCGAGCGATCGGCGGTGTCGCGGATCGTCGCCGAAACCCTCCAGGGTTCGCTGGGGATCCTGCCCCGCCGTCTCGACTGCGTCGCCGCCCTCGTTCCCGGCATCCTGCTCTTTGAAGACGGCGATGGCGGCGAGACCTACGTCGCCGTCGATGAAGGGGTCCTGGTGAAGAAGGGCAGCCAGGTCCTGGTGTCGGTGCGCAACGCCATCGGCGGAGACGATCTCGGCCTGCTGCGCGAGGCGATCGACCGGGAATTCCGCAACCTCGACGACGAAGCGCGAAGTGTCCGCCAGGTCCTGGCGAAGATGGAAAGCATGTTCATCCGCCGCTTCGTGAGGTACCAGCATGGATAAGCGATTCGACGACAAGGCCCGGCGCAACCATGCGGCCTTCAGCCGTCGGATCGACGACCAGGCGAAGCGCAAACTCAAGGCCCGGCGGCATGCGACCCGGACGATCTGGCATGGCCTGGGGATGATGGGGCTGGTCGGCTGGTCGGTGGCGATCCCGACGGTCCTCGGTATTGCGCTCGGGATCTGGATCGACCGGCACTTTCCCGGCCGCCACTCCTGGACCCTGATGCTGCTGCTGCTCGGCCTGGTCCTCGGTTGTCTCAATGCCTGGCACTGGGTGGCCAAGGAAGAGAAGAAAATCCGCCAGGACGAGGAGGACAACGATGACTGAGACAATGTATCTGCTGGCGGCCTTTGTCGGCGGGCTGCTGCTGGGCGGTTTGTTCTTCTATGGCCTGTGGTGGACGGTGCGCAAAGGGCTGGCCTCGCCGCGTCCGGCCCTGTGGTTCGTCGGCAGTTTTATCGTCCGGGCGGCCGTGGTGACCCTCGGTTTCTACGCCCTTGCCGGCGGCCGTTGGTCACGGCTGGCCGCCGCCCTCGTCGGTTTCATCCTGGCCCGCCTGGTGGCGGCGGGATTCGGTCGAGGGATGAAAAAAGACGCGGTGCCGCAGGAGGCCGGTCATGCAGCTGAGCCCCGATAACCAGATCTTCTGGCAGTACGGCTTCGTCAAGCTCAACGCCACCATCGTCTTCACCTGGCTGCTGATGGCCATCCTCGCCGGCGGCGCCAGACTCATCACCGCCCGGCTGTCGACGGGGTTGCGGCGGTCGCGCTGGCAGAATGTCCTCGAGATCATCGTCCTGGCCATGGAAAAACAGATCGCCGAGATCGGGATCGTCGAACCCCGCAGGTTTGTCGGCTTTATCGGCACCCTCTTTCTCTTCGTCGCCCTGGCCAGTCTCGCTACGATCGTCCCCGGGTACCGGCCCCCGACCGGCTCGCTGTCGACCACGGCGGCCCTCGCCCTCTGCGTCTTCGTGGCCGCGCCGGCCTACGGCATTCGCGATAATGGGCTGTTCGGCTATCTCCGGGGCTATACGGAGCCGACCGTCCTCATGCTGCCGTTCAATATCATCGGCGAGATCTCCCGGACCCTGGCCCTGGCGGTGCGGCTCTTCGGCAACATGATGAGCGGGGAGATGATCGTCGCCATCCTCCTCACCGTCACCCCCTATCTCTTTCCGATCGTCATGACCCTGTTCGGCCTCTTAACCGGGATGGTCCAGGCCTATATCTTCAGTGTCCTGGCGACGGTCTATATCGCCGCCGCCACCAGCGACCGGGGCTCGCGACCGGGACCCGGAGCACATCAATGAAAATCAGATCCATCACGACAAGGAGGATATATGGATAACCTGACCATCGTCGCCATCGTCTCGATCTTCACCGCCGGCCTGACCATGGCCATCGGCTCCATCGCCCCGGCCATAGGCGAAGGGCGGGCGGTGGCGACGGCCCTCAGTTCGCTGGCCCAGCAGCCCGACGCCTCGGCCACCATCACCCGGACCCTGTTCGTCGGCCTGGCGATGGTCGAGTCGACCGCCATCTACTGCCTCGTGGTGGCGATGATCCTGATCTTCGCCAACCCGTTCTGGAATCATCTCATCGCTCAGGCCGGGGGCCGGTGAGTCATGCTCATCGACTGGTTCACCGTCACCGCCCAGATCGTCAACTTTCTCATCCTGGTCTGGCTGCTGCGGCGTTTTCTCTATCGGCCCGTCCTCGACGCCATCGATGCCCGCGAACAACGCGTCGCCGCCGCGATGACCGAGGCCGAGGCCAACAAGGAGGCGGCGGAGCGGGAACGCGACGTCTTCCACCAGCGCAACGAGGAATTCGTCCGCCAGCGGGCCGCCCTCCTCCGGGAGGCGATCCGGGAGGTCAAGGCCGAGAGAGAGAACCTCTATGCGGCGGCGCGCCGGGAGGCCGAAGATTTCCGCACCCGGCAGCAGGAGGCGATGATCGATGACTGCAACACCCTGAAGGAGGAAATCCTGCGGCGGACCCGGGAAGAGGTGTTTGCGATAGCGCGGAAGGCGCTGGCCGATCTCGCCGGCGCGAACCTGGAACAGGCGATGGTCGACACCTTTCTCCGCCGCTGCCGGACCATGGAGGCGGGGGAACGATCCGAGCTGCAGGCCGTTTTGAAATCGCCGGTCGGCCCGGTCTGCATCCGCAGCACCTTCCCCCTGCCGGACCACCAGCGCCAGGCGATCGAGCGGGAGATAGGGGAGAACTTCAATTATGGCGGCCGGTTCTGCTACGAGTGCGGGCCCGACCTGGTCAGCGGGATCGCGGTGAGCATGGATGGGCATCAGGTGGCCTGGAATATCACCGATTATCTCCTTGCCCTCGAACAGGGCATCATCGACCTGCTGCTTGACCACCCTCCTGCCGATGGCCGGGAAGCAACGGCTGCGGCGACCGGGGGCGGCACCGTAATGGCGACACCGCCATCCTCCCAGGGGGCAGACCGCCATGGCTGATGCCCCTGCACAACCGGGGAGAGGACCTGGACCCGGAATGGTCGCCTGCCCGGTGTGCTCCGACGCCTCCCGCAGCGTCGTCACGGTTGCCGGCACCGGCTGCAACGACCTGGCCGATATCCTTGACCGCTCCTTTGCCGATATCGGCCGGGTGCGGGAGACCTTCCGGCCGCAGCTGTCCATCCGGGAAATCGGCGCCGTGCTGACGGTGTCGACGGGGATCGCCACGGTGTCGGGCCTGCCCGGCGTCGGCTCGGAGGAGCTGGTGCAATTCCCCGACGGGATCGCCGGCATCGCCTTCGACATCGCCGAAGAGGAGGTCGGCGTCGTCCTGCTCGGCGATCATGCGCGCCTGAAGGCCGGCGACCGGGTACTCCGCACCGGCCGGGTGATGGACGTGGCGGTCGGGATCGAGCTGCTCGGCAGGGTCATCAACCCCCTCGGCCAGCCGCTTGACGGCAACGGCCCGGTGCGCTGCCGCCAGCGCCTGCCGATCGAGCGGCCCTCCCCCGCCATCATGGACCGGGCCCCCGTCACCGAACCGCTCCAGACCGGGATCAAGGTGGTCGACGCCCTGGTCCCCATCGGCCGCGGCCAACGCGAGCTGATCCTCGGCGACCGCCAGACCGGCAAGACCGGCATCGCCATCGACACCCTCCTCAACCAGCGCGATTCCGGCGTGCTCTGTGTCTACTGCGCCATCGGCCAGCGGGCCGCCAGTGTCGCCAAGACCATCGCCATCCTCCGCGACCAGGGGGCGCTGCGCTATACCGTCGTCGTCGTCGCCGAGGGCAACGATCCGCCCGGCCTGGCCTATATCGCCCCCTATGCCGCGACCAGCATCGCCGAACACTTCATGGAGGCCGGCCGGGATGTCCTGATCGTCTATGACGACCTCACCCACCATGCCCGGGCCTATCGCGAGCTGTCGCTGCTGCTCCGCCGCCCGCCGGGCCGCGAGGCGTTTCCCGGCGACATCTTCTACATTCATTCCCGCCTGCTGGAACGGGCCACTCGCCTGCTCGACGACCTCGGCGGCGGTTCCCTCACCGCCCTGCCGATCATCGAAACCGAGGCCCAGAATATCGCCGCCTATATCCCCACCAACCTGATCTCGATCACCGACGGCCAGATCTTCCTGTCGCCGGCCCTGTTCGAACGCGGCGTCCTGCCCGCCGTCGATGTCGGCCAGTCGGTGTCCCGAGTCGGCGGCAAGGCCCAGCGCGCCGTCTACCGGAGTGTGGCCGGGGATCTCAAGCTGATCTACGCCCAGTTCGAGGAGCTCGAGACCTTTGCCCGCTTCGGCGCCAGGCTCGATGACGGGACCCGCCGGATCATCGACCACGGGCGGCGGATACGGGCCTGCCTGAAGCAGCCCGAATTCTCCCCCGTCGCGGTGCCGGCCCAGATCACCGTGCTGCTGGCCCTGACGGCCGGGCTGCTGGACCAGGTGCCGCTGGAACGGGTGGCGGAGGCCGAACAGGTGCTGCACCGGGCGGCGGCACAGATCCCGGAAGACGTGGGGCTGCGGCTGGCCCTCGCCGGGGAATTCGCCGCTGCCGACCGGGCGCTGATCATCGAGATCGCCCGCCGGGCGCTGGCGGATTTCCAGCCGGAACCCCGCTTTGCCATGCCTGCCGCCCGACAACGCCCGGAGGAACCGTGACCGACACCCTCGCCGGCCTCAAGCAGAAACAAAACGGCGCCCGGGACCTGCAGTCCGTCGTCCGGGCGATGAAGGCCCTGGCGGCCGCCAGTATCGGCCAGTATGAACGATCGGTCGGCGCCCTGGCGGCGTACGCCCACACCGTCGAGCTGGGCCTGAGCGTCTGCCTGCGTGACAGCCGGCCGGTGGGCGGAAGAAAATCCGCCGCCACCGACCGGATCGGGGCCATCGTCTTCGGTTCGGACCAGGGGTTGGTCGGGCGGTTCAACGAGGTGCTGGCCGAGTATGCCCTGCAGACATTGGCGACCCTCCCCGGGGTCCCGCATCTGTGGGCGGTCGGTGAACGGATGCAGGCCCGCCTGCAGGAGCAGGGAACGTTGGTGCGCGGCTTCTTCCCGGTGCCGAGCTCGGTCAAGGGCATCACCCCGCTGGTCGGACGGATCCTGATCGACAGCGGCGCCGCCGGGGACGACCGGGACCTGGACGAGGTCTATCTGTTTTACAATCGTCCCCGCGAAGGGGTGGTCTACACCCCGGTCAGCCAGCGCTTGCTGCCCCTCGACGAGACCTGGCGGCGGCAGCTGGCCGATTCTCCCTGGCCGACGCGACAACTGCCGGAAGTCATCGGCGGCGGGCCGCCAACCCTGCGGATGCTTATCCGCGAATTCCTCTTCGTGTCGCTGTTCCGGGCCTGCGCCGAATCGCTGGCCAGTGAAAATGCCAGCCGTCTGGCGGCGATGCAGCGCGCCGACACCAATATCGAGGAACTGCTGGAGGATCTGACCGGCCGGTTGCACCAACTGCGGCAGAGCACCATCGACGAAGAGCTGTTCGATGTCGTCTCCGGCTTCGAAGCGTTGACGAATCACCGCAGAGGAGGTGGGCCGACTTGACAATCGCCGATTCCGCCACATTTTGTCCAGGACTCGTGCGCCACTAACCATCGCCCGCCCGAGGATGTCGCCACCCTCCTCCCAACCACCACGACGGGCCTCATTCCCGTCATACCTGCATGGAGCTGACACATGTTCGACTGGATCCTGATGCCGGAGGCGTGGATCGCCCTGGCAACGCTGCTGGCGCTCGAGATCGTTCTCGGTATCGACAACATCATTTTCATCACCATCCTGGTGGGCAAACTGCCGGAGGGCCAGCGGGACAAGGCCAGGACCCTGGGAATCGGCTTCGCCATGCTCTCCCGCCTCGCCCTGCTGTTCAGTCTCGCCTGGATCATCGGCCTGGTCGAGCCCTGGTTCACCGTGCTCGGCCAGGAAATATCCGGCCGCGACGTTGTGCTGGTCGGCGGCGGGCTGTTCCTCCTCGCCAAGGCGACCCATGAAATCCACACCAGCCTCGAAGACGGCAGCGGGGCCGAAAAACAGCAACAAGCGTACGGCTTCGCCGCCACCATCGTTCAGATCGCCCTGCTCGACATCGTGTTCTCCCTCGACTCGGTCATCACCGCGGTCGGCCTGGTCGAACACCTGGCGGTCATGGTGATCGCCATCGTCGGCGCGGTGGTGGTCATGCTGTTCGCCGCGAAACCGATCGGGACCTTCGTCGATGCCCACCCGACCATCAAGATGCTCGCCCTCTCCTTCCTGATGCTGATCGGCTTCACCCTGGTCGCCGAAGGCTTCGACATCCACGTCCCCAAGGGCTACATCTACTTCGCCATGGCCTTCTCGATCACGGTCGAACTGTTGAATATCAAGGTCCGCCGCAGCCAGGTGCATACGCATGTCCAACTGAACAAGAAGATCGAGGAATAAATCAATGCCCCTCAGATGTGATCAACAACCGTCAGATGTGATCCGTTCACTATGATTGTCGGCCATCCGCTCCCGGAGAAATCTGCCGAGGGGCCGATCCTCCCTGTCGATGTGCTGCAGCAGCCAATCCCTGACCAGCTTGACCATGAACAGTTTTCCCTGCTGGGCCAGTTGTTCGCCGAAATCGGCTATTTCCACCAGCAGGTAGTCATGGGAGGCGTTGTGGGTGGCCCGTTCCGGATAGTCGAACCGCTCCATCAGCTCCCGCTCGGTGTTGAAATGGGAGGTGGTGCAATCGATCAGCTCATTCAGCAGCCGGCTGGTCCGGTCGTCCCCGGCATCGGTGCGCACGGCATCGATGAGCAGGTTGACCAGCTCCGTCATCTTCCGATGCTGTTCGTCCAGTTCTCCGATGCCGAGCAGATAGGCCTCGCCCAGCACGATCCGGTCATCGTCGGCGGATGCTGCAGACGGCGCGCTCTGAGAGAACTGGTAGCGGTTTCTGCCTGATTTCTTGGACTGGTACATCGCGTTGTCAGCCGCCTCGAGCAGTTCGTCCATCTCCCTGCCGTTGCCCGGATACATGCTGATGCCGATGCTGGCCCCGACCCGGCATGTCCGGCCCTCGGCCAGAGAGATCGGGGCTTCGAGCGTAGCCAGCAGCTTGTCGGCAACAGGTCCCACCTGGGCGGTTTCGGTGATGTCGGCGAGAACGACAATGAACTCATCCCCCCCGATCCGGGCCACCGTATCCGACGCCCGCACCGCCGATTGAAATCGTCCGGCCACGGTCTTGAGGACGATATCACCGCCCTCATGACCGTATCGATCGTTGATCTCCTTGAAGCCGTCAAGATCGATGAACAGGGTCGCCACCCGGGTGTGGTTGCGGCCGGCGGCGGAGAGTGAATGGGACAGCCGGCCGAAGAGGAGCGACCGGTTGGCCAACCCCGTCAGACGGTCATGATAGGCCAGGTACTTCAACCGCAGTTCCGCCTCCTTACGCTCGCTGACGTCACGGGCGGAGGCGAAGATCAGGTCGCCTCGGGCCGCCGATCGCCATTCAATATGGCGATACGAACCATCCCGATGCCGGAAGCGGTTGACGAACCCGATCACGTCCTTCCCCGCCGCCAGGTCGGACATCGCCGCCAGCGTCGGCTCGACATCCTCCGGGTGCAGATAGCCGATAAAAGGCGTCCCTTCCATTTCGGCAAGCGGATAGCCGAGCACCTTCTCCCAGGAGGGGTTGAGCTGGCGGAAATCGCCGCCGAGATCGGCGATGCACAGCAGATCGGGGGTGATGGCAAAGAAATTTTCGAGAATCTCACGGGCCTCGAACAGCCTCGCTTCCGCCATTTCCATATATTGCCGTCGCTTGCGGATGACAAGGACGCCGGAACCGCCCACGACGACGAGCAACAGATACAGGCCGCCATACACCAGCACATTGTGCCGCCATTCCGGGAAGACCGCATGAAGATCGCGGCTCACGACGATGGTCAGGCAGTTGTCCATCCTGAGCCGGGCCGGGTGAATAGTGCGAATCCCGACCAGACGCTGCAGTCCGGCGGGATCGGTGGTCGTTCTGAAGACCTCGCCCTCCGCACCGGTGCCTGCCGCCCGGGCGATGATGTCAGCGGCGACGACGGGCGTGCTGCCGCGGTCAAGGACTCCTCCCGACTCGATCACGAACAGGCCCCCATCCTCATGGACCAGGGCCGACCAGGCATCGGGGGCATACAGCACGGTGTTCAATACGACCCTGAAGGTCGCCGGATTGAGGGAGGCGGCGACCACGCCGGCGAATTGCCCCTGGTCATCGATGATCGCCCGGGACAGGTTCATCGTCCATGCCCCGAGGGAGGTCGTGAACGGAGAACTGACATAGAGGGTGTCAGGGTGCGGATTTTTTTTCACCGTCTGGAAAAAATCCCGCTGGAGAAAGGACTTGCCGACGATGTCCCTCTGGTTTGAGGCGACCACCAGCCCCGAATCGTCGAGGATGGCGATCGTGCGCAGGCTGGTCATGGCCTCGACCAGGTTTTCGAGCCGCCTGCCGGTCGCCGGGATCGAACCGCGGTCGCTGTGCCAATCCGGCCCCAGATCCTGCCGGACCCTCGACAGCGTGTTGCCGATCGCCTCCAGCTGCAGGGCGACCAGGTCATCGATCACCCTGGCCTGGGTCGACAGGCGCTGCCGTTCCCGAGCCTCTATCTGCGAATAGTCGTAATAGGCGAAGGAGCCGTGCCATAGCCCGAGGATTGTCATGCTCAGGCCGAATATCAGCCATTCCCGGGAAAAACGGGCCTGAGGCCTGGTGGTCGAGTTCATGCCGTATCCGTCTCCATCAGTCCCTCACGCACCATCCAGTCCCACCGCCGACGGCCGGCGGACCACGGCGTACCTCATCCCGACCTGTTCAATTCCACGAGACAGGCCGGCAACTCATCCTGGTTCCGAATTCTGAGGAGAGTATGCGAATTGGCGGGGGAAGTCAAACAACCGTCGCCAACCCTGGCGGGAAACTTTGTCCATGATGCCGTCTGCCGCCGAGATGACCTGCCCAGGGGCACCAACCGGCGACTGCTGCTGCGCCTCGCCCCGCTGACCGGTCCCCATTCGAGCGATTACGGCGAGAAGCACAACAGCGGCAGACTGGGAGGTGCGGATCAGCTATTTTTGCTGAGATCGCCGCCTGGCGGTACGGAGAAGCGGCCATACGCCGGCGCTCAGGGTCCGAATTCCTTTGTTCCGATTGACGGAGAGCGAGAGGCACATTACAAAGAAGTGATGCGGGCCTGTGGTCCCTGGCTGCCAATGCCTGGGCGGCCGCGACACAACCGCGTTCTCTTCTCCGCTCCGAGGCCCACGCCGCTTGCGGTTTAACTGAAGATTCCCGGCCGCACGCCGGCTGGAAAGGGGAATACCATGAGATTACACGGCAGGATCGCTCTCATCCCCGGGGCCTCGCGGCCGATCGGGCGGGCCATCGCCCGACGCTTCGGCGAGGAAGGGGCCACACTGGTCCTCCCTGTCCATGACTGGCCGGAGTCCACCCGGGAGATGACGGAGGAGTTTGAGGGGCGGGGCTTTGCCTTCGTGACCATGCCGGTCGACCTGCGCGCCGGGGAGGCGGTGGCGGCCCTGGCGGCGACCATCGAGGGAAGGTTCGGCCGGCTCGATGTTCTCGTCAACAACATCGAGCGCGGCGGCATGCCGGTGGTCCACGGCAGTTACGATCAGCCCCACAACCGCGGCCAGTGGGAACTCGAGATCGCGACGACGCTGACCGCCAAGTGGCTGCTCTACCACCATTGCCTGCCCCTGCTGCGGAGGAGCGGCGAGGCGGCGATCGTCAACGTCAGCTCGATCGCCGCCATCACCGGCCGCAGCGGCCCGGCCGCCCTGGTGTTCAACGACGGCTACAGCGCCGCCAACCGGGCGGTGTCATCGTTTACCGAGACCTGGGCGCGGGAGGCCGGACCGGCAGTGCGGGTCAACGAGGTGATGCTCGGCCTGATCGACGGCCGCCACGGCGAGCAGACCCGCGGCTGGGGGGCGCTGTCGCCGCAACAGCGGGAGGAACTGCGGCGGCACACGCTTCTCGGCCGGACCGGCTTGCCGGAGGAGGTCGCGACGGCCGTGCTGTTTGTCGCCGTCGACGCCACCTACATGACAGGGGCGGTGCTGCGGCTGGATGGCGGTTTTGTCCTCGGCGGCGACCGGGTACCGGAGATGCCGCCGGGCATCCTCTGAGCGGCGGCCTACCGGATCGCCTTTATCCCGCCGGTCAGCTTGACAAGCCGGGCCCGTTCGGCCGCGGTGAAGGTATCGAGGCGACAGACGGCGTCGACGCAGCCAAGCGCGGCCAGCAGACGCTGATCGGAATCGCCCTGTACCCCTGCCGTCACGGCGACAACCAGGAAATCCCCCTGCCGCCGCGCCTCCTCCAGGGACTGGAGCATCGCCGTGTCGACCGGTCCGGCAACCTCGCGGCAGACCAGGCGCTGCCCCACCCGCCACCTCACCGCCAGCAGGTCGAGACAGGATGCCGCCGACGGCAGAATCTTCCCGGCGTCGTTGAACGGGTACGAAGCAATGGCAAAGGAGTGGAATCGGGAACGATATTCCTCCCGCGTGCTCCAATCGGGCCGGACCACCACCGCCTGCGGCCCGTCGCCGGCCTCGGCCAGGACCTGCCCCCGGGGATCGATGACCGTCGAACAGCCGCCCAGGTTCACCCCATCCACCATGCCCCAGCCGTTGCCGGCGACGACAAAGGTCTGATTCTCGAGCGCCCTGACCTTGAGCATCGCCCGCCAGTGATCGATCCGCGCCTGTGGCCACTCCGCCGAACAGAGCAGCAGGTCGGCGCCCTGCTGGCACTGCAGCCGCGCCAGCTCCGGAAAGCGCAGGTCGTAGCAGACCAGACAGCCGATTCGCCCCAGCGGCGTCGTTACCAGGTAAGGCTCGATGCCGGAGATAAAGGCCCGGCCCTCACCGCCGTAGTAGAAGACCTGCTGTTTCCGGTAGCAGCCCAGGACACCGTCGGCCCCGCTGACATACAGCGTATTGTAGAACAGCTCGCCTTGGTTCTCTTCCGCCCGTTCCGGCAGCGAGCCGGCGAAGATGCAGTTGTGGCGTCCGGCCAGGGCGGTCAGTTCCTCCAGCATCGCCGGGGTCTCGGCGGCCATAGCGTCAAACCGGTCATAGGCAAAGCCCGAGGCCCACAACTCCGGCAGGACAACGAGGCTCCGGTCGAGGCCATCGACCGACTCCAGGGCGCGAGCGATCTGCTGGAGATTGCGCTCCGGTTCGCCCAGTTGGATTTGGTACTGGACAAAACCGAGCCCGGCAAAGAGGTCGTCTTCGAGTTCCATCATCTTCACTCCTCCGAGGCGGGACCTGCCGTGATCGGTCCCGCCGGTTCCATTGTGACCGCGAGGCTATTCCTCTCGCGGCCGCCCCTGTCGAACGAGGTCGGCGACGGTGCAGGTGAGGAAGCCATCCCCGGTGTAGACCTTGAAGCGATGCCGATCCTGCTTGAGAAAGTCACATTCCTTCCCCTCCATCCTGTCGCCGAGCAGCAGGAGACCGCGGACGGCCAGCCCCCGGACGTCCCCATCCGGCGATTGGAGATACGGCCGGAGATCACCGGCTATTCCCATCGGCGCCAAAGTCTGCCGATAGCGGGGAATGAGCCGGCCGATCCCCCACAACAGGCCCCGCTGCAGCATCGGCAGTTCGATGAAGTTGCCGTCCTGGAAGGCCTCCGGACCATCTTCCCGCATGTAGGAGACGAGCATGTGGAGGTGCTCCTCGGCAAGGGGCCGGCAATGGTACATGATCTCGGCCATCGCCTCCGGCGCCCCCCAGCCGATCCCGCCCGATTCATCGTTGAGACTCCAGAGGAACCGCCGCATGACGATGCGGGCGGATTCCAGGTCCTGCCCGGCCATCCGATCGACGGTGGTGCCGAAGACGCTGACGGCATGCCAGCGCACCAGTTCGTCCCGATGGCAGAGGGCGGAGAACAGGGGGGCGATCAGGTCGCGGGCGGATAGTGATGCGGTCGTTTCAAGGATGGCGGCCAGATCGGGCCGACCAAGCAACAACAGGATCTGGTTTTTTATCTCCCGCCGTCCCATCGTGTGCCACTCCCCCGGTCAGTCTTCGCGGCCCTCGAGATCGTCGAGACGTTTCATCCCCTGCATCAGCAAGGCCATGAAACCGCCCAGGACGTCCCGTTCCATATCGGCGGGTTTCAGGCCATTGATGAATTTGAACCGTCCCTCGGACCGGCCGAGGATCTGAAAAAAGGCGTCCGGGCCGGTACTGCCATTGAACTCGGCATGGATGATCTCGCCTTCACGAAAATCGATACAGGCCCGTGTTGTCCCGAACTCCAGCTTCAGTCTACCCGTCTTCAGATTGGCATTGATCATCTGGCAGAGTTCGACCACCGAGATATCGTCAAACTGTCCGACCATCCCGGAAGACAGCTCTTCGGCCCGCTGCAGGTTGATCCTGGTGATCCGGCTGACCAGCAGCTTGTAGAAATAGTCCTGGAGGACGGGAAATTTCGTCAGAATGTGACGGAAATCCTTGGACTTCAGCGTCGCGATGTGGCAGGGCTCGGTCGCCACGATGGTGGTCATCGCCGCCTCCCCCGAGAGCAGGCTCATCTCGCCTAAGACATCGCCCTGCGTCAGCTCGGCAAGAGTGACGCCGTCGTCATCGAGGATCTCGACCCGTCCCGAGATGATGATATAGAGCAGGGTGCCCGGCTCCCCCTTTTGAACGATCGGAAAGCCGCTGGGATACGGGGAGAAGGTGAACAGCGTGGCGATGTCCAGGAGATTGTCGTAGGTCAGCGGTGCGAAGATCTCAATGGGCCGGAGCAGATCGGCGAACTGGACGATCCCCCTGGTCTTTTCCTTGCGATCCCTCGCCGCCAGCATTTTCATCTGCAGCGTGGCATACCCCTTGTCTCTCTTGAACTCGAAGGAGATGAGACCGGTACACCCGCCGCATTCGAATCGGAACCTCTCGATCTCCCCCCGGCGATAGCGTTCATAGGGGACATCCTCGGTGACGATGACGATCAGGTCTCTGGTCAGGGTAAGACAGGTCGGTTTGCCCACCGGCAGGGTAAGGATCCCCTTATTGACCCTGAGTTCCTCGCCGGCATTGTAGATCGGACAGCGCTTCTCTTCGGTGATGATAAAGACACCATTGCGGTACTGCATCCGTCCTCACTTCAATCCGATCTGCCGAAGAACAGATAGATGACGAATCCGAGGATGACCGCCCCGCCAAAGGCCACCGGCAGTATCTTGGAGATCTGCAGTTCACCATCGACGATCAGGGATTTCATGTATTCGGTGCCGGACACCCACCAGACCGCAAGCAGAATGGTGATGATGATCAGGTCCTTCCAGCTCTGTCGGTAGACCAGATAGGCCATCAGGATGCAGAACGGCACCAGGAACCAGGGATTGGTGAACAAACCGACATAATCGACCTCGGTGACCTGCTCGACCAGATGGGTCGAATCGAACCACTCCACAATTTTATTCCACATTTCGCTCACATGGGAAAAAGGATATACTTGTTTCGTCTTCCGTTGCTGCCACCAGCAACCTCACCGGATCATCATGGAGACAATTGCGGAATGATACACTGCTGGAATGAAAGAGCAATTCCTTTCTCATCCCCCTTCCGGAAAAGAGGACAAAGCAATCCCCAGCCGGCGATCGCCCGAATCCGGAAATATACCGCATGGAAAAATCCTGTTGCCAAATACTACCGGCGGCTTACACTTTATCATGGGTTAAAGTGGAACCTCAACAGGATAGCGCATAATAATCATGGACCATCAGAAATCCAATATCGTACTGATCGGTATGCCGGGATCGGGCAAGAGTACGGTCGGTATTATCCTTGCCAAGATGATGGCCAAAAATTACGTCGATACCGATGTCCTGATCCAGCTGGCCGAGAACAGGACCCTGCAGGATATCGTCAACCGCGACGGTCACATGGTGCTGCGCGATATCGAGGAGCGGGTGCTGCTCGGCGTCACCTGCCGCGACCATGTCATCGCCACCGGGGGCAGCGCCGCCTACAGCGCCCGGGCGATGACCCACCTGAAACAGGACGGGTTGTGCGTCTTTCTCCACGTCGACCTGCCGACGCTCAAGGCCCGGATCAGGAACTACGAGACCCGGGGCCTGGCCAAACGGCCGGAACAGAGCTTTCAAGACCTCTTCGAAGAACGCCTGGGGCTCTACCGCCGCTATGCCGATATCATCATCGCCGCCTCCGAACCGAGCCAGGAAGCGGTCTGCGAGCAGATCATCGACGAGTTGAAAAGACGCACGGACATCATGGCCGGAGGTGATCGATAAGATGAAGGACAGCCTGCCGCCCCGCCTGGCGAGAGAACTGGCGACCATCACGGCGATGATCGGCATCCACTGCCGCGACCACCATCATGGTGAAGGACGGCAACTGTGCCCACAGTGCCGCGAACTGGCGGCCTACGCCGCCAAGCGGCTGGCGAAGTGCCCGTTCCAGCAGAAAAAACCGACCTGCGGCAATTGCCCGGTGCACTGCTATGCCCCGCGCTATCGCATCGAGGTCCGCAGCGTCATGCGGTATGCCGGCTCCAGAATGATCTGGGCCCATCCGCTGATGGCCCTCAGGCATCTGCTTGACGGCCGCCGCCGGGCGCCGGTTGCCGGCCAGCGGCACCACAACGGTCTCTCAATCCGTGACAAGAACAGGACCAAACCATGAAGATACTCATCACCGGAGCCTCCGGACTGGTCGGCAGCGCCCTGATCGAATCACTGTTCAAGCTAGGTCACACCATCCGGCCGCTGCGCCGCCACAGGAATAAAACCTGGGGCAGACTATGGGACACGGCATCCCTTGATGCCGACGCCGACCAATCCCCCTTCGATGTGGTGATCAATCTGGCGGGGGAGAACGTCGCCAACAAACGTTGGAATGCCCGGCAGAAGGAATTGATCCTGCGGAGCCGGGTGGACAGCACCTGGGAACTGGTGGATTATATCAGCCAGCCCGGCAGACGGCCGAAACTGCTGATCTGCGCCTCGGCGACCGGCTATTACGGCAACTGCGGCGACGCCATCGTCGACGAGCGGTCACCGTCGGGATCAGGCTTTCTCGCCGAGGTGTGCCGGCAGTGGGAGGAAACGGCGGCGAAGGCGGAACAGGCCGGAATCAGGGTGGTGTTCCTGCGGTTCGGTATGGTCCTGAGCCCGCGCGGCGGGGCGTTGTTCAAGATGCTGCCGGCTTTCAAGGCGGGGCTCGGCGGAGTCATCGGCAGCGGCAACCAGTATATCGGCTGGATCAGCATCAACGACCTCGCCGACATCGTCGGCTTCGTGATGGAGAATGAAGGGCTGCAGGGCGCGTTCAATACCGTCTCCCCCATCCCGGTGACCAACAGGGTCTTTGTCAAGACCCTGGGCGAGGTCCTCGGGAGACCGACCATCATGCCGGCCCCGGCCTTCCTGGTCCGGCTGCTGTTCGGCGAGATGGCCGACGAAATGGTGCTCAGCAGCTGCCGGGTCGTCCCGACTCGTCTGCTCGAGGCCGGATACCGGTTCAAAGAGCAGGATCTGCGCCAGGTCCTGGCCTCCTGCACCCACAGTCGATAGGGGAACGCGGGACCTATCTGCCGGTGATCCGCTGCAGCGCCTCGAGGTAGCGGGCCCGGGTCTTGTCGACGATCTCCGCCGGCAACGGCGGCGGCGGCGGGGTCTTGTCCCAGGTCAGCGATGACAGGTAATCACGGAGGAACTGCTTGTCATAACTCGGCTGCCCCTGCCCCGGCGCGTACCGGTCGAGCGGCCAGAACCGCGACGAGTCGGGGGTCAGGACCTCGTCGATGAGGATCAGCCGGTCGTCTCTCACCCCCAGCTCGAACTTGGTGTCGGCGATGATGATCCCCTTCTGCAGGGCGTAATCGGCGGCCCGCCGGTAGAGGCTGGTGCTGATCGCCGCGATCTCCCTGGCCCGGTCGGCGCCGACGATCTGCTCCATTGCCGCCAGCGAGATATTCTCGTCGTGGGTGCCCAGTTCGGCCTTGGTCGACGGGGTGAACAGCGGCTCGGCGAACTTGTCCGATTCCCGCATCCCGGTCGGCAGGACGAAGCCGCAGACGGTGGTGTCCTTCTGGTAGGCGCTCCAGAACGACCCCGAGATATAACCGCGGACGATGCACTCGATCGGCAGCGGCCGGGTCTTCTTCACCAGCATCGACCTCCCCCGCAGTTCGTCGGCGTAGGGGCGGCAGACCGCCGGATACGCATCGACATCGGCGGTGATCAGATGATTCTCGACGATATCCGCCAGCAGGTCGAACCAGAACAGGGAGAGCCGGGTCAGGATCTCGCCCTTGCCGGGGATGACATCGTCCATCACCACGTCATAGGCTGAAATCCGATCGGTCGCCACCATCAGCAGCATATCGTCGTAGCCCGGCAGGGCGTACATGTCCCGCACCTTGCCGCGGTGCACGAGGTCGAGACCGGCAAAATCGGTCGTCTTCACGATCGTCATGGTCATTCCTTCAATTGTTGTGTTGATCCTTGGTGCCGCCGGTCTTCGGGCCGGCGGCCGCCACCGGCTGCCCCGCCTTCTTCCCTTCGATCGACACTGCTCCGTGATACTGCGGGCATCGGCTATTGTAATAGCTGACCAGATCCAGGGTCAAGGAACCGATCATCAGTTTGGAATTGATCCGCACCGGTACCCGGCACTCGTCATCGGTATACCAGACGACCGTATCCCCATTCTTGTCGTACAACCCTTTGAATTCGAGAATCGGTGTCACCCGCATGGTTTCGACCGTGCCCAGGACTGTCTGCTCCAGGGTTTCCCGGGCCACGACCTTGACCAGCACCTCGTTGCGCCGCTTGTCGGCGAAGGTCGGCACCAGGAACGACCCGCCAACCGCAAAGGGCATGACCCGGCTGCCGAGAAAGGCCGAAAACTCGTTGTGGATCGGCGCCTGGACCATAGTAGTGGTCGAGGGATCGGCGTTCTTCTTGTACCAGATCCTCCCGGTCTGCTGGTTGTACGTGGTCAGGCGATGGGCCTGGTAGTTATAGCCCTCTTTCTGCCAGACTTCATAGCGACCGGGCAAGCGGTTTTTGCCATAGACTGTCGTCACATGGCCATCCCTGACCGGATAGATCCCGTGGATGGCGCCGTTCTCGGTGGTGATGGTTGTCTTGATCTCGTAAGTCTCCGGCATCAGTCCCTTCATCTGGACGATCTCCAGCCTGAGTTCTCCGATCTTCACCCCGCCGGTCCAGAAGACCTCGTACAGCATCCTTTCACCGTCGACATAGGCCGTCTTCAACAAATCCCGGTCGATCACGCCGTAGGAGGGCGCGCCGGCAGCAGGCGCGTCCTGTTCAGCGGCGGCGGCAGGCAGCGTCCAGCAGAGCAGCAGAAGCATGATCCGAAACAATCGCGGCATCGTCTCAGTTCTCCATGGTCAGCAGGGACAGCAGGGTGGCGACAAAGATGGTCAGGCTGATGACACCGTTCATCGAAAAGAACGAGGCCTTGATCCGCGACAGATCGCGCGGGGTGACGATCAGATGCTGGTAGAACAGGGCCCCGGCGGTCAGCACCAGTCCGATATAGTACCAGTAGTTGAGGCCCATCCGCACCCCGGTGGCGGTGAACAGCAGAAAGGCGAGGACGTGAAAAAGGACGGCGAGGCGGAAGGCCCTCCGCCGGCCGAACCGCGACGGCATCGAGAAGAGGTCGCTGTCCTTGTCGAAGTCGGCATCGAGGCAGGCATAGATGGTGTCGAAACCGGCCATCCAGAACAGCACCCCGGCCGAGAGGACGAAGGGATAGCCGGCGAGACTCCCCGTTACAGCCACCCAGCCGCCCAGGGGAGAAAAAGCCTGGGCCAGGCCGAGGACGAGGTGGCAGAGGCTGGTGAAGCGCTTGGTGTAGGAGTACAACAGCGTCAGGGCCAGGGCGAAGGGGGAGATCTGCAGGGTCAGGGGATTGAGCCGGGAACAGGCGAAGAAGAACAGCAGGGCCGAGAGCACCACCATCGCCCAGGCCTCGGCCATCCGGACCTCGCCTGTCGGGATGGCCCGGTTGGCGGTGCGGGGGTTGGCCTTGTCGAAGCGCCAGTCGACGATCCGGTTGAACCCCATGGCGGCGGTCCTCGCTCCGACCAACGCCACGGCCACCCACAGGATGACGGTCGCCCCCGGTACCCCGCCGGCCGCCAGGCAGGCCCCGGTAAAGGCGAAGGGCATGGCGAAGATCGTCAGCTTGAACTTGATCATCTCGAGCAGGATGGCGATTTTCTTCAGCATAGGGGATCGTCCCCCCACCGTTTGCGGTCGGCGATCCCGATCCCCAGCTGATCGGCGAGCCGCCAGGCATAGGTCCGGGCCGCCTCTTCCAGCGTTGCCGGGCGGAGGTAGTGGGCCGGCATCGGCGGACAGATGACCGCGCCGGCATCATGGGCGGCGAGCATGTTCTGGAGGTGGGTGCGGTTGAAGGGGGTTTCCCGGACCGCCAGGACCAGGGGTCGCCTCTCCTTGAGCATCACATCGGCGGCGCGGTGGATCAGGTTGATGGAGAGGCCTGAGGCGATCGCCGCCAGGGTTCCCATCGAACAGGGCAGGACGACCATGCCGTGGTACCGGCTCGACCCCGAGGCCGGCGGGGCGGCGAAGTCGTCAGGCGCAAACCATCGGGCGACGCCGGGCAGGGCAGCCGGTTCGATGTCCTCCTCCATCTGCAGGACCTGGCGCCCGGAGGGGGAACAGATCCCATGGACCTCGAGGCAGCCGGTGGCGATGACCTTGAGGAAGGCCCTGAGGTAGAGCATGCCGCTGGCGCCGGTGACGGCGACGAGCAGTCTGTGGGGGGCTCCGGGTTGCATAGTTGATCCGCCGGCGGTTGTGGTTCTTCCCCGTCTGTCAGGTGGCAGCGGGCAGTCTGTGGATCTTCAGCGGCAGGGCCGCGGCCGAGGCCTCGCCCCTGGCGATCAGATAGCCGAAAAATTTCTCCAGGGCGAGCTGCTTTTCCGTCCCGAGATCATGCTCGATCGCCCGCAGATAGGCATAGCAGTCATCGCAATCCATCGGGATGCGGGGGGCGACCCGGGAGCAGATCAGGTACATCTGCTCCCGGCCGCGGGTCCGGCAACGGAGGAACTCCCGGTGGATCTCGGCCAGTTCCTCGGCATGGTTGCGGCAATACTCCTCGCGCACGGCAAAAACGGCGAAGACAAAGGGCAGACCGGTTTCCCGCTTCCAGATCTCGCCCAGATCATAGCGATGCGGGTAACGGCCCTCCCGGGCCAGCCGCAGGGCGTCATCGCCGATCGCCAGCACCGCCTGGACCTGGTCGGCAACAGTGCGGGCCTCGCCGGTACTGTACACCGGCCTGACGCCGCCAAACTCCTCGAGGATCACCCGCACCAGGGCCGCCGAGGTCTTCGACTGATTGGTGAGCAGCACCTGGCCGCCATCCAGCCGTTCCATCGGCACCCGGGAGAAGAGAAACACCGACCCCACCGGCCCGTTGGCGCTGATCGACAGGTCGTCCATGATCCGGTAGTTCTCCGGCCGCTCGCCGTATTCAAAGGAGGAGACCACGCCGATATCGAGCTCGCCGGCAGCCAGCATCCGGCACAGCGCCGCCGGCGCATCCTCGTGCACCCGCCAGTCCTGACGCCGGACGGTCTCTTTCCACACCTCGTAGATCGGGGCGGTATTGATATAGTTGACCATGCCGATCCGGCACCCGGTTCTTCCACCAGCAGTAATCATCGAGTTCATCCCGGGAATACCAATTGACACCTCAGACGAGGGAATAATCCATCCGCCGCTGCCGCGGGGTAAAACCGGCGTCTGCCACCAGTCGGCGGATCTCTTCCTCGGTCAGTCGGAAGCTGACCCCGGCGGCGGCGACGACGTTTTCCTCGATCATCGTGCTGCCGAAATCATTGGCGCCGAAGAAGAGGGACAGCTGGGCGATCTTCGGCCCCTGGGTGACCCAGGAGGCCTGGACATTGGCGAAGTTGTCGAGATAGATGCGCGACAGGGCGAGCATCCGCAGATAGCCCATGGCGGTGGTCTTCTCCACCCCGGCCAGCACCGTATTGTCCGGCTGAAAAGGCCAGGGGATGAAGGCGGTGAAGCCGCCGGTGCGATCCTGCAGCTCACGCAGGCGGCGGAGGTGCTCCAGCCGCTCGGCCATCGTCTCGATGTGGCCGAACATCATCGTCGCCGTCGTCCGCAGTCCCTGGTGATGCGCCTCTTCCATCACCGACAGCCACTGGTCGGCACTGCATTTGCGCGGCGCCGCCGCCTGCCGGACCCGGTCGCAGAGGATCTCGGCCCCGCCGCCGGGGATCGAATCGAGGCCGGCGGCGATCAGCCGCTGCACCACCTGCCGCACCGGCAGCCCCGACAGCTGCGAGAAATGCCAGATCTCCGGCGGCGAGAAGCCGTGGACATGGATGCCGCATGTCTTGATGAAGCGCAGCATCTCCTCGTAGTACTCCAGCGGCTGATCGGGATGCAGCCCGCCCTGGAGAAGGACCTGGGTACCGCCGAGGGCCCTGGTCTCCTCGATCTTGCGCCCGAGTTCGTCAAAGGACAGCAGATAGCCGCCCTTGTCCTCCGGGGCCTTGAAGAAGGCGCAGAACTTGCAGGCCGAGATGCAGATATCGGTATAGTTGATGTTGCGGTCGATCACATAGGTCACCATCCGCTCGGGATGGAGGCGCCGGCGGATGGCATCGGCGAGAAAGGCGAGGTCGTAGAGTCCGGCCGTCCGCTCGAGGGCCGGGAACTCGTCGTCAGCGATCCGCCCGCCGGCGAGCACCCGGGCATGGATATCGGCGATCAATCGATCCGTCATGGCCTCACATCACCCCCTCGGTCCCATGGACCCTGAGGACGTTGTAGAGGGTATCGCGCTCGACCGGCACCCGGCCGGCCTCCCGGATCAGCCGCACCAGGATGGTGCTGCCGATGGCCTGGTCGGTGTCGGCCCCGGCCATATGGGTGATGACCTCCTCCTTGACCGTACCGTCCATGTCGTCGGCGCCGAAGGACAGTGCGATCTGGGCCAGCTTCGGCCCGATCATCACCCAGTAGGCCTTGATGTGCGGGAAGTTGTCGAGGAACAGCCGGGCCACGGCGATATTTTTCAGGTCATCGATGCCGCTGGTCTTCGCCAGGCTCGCCATCCCGGTATTCTGGGGATGGAAGGCCAGCGGGATGAAGGCGAGAAAGCCGCCGGTCTCATCCTGGGCCTGGCGCAGGGCGGCCAGGTGCTCGAGCCGTTCCTCGATCGTCTCGATATGACCGTAGAGCATCGTCGCATTGGTGCGCAGGCCGTGGCGGTGGGCGGTCTTGGCGATCTCCAGCCAGTCGTTGCCGGCCAGCTTCTTCTCACAGGTCAGCCGGCGGATGCGGGGACTGAAGACCTCGGCGCCGCCGCCCGGAATCGAGCCGAGCCCGGCCTCCTTCAGCACCTCGAGGGTATCGCCGACCGATGTGCCGGCCAGTCCGGCCAGATGGGCGATCTCGACGCAGGTGAAGGCCTGGATATGGACATCCGGCCGCACCTCCCGGATCCCGCGCAGCATCTCGACATAGTAGGAGAAGGGCAGATCGGGGTGAATGCCGCCGACCACATGGACCTCGGTGATCGGCTCGTCGAGCCGGTCGCGGACCTTCTGCCTGACCTCTTCGACCGTCATCTCGTAGGCCTTGTCGGCCCCCTTCTCCTTGCCGAAGGCGCAGAATTTGCACAGGTTGGTGCAGATATTGGAGTAGTTGAGATGCTGGTTGTAGATGAAATAGGCCCGGTCGCCGTTGAGCCTGGTACGGACGATATCGGCCAGATAGCCGAGGGCGAGGATATCGTGGCTGCGATAGAGCTGCAGGCCGTCATCGTGAGTCAGGCGCCGGCCTGCCTCCACCTTTTCGAGAATTGTGCCGAAGCCGGCCTGTTCAATGTATTTTTTCACGGCAATAAAAAAGCCGGGCGATGCACCCGGCTTGTCGATGGGATGGTGGTATCGGTCAATCGATGAAGAACTTCAGCTTTTCACGCCGGCTCGAGTGCCGCAGGCGGTTGAGCGCCTTCTTCTCGATCTGGCGGATACGTTCACGCGAGACGTTGAATCGCTTGCCGATCTCCTCGAGGGTGTATTCCGCCTTCTCGCCGATGCCGAAGCGCAGGCGGATGATCTTCTCCTCCCGCTCGCTCAGGGTGGAGAGGATCTCCGTCACCCGACCGGCCAGTTCCCGGGTCTGGACCGCATCGTAGGGTGACTGCGACTCCTGGTTCTCGAGGAAATCCCCGAGGGTCGAATCATCGTCGCCGACCGGGGTCTCGAGCGAGATCGGCTCGCGCGAGGCCTCGAGGATCGACAGGATCTTGTCCATCGGCAGATTGGTCGCCTTCGAGATCTCGAGCGGCGTCGGTTCCCGCCCCAGCTCCTTGAACAGGGCGTAGAAGGCCTTGAAGAACTGGCTCCGCAGTTCGAGGAAATGGACCGGCAGCCGGATGGTCCTGGTCTTGTCGAGGATGGCCCGGGTGATCGCCTGGCGGATCCACCAGCTGGCGTAGGTGGAAAACTTGTTGCCCTTGGTGTAGTCGAAGCGGAAGACCGCCCGCATCAGGCCGAGGTTGCCTTCCTGGATGAGATCGGCCAGGGTCAGGCCCTGGTGCATGTAGCGTTTGGCGATCGACACCACCAGGCGGAGATTGGCCCGGATCATCGTATCCTTGGCGACCTCGATCGAGCGGCTGTAGGCCTCGATCTTGGCCTGCAGTTCGAACAACTCACGGACATCCGGATATTTTTTCGACGCACTCGCCACCGAATAGCGCATGAAATTCAATTGCTGTTTCTTCGGCTTGAGGGTCGGATCACGTTTTTCCCAGAGATCGATGCGGTCGACCAGAAGCCGCATCTCCTTGACACCGGACGAATCTTCACGGATCGCATGGATGATCGACTCGAATCCCTGACGGATGGTCTTGCTGTACTTCGCCTCTTCCTCGGGGGTCAGCAGATCGAAACGGCCCATCTCCCGAAGATAGGTGGTGGTGGTCTCCTCGGCTTCGTGGACGTCTTCCTCACCGCCGCCGACCATTTCATCCTTGAGATCATCAATATCCAGCGATGCCTCATCCTTCTTCTCCCAGATCTCTCCGGAAAGGGTCCGTTTCTCACCGGACTCCTCAATGGTGACAATCTCGATGTCATGGGCACCAAGAAAATTGAAAATGCTCTCTATCGCGCTGGGATCCTTGATTTCTTCAGGCAACAGTTCATTCAGGTCGCTGAAACTGATACACCCTTCCAATTTTCCGGCTTTGAGAAGATTTTCTTTGAGTTCTGACAGCACTGAGATACCACTCCATTGCTTGATTTAAAAGATTACCAGACGAGCAGGTTGCAACTGACCGATAATCTATCCGGTATGGTAGAGATTGCCTCTGTAGAAATCCGTATTTGAAAGATTACCGGCAGAATTCCTTCTCCACGCACTGCAGCATGGCTGCAAAACATTCAATGTTAATTCATCATCAAGAAAAATGCAAATTGTTAAAATTGAACGCGGGGACATCAACAATGTACTGGCAAAAACGCTGTTACCCATGTCAAGATACACGGAACAGGGGGAGGAGGATCACGGCAACCGTTGTCTTATATTATATCATTCTTCAACCGAGATACAAGCCCGTGCCCTGAGCTTTTCCGCCACGCGGCCGACCCCTTCCGCCATCATAGCGGAATGACGTTACATTGATACCAGCGAGACCACCACCATGCACACTCTCCAATCCTCGAAACGGGCCAGCGGCATCCTCGCGCATATCAGTTCCCTCCCCTCGCCTTACGGTATCGGCGATATCGGACCCTCGAGCTACGCCTTCCTGGATTTTCTCGCCGCCGCCGGGCAGAGCTGCTGGCAGTTCCTGCCGACCGTCCCCACCAATCCGCTATTTGACAATTCGCCCTACATGAGTTCCTCGGCCTTCGCCGGATCCCCCCTGCTCATTGCGCCCGACATCCTGTTCACCGAGGGATTGGTCTCCGAATCGGGCCTCCGCGACCACCCCGGCTTCTCGCCCTACAGCACCGATTACGTCGCGGTCACGGAATACAAGGAACGGCTGCTGACGGAGGCATTCGACCGGTTTTCCGGGTTCGGCGGCAGCGCCTTCCGCCGTTTTGCGGCGGCAGCGCCCTGGCTCGATGACTACGCCCTGTTCATGACCATCAAGGAGCGGTTCGGCAACGCCGGCTGGTTCGACTGGCCCCCGGAACTGGCGCAGCGGCATGCCGATGCGCTTGCCTCCTTCAGACAGGAAAACATGTCGCGGTTCCGCTATTTCCAGTTCGAGCAGTTCGAATTTTTCCGCCAGTGGGACCTGTTGCGCCTGGCCGCGCAGAAGGCGGGCGTCCGCCTGTTCGGCGACATCCCGATCTATGTCGGCCTCGACAGTGTCGACGTCTGGTCCCACCAGCCGATCTTCGCCCTCGATGACCGGACGCTGCTGCCGACCCACGTCGCCGGCGTCCCCCCCGACTATTTCAGCGCCACCGGCCAGCGCTGGGGCAACCCCCTGTATCGCTGGGATCGCGACGAAGAGGCGACCGATAATCTCCTGCTCGACTGGTGGACCAGCCGGATCGCGGCAATCTTCAACATGGTCGACATGGCCCGGATCGATCACTTCCGCGGCTTCGAATCCTACTGGTCGATTCCGGCGGCCAACGACACGGCCGTCGAGGGGCAATGGCGGCATGGCCCCGGCAAGGCCTTCTTCGACCGGATCTTCGACCGGTTGGGCCGGCTCGACATCATCGCCGAGGATCTTGGCATCATCACCCCCGAGGTTTCGACGCTGCGCGACAGCCTAGGATTTCCCGGCATGAAGGTCCTCCAGTTCGCCTTCGACGGCAACCCCGACAACAGCTTTCTGCCATACAATTTCACGACGCCTCACTGCGTGGTCTACACCGGCACCCATGACAACGACACGACCGTCGGCTGGTTTCTCAGCGACCGGATCAACGACGGGATGCGCCGGGAGATCAAGCGTCATGCCAACCGCCGGCTGGACGATGGCAGTGGAATCCATGAAGACCTGATCTACCTGGCAATGTCATCAACCGGCCGGTTAACGATCCTGCCGCTCCAGGATGTACTCGGCTTCGGCAGCGACTGCCGGATGAATACTCCCGGCCTGGCGAGCGGGAACTGGCGATGGCGCTGTGCGGCGGAATTCCTCACCCCGGAGCGGGCGGCATTCCTCCATGACCTGACAGTGCGCTTTGGCCGGGAACGAAATCCGTGATGATTGACCCCTTGCAATCAAACGGAATTCTTCCCTCGAATGAAAAACAGCTCGGCGAGAACAAAGCCTTGACAAGCCCCATACAGTCTTGTAAAAGAGTCAGCACATTTTGGCCCCATCGTCTAGTGGCCTAGGACACTGGCCTCTCACGCCGGTAACAGGGGTTCGAGTCCCCTTGGGGTCACCAAACAATTCAGCCACTCAGGAGATTATCCCGGGTGGCTTTTTTGTTTTCGAAGGTTTTTCAGAGGGCTTTTAATTTTTGAGCTCACCTTTCAATTATTGCCGCATGGATGGACGATGCCGCCCATGCAGTCGAAACTGCCGATCACCACAAGGGGTAGAGACCGCGACCATCTTGTCAATCCAACAAACCTTTCCGCTTGCCTCGCAGGAAGTTCCGCCTGGTGATGCCTTCTCCGATCAGGTGGCACCGAGTCGATCCGACAGTGATTCTTAAACCGCACTGATCCTATTTCAGGCGCGGATCAATCCCGGTGAACCCGCACTCCGGGGTGTAGCACGTGACATTCAGAAACTCGCATTTCTCATGGCAGGCCGGGCATTCTTCCGGCGGCAGCGGTATCTGTATCGTGTTGCCGCAGTTTTGACACTTCCAGAATGGATCAGGTGTTTGTTGTTTGTTTTCAGCCATAAATTACCTCCTTTTCCGATCTCATCTTCAACCAGGATCGTTGCGCCCTCGTGGTCATCCCGGATGAACCGTGGAACATGTACCTTTTACTTCAGCATAGCCCGGGGAGGATGTCAAATGGTCGCTCTTGTCGGGAAGAGTAATGCAGCCACCTTTTCGTTGCAGGCCGGAGCGGATGGCGTCTGTGCGTGACCACGGCTCAGGTCCGGAAAATGTTTCCGGCCGGTCGGGTGTACCCTCGATGCCACAGACGGTGAAGACCCGAGGCGTTCCGAGCCATCGGTTCCGTGATGACAAGGCCCCTTTTCCTTTGAAGGATCTTTGGATATAGTAGCTGTGAAGGAGTACCGGGATGCTGGAGTGGTTCATGCGAATGAGCGCATGAATCAGATTCCGTCCAACACCGCTTCACCAGGGGCCACCCACAAGGAAAGAGACATCACCGATGACTGAAGAGCTTGCGCCCGGACAGGATATGACTGCAGATACCGCCGGGACCATCTATCGCTTCGTGAATAAAGACACCAACGCTGAATTCCTCATCCAGCAGGTACGCTATGAAGGTTCGGAGGTAAAAATCGGAGATGTGATAGAGATTCATGTGCCGAACAGCAAACCAGCCTATTTTACTGTCGATTCCGTAGAAGGCGGAGAAACCGTCGTCGTCCGTCTCGTCCGGGCACGCAACAACTTGTGGAAAACACTACTGATACTGGCAATTCTGGGCGCGTCCTGGTTCATCATAGCGTATGTCCTGGAGTTGATCTTCTGATATGGTGTTTTTGACCATCCCCTCTCGCTGGTCAGAAGGGTTGAAGTCCCATGGGGCAGCGTTCAGCAGAGCGAAGGGTCACACGTCGCTCTGCCGCTCCTTTCAGGTGTCCACCGGCACCATCCACCGGTATGCCCCACACTGTCCTTTGCCTCCCTCCATCTTTCGATCTCGACGGCAGCAGGCTGATCTCGGCCTCAACCATCATTCTGGCCTCTATTTTGCATCTCTCGTCTATCAGGAGCAACCGAAACCGCCACAATCACCTGCATGATTGTCCAGAACCAACCCAAACGATCTCCATCTTGCAGATTTTCTGTTGTTCCAAATAGATAGCTCACACGATCATGGTGATATTTTTCTGTGGCATGCGTCCGTCACAGGTAGGGTGTAAACAGAATGCACGTCTTTCCCAGCACAATCGCCAACAACTCCGCCACGAAAAAAGTTTCCAAGGATGAAGATCGGTTTCTTGAATTCCTGATCTCTCAGCCTCATGATTTTTTTGGATTTTCAGTATACGAGCTTATGAAAATTGACCGCCGGACGGCGATACGCAATATCATGGCACGCATCGGCCCGCAGCATAAGGAAACCGTCGAACAATATTTTATCATCATCGACAGATTAAGAGGGTGCGGGAGGCTTCCTTCAGATCTCGTCGCAAAGTAGCGGCCAGCAGCGGAGAACGGCGCCTTTTCCCGCCTCGTCCGGGTTTGCGCGCTGTTCCATATTTTGTCACTTCCTACCGAATTTTGACCCTGCAGTCGGTTCTGCCGGTAGTGTATGCAGGAATTGCCACCGGTCCGGGTCCCGTTTCGTTCTCTCCGCCGGTAAACTTTCCGGTTGTCCAGTCAATGTGTCCGGCCAACCGGGCTGGAAATGCCGTTCGACAGAGGGGGTAAAAAAGAGGCGGACAGCACACCCCTGCCGCCACCATTACCGAATTTTTCCGGATAATTGAATTGAGACCCATCCGACGAGGTTCTCCACCGTCGAGCGGGTCAGTCGATGCTCAACTCCATGTCTCTCAGCAGGTCCTCAACCGTTTTTCCGGAAAGACCGGCCCTGTACCCTCTCCCCATGGCAGCCTTGGTCGTGTCGGGATCGTCGACCAGGGTCATGAACAAGCCATGTTCCTGCCGGGTGGCGAACGCTTCGCCATGAAAATGACACCTCAGGCCGCGCATATACCCGTTGAGAAACGCCGAATACGCCTGGACCGAAATAAGCGACTGTGCCGCCGCGATGTTGTGTAAAAATTCCTGCTCCGGCATTACCATACCTTCCCCCTTGTTCGTCGTCGGCATGTACCATCAGCCGGATATATATCCGGCTGCCTATGGTTTTCCCGGCAATAGCAGTATACGAATTCAGCGAATTCACCACCCCCGTCGATTTGTCCAGTCTCCTCTTTCTCTTCTGCGGAACATTGCTTCAGCATAATCGGATACACCCACTTTTTTTCCATATTTGCGGAAATAAGGCAGGATGGAGGAGGAAATGAACTATGCCCTACTACCACCGCGCTGATTCAAAAAAGGCCATCCGTTGCCGTCCGGTGTCCGGATGCAGCCGGATCCAGCCGCTCAGGCTCACTTTCGGTGGTTCCGCATTATTCGTTGCAGGGCCAATTCAACGTGAGGTCCAAGGCCCTGGTTGCTGCGATTCTCACAGTCGTTTCCGAGTGGCGATTATCGATCGATTCGGCATTACCGTGATTACCGGCCACGATCGAGGGGAAGCCTCCCGTCCCGATAGCCTCGAATTATCTTAAGAAATTAGCAAGATGGCATTCTTGTTTGTGCCGGAACATATTCAAATTCCGGAATCTATGGTATAAACATACTCGATGATGACAGCAAGCCGGCCATTTCAACACAATACCATATATGCGGCGTGACATGGCCGGCAGTCTGATCTTTTATGCGATTCCACTGACCGCGTGGCCCGCGCCCCTCTGGCACGCCGCTGTCAAGCCTGTCTCAATAGACAAGCCACATTGCAGTGGAAATTCAGGCAGATAAATGAGTGCTCGGGTTGTCCGGCTGAACCTTTTTGTGTTCCCAAACGGTACTTTTGCAGGTATGTTTTTGTGGTGATTCTGACCGTACAGGCCTTTGACAGAATCCAGGCGACAACAGGTGGTATCATGGGAATACTCTTCATCGTCACCACAAGTGACGAACAACTCCCACGTACCGGAAACATCAGCGACCTGCTCCGCCGCCTGGCAGGCCGACCTTGTTTGGAAATATCAAACAAACCGACAGGGTCCTCACATCTGATGGACTGTCAAACAAGTTGACAGCAAGACAAGAAATGATGCATATACGGCTTGTCCCTGTCCTCCTCTTGGCGTTGTTGTGCCTGACCCCTGGCTCTGTCCAGGCGAAGGAGGTCCAAACCTCTACTGTCAAGGAACTGGTCAAGGCGAGGCATAGCTGGGATGGCACGCCGCTGCCTGCCTATCCTGCCGGTAAGGCGGAAATCACTCTCCTCCGGATCACCATTCCGCCCGGGGCAAGGTTGCCTCTGCACCGGCATCCGCTCATTAACGCCGGGGTTCTGGTGCACGGTCAACTGACTGTGGTCACCAGGGACGGGAAGATGCTGCACTTGAAGGCGGGAGATCCGATAATCGAGGTTGTCGATACCTGGCATTACGGGAAAAATGAGGGTGCGGATCCTGCGGAGATCATTGTCTTCTACGCCGGCAGTCCCGACCAGCCGCTGAGCATCAAGAAGGACCGGTGAAGAGGTTTGGGGGTAGAAACTACAGGATGCCACCCACGATCAACCATCAGGACAGGCCCCCCTGAAGAAAAAATACGCTAGCTGAAGAGGCATGACATGGTAAATCTCATAAAAAAAATAGCCATCTATCTGTTGATCCTGCTTGGGATCTCGTACGGATATCAATATCTGACCGGCAGGAGCATCGTGACCTTGCCGCGTGATATCGTCGAAAAACTGCAGGAAAAAGAACCCTCCGCCGATTCAACAAACCCCAAATATTACAAAAAGCCGAACGAGGACCTGCTCAAGAACTGAGATGTGGCCCAAAGTCCGTCTACGATGCGTCTCCAGTCTGCACTGGAGATGGTAATGGCTTCTGCTCATACATCAGCAGGAAGAGCAGCAAGAGGACAAAGATGCCGACATGGAGGGCGAGCAGCAGAAAGGTTGTCGGCAGTTGACTTTCAGCATCCATCCGTACGATTTTCGCTTCCACATCCTGCGAAGATTGCTGCCGGAAGATCTTTTTGTCCTGCTCGTTCGGCGCGTAGACCGCAAACCCTCCCTCGCCTGTCTTGTATGGCACCGCAACGGAAAAATGCTGGTAAGCCGTCGTCAAACAATAACCGTTACACAGAAATACCTTTCCGGCATAAGGGGCCGTAACGAAATGGTGAAAAATGTAACGGTTATTTCGTAACGGCCCCTAAATATACCGCGCGGCATACTGGCTTCTTACAGCATCTTTTTTCCCGGCCAGCAACCCCGCGATAGGCGGGAAAATCCCTTTGCCGGCGCTGCGCTCATGTGTCTTCCATGAAGTGTAATTCCGTTCCAGGGCGAATACCAGCAGAGCCACATTGGCGAGAAATATTCCTGCCAGAATCACCACCCCCAGTTTCTTCCCATCCTGAACACTGAGCCAGAGACTGATGGGGAGAAAGATCGACAGGAGAACGACAAACGGGTACTGAACCGCATCCCTCAGGACCACCTCCGGCAGAAAGACATAACCGGCGATCATCAGGCCCCACAACAGCAGAGTTATTCGTGGCAGATGCTTCATCTTTTCCTCCTGGATCGTGCCCCGATGCCAATCGATGCCCTTTTTTTTCACCGCACCAGCCGGAGCACACGAGACAATCTCTCAATTCAATGATATTTGAACACACTCCCCGCCTCACATGACCGGACTGGAACGATTCGACAACCGCCATTATGATGAAACCGATCCGATCAGCAGGAAAAAACGGCTGATATCTCGGATCATCCTGTTCCTGGCCGTCTTCACCGTGTCGGTCATCGCCGGGTCATGTCTGTACATCTTCCGCGATCCCATCCATCAAGCCTCCAGAGGCGTGTCAACAACGCTGCAGGCTGGGATCAAAACACATTTTGCCGACGGGTTCAACACGGATGCCGTCATCCCGTTTCTCCAGGATGTCTTCACCGGTCGAAATACGCCCGCCGCTTCCCCCCCGGACAACCCGAAGGCCGTCGGCAGCGCCGCCGCCTTCCTCTATACGGTTGAAGTGACCGGCGGCGGCAGGATCGAAGGGCGGAACATCACGTCCGACAAGGAGACCGTCACGGTCGTGGATGATTCCGGCGTCCAGGTCCAGATCGACAGAGATCGAGTGGTACGGATCACCAGGATGCCGCTGTAAGCCCCTCGGCATCTCCTGCCGCCACTGTTTACGAGGCCGACAGCGCCGCCTCCTTTTTGGCCTTGATCCAACCCAGCCTGATATAATACTGCTGGCCGCAATCACGCCATGACGGGCAGGTATCTTCGTTGCGTTTGAGCGGATAGATGTCCATTTTTTCAACCCGGCAGACACCGGAAAAAATATCGTCGAGCCGGTAATATTTGCAGTGAAGACAATCTTTCCGTATCGTACTCATGCGTTTTTTCCCTGTATTGTTGATATATTCACAACTTCATCCCGTTCCCGTTTCTCCCCAAAGAGACAGGAGAAATCGGTAGTGTCGCATGCTGTCGTCGCGCCGGGGAAAGGGCCGAGATCAACCAGACAGCAGGGGAAAGCGAACCGTGCCAGGAACCGCAGAAAAACCGCGGCGGAGTCAGCGGTAATTCTCGGGTCCTGGTCCGGAAAGCGGTTATAGACCAGCCCGCGCAGATCGATACCGCGGTGATGCAGGAGTTCGAGGGCCGCGACGGTATGGTTGATCGAACCCAGCCGGGGGCTGGTGACCAGGATAACCGGATACCCTTTTTCGCCGATATAATCAAGCAGGGTCACATCCTCGGTCAAGGGCACATGCAGCCCGCCGGCCCCTTCCAGCAGCACGACATCATAGCGGTCACGCAGGCGGTCCGTGGCCGCGCCGATCAGGCCGCAATCGATCACCTGTCCCGCCAGACGGGCGGCAAGGTGCGGCGAACATGGCGTGCCAAAGACATAGGGACAGGTCAGCCCCTGCCGGTCTTCGTCGACAATCCCGCTCCCCATGATCTGCCGGTGGCGCAGGATATCTTCACTGATGCCGGTGCAGCCGGTCTGGACGATCTTCTGGGTGATGGTCCGCAGACCCTGGCGGACGAGATATTTTGCCAGCAGACCGGTGACGATGGTCTTGCCGATATCGGTATCGATGCCGCTGATGCAGAAAACTTTGCCCATCGCCGTCATGCCCTCTCTCCTCCAATCTTCCTGGCCGCTACAAGGTGCGAGACATAACTGAGCCGGACCCCCCGGGTACTGCCGAACAGCCGGCGGTAATCCTGCTCGAACCGCCGCAGGCCGGCCGGGGTCCAGAGATAGCGGCCGAGACCGCCGACACCGGTGGCCTGGAGATGGCGCAGGACCTGCCGCGGCTCCGCAAACATCAGCTCGTCGCACCGGGACTCGCTGCCGAGAACGGTAAATCGTCCTTCGAGAAGTCCCCTGAGCTCTTCGAGGCCGGGATACTGCAGGCCCCGGCCGGTGAGTTCCCTGATCTCACGCAGGGTGCCGTCGCCGAAAAACGAGAAGACCAGATAACCGCCGGCCCGGAGGGCATCGGCAAACCTGGCGAAGACCCCGGCATAATCGCGCAGCCACTGCAGGGTGGAGGAGGAAACGATGAGGTCAAGGTCATCGGGCAGCGCCGTCGCCTCGATATCGCCGGGCAAAAGCCGCGGGGCGGCCGCAACAGCGGCTTCGGTCCGCTGCCGTGCCCGGTCGCAGAACTCGGCGACCAGGTCGTTGAGGTAGAGGGTCTCGACCGGAAAACGGCGGCAGAGCTTTTCGGTCATCAGACCGGTGCGGCAGCCAACCTCCAGGACCCTGGAAAACCTGAGCTCGGGACAGGTGCCGAGCAGATCGACCAGCCTGGCGCCGATCCTCTCCTGGACCACGGCGTTGTCGTCATAGGTGGCGAGACTGCGCTTAAGGCGCCGTGCGACCTCGTTTTTATCAGGATGAAAGATCACCGGGCCGCTCTCAACTCTCACCCGGGGGCTCAGTCCCGGGCCGCATCGCCGCGGCGAGAAAGGCATCCCAACCCGGCCACAGGTGAAACGGAAAATGGCCGCCGCAGACGACACGGGGATCGGCGGCCTGCCAGAACTGCAGCTGGTTGGCGGTCGGCATGACGGCATCCTTGTCGGCCACCATGACATGGGAGTACAGACTTTCCCCGGCCGGCAGTCGCACTCCTGCAGGAGCGCCTGCAGCTCCTCCTTCTGGCCAGCGAGGCTGCGGGCCGGCAGGTTTTCCTGGAATATCGGGCGCCCCTGCCGGTCGCGGCACATCCGCAGATAGAGTTTATCCCGCGATACCTCGGAAAAGTTGCGCAGGGTGCCGGCGATGGTCGCCTCCGGGATGCCGAAGCGGTCATGGATCGGGCAAAGGGTGCCGTTGACGGCGATCGCCGCCTGGAAATGCTCCCGCACCGGGGAAAACATCCGTTGTCCGGCCCAGACCCCCATCGACCAGCCGACCAGGTAGATTTCGGCATACTGGCCGGCCAGGGCGACGATGTCGGGCACCGGGGTCATCTGCCGGTAATCCCAGAGCATCAGGACGTCACAGCGATCAGCCTCCAGGTGACGGAACGGCCGGTCGTCCATACCCCAGCCATTGCAGAAGACGATCAGGGCCTGACGGCTGTGCCTGTGCATCCATGTGCTTTTCATAGCAGTTCAGCGACCGGAGGGTTCCTGCAGCCCGCCCAGTTCCGCGGCAATCGCCGCCGCCAGCGGAGCCAGCTCCTCCTGCCAGAGCATATCGGCGGTCAGCGACAGACGCAATCGCGCCGTCCCCTCGGGCACCGTCGGCGGACGGACCGGAAAGATCAACCAGCCGCCTTTGCGCATCGCTTCCGCCAGCCTGACGGTCGGAGCGTCCTGGCCGATCAGGACCGGCACGATATTGGTCGAGCCGGCCGTCGACAGGCCGACTCGCACGAGTTCGGAACGCAGCCTGCCGGCAAGACCCTGCAGATGCAGACGCTGCCGGCCTAGACCGAGCATGTGCCGGAAGACGAAGTGATTCCAGCTGATGACCACCGGCGGCAGGGCGGTGGTGAAGATCAGTGAACGGCTGCGGTTGACGAGATACTCCCTGATATCGCCGCTGCAGAGGACAAAGGCGCCGACCGAGGCCAGGGCCTTGCCGAAGGTGCCGATCAGCAGGTCGACCTCGTTCAGCACCCCCTGCTCTTCGGCCTGTCCAAGACCTTTTTCGCCGTACAGACCGACGGCGTGGGCCTCGTCGACATAGAGGAGGCAATCGAAGCGGTTCTTGATTTCCACCAGGCGACGGAGGTCGGCGACATCGCCATCCATGCTGAACACCGATTCGCTGACCACGATCACCCGCTCGTAGTCGGAACGCAGCTGTTCGAGCAGGCCTTCGAGGTGGTCATAATCGCCGTGGCGATAGCGCCGGTGCTCGGCCTGGCTGAGACGCAGGCCGTCATGGATCGAGGCGTGGTTCAGCTTGTCCGAGAGGATCAGGTCGCCCTTGTCGGTCAAGGCCGGCAGGATGCCGATATTGGCATGATAGCCGGAGTTGTAGAGCAGGGCCGCCGGTCTGCCGTAGGTCGCAGCCAGGGTCTGCTCGAGCTCGTGGGCCACGGTGCAGTCGCCGCTGAGCAGGCGCGACGAGGCGACCCCGAGGCCGAATCGGTCGATCAGCGAACCGCTGTCGATTCCGGCATAGAAGCGCTCGAGCAGCCTCCTGTCGGCGGCAAGTCCGAGATAGTCGTTGGAGGTCAGGTTCAGGAGTCGGCTGCCTTGGTAATTCACCCGGCTGCCCTCGCGGCCATCAAGGAGGTGGAGCTGGCGCAGACGGCCGTTTTCCCGCAGGCGGTCAAGTGCTTTCCGGTAGGATGGCTTCATCTCCAGACCTCCGAGTGGACTACCGCGCAGATGGCCGAGGTCAGGGTCTGCAGATCCTCGTCGGTAATACAGTACGGGGGCATGACATAGACCAGCCGGCCGAAGGGACGGACCCAGACGCCGTGCTCGACAAAGGCCTGCTGGACGGCAGCCAGCCGCACCGGTTCCCTCAACTCGACCACGCCGATGGCGCCGAGGACCCTGACCTCGGCGACCTGCCCGCACTCCCGGCAGGGGGCCAGGCCCTCCCGGAGCAGGCCCTCGATCCTCTTCACCCGGGCCTGCCAGTCCGATTCCACAAGCAGGTCGATCGAGGCGATCGCCACCCGGCAGGCCAGCGGGTTGGCCATAAAGGTCGGGCCGTGCATGAAGACGCCGGGGTCCGCCCCGGAGATGCCGTGTCCGACCGCCGCCGTGGCGAGGACCGCGGCCAGGGTCATGTAGCCGCCGGTCAGGGCCTTGCCGAGACAGAGGATGTCGGGAGATATGCCGGCATGCTCGCAGGCGAAGAGCCGGCCGCTGCGGCCGAAGCCGGTGGCGATCTCGTCGGCGATGAGCAGCACCCGGTATTCGTCGCAGAGCCGGCGGGCCTGGCGGAGGTACTCGGGATGGTAGAAGCGCATGCCGCCTGCGCCCTGGACGATCGGTTCGAGGATCACGGCGCAGATCTGCCCGTGGTTTTCCTCGAGCAATCCGGCAAGGGAGGCGATATCGCCCGGGTCCCATTCGTCATCGAAATGACATTCGGGGCGGTCGGCGAAGAACTGCCGCGGCAGGATGCCGCCATAGAGCGAGTGCATGCCGGCGACCGGATCGCAGACCGACATGGCGTGGAAGGTATCGCCGTGGTATCCCGACCTGATGGTCAAGAAACGGTTTTTCCACGGTTTTCCCAGGGCATGCCAGTACTGGATCGCCATCTTCATCGCCACTTCCACGGCCACCGACCCGGAGTCGCAGAAAAAAACCCGGTCAAGGCCGGCCGGGGTCAGCTGCACCAGCCGCCGGCCGAGTTCCACCGCCGGTTCATGGGTGAGGCCGCCGAACATCACATGGGCGAGCTGCTCGGCCTGGTCCCTGATCGCTTCGTTCAGCCGGGGGTGGCTGTAGCCGTGGATCACCGACCACCAGGAGGCCATGCCGTCGATCAGCTCCCGTCCGTCCATGAGACGAAGGCGCACCCCTTTGGCCGAGGCCACCGGATAGACCGACAGGGGCTGATCGATGGAGGTGTAGGGATGCCAGAGATGCCTGCGGTCGAAATCGAGGAGATCGGCAGTGGACCTGACTGCGAGGGTCTCCGTCATGGCCTTCGGTTCCCCTTGCCGGCAATGTCGAAACCCAGATCGGCGAACATCCGCAGGTCCTCGGCAAGGGTGTTGCCGGCCGTGGTCAGATAGTTGCCGACGATCGCCCCGTTCGCCCCGGCCGTGAAGCAGCGCTGCTGTTCAACCCCCATCAGGGTGCGGCCGCCGGCCATGCGGATGACGGCCTCGGGGTTGATCAGGCGGAACATCGCGATCGTGATCAGGATCTCCTGGGGGCTGAGCGGGGTCAGGCCGGCAAAGGGGGTGTTGGCGATCGGGGTTAGGATATTGATCGGGATCGAGAGCACCCCCAGCTCGCGCAGTTCAAAGGCCAGTTGCAGACGCTGCTCCAGGCTCTCGCCCATGCCGATGATGCCGCCGGAACAGAGGTCCAGGCCGGCATCCCGGGCGATTTCCAGGGTCTCGACCTTTTCCTGCCAGGTATGGCTGGTGCAGACCTCAGGGAAAAAGCTGCGGCTCGCCTCGAGGTTGCAGTGGTAGCGGCTGACCCCGAATTGGCGCAGCCGCATCGCCTTCTGCCGGTCGAGAAAGCCCATCGAGGCGCAGAGCGACAGGCCGGTCTCGCGCCTGAGCCGGGCATAGATCTCGCCGAACCGTTCCAGCTGCCCCTCGCTCACCGTCCTGCCGGCCGTCACCAGGGAGAACCGCCCTACGCCGCCGGCCTCGTTTTCCCTGGCCTGGGACACCGCCGTTTCGGCATCGATGAGGTCATAGGTGTCGATGGCCGTATCGTAGAATGCCGACTGGGCGCAGAACCGGCAATTCTCCGAACACCTGCCGGAGCGGGCATTGATGATCGAACAGAGATCGAGCCTGTTCCGGTGCAGCTTCCGCCGGAGGCGGTCGGCCGCCTGGAAGAGGGCGGTGGGGGTGGTCTCGGTAGCCAGGGTCAGGGCCTCGGCGAAGGTCAGCCTGCCGCCCTGCTCAATGCGCCTGACAACGGTATCCGCCATTGCAGGATCGGTCCCGGCTGGACCGCCATCAGGGTTGACCGACATGGTTCTCCTCACCAGAGATCGCCATAGTCAAGGTTGTTCGCGGAATTCCTGCCGCCGGCCGCAAGCTGTTCAGCCCAATCTGGCGAGACAGTCGGCCAGCGCTTCGGGGGAGTCGAACTGCAGGGCAGTGACCTTGACCCCGGCCGGGACGATCTTGCGCATCATCCCCTTGAGAACCGTCTTGGGACCGACCTCGACAAAGGTGTCGACACCATCGGCGATCATCGCGCTGATAATCTCGTACCACCTGACCTTCGCCGCAATCTGTTGCGCCATCATGCTGCGGATGACAGCCAAATCCGTTTCTTTCCTGGCGGAGACGTTGAAATAGACAGGGATCTGCGGGGGATTGAAGGTGATTTCTTTTATGAACCCGGCAAAATCGGGCACGGCATCGGCCACCAGCGGGCTGTGATTGGCAACGCTGACGTTGAGGGCGACCACCTTCGCCCCCCTGGCCTCGGCCTCCGCGCCGACGGCGTCCATGGCCTCCATCGTCCCGGAGATGACCACCTGCTGCGGGGTATTGTGATTGGCGGCGGTTACTACCCCGCTGCCGTTGTATCCATTGACCAGGGTTTCGATCTCGCTGATGTCGAGGCCGATGACCGCCCGCATCCCGCCGGGATGCTTCACCCCCTCCCGCTCCATCAGCTCACCGCGCTTGGCCACCATCCGCAGGGTATCTTCCAGGCCTGTCGCCCCGGAGGCGCAGAGCGCCGAGTATTCGCCGAGGCTGTGGCCGGCGAAGCATCGTACCTGCAGGCGATCGCCCAGGGCGTTCTGCAATGCCCGCCAGCAGATAAGGTTGGTGACGGTGATGGCCGGCTGCAGATAGACCGCCCGCATCAGTTCCTCCATCGGCCCTTCCATCATGAGCCGCCGCAACGGGAAATCGCAGACCGCCTCCGCCGCCGTCATGATCTCGGCGCAGCTCCGGTCACTGTCGATGAATTCCCGGCCCATGCCGATGAACTGGGAGCCCTGGCCGGGAAAAAGTACCGCTATATTCATGTATTCGTCCTCGTAGTCTTCTTTTCTTCGATGAAACTGGTGATGAGAAAGAGTACCGCCCCGACACAGATGGCCGAATCGGCAACATTGAAGGCCGGCCAGTGGTGGCCGGCCAGATGGAAGTCAAGGAAGTCGACGACCGAGCCGAAGCGCAGGCGATCGATCAGGTTGCCGAGGGCGCCGCCGACGATAAGGCCGAGGGCGACCGCATAGGCCCGGTGCGCGGCCCGCAACTTGTAGTAATAGAGGGTCAGGCCGATGCTGGCGAACAGGCCGATGCCGAGGAAAAACGAGTGCCGCCACGGTGAATCGACATCGGCCAGAAAACTGAAGGCCGCCCCGGGATTGGTGACATAGACCAGGTTGAACAGGCCGGGGATGATCTCCCGCGACTCATAGAGCTCGAAGGAGCGCAGGATCCACAGCTTGGTCACCTGGTCGAGGACCACCGCCAGCAGCACGACAAGGGAATAGATCACGCCTGCCCTTCCCGGTTGGTATCCAACGATCCGACCACCGCCGCACAGCGGTCGCATATGAGCGGATGGTGGAGATCGTCACCGACCGTGGTCGACCTGGTCCAGCAGCGCTCGCACTTTTGGCCGGGGGCCTGCACCACCTTGATCGCCAGCCCCTCGATCTCTTCGCTGCGGAAGACGTCATCCCCCAGGTCGTCCTTGAGGCACAGGGCCGAAACGATCGCAATCTCCCTGATCGTCCGCCATTCCTGGGTGATGAATTCGGCCATCTCGCCCGCGACCTGCAACTGCACCTCGGCCTCGAGCGGATGACCGATGATCTTGTCCCGGCGGGCGATCTCGAGGGCCTTGGTGATCTCGGCACGCAGCCTGATCAATTGCAGCCAGCGCTGCTCCATCCCCTGGTCGACAGGCTCGGGGTTGACCACCGGGAACTCGGCGAAGAATATGCCGGCGGTGAGCGACGAGCGGTCGGTGAGACCGTGCAGGGACTCCCAGGCCTCGGCCGCGGTAAAGCTGAGAATCGGCGACATCAGTCTGAGCATGCCGTGAAGGATCTCGTACAGGGCGGTCTGGGCGGCGCGGCGCGGCAGCGAATCGCTGCCGGAGGCATACAGCCGGTCCTTGATGATGTCGAGGTAGAAGGCGCTCATCGTCGTGCCGCAGAAATAGTTCAACCCCTGATAGACGGCGTGGAACTCGAAGCGCTCAAAGGCCTTGACGATCCGGGCGGCGAGTTCGTCGTAGCGCGCCAGGGCCCAGCGATCGAGCTCGGGCAGCTGCCGGCGGGCCAGGCGGTGCCGATCGGGATCGAAATCGGTGAGATTGCCGAGCATGTAGCGGATCGTGTTGCGGATCTTGCGATAGGCGTCGGCGACCTGGCGCAGGATCTCATCCGAGACCTTGACGTCGTCGCGGTAATCCTCGCTGGCGACCCAGAGGCGGAGGATCTCGGCGCCGAATTTTTCGATGACCTCGCCTGGAGCGACGACGTTGCCGACCGACTTGGACATCTTCCGGCCCTGGCCGTCGACCACGTAGCCATGGGTCAGGACACCGTGATACGGGGCCCGGCCGCGGGTGCCGACCGAGGTCAGCAGAGCGCTGTGGAACCAGCCCCGATGCTGGTCGCTGCCCTCGAGGTAGAGATCGGCCGGCGACCGCAGTTCCTCCCGCTCCTCGCAGACCGCGGCATGGCTGACCCCGGAATCGAACCAGACGTCGAGGATATCCTCCTCCTTGGCAAACGACATCGAGCCGCACTTGCCGCAGGTCGTGCCCGGTTCGAGGAAATCCTCGATGCCGTGCCGGAACCAGGCGTCGGCCCCTTCTTTGGCGAAGAGCTGGTCGATCTTGTGCACCAGGGCCTCGCTCTTGACGATCTCGCCGCAGTCGGCGCAGCTGATGATGGTGATCGGCACCCCCCAGCTGCGCTGGCGGGAAAGACACCAGTCGGGCCGCCCCTCGATCATCGAGTAGATCCGCTGCATCCCCCAGGACGGGGTCCAGGTCACCTGCTTGATGCAGTCGAGGGATCTGGCCCGCAGATCGTTGATCTCCATCGAGATGAACCACTGCGGCGTGGCCCGGTATATCACCGGTTTCTTGCAGCGCCAGCAGTGGGGATAGCTGTGGTTGATGTCGCTCTGGTGAATGAGCAGGCCGAGGTTGTGCAGATCCTGGTTGATGGTCTTGTTGACGGCCGGGATCCGCTGCCCGGCATAGGGGCCGGCCTCGCTGGTGAACACGCCTTCGTTGTCGACCGGCGAGAAGATGTCGAGCCCGTAGCGAAGCCCGGTCTGGTAGTCGTCGACGCCATGGCCGGGGGCGGTATGGACGCAGCCGGTACCGGCATCGATGGTGACGTAGTCGGCCAGGACCAGCAGCGAATCGCGATCGAGGAAGGGGTGGCGGCAGTGCCGATTTTCCAGGTCTCGGGCGGCAAAGGTGCCGGTGACAGTGTATTTTTCGATGCCGACCTCGGTCATGAAGGGCACCACCCGATCCTGGGCCAGGATCCAGGTCTCCCCCTCCACCGCCACCGCGGCATAGGTGAAATCGGGGTGAAACGCCACGGCCAGGTTGGCCGGCAGGGTCCACGGGGTCGTGGTCCAGATGACGATCGACACGTCGGATCCGGCCAGTGCCGGGCAGACGTCGGAGAAATCCTCGGTCACCGGAAATTTGACGTAGATCGACGGTGAACGGTGATCGTGATATTCAACCTCGGCCTCGGCCAGGGCGGTCGTGCAGGTGGCGCACCAGTAGACCGGCTTCTTGTTCCTGATCACCGATCCCGAGAGCAGAAAGCGATTGAATTCCCGGGCGATGGTCGCCTCGTAGGCATGATCCATCGTCAGATACGGCCTGTCCCAGTCGCCCAGGACCCCCAGGCGCTTGAACTCCGCCTTCTGGGTCTTGATCCACTTTTCCGCATACTTGCGGCAGGCGCCGCGCTTCGACAACTTCGGAATGGAGTTTTTCTTGTCACCGAGTTCGAGATCGACGTTGTGCTCGATCGGCAGGCCGTGGCAGTCCCACCCCGGAATATAGGGGGCATCGAATCCCGCCATCCGCCTGGACTTGAGGATAATGTCCTTGAGGATCTTGTTGAAGGCGGTGCCCAGGTGGATATGGCCGTTGGCATACGGCGGCCCGTCGTGGAGGATGTAGAGCGGTTTGCCGGCCGCCTTCCCCTGGATCTGGCCGTAAAGATCTTCCTTGTCCCAACGCTTGAGGAAGACCGGCTCGCGCTGGGTCAGGTTGGCCTTCATATTGAATGAGGTCTGGGGCAGATTGAGCGTCGCCCGGTAGTCCATGTCGTTCTCCTTTATCGTAACGCGACGGCGGCGGCCGTCGGTTGGAATAGCATCGTTGCGGCTGGCATGCCGCCGGCCCTCGCATGTGTCGAAGGCCAACCCGCCATTTATGAAACTGACAAGTTTACCAATTGAACATCAAGATGCAAGGCAAAATCGGGAAATCACGGTCAGACCGTGACAAAGAAATTTTTTTTGTCGAAAATATCGGCCACTGTCAAAAGCGGTGAAGAGAAATCCTTTAAAATTGACATAAATTCCAGATCTTATTAAAGTGTACCGGAAATCGCGGTCAGACGGCCGTCCTCCGGCACGTTCAACAGGCACAGAAATTTATGATACTACGGTTTCCCGAAACGGATACAATGATCGAGATGATCAAGGTCTCGAAGATCTACCCCCCCGATGTCACGGCTCTTTCGGATGTTTCGGTGACCATCGCCCGCGGGGAGATGTTTTTCGTTATCGGAATGAGCGGCGCCGGCAAGACAACCCTGCTCAAACTCATCTGCAGTATGGAAACGCCGACCAACGGTCTGATCGAGGTCGCGGGAAAACCAATCCACACGATGAAGGGGACGACGCTGGCCCGCCTGCGCCAGAAGATCGGCGTCGCCTATCAGGATTTCAAGCTCCTGGAAGACCGGACGGCGGCCGAAAACATCGCCATTTCGATGGAAGTGTCCTATAAAAAGCCAAGCATCATTCGCAAGCGGGTCGTCGATCTGCTTGAGCAGCTCAATCTTTCCGACAAGCACGACACCATTACCGGCGAACTGTCACGCGGGGAACAGCAACGGGTCACCCTCGCCAGGGCGGTGGCCAATTCTCCGACCCTCATCCTGGTCGACGAACCTACCGGCAACCTCGATGCCATCACCACCGAACGGGTCATGAAACTGCTCAACAAATGTAACAATTCCGGGGCGACGGTAGTCATCGCCACCCACGACGACTCGATCTACCGGAACACGCCGCACCGGGTCATGGAATTGAGCAAGGGAAGGATGCACGCCATGCACGGGGGGATGACCGTATGAATTTCTGGCTCACCGTTCTCCGGCAGGTCGGCAGAAATCTCCGTCAAACCTGGCCGTCACAGCTGATGACCCTGCTGACCGTGACGCTGTCGGTGCTGATCTTCGCGTTCTTCTATCTTGTCTATACCAATTTGCTGACCATCGGTGACAAACTGGGCGACGATCTTCGTCTCATCGTCTATCTGGAGGAAGAACCGGGACCGGAAATGAAGGAACAGCTGCGACGCAAGATCACCAATTTCGATGATGTCGAGGCGATCCATTTCATCTCCAAGACCGAGGCCTATGACCGTTTCACCAAGCAGATGTCGCGGAACCGGGACGTGCTCGAAGACATGCCCAACGACTTTCTGCCGGCCTCCATCGAGGTCGTCCCGCTGAAGACCCTGCGCGGACTCAACCAGATCAAACTGTTTTCCGACTACCTGGCCAAGTTGCCCGGCACCATCAAGGTGCAGTACGGCAAGGATTGGATCGAACGATTTTATTCCTTCACCAAACTCCTGTCCATCGTCGTTTTTCTCTCCGGCAACCTGCTGATCCTCACCACCGTGTTCATGGTGGCCTACACGATCAGACTGACGATCATGGGCCGGCAGGCGGAGATGGAATTGCTGAAACTCGTCGGGGCCACCAATAACTATATCCGCACTCCGTTTCTGCTCGAAGGGTTGCTGCAGGGGCTCTTTGGTTCGGCGCTCGGGCTGCTGTCGCTCTACCTCCTCTTCGACTGGATCAAGGTCCGCTTCTCGGGGCCGGGGCTCTTCAATCTTTTTGATTTCACATTCCTGCCTGCATCGGCATTCCTGGCAATCGTCTTCGTGTCCATCCTGCTCTGCACCGTCGGCAGTTTCACCTCGATCCAGAAATACCTGAGGATATGAAGGCCAGGATAATCTTCCACAAAGCCGGTCATCTGCTGCGGTATTGCACCAGCCCCGGCGCCTCCATCGTTGCTCTCCGGCCGATGGGGCACCGGGCCACCCTCCTTCTCCTCTGCGGCTGCTTCCTCCTCCCGGCAATCGCCGGGGCGGTCGCTCGGGAAGCGGATCGGGAGCCGAAGGAGAAGATCAAGACCTTCCGTATCAATATCCAGCGCCTCCAGGAGGGCATCGCGACCCAGCAGGAACAGTACCTCGAGGCGACCAACAAGGAAAAAAGCCTGCTCCAGGAACTCGAGACACTCGACCGCCGCCTGTCCGACCAGGTCGCCAGGCTGAAGACCCTTTTAGGCAGGCTGAGCTCGCAACAGGTCCTGATCACCGAAAAAGAGCGGGAGTTGACCGAGGTCAGGGCGGAGAAGGACAAGGTCCAGCGCCATCTGCTCAAGCGGATCAACGCCTACTACAAGATGGGAAATATCGGGCTGCTCAACGTCATCTTCTCGGCCCAGACCCTGCCCGAGCTGCTGCGGTTTCACGATTCGTTCCAATCGCTCATCGAATACGACCAGAACGTCGTTGCCACCTATCGGAAGAGCATCGCCGATCTCGAACGAGTTACCCGCAGCCTGGTCCTGGAAAAAAATGTCCTTTCCAACTTCATCGCCCAGTCGGTAACCGAGAAAGAAAATATCGACGCGACAAAGGAAGAGAAGGAAGTACTGCTGCAGCATATCCGCACCCGGTCGAAGCTGCACCGGCAGGCTATCAAGGAAATGGAGCAGGCTGCAACTGATCTCACCGCTTCGCTGCTCGCCCTGAAAAAGAAAGAAGAGGCCAACGAACAGGGTTTCCTGCGCCGAAAAGGCGCCCTGCCCCCACCTGTCCCGGGGACGGTCATCACCGATTTCAACCAGGCGACCACCAATGCACTCGGCATCGAGAAACAATCCGAGGGCATTGCCATCGAGGCCCCGAACGGCACGCCGGTCAAGGCCATTTTCCCCGGCACGGTGATCTACGCCGGATATTTGCGCGGCTACGGCAATACAGTTATTGTGCATCATGGATTTCAGTATTATTCTATCACCTCAAGGGTTGAAAAAATCCTGGTCGCCAAGGGAGATGAAGTCAACACCGGAACCGTCGTCGGTGAACTCGGTGAAACGGCTACCCTGATCGACAAGGGGTTGTACTTTGAGATCCGTCATCGGTCCGATTCACTGGATCCAATGCACTGGCTCGATACCCGAAAGCTGCAAACCCCAGGACAGAACCCTGGCTGACAGTTTCGATTCCTGCTGACACTCGTCGCACGAAAGGTGCGTTAAGGATGTACATGGCATCACCTACCCGTTCGGGATGGACAATCTTTGTCCTTTGCTCCCTGCTCCTTGTCTTCGCCGCAACCGCCTCTGCCGACATTTCTCAGGAACAGCGGGAAAAGACCTACAAGCAGCTGGAAATATTCTCCAATGTCCTGAGCATCCTGCAGGAAAATTACGTCGAGGAAATCGATACCCAGAAGGCGGTCGACGGCGCCATCCAGGGCCTGCTCCTCACCCTCGATCCCCACAGTTCCTACCTCAAGCCGGAAGAACTGAAGGACCTGCAGGAAGAAACCGGCGGCTCGTTCAGCGGGATCGGCATCGAGATCACGATCAAGGACGGAATTCTCACTGTCGTCAGCCCGATCGAGGGCACACCGGCCGATGAGGCCGGCATCAAGGCCAACGACCTGATCGTCGAGATCGATGGGCAGAAGACCAAGGACATGTCATCGGACGAGGCGATCAAACGGTTGCGCGGCACCAGGGGGTCCAAGGTCAATATCACCATCCAGCGTGAGGGGGAAAATCAGCTGCGGCCGATGACCCTGGTCAGGGATGTCATCCCGATCCATTCCGTCAAGGCCTCTTTCCTCACCCCCGGTTTCGCCTATTTCCGTGTCACCAACTTCCAGAGTCACACCACCAGGGATTTCAAGAAGGAACTGCTCAGCCTCCAGAAAAAACAGAACATCCGGGGCCTGATCCTCGATCTCCGCAACAACCCGGGAGGCCTGTTGAATCAGGCTGTCAGCGTCAGCGACATCTTCCTGCGGAAGGGCACGATCGTGTCGACGAAGGGAAGAACGGAGGACCAGAACATGGTGTTCCAGGCGCACAGCACCGCTGACGATGCCGGCATGCCGATCGTCGTCCTGATCAACGAAGGGTCGGCGAGCGCCTCGGAAATCGTCGCCGGGGCCATTCAGGACCATAAACGCGGGGTCATCGTCGGCACCAGGAGTTTCGGCAAGGGGTCGGTTCAGACCATCATCCCGCTGCCGGACGGTGCCGGACTGCGAATGACCACAGCCAGATATTACACCCCCGCCAACCGCTCGATCCAGGCTCTCGGAATCAACCCGGACGTGGAGATCTCGGCCCAGGAATCCGCCAAGGAGGACAGTCCCGACGGCGAACAAACCCTCAGGGAAACCGACCTCAAAAATCACATAAAGGATCAGAAGGAGCTTCCACCGCCTGCCATGGCGATCGACCCCGAGACCAAGGAAAGACTCAAGAACGATCCCCAGCTCAACACGGCGCTCAATATCCTGAAAAGCCTCGATCTGTTCTCATCCTACCGCAAACTGCAGGCCAGCCGATAAGCCGCCTGCACCGCATTCAGCGCATCCACCTCCTGCAGGGGATGAGCCGCCGCTTCAGAAGCCCAGTTCCTTGAGGAAGCGCTCATCCTGCGACCAGTTCTTCCGAACCTTGACCCAGAGCTTGAGCAGGACCCTGCAGCCGACCATCTCCTCGATCTCCCTGCGGGCGGCTGTGCCGATGCTCTGCAGCTTTTTCCCGCCTTTGCCGATGATGATCCCTTTCTGCGAGTCCTTCTCGACCACGATGGCGGCATGGATGGTCACCAGCCCCTTGGCGTCATCCTCCTTGTAGGATTCGATCAGCACGGCGGTCGCATAGGGGATTTCCTGCCCGGTCTTCAGAAAGACCTTTTCGCGAATGATCTCGGCGGCCAGAAACCGCTCGCTGGCGTCCGTCGGCATGTCCTCGGGAAAATACCGGGGGCCGAAAGGCAACAGGTTCAGGATCTCCGTCACCAGCTCCCCGCAGCCATCCCCGTTCATCGCCGAGACGGGGACGATGGCCTTGAACGGGTAGAGCGCGGCATAGCCCTCGATGAGCGGCAGAAGCTCCTTCCGGTCGACGAGATCGATCTTGTTGAGCACCATGATCGCCGGCGAGACAATCTTCTCCAACCAGGCCGCAAACTCCTTCTCCCGCTCGGATCTCGTCCTTTCCGGAACCGGCAGGGAGACGTCGACCAGAAAGAGGACCGCGTCGACCTCGGTCAGGCTGTTCATCGCGATCCGCACCATCTCCCGGTTCAGGGGTTCCCGGGCGGTATGCAGCCCCGGCGTATCGAGCAGGACGATCTGGTAGTCGCTGTGGCTGACCACCCCCAGGATGCGGTTGCGGGTCGTCTGGGGTTTAGGGGTGACGATCGAGATCTTCTGGCCGAGGAGGGTGTTCAGAAGGGTCGATTTTCCGGCATTGGGCGGACCGACGATGGCGACCATTCCGGATCTGATCTGTGCTGTAGAGTCCATGGGAGACAATTTTGAGTATCGATAAAATTTTATTATAGTGTAGCTAAAACCTATTTTCACACTATACTGAATCGGTTTTTAACTTCCTCTGCCAATGGCAAAGCCGCGAAAGTATACCCTTCCTGCCGTCACTGCACACTCTTTTTCCGTGGTGTGCGGCACAGCCGGACATTCATGACCAAACAGGACTGATCAATCGACTTTATGACGTACTCGGGCAGACTCGTCGAATATCTTGATGGAGGCAGATTCATCTGCGGCATGGTCATCGAGAACCAGTCGAAACGGGTGCACCTCATCAATCAGAACGGGCGGGAAGTCAACCTTCCCGTCTCCCGGATCATTCATTGCTCCGAGCACAGCTACAACGCTGTCGCCGATCGTGAGTTGCTGGTGGGTGAACTCAAGGAGGCCCACGAACGACGCAATTCACTGATGCGGGAAATCAACCTGGAAGAGCTCTGGGAGCTGGTCTCCGAGGAGGAGGGCGCCTCGTTCGATCCGGCCTTCCTCGCTGAACTCTCCCTCGGCGAAACGGCCACCGACGACAAGGTGGCGGCCTTTCTCCGCTGCATCTTAGCCGACCGGATCTATTTCAAGTACCGCGAAGGCGTGATCAGGACACACACCTCGGAACAGGTGCAGCAGATCCGCCAGCAGTTGGAGAAGGAACGCCAGGAAGCGGAACTGATCCGGAACGGGGCCAAGGCCATCGCCGAGCTCATGCTCCGCCCGGCAGCCGGGAACCAACTCGATCCCTGGCTCGAGGAATGCCTCGGCATCATCCGCGAGTATTATCTGTTCTGCAACGAGGCGGATCAGGCCGAACTGGCCCGACGCATCCTCAAGGAGGCCCAGCTCGCCGGCCCCCACGACCCGTTCCATCTCCTCGTCAATGCCGGGATCTGGGGCAGGAACGAAAACCTGCCGCTGCTGCGTCACGACATCCCGGTCAGCTTCTCGCTCGCCGCCCGCCAGCAGGCGGAGTCGATCCTGCAGAGCAATCCCCGGGAGCTGTTCGACGATCCCGGCAGGGTCGATCTCACCCACCTGACGCCGCTGACCATCGATGGCGCCACGACCCTTGATTTCGACGACGCCCTGACCATTCAGGAAGAGGACGGCAATTATCTGGTCGGCATCCATATCTCCGACGTCGCCCACTACGTCCGTCCGGGAGACGCCCTGTTCAAGGAGGCGATGCGGCGCGGCACCTCGATCTATTTCCCGGAAGGGCAGATCCCGATGCTGCCCCGACATCTGTCGCAGGGGGTCTGCAGCCTGATCCAGAACGAGATCAGGGCCGCCTTCAGTTTCATGATCCTGCTGACACCGACGGTCGAGGTACTGCGGGTGCGGATCATGCCGTCGGTCATCCGGGTGGCCCGCCGTCTCACCTATGAAGAGGCCGACCGGATCATCGACCGTGATCCGGACCTGCGGATCCTCGATCAGCTGCGGAAACAGTTGCGGCGGAGGCGTCTGGACAACGGCGCCCTGCTGCTCCCCTTTCCCGATGTCAACATCTTCATCGACAGCAACGGTAAGGTCCACGTCAATCTCGTCAGGTCGGACACTCCGTCACGGACACTGATCTCCGAGCTGATGATCCTGGCCAACACCGAGGCGGCCCGCTATATCTCCGACCGGATGGTGCCGGGCCTGTTCCGGACCCAGGGACCGCTGAAGAACCGCATCGTTCACGGTGAAGACGACGACCTGTTCCAGAACACCCGGCAGCGCAAACAGATCCCGCGCGGCGAGCTGCTGACCGCGGCCGGCATGCACAGCGGACTCGGCGTCAATCACTACACCACCGTGACCTCGCCGATCCGCCGCCTGCTGGACCTCGTGATGCAGCACCAGCTCAATTCCATTGTCCGCCGCCGCCAACCCTGTTTTTCCGCCGATATGTGCAAGGATTTCACCTCGGTCATCAACCGCACGGTGACCACCGCCAACAATGTCCGCCAGTTGCGGCACCGCTACTGGCTGTTGAAGTATCTGGAAGACCGCAAGGGCCAGCAGTTCGACGCCCTGGTGATCGAATCCGGACCAAAACGGACCTTCCTCCTCCTGACCGACATCCTGATGGATGTGGATCTGCCCTGCCCCTCCAGCCACAAGCCGATCCCCGGATCCATGGTCAAGATCAGACTGCTCAAGGCCGATGCCCTTGACAACATGGTCCGGTTCGACTGGTGAATTCCCGCCGTTGATCGACACATCTTCATTCCCGATGTGGCAGCATCCATCCTGCTGTGATTAATCGCTTTGATGCCGCACCTGAACTTGGTATATTCGCTGCGGGGGGAGAAAATTCATCTCTGATATCCATGACAATGCTATGACAGAAGAAATGTTGCCCGGCGGCATCATGATGGTGAGAATCGACGGGAGCAAGGTCAGACGTCTGCGGGAGCAGAAGGGTCTGACCCAGCTCTATGTCGCAACGGCCGTGCAGGTGACGACCGATACGATCTCGCGTTGGGAAAATAAGCGATATCCTTCGGTAAAAAAGGAAAACTGCCTGAAACTGGCCGAGGCCCTCGGCGTTTCCCTGGATGAACTTCTGGAGCATCAGGAGAATGATGAACCGGAACCGGCAGCCGAGGAGCCGGCCCAGGAACCCAGGGAATCAAGGGAATCCGCTTTTCTCCGGCCAACCAGAAAGATGCTGTTCATCGCCGTCGGCCTGCTCCTCGTTCTCATCGCAGCATCCGTCGCCGGCTGGTTCTATTTTTCCCGCTCGACGGAATCGGTCATTACCGCACGGCGGATTCTCCCCAAGCACTGCATGCCCGGCCAGCCCTTCCCGGTCATCATCGAGGTAGCCGGCACCCCGGACCGGCCGGTCACCCTCATCCTGCGGGAAATCCTGCCCGAAAAGGCGGTACTGAAAAAGACCTCGCCCGTTCTCTCGGCAGCGACGGAAAAGGACCGGGAATTGAAATGGCTGGAGAAGATAGAGGGGCCGACCCGTTTCATCTACACCGCCACCCTTACGGGCGAACCGGGAGAGGTCTTCCATTTCTCCGGCGATATCGCCGTCAGTCAGGATTCGGAAAAAGCCCACCCCGTAACCGGCAACGATACCATCAAGACCGGCGCCCATCACTGGGCTGACGCCAACGCCGACGGCGTTCTCAGCGACAAGGAAATGCTGACCGTGCATGACGAGTACAATGGGGCCGACAAGCTGGGGATCGATATCACCAGGATCGAGAAGATCTGGCAGAGTGCCGGCTACCGCTGGAACGAGAAAAAATCAACCTATGAGATACTGCCATGAACCAGGTATCTCGGCAGGCACAGGCCTTCGGAACATCGTTGCAATCGATGGACGGAATGCGGCCTGGCGCCCTGACAGGACCGTATCTTCTTGTAATGATTCTATTTTTTTTCATTCTGCTGTCCTGCGTCATTCCATCCCCGGCCATGGCGGTCGAACCGGTCTCCGGCCGATACCTCTCGTCGTACGGCACAACCATAAGTCTCGAATTTCGCGTCCTCTATCCGCCCCCGGTCAGCCTGATCGTGGAGCAGTACTTCCCGTCGGGGCTGGAGATCATCAGCGCCGCCCCGATGCCGCAGAGATACAACCGTAACGATGGGACCATGAAATGGATTTTCAAAAACCTGCGGCCGGGGGCATATACCATCACCATCGAATTCAACCAGCCGATACTGTCTGCCGGTATCCAGGCCACGTTGCGGTATCGTTATCCGGGCAGCGGCCTCTTCACCGAGAGTACGGTCCTTCCCTGACCCCACCGCCGGTCCGTCCCAACCATGCCGTCCACCGGTGTCCAATGGACTCAGTTCCACACCGAGATCGGCAACAGACGGGCGGCGACCACCCACATCGTCACCCCGACGAAGAGATCGAGTCCCCTCCAGGATCCGGGCCGGGCGAAGACCGGCGCCAGCATCACCCCACCCAGGCTGAGCGAAAGAAACCACAGCAGGGAAGCGGTACAGGCACCAAAGGCGAAGGTCGATCGTTCCCCGGGAGGGAACTGGCCGGACACGGCACCGAGCAGGATTACGGTGTCGAGGTAGACATGCGGGTTGAGCAGGGTGACCCCGAGGGTGGTCATGGCCACCTCCTTGGCCGAGCACGGCCTCCTGCGGTCGGCCTGCAGGGAAGTACTGTTGGCCATTGCCCGATGCAGGGCCCTGGCGCCGTAGGCGAAAAGAAACAGCGCCCCGCCCCAGGCCGCCACCGTCTGCAGCGAGGGGTTGGCGGCAACCGCCCCGCCGATCCCGGCCACACCGGCGGCGATCAGGACGGCGTCACAGGAAAAACAGATGGCGGCCACCAGCCAGTGATGCTGCCGGCGAATCCCCTGCGACAGGACGAAGGCATTCTGGGCGCCGATGGCGATGATCAACCCCGCCCCGACAGCCATTCCCTGAATATATGAAGCAATCATGGCATCTCCCTTGTTGAATCGAGGGAGAATATCGTACATCAGACAGTAAAAGTACAATTCATCTTTTTAATATTCGATAAGCTGTCCTTATATATGCTGGATTACAGACTGGTCGAGGCCTTTGCCGTCGTATTGGAAGAAAAGGGGTTTGAGAAGGCTGCCCGCCGTCTCTGCATCACCCAGTCGGCGGTGTCCCAGCGGATCAAACAGCTCGAGGAACTCCACGGGCAAATCCTGCTGCAGCGCACCAATCCTCCGCGACCGACCGAGGCCGGGGTTTCGCTGCTCAATCACTTTGTTCAGGTGCGGCACCTGGAAGAGGATCTGCTGGCACGATCGGCGCAAGGAAACCGGGACGGGTTCATCACCCTGGCCATCGGTATCAATGCCGATAGTCTGGCGGTGTGGTTCCTGCAGGCGATACAACCGTTCCTGGCAGATCGGCGGGTGGTCCTCGAACTCCAGGTCGACGACCAGGACCAGACCGATCGGCTGCTCCAGCAAGGGAAGGTCCTCGGCTGCATCACCACCCGCAGTAGCCCGCTGCAGGGCTGCCGGGTCAGCAGCGTCGGGGTCATGGAATACCTGCTCTGCTGTACCCCTGCCTTCCAACGCAGCTGGTTCCCGCACGGCTTGACCGCAGCCGCCGCCGAACGGGCCCCGGCCATCCGCTTCAACCGCAAGGACGGCCTCAACGACCTCATCTTTGGTCGGATTTTCAAGGTCATCCCGGCTTCCAGCCCGACCTTTTTCATCCCCTCGACCGCATCGTTTAGCGATTTCGTCAAAAGCGGTCTCTGTTACGGCGTGCTGCCGCACCAGCAGGCCGCGACCCTGCTGGAAAAGGGAGACCTGGTGGATCTGGCGCCGGGGCAACGTGTCAGAGTGGCCCTCTTCTGGCACTGCTGGAACCTGCGCTCGGAGATCCTCGACTTGTTTACCCGACAGCTTCTCGCCGGAGCGAACGACATACTGGCCGCTCCCGCCGGCCGGCGTTCATCCGGCAGATAGCCCCAACCGGTCATCGCGGCGACGCCGTGCCCGGGCGGCTCAACGCCCGCGGCGAGTCGCCATGAAGATCCCCGAGGCGATCAGGACGATCCCGCCGGCGTGGTACCACTGCAGGGCCTCCCCGAGAAAGACGATCGCCATGACGCTGCCGAAGACCGGCAGGAGGTGGATGAACATCCCGGCCCGGTTCGCCCCGACCAACTCCACCCCCCGATTGAAACAGAGATACGAAACAATGGACGGGAAAATTGCAACGTAGCCTACCGCCATGACCGTCGCGGCGTCGATGTGGAGGCGGTGGCCGGCCTGCGACTCCCAGACATGGAACGGCAGCAGCAGCAGATCGCCGACGATGAAGGTGGCGGTGACGAAACTGAGCGGGTGAACAGCCGGCCGCTTCCGCAGGCCGATCGAATACCCGGCATAGCCGACCACGGCGATCAACACCAGGATGTCGCCGCGATTGATCGACAGCGACAGCAGCGTATCGAGACTGCCCTGACCGATGATCACCACGGCGCCGGCCAGCGACACGGCCACCCCGCCGGCCTGGACGACACTGATCCGTTCCCGGAAATAGAGAAAGGACAGGCCGACGATCAACACCGGCATCAACGACTGCATCAGCAGGGCATTGACCGCGATGGTGTACTGGAGACCGATGTAGAGCAGGGTGTTGAACGAGGCGATCCCGGCGATCGCCAGCAGCAGGACGGCGAGCCAGCCGCGGCGCAGCTGCGTCAGATCAGCCGGGAGGTGGCGCCAGGCCAGGATCGTCACCAGGATCGAGGCGATAAACCAGCGCCAGAAGGCCAGGGCGATCGTCGGGACATCGGCCCGTACCGCCCGACCGACGATGAAATTGCCGGCCCAGAAGAAAACGGCCAGGATCAGAAGGAGATACGGGGAGTCTGCCAGTCCGAAGAGTCGTCCAGAATTCATGATTGGGTGGGAAATGCAGCCGCTTCAGGGCCGCCTGCAGTTGGTCATCGGCCAGGACGGGTATTGTTCGGACCCGTCAGTACCACGGGGGAAATGGATGCGATATCGGCAAGCTGATGCCGGCTGAACACTGCGATCCCGGATTCGATCAGCAACGCCGCCGTCACGCCAACCCCCTTCTTCCGCCTGCCGCAAAAGGTACCGTCATAGATACTGGTGCTGCCGGATGAGGGGCTTTTCTCAGCCAATATCGCCACGTCAGCTCTATGGTAACGGCAGAAGTCAAGGACTTTACCCGCCGCCAACAAAAAAACAGCGGTGAGCAAGTTTCCTTCCGCATCCACCACCTCCGCCTTCCCATGCAGAACGTCGTGTCCATCACCGCCGATGATTTCAGCACAGATTCTGGGAGTAGGGAGGCCAGCCTCCGCTTCCGGGCAAAATGGACACAGGGTGTGCTTCCCGGCCACCCCCCCCAAGCCATGAACTATCCGGCTTGAGGGCGGAACCGTCGTACCGCACCGGATGCCCGAGGAGACATGCACTGACAACGATCACCGCCATAATTGTCCTTGTATCTTGAAAAATCACTGCGCCGACCACTCGCGATGACACCGTACAGGTTCAGAATGCGCCGCAAGGCGGTACACCCTAGAACCACAGGTCGATCAAGGCAACAAAAATTGATGGATCCCTGCGACAAAAACTGCATCTTGTTGTTGCGAAACGTTCGCCATCCATTCTTTTCCGATCATTGTCCACAGCTCCCTTCCCGATTGCCACGCATCCATATCCTGTTGTTTTTCCATCTTTCATGGACCAGACATCGACCCGACATGGCCTTGATATATGGCCATCTCCACCCCGATTCACCCTGATGTCCTCTATTTTTCTTTTTCGCCCAAATCTATAAGGGAGGCAAAGGCAGTATCTCAATTGAACATCTCAACCAAGGAGGATCATACAATGAAAAGACTGAAGATGGCGGTCGTGGCAGCAGCTCTGGCAGGATCGGTGGTAACAGGAACAGCGATGGCCGGGAGCAACGGGATCGATGGCCTGGTGCTGGGGGCAGGGGGCGGTGCCCTCGTCGGCCAGGCGATCGGTCGCGATACCGAGGGAACGCTCATCGGGACGGCCGTCGGCGGCATGCTCGGCTATATTGCCGGCAACGAAATGGACAAGGGCTACGGCGGCCATTATCCTCCCCCGCAGCCCGTCGTCTACAGCCCACCGCCGCCGCGTCCAGTCGTCTACGCTCCTCCCCCGCCGCCGGTCCACGTCGTCTATGAACCGCCGCCGCGGGTGCATATGGTTGTCGCCCCGCCTCCGCCGCCGCGACGTCATCATTACCGGCCGGTGGAAGTCTGTCGGGAGACGGTCGTCGTGAGTGAGCGCCATGGCCGGTATCGGGAGGAAACGACCACCGTCTGCAGGGACCGAGGAGGCTGGAGGGACCGTGGGGGCTGGAGGGATGACGGTTACCGCTACGGCCGGCGTGATCACCATGCCAGATGGTAAGAATCGATTCGTCTTCGAGTGACTCCTCCGTTTGAATTCCGCGAGGGATCCTGCCGGCACGGCAGCACCGGCCGGCAGGATCCCTTCTCCCTGGCGATCGGCGGGATGACTGCAGCGGACAGGCCGAGAATCCTCCCCGATATCAACGTTATTTTCGTATATCAAAGTGTTGCATATGTGTTATTATCCCCAGCAAGAACAACCGACCGCTTGTCAAGCCGCTGACCGGGATGAAAACACTCCAGGAAAAAACCTTCATACGCAGGTGCATCACCGATACCCTCTCCGGCACCCGGGAAGGCCTGACCCGTTTTTCCGGCGAGAGCAGGGTGGCCGTCATCTACTGTCTTGCCCCCGACCGCGAGCTCCTCATCCTCGACCCCCAGAACCTGCTGAACGGCTACGAACCGAAGCTCAAGGAGATCTATCTCAACAGCAGCGACTGGCGTTGCCAGGGCAATTTCATCTTCAATCGCAATTCCTTCAACCTCATCGATCCGGTGCCGAGCCTGCATCTCGACGGACGCATCTCCTGCGGCGGCAAATCCGGTTCGGTATTCTACCAGATGTGGTTCACCGAACATCACCCGGACATGTGTTCGATCGGGCCCACCGAACGGTGGCTCGAACATGCCGTCCTGCGCTTCTCTCACGACGTCGCCGACGAACGGATCCTCTATACCGGCATCTCCGGCAACTTTCTCCGGGAGTACGCCACGCATGCCGTGCACGATTATATCGTCGACATGATCAACCTCAATCTGGGACTCGATACCAGAATCGATATCTACCATATCCTCGACTCGGTGCTCGGGGTATCGAAAACCCATGAGGAAAGCGTCAGACCGCACGGCAAAATCCTGTTCATCGAACCGCGCTTTCTCGGCGGCATTGAATTTCTCGCCCGTTTCAGGGTCGACGAACGCCCCAGGGTCAACCACTTCAAGCATGTCAGGAAGCTGCTGCAGGCGGTCGAATATTCGGACCGGAAACTGATTTCTGATGGCGTCAGCATCATCGGTATCTCCGAGGGCATTCTGCCGGAGTTTCACCTCACCGCCGAATTCCAGGGAAAGATCGGGTTTCTCTCCCTCAACCGCGAAAAGATCTGCAGTTTCAGCGACGGCAGCTACTCCTCCAACACCCACCGGGCCAAGCTGTTCGAGGTCGAAGAGGCCTTGCTCGATTACGATCTCGATACCAGTACCCGGAATTCGCTCTTCCAGGCCATCGTCTCGATCGTGCACAGCGCCCAGAACAAGATGTTCGGCTGCGCCCTCGTCATCGATCTCGCTGATGAAAAATCGGTGATTTCGGGGCAGGACATGATTCCCCCGATCGATCTGCGGCTGCCGAACCAGTTGGATCTGGCCTGCGCCCTGTCGAAGGTCGACGGCGCCCTCCATCTCAGGGCGGATCTGCAGCTCCACGCCTTCGCCTGCCTCCTCGACGGCCACAGCATCCCCGGAGAAGACCGGGCGCGGGGAGCGCGTTACAATTCGGCCCTGAGGTTCTCGACGGAGCACCCCCGCACCATCATCGTCGTCGTCTCCGCCGATCGCCCGGTTTCGGTGATCCAGCATGGAAAGGAGATACGCCTGCGGAATGACCTTGATCCGTCTTCCCATTGCGCCATCTTCCCCGAACCACTCGAGCAGTGGCTGGCTTCCCGTTGAGGCCGGAGGAAGGTTCTCACCTGCCGAGGTGGTGTGTCGGTTAAGGGAGGATTCAAAAATTCTGCCGTGCCGGGAGAAGCCCGGATGTTGATGAACAGTAATGCGTGTGAGGCTAGACCGGACGCCAGGGGGAGAGGCAGTGACAGCCACCCCACACCCCGACCGTTGGTTGCAGAGGAGGGAAAAAATCAGATATCCAAGGCCCATTCAGGGATATGGTTGAGGATGTAGTTCTGCACGGATTCCTTCAACTGATCTTTCGGTACGGGTCCGACGGCCTGGATCAGTTCGTCGTAATCAAACCAGCATATTTCGCGGTCATCGTGGTTATAGACGGTGAGGACCCGTTTATCGGGATTACCGAGGTCTTCCTCTTCCTGGATGGCGGCAACGATCTTCATCGCCTCATCAAAATTGAGAAATTTGATCTGCTCTTCGCTCATTTGAACCTTTCTCCAAAGAAAAAGGCGAGTTGGAATCTCCCACTCGCCTTCATTGCTGTTGCATATGAAATTTCGATCATGCCGGTTTGATTATGGCTCCCGATCGAAGACACCGGGTACAGATCCTGACCCTCTGGGTGCCGCCATTTACCGTCACCGCCCGGACCCGTTTCAGGTTCGGCAGCCAACGGCGCCTGGTCTTGTTATGTGCGTGTGAGACATTGTTTCCGGTTTCCGGCCCTTTTCCACAAATCTGACATACCTTAGCCATTTTCACTCTCCTTCTATCTCATCCCGCCTTGCCGCAAACCATATACGTGACAGAGAGACGATTTTTAAAAGTATCTCGGAACAACCATTTCAAAATCAGTTCTTTTACTTTCTTTTTCAGAGAATAGCAATATATTTCGATGATTCCATGATGTCAGGATAACCAAGGGCCGGGGCTGTTCGTTGTCCCCGGGCGGTTTTTCTTCACCGGCTACGCCGTCTCTGACGGTTTCCGCCGTCATTTTCAATACCTTTGATACAACCATACGTGGCTTTCGAACAACCACTCATCCGCCCCCCGAGCGAATGGCGCAGCGGCCTGATCCGCGTCACCCGGGGTTGCGGCTGGAATCGCTGCCGGTTCTGCGGCATCTATCCGCACCTTGGCGAACCCGCTTTCTCCATTCGCCCACTCCGGGAGGTCCTTGCCGATGTCGCCTTTCTGCACCACCACCGCCCCGAGACCGAAACGCTCTTCCTCGGCGATGCCGACCCGCTGCAGGCAGGGGTAGCGACAATAGCCGAACTTTCCAGGCACCTCCATCAGATGTTCCCGCTCCGGCGTCTCACCGCCTATGCACGGGCATCGACCCTCAAAAAAATAGGGAGAGATGGGGTCCTGCAGCTCGCAGCGGCTGGTTTGAACCGTATCCATCTCGGCCTCGAATCCGGCAGCGACGAGATCCTCCGCTACCAGCGCAAAGGGCAGAGCGCCAGGATGATCAGGGAGGCGGCGGGCTGGCCGAGAGAAGGGCGGATCGAACCCGAAATTGAATCCGGCAACTTCACTCCGCAGACGGCGGAAGGCACGGTTCTGGAATTGCAGCTTCTGCTCCGGCATCTCACTGTCGAAGGACCGTTTCTCACCTGCGATCATGCCAACAATTACATCAGCGTCAGGGGGACGCTGCCGCAGGACAGACCGTCAATGCTCGAAACCATCGATGCATTTCTGTCTCAGCCGGCCTCCGTCCGGGAACGACATTATCAGGAAATTTCCTCCAGCATGTAAAGATGGAGCAGGGGGTGCCACGATACGACGCCGTCCTCTGCCCTACCCCGCGTGCTCCCGAGGCCGCATCCCGGAATGGCAGCGGCTGTTCATTGTACCAAGGGGCTTTCGGCGATTGTGGAGATGGAGACTGTCGGTTGCGCGATCACATTGGTATTGTATGGCCTCCACTTTTTTCAGCGGAATGAGGAAACGTGATTATACTGGTGTTCGGAAGTAGAATGTTCAGCTCCATCAAGCGAATCAATGAGCGAAGCAGTCAACATTCCTTCCTTTTTCGATTGCATTCTGCCGTCATGCATGGTAGCAGGTTGCTCTCATCCGTAAGAATTATTCCTACAAACAGCACGCATCCATGAAACACACCAATCAGGCCTGGGAATTTTTCTCCTCTGTCAGGCTGGCCATTTTCACCCTCTGTTCCCTGGCGTTGACCTCGATCATCGGAACCGTCATCCCTCAGAACAAACCGGATTCCTGGTATGTCGATAAATACGGACCGGCAACGGCCCAGTTTTTTCAGGTGCTCGACATCCCCGACATGTACGGTTCGTGGTGGTTCCTCATCCTTCTCGGGCTGCTGTGCGCCAACCTGATCATCTGCAGCATCGATCGCTTTCCCACCACCTGGCGCCTCATGACCTCGGACCAGCTGGCGATACACTCTGACCGGCTCCAGGGCATGACCCTGCGTCAGGAGTGGTCGCTCTCTTCGCCGCTCGGCGAGAGTGCCGCCCAATTGAGCACCGCGCTGGCAAAGGCAGGATGGAAGTCGGCATCCCGTGAAATCGAGACCGGCACCCTTCTCTTTGCCGGCAAGGGCGCATGGTCGCGACTGGGCGTGTACGTCGTCCACCTCTCGATACTGATCATTTTCATCGGGGCGATCATCGGCAGCTTCCTCGGTTTCAAAGGTACCGTGATGCTGCCGGAGGGGGAGAGCACGACGAGGATATTCGCTTCCGACTCCTCCGAGCCGATCGATCTCGGATTCGAGGTCCTCTGCAACTCGTTTTCGATCGACTATTATCCGAACGGGATGCCGAAGGAATACGCCTCGGTTCTGACCGTCCGGGAGAACGGCAAGGATATATTGAAAAAGATGATCGAGGTCAACAAACCGCTGACTTACAAAGGGATCACTTTTTATCAATCAAGTTACCAGGCCTACCAGAATTTCATCGTCTCGATCGTCATTCAGCCCGACAAGACCGGCAAGATTTTCACCATCCCCTACCAGCAGGAAATGGAATGGCCCGAGAAAAACATCCGCTTCGGCATCGTCAATGCCGAGGGAACGGGTGACAGCGTCACACGGATCAAGATCTGGATGAAACACGGAGATCTGCCGGCGTCGACGTTCTGGGTGGACAACGGCAAGGACGCATCCATTCCCTCAGGCGACAAGACCGTCGCCGTTTCGGCCAAGCAGATGTTTGCAACCGGGCTGCAGGTGGCGAAGGACCCGGGGGTCTGGCTGGTCTATCTCGGTTGCAGCCTGATGCTGATCGGGCTCTATGTTTCGTTCTTCGTTTCACACCAGCGCCTCTGGCTCCTCCTCCGCCCCGGAAAGGGCGATGCCGGGACCGGCATCGTGCTCGCCGGCGGCAGCAACAAAAACCAGACCGGTTTTGCCCGATCCTTTGCCAAACTGGCCGATCGGTTGCGAGGTATGCAGCAATGACATCGACCCATGCAGACAACTCACCCATAACACCTTTACCGGCTTGCCGGAATTGATCTCACGTCGCTGGCGTCCGCGGATCACACGGAGAAACTCATGACAAGCTCACTCCTTCTCGGCATCACAACGTTCACCTATCTGTTCGCGACACTGTGTTTCGTCTATATCTTTGTCTTCAAGGCATACCGTGTCTATCCCTTCGCCATTGCCGTCACCGTCCTCGCCCTGGCCATCCAGACCGCCGGCATCGGTCTGCGGTGGTACGAATCGTACGCCATGGACATCGGCCATGCACCGCTGACCAACATGTACGAATCCGTCGTCTTTTTCTCCTGGTCCATTGCCCTGATCTACCTGCTGATGGAGTGGAAATTCAAGACCCGGATTCTCGGCCTGTTCGCTCTTCCCTTCGCCTTTCTGGCGATGGCCTATGCCTCGTTTTCAACCGGTATCTCGAAAGAGATCTCGCCGCTGATCCCGGCACTGCAATCGAACTGGCTGATCGCCCACGTCATCACCTGTTTCGTCGGTTACGCCGCCTTCACCGTGGCTGCCGGCCTCGGAGCGATGTTTCTCCTCAAGGTCTCGAAGGGCGGGGCGGAGAAAAAAGACGGGGGTCAGTTTCTTGCCGCCATCCCTGCACCCGACCTCGTCGAGGATCTTATCTACAAATCGATGCTCTTCGGCTTCATCTGGCTTACCGCCGGGATCATCACCGGGGCCGTGTGGGCCAATTCGGCCTGGGGGACCTACTGGAGCTGGGACCCGAAGGAGACATGGTCACTCATCACCTGGTTCATCTACGCCATTACCCTGCACTCCCGCTATACCGGAGGGTGGACGGGAAAACCGCTGGCCTGGCTGGCGATTCTCGGCCTCGTCTCGGTCATATTCACCTACTATGGAGTCAATTTTTGGCTTTCCGGTCTGCACAGTTACGGATCGGGTTGAGATCCGCCTGCGCTCGAGGTCCAGTGGCCGTATAACCGCACTGGGCATTTGACAACCAACGGGAAAAAAAGTACAAATAGGCGAGTGGCAATATGGTGTTGCCGGAATTTTTTCCATATCAACTGAAAGGGTGAAGCTTATGATCAGAAAGGCATTGACGTGCGGAACAGCTCTGGCATTTCTCTTGTGCGGTCTTGCATTTACCAGTTTGGCCGCGGACACCGGACCGGAAACCATCACCTTGACGGCCACCGGCAGCGCCAAACCGAAACCGGCTACCTTCCCCCACAAGAAGCATCAGGAAACCCTCAAATGCGCCGAATGCCATCATGGCATGCAGGATGGCAAGCAGGTTCCCTATACCGAGGGGATGAAGATCGAGAAATGCGAGACCTGCCACAACCCGGAAAAACTTGCCGGCAAGACCAAAGGCGCTCTGAAGCTCGATACTCTCAAAGGCGCCGGTCACGGCAACTGCGTCGAGTGCCACAAGGAAATGGTCAAGAAGGACCCGGCCTTGAAGGCGAAAAACATCGACAAGTGTGCCACCTGCCACAAAAAGTAATCCAAACGTAACGGCCATCAAAACGCGAAAAGGCTTCCCGGGGTGTTCCCCGGGAAGCCTTTTTTGTTGCCTCTGATCCTCTTGCAGTATGAATGTCTGCCTCCCCTGTCATTTCGGCCTTTTCCAGCCCTGTCATCTCGACCGTAGGGAGAGATCTTCTGTCAGGAACAACAAGATTTCTCGCTATCGCTCGAAATGACAAGGGAGGAAGGCATCGCGACCTACCCCGCTGTCATCTCGACCAAAGGGAGAGATCTCCTGCCACAAACAACGGGTTTTCATGCTGACGCTCGAAAGAACACGAAAGGAAGCCATCGCGACCTACCCCGCCGTCATCTCGACCAAAGGGAGAGATCTCAAACCGGCCGTGCAGAGATCTCCTGCTGGGAACAGCGAGATTTTCTCTTCGTTGCGAAATAGAAGGACTTAGGGGCCGTTACGAAATAACCGTTACATTTTTCACCATTTCGTTACGGCCCCTTATGCCGGAAAGGTATTTCTGTGTAACGGTTATTGTTTGACGACGGCTTAGCCCTCCTGCATCTTCGAGATATCGCCGATCTGCAGGATCAACTCGCCGATCGCGGTCAGAAGATTGAGCCTGTTCCTGCGGATATCGAGGTCATCGGTCATGACCATGACATCGTCAAAGAACCGGTCGACCGGTTGTTTCAGATCGAGCAGCACCTTCAGGGCGCCAAGGTAGTCACGACCGGCAAGCCTCGTCTCAACCCTCTCCCGTACCTGCAGATAAGCAGCATGCAGTTCCTTCTCCGCCCCGGCCTGGAGGATCGATGGATCGACCCGGGTATCGCCGTTGTCTTTCAGGATGTTGCGGATTCGTTTGTAGGAGGCGGCCAGGACAGTGAAGGCATCTTCCGAGCGAATCTGGCGGAAGGCATCGATCCGCTCCAGGCTGTCGATCACGTCATCGAAACCGACTGAAACCACCGCATCGACGGCCTCGACATCCATCCCCTTGGCGGCGCAGTCGTTGACGAACCGGCCCTCGATGAAGGCCATCACCGCCTTCACCGTTGCGGCACCGGCATCAACCTTGTCGCCGTACAGGGCCAGCGCCTTGTGCACCACCTCCTGCAGCGACAGGCGGTAGCCTTTGGCGGCGATGATATTGAGAACCGCCAGGGACAGGCGCCGCAGGCCGAAGGGGTCGGCAGTACCGGTCGGCACCTGGCCGATGCCGAAGCAGCCGGCGATGGTGTCGATCCGGTCGGCCAGGCCGAGGATCGCCCCGACGTCCGAGGCCGGCAATTCCGCCCCGGCCCGTTTCGGCATATAGTGTTCCTGGATCGCCATCGCCACCGCCTCCGGTTCGCCGTCACGCTGGGCATAGACCCGCCCCATGATTCCCTGGAGGGAAGGGAATTCACCGACCATGCTGGTCAGCAGGTCGGCCTTGCAGAGGCTGGCGGCACGGCAGGCGGAGGCCGTCAGGTCCGGCCGGAGGATCTCGCACAGCATCCGCGTCAGTTTGACCACCCGCTCGGTCTTTTCCAGCATCGTTCCCAGCCTGGCCTGAAAGACGATCCCGCCGAGCTGGTTCCGGCGCGCTTCAAGCGTGGTTTCCCGGTCGGTGTTGAAAAAGAACAGGGCATCCGACAACCGTGCCCGCAGCACCCGCTGGTGCCCTTTGCGGCTGACATCGGGGTTGTCGACCCGGGTGTTGTTGACGGCGACGAAACCAGGCAGCAGCCGCCCCGCGGCATCGACCACCGGGAAGTATTTCTGGTGCTCCCGCATCGAGGTGATCAGCACCTCGGCCGGCACCTGGAGGAATCTGTCCTCGAAACTGCCGCAGATCCCGAACGGATATTCGACCAGATTGGTGACCGTATCGACCAGTTCCTCGTCGACGGCAACCCGGGCATCGCCCGCACCGGCGAAGGTCTTCACCGCTTCCTCGATCTCCCGCAGCACCGCCTGCCGCCGTTCGGCCGGATCGACCAGGACATGGTGCTCGCGCAACTGCTCCACATAGGCGGCGGCCCCGGTCACCGTGAAGGAATGATGGGCCATGAAGCGATGGCCGCGGCTCATCGCCGACGAGACGATCCCCTCGTGCTCGAGGGTGATCACCTCGCCGCCGAACAGGGCGGTCAGCCACTGGATCGGCCGGGCGAAGGGATGGACATTGCTGCCCCAGCGCATCGACTTGGCAAAGGACATCTCGATGATCAACTGCAGCAGCAGTTCAGGCAGCAGATCCGCGGTCGGCCTCCCGGCCACCTCCCGGACAAGCATCAGGTACGCGCCCTTCGGGGTTTCCACCACCTGCAGGTCCGCCACCTTCACCCCCTTCGAGCGGGCGAAGCCTTCGACGGCCCGGGTCGGTCGGCCATCCCGGTCGAAGGCCGCCGCCTTCGACGGGCCGAGCAGTTCTTCGCGGCTATCCTGCTGCCGCTCGGCCAGGCCAAGGACGATCAGGGCCAGCCGTCGCGGGGTGCCCTTGACCATGACATCGCCGTGGACAAGGTTGAGGGCCTCGGCCTTCCTGACAAAATTGTCGCGCAACTGGCTCAGGGCCGGCTCGATGAACCCCGCCGGCAGCTCTTCGGTTCCAATTTCAAATAGTAAATCGCGCATAAATAGTCGTTATGAGGGTAAGGGTATCGGCTGGCAATGGAACAGCATGGGGTTATACGGTCGCTTCGAGGGTAGCGAAGGTCGAATACTCGTTGCCCAGATTCTCGACCCGCAGCGAAAACCACCCGACACCGGCAAGCTGCGACAGGCATTCGGCAATCCTGCGCGTCAGGGTCTCGACCGACAGCATCTCCGGACCATTGCCGGCGGATTGCCGCGGCTGATCGCCGATGGCGCGCTCGATATGGAGAATCAGGTCCTCGATCCAGATGAAGCTGTTGAGCCTGACCGTCACCTCGGCCCTGCCCCACTGTCCCATCGATCGGGGCAGCCCGCTTGTTTTGCGCCTGATCAGCGGCAGGATCACCGGTATCTCGACCTTCAGCTGCAGATCGGGATCCTGCTCGAAGGAGCCGATGAACGAACAGCGATAATGACAGAGGTTGAGCGAATCGGGCTTCCGTTCCTTGGCCAGAAAATAAAGGAAGGTCATCTCGAGGTGCGAGGCCTCGGCATCGAGCCGCTCCTTCATCCTGGCCATGATCTGGTGGAAGCTCTTCATGCCGATCTCCCCGTGAAACTGGTTGAGGATCTCGACGAAACGGCTCATGTGCGTGCCCTTGAACCGGTGCGGCAGATTCACGTACATGTTGACGGTGGCGATCGTGTTCTGGCGGTTCTTCGCCTTGTCGAGAACGGTCACCGGATAGGAGATGGTCTTGACGCCGACCTTCTTGATATTGATCCGCCGATGGTCGGTCTGATTCTGGATATCCTTCATCCGAGATTCCTGCGTGTGCATCCGCATCCTTGATCAGGCGACAGACAACCGCTGCCGCCCATGTCATCGCCCATATTTGGTCACATCCATCCTTCAATCGCCGAGGTATTTCCGTACTACCTTGAGCAGTTCGCCGATGTCGGGCGACTTGACCACATACTCTTCGGAGGCCCATGCGCCCAGATCCTGCTTGTATTCGTGGTAGGCACTGCTGAGGATGATCGGGATAGCGGCGTTCTGCATCTTCAACTGCCGCAGCACCTCGATGCCGTTCAGTCCCGGCATCTGGATGTCCAGGACCACGAGGTCCGGCGTGTCATTCTTGAATTTCTCGATGGCCTCGTCGCCATTGTAGGCGCAGATTACCTCGTATCCGGCGTCCACAAACTCTTCACGGTACAGAAGCTGGATGCTCGCATCGTCATCGACCAGCAGTATCTTTTTCACATCCTTCTCCTTTTAACATTTAGAGCGACTCGCGCAAATACTCGGCCGCCTCCTCAGGTGGCATGGGATTGATGTAAAAACCGGAACCCCATTCAAACCCGGCGATGGATGTCAATTTGGGGACAATCTCGAAATGCCAGTGAAAATGCTCCGCACTGCCGAACCGGAGGGGCTCGGTATGCAGGACAAAGTTATAGGGGACATTGGGAATGCAGGCATTCAGCCGCCGCAGGGTCTCGGAGAACTGCGAGGACAGGGAGAGGAGATGGAAATCGTCAAGCTTGTTGTACGCCGAGGAATGCTGCTTCGGCAGCACCCACATCTCGAACGGGGTCCGGGGGGCGAATGGGGTAATGGTGATGAAATGCTCGTTCTGGCACACCACCCTGACATTCTGCTGCATCTCCTGGCGGATGATATCGCAGAACACGCAGCGTTCCTTGTACTGGAAGTAGGAGAGCGCTCCCGCCAGCTCCGAGACGATCATCCGCGGCAGTATCGGCAGGGCGATCAGCTGCGAGTGCGAATGTTCCAGGGAGGCCCCGGCAGCCCGGCCGTAATTCTTGAAGACCATGACATACCTGAACCGCGGGTCCTTCTCGAGGTCGACAATCCGCTCCTTGAAGGCCTTGAAGACGAAAAAAATCTTGTCGGGCGGCATCCGGGTCAGACTTTCGTCATGATTCGGGCTTTCAACGATGACCTCATGGGCCCCGATACCGTTCATCCGGTCGTACAGCCCTTCCCCTTCCTTGCTGAGATCGCCCTCGATGACCAGCGCCGGATATTTATTGGGCACGACCCTCACCTGCCAGCCCGGCTTGTTCGGGGTGGAGTCGCCGCCGAGCCTGTAGGCCAGCACCTCCGGCGGCGTCGTCTTTTCGTTGCCGGGACAGAGCGGGCAGAATCCACCGAGAGACGTCTGGCTCTCGATCGCGAAATCACTCGGCCGCTTTCTCCTCTCCCTGGAAATGATGATCCAACGGCCGAGGACCGGGTCCCTGCGCAGCTCAGGCATGGTTCAACCCTGCCCCTGCGCCTTTTCTTTCGTTTCCTGCAGGGTTTTGCAGTCGATACAGAGGGTGGTCACCGGACGAGCCTCGAGCCGCTTGATCCCGATCTCCTCGCCGCATCCTTCGCAAATGCCGTATTTATCGTCTTCGATCCTGCCCAGGGCCTCGTCGATCTTGGATAACAGGCGTCTTTCCCGATCACGGATGCGCAGTTCGAAACTCCTGCCGGACTCGACAGTGGCACGATCATTGGGATCAGGTATATTCGTCGTCTGGTCGGTCATTTCCGACAGCGTCTTGCCGGCTTCGTCAAGAATCTCCTCACGTTTCTGTAAGAGCTGGATTCTGAATTTTTCGAGCTGCTCTTTCTCCATCAACTTCTCCTTGAGTACATATATTGGTGCGAAAACTACCCGCGATGTTCCCCGCGAATGTATGTTCCGCTCTTGCCACCGGTTTTCTTCACCAGACAGATATCGCTGATGACCATCGACTTGTCGACGGCCTTGCACATGTCGTATATCGTCAAGGCCGCAACCGATACGGCTGTCAGGGCCTCCATCTCGACGCCCGTCTTGCCGCAGATTCCGATTGTTGCTCTGATATGTATCAAATTTTGATCGTCTTGGAAAGCAAAGTCAACATTGCTGCTGGTTATGAGCAGGGGGTGGGTGAGGGGGATCAGTTCGTGGACCTTTTTGGCCGCCAGTATCCCGGCGATCCGCGCCACGCCGAGCACATCCCCCTTGGCCATCGATCCCGTTTTGACCAGGCCATAGGCCTCACTGCTCATCCTGATGGTACCGGTGGCCTCGGCCACCCGCATACTCTCCGCCTTGCCGCTGACATCGACCATCCGGGCATTGCCCTGGGCATCGAAATGAGTGAATTCAGGTTCTTTCCGCTGTGCCATATCCTGTCCGTCCCAATTATTTTCCCAGGACCTCGTTGAAAAGTCGGGTAAAAAACCCTTCCTGTTCGACGTGCTGGCCGTGTTGTTCGCACAGCTTGTCGAAATTGCGCAGGGCCTCTTTCTGTTCCTCGCAGAGATTGGTCGGCGTCTGGACCTGCAGTTCGACAATCATGTCCCCCCGACCGTGTCCGCGCAGGCTCGGAACCCCTTCCTTGCGCAGGGTGAAGATATCTCCCGACTGGCTGCCGGCCGGGATATCGAGTTTTCTTTTGCCGTGGATGGTCGGCACTTCGACGGTCGTCCCCAGGGCGGCCTTGACCATCGAAACCGGCAGACGACAATAGACGGTATCGCCGTCCCGCTTGAAGAACTCGTGGTCCTGGACGTGGATGATGACGTAGAGGTCCCCGGCCTGCCCGCCCCGGCGTCCGCCCTCGCCCTCGCTGCGCAGACGCATCCGGGCTCCGGTGTCGACGCCGGCCGGGATCTTGATGACAACCTTCTTCGTCTGCTCGACCAGTCCGACGCCGTCGCAATCGACGCACGGGTCGGAGATCAGTTGGCCCTCGCCCCGACAGGTCGGACAGGTGGTGCTGACCTGAAAGAATCCCTGCGACCGGATCACCTGGCCCCTGCCGTTGCAGGTCGGGCAGGTGGTTTTCGGATGTCCCGGCCTGGCCCCCGTGCCATCGCACGTCCAGCAGGTATCGCGCCGGGTCAGCTCGACCTCCTTCGAGGCCCCGTGCACCGCCTCCATGAAGGTCACCGACAGGTCGTAGCGCAGGTCGTTGCCCTGAATGGGGCCGTCCCGTCGCGCCTGTCCACGACCGCCGCCGAAGCCGAACAGATCGCCGAAGATGTCGCCGAAATTGGAGAACACATCCTCGAAATTGCCGGGGCCCCGGTAGCCGCTGTTTTTCAGCCCGTCATGACCGTAGGTGTCGTAGATCTGCCGTTTCTTCTCATCGCTGAGGACTTCATAGGCCTCGGTGCACTCCTTGAATCGGGCCTCCGCCTCCTTGTCGTCGGGATTGCGATCGGGATGGTATTTCATCGCCAGTTTGCGATAGGCCTTCTTGATCTCGGCGACGCTGGCGGTGCGGCTGACGGAAAGGATTTCGTAATAATCGGTGCTCATATCAACTCGATGACAGGATTGTCTTCATTACTCGACAGCGCTACGCTCCGTTTCTTCCGCAGGCCTCGGCTGTTCCTTGACGGAGGTGTCGGGGAGATTGTCGATATTGGCCATCGTCACCCGGCCGGCGGCGATTTCCCTCAAGGTCATGACAATCTCCTTGTTCTTGCCGGCGACCAGAAAGGGTTCCCCCTGCCGGTGCTGCTTGATCCGTTTGACTGTCAGGTGGATCAGATTGAAACGGTTGTCGTCACCGACCTGCTCAAGACAATCTTCCACTGTGATTCTCGCCATATGCTTCTATCCTTGTGTGTAGTGTGGCAATCAAAAAAATGCGTCTTCGAACTCACTCTTCTCAGCGAATTTCAGCACTTTTCGAATGGGTTTTTAAGGAGCAGCGTCTCGCTGCGATCGGGGCCGACGGACACGATGACCGCCGGCGTCCCGGTAAAATCCTCTATGCGTCTGATGTAGTCTTTCGCCTCGCTGGGCAGGTCTTCAAATTGCCGGACGCCGGAGATATCCTTCTGCCAGCCGGGCATCTCCTCGTAGCGCGGGACGACCCTCTCCGCCTGACGGATGTTCGAGGGCATGGTCGTGAAGGTTTTCCCCTCCAGGTCGTACCCATTGGCGATTTTCAGGACCGGACTTCCGCTCAGCACGTCGAGCTTGGTCACGGCGATGCCGGTCAGGCCGTTGAGACGGACCGCATCGTTGACCACGATCCCGTCCAGCCAGCCGCAGCGGCGCGGCCGCCCGGTCGTCGCCCCGAATTCATGGCCCTTGGCCTGCAGTTCGCGGCCGACCTCATCGCTCAGTTCCGTCGGAAAAGGTCCTTCCCCGACCCGCGTCGTATAGGCCTTCATGATCCCGACCACCGCATCGATGTAGGCCGGACCGAAGCCGGAGCCGTTGCAGGCATTGCCGGCAACGGTGTTCGACGAGGTGACGAACGGATAGGTGCCGTGATCGATATCGAGATGGGTGCCCTGGGCCCCCTCGAACAGGATATTGCGCCCCGCCTTCCGCGCCCGATCGAGCTCGACCGAGACATTGCCGACAAACGGGTTCAGCCGCTCGCCGAATCGCATGAAGTCGGCATAGATCGCCTCAAAGCTGACCGGCTCCCCTCCATAGCGTTTGGCGATCAGGAAATTCTTCTCCTCGATGGCGGCCTGCAGCTTGTCGCGGAACAGGTCCGGATCGAGCAGGTCGCCGGCCTTGATGCCGACCCGACCGACCTTGTCCATATAGCACGGGCCGATGCCGCGCCCGGTGGTGCCGATCTTTTTGGCCATCGAGGCCTCCCTGGCCTGGTCGAGCCGGGAGTGATACGGCATGATCAGGTGGGCGTTCTCGCTGATCATCAGGCGCTTCGGGGTGACCGCCAGCCCCTGCTGCTGCAGGCTGTCGATCTCGCCCAGCAGCACCCCCGGATCGACGATGACGCCATTGCCGATCATGCAGATCTTGTCCTCATAGAGGATTCCCGAAGGGATAAGGTGGAAGATGAACTGCCGTCCGTCGACGACCAGGGTATGGCCGGCATTGTTCCCCCCTTGAAAGCGGACGATATAGTCGGAATACCGGGTAAGCAGGTCGACTATCTTCCCCTTCCCTTCATCACCCCACTGCGTTCCTACCACCACCACACTGGCCATCTCACACTCCTCGGACCTTCCATGTATTCGTAGAAATAAAAAGACTCGGTCGCCTGTAGTCAAATCCACATGAGACAAACTCGTAAATATAGCCAACTCCATCAAAAATGTCAATTCTCGAAAGCTCTTGCCGCCGCTATATCCAACTATTTGTTTTTAAAGGTTATTCACCTCATATATTTCTGCCTGTCCCCTGCCTTCGCCGCCATCGACCGCCTCCGCCGTTGACACTGCCGGGCAAATACCGTACATTTCCATTGATGCCGGGAGGCATGATCAGCATCCAGAACCCATCGGTTCCATCAGAGAGTCAGCCATCCCCCCAGGATTCGCCCCGGCTTTTCGGCCACTCTCCTGCGCCATCGCATAATTTTGACAATTCTTCGCAGGTACCTGCAGAAAAGAGGTTTTTGTATGTTTGGCATCGGCCTGCCCGAGATGATCCTGATTCTGGCCCTCGCCCTGATTGTCGTCGGTCCGGACAAATTGCCCGATCTCGCCCGCACGGTCGCCAAAGGTCTGCTCGACCTGAAGAAGACCGTCGAAGGCCTGAAGCAGAGCTTCAAAGAAGAAGGCAACCCGCTCAACGAGATCCGCTCCGACCTCGATGATGCCGCCCGTTCACTGAAAACCAAGCTCCTCGAGCAACCGGAATCGGGCTGGGACCAGGATGCCCCCTTCCCCGGCGTCAACCCTCCCGCCCCGCCGCCGACCTCGGCCCAACAG